>NZ_JBNHGA010000002.1:0-926601 GCF_059090765.1 Arthrobacter sp. Cza30 | reverse complement strand
GGGTGGTACCTGGTTCCTCTCTAACACGGGGGGGGCCCGGTACCGTGGGGGGGGCCGGGCCCCGCCCTTCTGCAACCTGCGTTTATTCGGCGTCCGGCAGGGGGCCGAAGTTGCGGCGGTCGTCCAAGCGAGGGTCATGCTTGTCCGGCACCACCATGACGGGGCCCTTGGCATGGTGCAGCACGCCCTGGCTGGTGGAGCCCAGCAGCATGCCGGCGAAGCCGCCGCGGCCGCGGGTACCAACCACCAGCAGTTCGGCGGTGCGTGACGCCTCGATCAACAGTTCCACCGGGGAGCCGTCCAGTACTTCACCGGTGACGCGCAGATCGGGGAAGTGGCTCTTGAGCCATGCCACGCCGGCGTCGAGCTGCTCACGGATATCCGCATAGAGCGCCTCGCGGTCCAGCGGTGCCGGTACCCACGCCAGCGAGCCGGTGAACGGCGGCATGGCGCAGATGACCTTCAGCGGATAGCCGAGCCGCTCGGCCTGCTCTGCGGCGACCAAGGTGGCGTTGCGTGCCTGCTCGGAACCGTCGACCCCCACCACGACGACCTTCTGGACGTCCTCGGGGCGGATTGCCTGGTCCTTGGACCGGGGAAGCTCGATGTCCAGGTCGCCGAGGCGCGGCGCGCAGGCCAGCGGAATCGTCACCGTGGGGCAGGAAGCGTGGGCCGGCACGGCACTGCTCACAGAGCCCAGCAACCGGCCCATGAACCCGCCGCGGCCGCGCGTACCGACCACGACCAGCTCGGCCTGTTCCGAGAGCTCCAGCAGCACCCCGGCGGCGTCGCCGGTTTCCACCCGGGCATCGATGTCCAGGCCGTAGCCGGTAACTTTGGACACCGCCTGCTCGAGCACGGCTTCGGCGCCTTCGCGGATCACGGAATCATCCAGCGTGGCATAGCCGGCATCCATGCTGGAGGCAGCGAAGACCGGAACGGTGTAGGCGGTCACGACGTGCAGCGGGGTCCTGCGCCGTTGCGCCTCCTCCGCAGCCCAAACCAACGCGCAGATGCTCTGATCGGAGCCGTCAACTCCGACGACAATGCCGCGGGGTGCCGCGCCCTGTCCGGCGTCTGAACCTGTGGCTTCTGTCATTCGTTCCGCCTCCCTCAACGTCGCACGGGCATCCTCGCCCGCTACCCTCAGCTTACTCTGCAACAAAGCGCTTCTCAGTGGCCGAAAAGTTATGTAGGCTTCGATGAAAATTGTGTTAAATAACAGTTTCACAATGCGTGTGCGGGCGGTCCGTTCGCCGCCCGAGGTTCTCGCTACCGTACAAGGAGTCCGTGCAGTGAGTGGCGTTTCCGTACCAGAAGTGCCTACCGAATACACCACCACGGTGGTCATCGGTTCCGGGCTGCCCGGACTGGCCGTGGCTAGTGAACTCAGCCGCCAGGGCGTGTCGTCGATCGTCGTGGAGGGGTTGCTCCCCCAGCCGGCCGACCAAGGACGCAGGTCCCCGCTGGCGGACTCGGCGCACCGGAGCGAACGCAACGACCTGCTGCGGTTGCTGCAGGCGTACGCCGCCAGCCATGCGCTGGACATCCGCCACAGCACCCATGTCTGCGGCGTCACCAAGACGTCGGAGAAAACAGCGTCGGCTGCTCAGGCGGAGGCGTCCAGGCCGACGGCTGCCTCCGCGGCCCACGCGCCCGCGATCAGCAGGGACAAGAACCAGAAGTGGGTCATCCGCACCGAAAACGGCTTGCTGGTCGCCGATTCCGTCGTCCTGACGGGCTGCGCGCAGAACCAGATGCGCCGGCTGCTCCGCAGCCTGGGCATCGCGGCCGGCGAAAACCTTGCCTCCGTCCTGAAGGCGATCGGCCTCTACCTGGTCGGCGTTGCGGATCTGCTGGCCCCGAGCACACGGGAGATCATCCGGCAGGCGAAGGTGGCCGGCAGCGCCATCGCCTCCACCTCCCGGCCGGCCGTCGCCTGACACCCCCGGCAGGCGGGGAACAGCAGCGTCGTACGGCCGTCGCCTGACGCCGCAAGGCGGAGAACAGCGGCGGCGTACGCTCGTCGCTGGACCCCGTGCAGGCGGGAAGCAGCGGCGCCGTACGCCGGCGCGTGCCGCGAGGGGCTAGAATTTTGGGGAAATCCCTGACCATACCACTTACCTGTGGAGGACACCCCCATGCCCCAAAAGGGAGCAGTAGCCGCCAAGACTTCGGTGCTCGACCGCTACTTCGAGATCACCAAGCGCGGCTCCAACTATTCGCGCGAAATCCGCGGCGGCTTGGCCACGTTCTTCGCGATGAGCTACATCGTGGTGCTGAACCCGCTGATCCTGGGCGGCGCTGATTCGACCGGTGCCATGCTTGGTGCCGAGCGCGTCGCGGCGGTGACGGCACTGGTGGCCGGCGTGCTGACCATTGCGATGGGCGCATGGGCCAAGTACCCGTTCGCCCTGGCGACCGGTCTGGGTGTCAACGCCTTCGTTGCCATCACGGTCGCGACCAATCCGGGCCTGACCTGGCCCGACGTCATGGGCCTGGTGGTGCTGTCCGGCATTACCATGCTGATCCTGGTGCTGACCGGGTTCCGGACCGCGGTGTTCAACGCCGTGCCGCCCAGCCTGAAAACCGCCATTGTGGTGGGCATCGGCATGTTCATCGCCCTGATCGGCCTGGTCAACGCCGGCTTCATCCGCCGCATTCCGGACGCTGCGGGCACCACCGTTCCAGTGGGCCTCGGGTTCGACGGCGTGCTGCTCGGCTGGCCGACCCTGGTCTTCGTCGTCGGCCTGATCCTGACCATCGCCCTGGTGGTGCGCAAGGTCAAGGGCGGCATCCTGATCGGCGTACTCTCCGCTACCGTGCTCGCGGTGGTCATCGAAGCCGTGGCCGATGTTGGCCCGTCGGTGGGTCCGGACGGCTTCAACCCCCAGGGCTGGTCCCTGGTGGTGCCCGAGCTGCCGAACGGCAACTGGGTGGGGCTGCCCGACCTGAGCCTGGTCGGCCAGGTCAGCCTCTTCGGCTCCTTCGGAACGCTGGGCTTCACGGCTGCTTCCCTGCTGGCCTTTGCGATCCTGCTGAGCATCTTCTTCGACGCCATGGGCACCATGGTGGGCCTGGCCAACGAGGCAGGACTGACCGACAAGCAGGGCAATATTCCGCACGTGGACCGGGTGCTGATCGTCGACGCCTTGGGCGCGGTTGCCGGCGGCGCCGGATCGGTCTCTTCCAACCAGATCTACGTGGAATCCGGCGCAGGCATCGGCGAAGGTGCGCGTACCGGCCTGGCCAACGTCGTCACCGGCCTGCTGTTCCTCATCGCCATGTTCTTCACGCCGCTGATTTCGTTGGTGCCGTTCGAGGCAGTGGCGCCGGCGCTCGTCGTCGTCGGTTTCATGATGGTGTCCCAGGTGGGCAAGATCGACTGGTCCGACTGGGGCGTGGCCATCCCGGCCTTCCTGACCTTCACGCTGATGCCGTTCACGTATTCCATCGCCAACGGCCTGGGCGCAGGTTTCATCGCCTACGTGCTGGTGCGCACGTTCCAGGGCCGGGCCAGGGAGATCCACCCGCTGATGTGGATAGTGGCCGCCGCCTTCGTGCTCTTCTTCGGCATCGGGCCGATCGAGCAGCTCATCGGCTTCCGCTGACCGCAGGTCCGCCGAGGCGAAAGGAACCGGTACCGCCCGCAACGGGTGGCACCGGTCCCTTCGGTTTTACTCGCTTGGCTCGCGCCGTCGCGTCTAGGCCTGGGCCCGCACTTCTGCTTCCGTGCGTGCCAGGTCGGCCCGGTCCAGGTCGCGCAGGGAGGCGCCCTTCGTTTCGCGGGTGAAGATCACTGCCACGACGGTGATGGCCGAAGCGACCACCAGGTACAAGGCAACCGGCAGCCAGTGCTCGAAGTCCTTCAGCAGCGTGGAGGCGATGATCGGGGCGAGCGAACCGGCGAAGATCGACGTCACCTGGTAGCCCAGCGAGACACCGGAGTAGCGCATCCGGGTCGGGAACATCTCGGCCATGATGGCCGGCTGCCCCGCATACATCAGCCCGTGCACGGCAAGGCCCAGGAAGATCGCGGCCAGGATGATGATCGGGTTCTGCGTGTCGAACATCGGGAAGGCGACGAAGGCCCAGACCCCCGACAGCACGGCGCCGGCCATGTAGACCGGGCGGCGGCCAATGTTGTCCGACAGGCGCCCGTAGAACGGGATCACGACGAAGTGGAAGGCGTGCGCCAGGATCAGCAGGCCCAGCACCGTGGTGACATCGAAGTCGTGAACGGTCTTCAGATATGTGATGGAGAAGGCCACCACGATGTAGTAGATGATGTTCTCCGCCACGCGCAGCCCCATGGCAGTGAACACGCCGCGCGGGTACTTCTTCATCACTTCCACGACGCCGTAGGACGTGGACTTCACCTTGGCGGACTCGGCCTGGGCTTCCAGGAAGATCGGCGCCTCGGTGACCTTGGTGCGGATGTAGTAGCCGACGAGCACGATGACTGCAGAGAGCCAGAAGGCAACGCGCCAGCCCCAAGCCTGGAACTCGGCCTCTGAGAGGATGCCGGACATCACCCACAGCACTACCGTGGCCAGCATGTTGCCCATCGGCACACCCGCCTGCGGCCAGGAGGCCCAGAAGCCGCGCTTGGCGGCCGGGCTGTGCTCGGCCACCAGCAGGACCGCGCCGCCCCATTCACCGCCGATGGCAAAACCCTGGACGAACCGCAGCACCACCAGCAGGCCCGGCGCCCAATAGCCGATCTGGTCGAACCCGGGCAGGCAGCCCATCAGGAACGTGGCGGCACCGATCAGGATGATGCTCACCTGCAGCAGCTTCTTCCGGCCCAGCTTGTCACCGAAGTGGCCGAACACGATCCCGCCCAGCGGCCGCGCGATGAAGCCGACCGCGAACGTGACGAAGGCGGCGATGATCGCGTCCAGTTCGGTGCCCGCATTCGGGAAGAACAGGGCGCCGAAGACCAGCGTGGCAGCGGTGGCGTAGAGGAAGAACTCGTACCATTCCACGACCGTGCCGGCCATGGAAGCGGTGACGACCTTGCGCAGGACCGACGGCGGCGACTCGTGCGTCGCGCCGGATCCGGGTCCGGTGGGGGTAGCGTGGGCGCTCATCATTCTCCTTGCATGGCGTGCGGTTATTGCGGCGTTTGCCGCCGGGACTCCCCCCGCACGCTGTGAGTGTGGTCACAATCAGACGTAGCCGAGTATTCCCCGCTCCCGCATGTGCATCAATGACAAACTTTGCAGGCATGGTCTGCAAAGATGCAGATATGCCACCCGCGCCGCAGTCCGCCAAGCCGGACGACCTGATCATCCTCCTCGCCGTCGCACGCACCGGCCGGTATACCGTTGCCGCCGAGAACCTGGGCCTGAACCACACCACCGTCTCGCGCCGCATCGCCGCCGTCGAAAAGGCCCTGGGCGGCCGCGTGTTCTCCGGGGCGCCGGGGGGCTGGGAGCTGACCGACCTGGGCCGGAAGGCGGCAGCGGTGGCCGAGCGGATCGAAGAATCGCTGACGGAGCTCGGGCGCACGCCGGATCAGGCCGACCGGTTGGCCGGGGTCGTGAGGATGTCTGCCACCGACGGTTTCAGCGCGTTCGTCGCCGCCCCGGCGATTGCCCGCCTGCAGCAGCACCATCCCAGGCTCAGCGTGGAGATCGTTACGGCCGCCCGCCAGGCCTCGCAACACCGGCCGGGCCTGGATTTCGAAGTCGTCGTCGGGCGGCCGCAGGTTATCCGTGCCCGATCCATCCGGCTGGGCAACTATGTACTGGGCCTCTACGGTTCCCGGGACTATCTGGCGGAACACGGCGCACCGGACAGCGTGCGCGCGGCCATGAACCACCCGCTGGTCTATTTCGTGGACTCCATGCTGCAGGTCGACGATCTCGACGCCGCGCGCCGCTTGCTGCCGGCGATGGCCACCGCCCTGGGTTCCACCAACGTTTTCGTCCACGTAGAGGCAACCCGCGCCGGCGCCGGCCTCGGCCTGCTGCCCTGCTTCATGGCCAACCGCCACCCGGATCTGGTCCGTATCCTGCCGGGGGAACTGGAGGAGCGGCTCGGGTACTGGCTGGTGGCCCGCCCGGAGTCGCTGCGGCAACCGGCGGTGGCGGCGGTCGTTGATGCGCTCAGGCGCGAGACCCGCAGCCGGGAAGCCGAGCTCATGGGGAAGGGGACCGGCACACGGTGAAAGGATTAATGACCGAGATGCCGGGCACTGCACCTAACTTGGGGGGATTAGGTTGTCAGCACCCGGCATCCGGCGCCGGATTGAATCCGGCTGAGCAGACATAGCGCTCCAGCCACCATCCATAGTGTCGAAGCCGTTCTTTCTATGCCTGCCTCCGGAGAGCCAGCCGCAAGCGGCTCACTCCCGGGCCTAGTACGGCCGCTGCGCGGCCGTTCGTGTCCATCTTACAAACAATTTCCGGCCGAAGTCATAACGTTCCGGGAAAGGGTACTAATTGGCCGGCCGGTCTTGCCGGATCGCCGATCCTCTGCAAAACTTCTCTACCCTCGGCCCGTCCCACAGCTGTGCCGGCATGGCACCGTGCAGCAACTCCCGGACGAGTCCCGGACCGTTTTCCAGCGGCTGGTCGCTGGCAGCGATGACCACGTTTCCGTGCCGGCGGCCCTTGAGCATCGGCGGATCGGCAATGATCACCCGGTGCTCGAACACCTCGCCGATGGTCGCCGCCTCCTCGCGGGCACCGATCAGCCGGGGTGTGTCGCCGCAGTTCACCAGATAGACCCCGCCGGGCGAGAGGACGCGCCGCACCGCGCGGGTGAATTCCAGCGTGGTCAGTCCGTACGGGGTCTCGCTGCCGGAGAAGACGTCGCGGACCAGCAGGTCCCGGCTGTCCTCGCTCAGTGATTCGGTGACCGCCCGTGCTTCACCCAACCGGATGCGTACCAACGGCGCACGCGGGATGTCGAACCACTGGCGCACGAGGTCGGCCAGCTTCGCGTCGATCTCGACCACGACCTGGCGCGCCTCCGGGTACGCGGCCGCCAGGTAGCGGGCCATCGAGCACGCCCCGCCGCCCAAGTGCAGGGCCCGCAGCTTAGCCCCGGGCCCCCAGCGGGATGCGATCAGCGCCGCCATCCAGCGCATGTATTCGAAGTCCAACCGCAACGGATCGCCGACCACCACGTGGGAGGACTGGACGCCGTTGATCTTGAGCAGCCAGCTGTCCGCCGAGTCAGGCTCGCGGACCAGCTCGGCTATCCCGGAGGAAATCTCATAGCGTCCCTCGGCCGGCCCGCCGGAAGCCTCCGGCTCCCGTGCCGCCTCGGCACGGGTGCTCCGCCGCGCCATCGGCTACTTGACCAGCGCCAGCGCGAAGCCGTCCCAGCCCTTGCCGCCCACGGTCTGGATCGCTGTGGCGTCCAAACGCGGGTCGGAGCCCAGCAGCGCCAGCGCATCGCGGGTGCCGCGGATGTCGCGGTCCTCCGCGTCGCCGCCGTCGGTCAGCACCTGGCCCGACCGGACCACGTTGTCCACTACAATCAGGCTGCCGGGACGCGTCAACCGCAGGGCCCACTCGACGTAGTGCCGGTTGTTTTCCTTGTCCGCGTCGATAAACACCAGGTCGAACGGCCCGACGCCCTCTTCGGCCAGCCGCGGCAGGGTTTCCAGTGCGGCGCCCACCCGGATGCTGGCCTTGTCCGCGACGCCGGCGGCCTCCAGGTTCCGCTGCGCCACCTCGGCGTGCCGCGGTTCGTACTCGCAGCTGACCACTTCGCCGTCGTCCGGCAGCCCGTGGGCCAGCCAGATGGTGCTGTACCCGCCGAGCGTGCCGATTTCCAGCACCTTGCGGGCACCGCTCAGCCTGGCCAGCAGCATCAGCAGCTTGCCCTGGGTTGCGCTCACCTCGATGGCCGGCAGGCCTTCTTGCGCGGCGCCCTCCCTGGCGGCGACCTGGGACTGGTCCTCCCCCACCAAGGTGACGGTCAGGTAATCTTCGACGGCGGTCCACGCCGCTTCCGAATGGACGTCCGGCAGGCCCGGCTGGACGGTCACTGCTGCTCCTGTTCGGCGATGGCAGACTCCAGGCGGTCGACCTTGCCGTTGAGCTCGCCGTAGTATCCCGGACGGATGTCCGCCTTGAGCACCAGGGACACGCGCGATCCGTGGCGGCCCACGGCCTCGGTGGCACGCTTGATCACGTCCATTACCTCGTCCCACTCGCCCTCGATGGTGGTGAACATCGCGTCCGTATGGTTCGGCAGCCCGGATTCGCGGACGATCCGGACGGCCTCGGCAACCGCGTCATGGACCGAGGCATCGTGGGGTGCGGGACCGGCGACAGGCACCCCGGAGGGTGCAACAGAGAAGGCTACAAGCATGGCTTCAGTCTTCCACAGCACCCGTGCCGGCGCACAGGTCCGATGTCACCTGCCGCAACCGCGGGGCCTCGGCCCCGCGCTGCACGTGACGCACTTTACATGCATTTGCATAAAAAATGGCGGGTTTTGGGGCTAGGCTGGACATACGGGTTTCGCACCCGCCCCGTTCCGCCGGTCCGTTCCCCCGGTCGCCTGCGGAATGCCACCATCCTCAGCCGAGCCACAGGAGACCCCATGAAAGCCTGGCAGTTTACCAATACCCACGAGCCGCTTGAACTGAACGAAGTCGAGGAGCCGACCGCCGCACCCGGCGGCGTCGTCATCGACATCAAGTCGGCCGGGTTGTGCCACTCCGATGTCGGCATGCTTGAGGACGAGGGCTGGCTCTCGACGCTGGCCAAGCGCCCCATCACCCTCGGCCATGAGGTGGCCGGCGTCATCACCGAGGTCGGCGAAGGCGTCACCGACTGGAAGGTCGGCGACCGCGTGGGCTGCTGCCCGACCACCCCGGCCGGTGCCCCCGGCTACTCCTTCGACGGCGGCTTCTCCTTTAAGACCGCCATCGACCAGCAGGCCCTGGTCCGCATCCCGGACAACGTCAGCTTCGCCCAGGGCGCGGCCGGCACCGATGCCGGCATGACCAGCCACCACGCCGTCATCGCCAACGGCCAGGTCAAGGCCGGCGACAAGGTCGGCATCATCGGCTTCGGCGGTCTTGGTTCCATTGGCGCCCGCGTGGCCGTGTTGGCCGGCGCCGATGTCTACATCGCCGAGGTCAACGAGAAGATCTGGGACCAGGCCAAGGAGATCGGCGCCAAGGACGTGGCCAAGTCCATCGCCGAGTTCAAGGAGATCGGCCTGGACGTCATCGTCGATTTTGCCGGCTTCGGCACAACCACCGCCGAGGCCATCGAGACGGTCCGCCGCGGCGGCCGGGTGGTCCAGGTCGGCATGGGCCGGCTGGAATCGACCATCAGCACCAAGGCCCTGATTCTTTCCGAGGTCACCCTGGTCGGCTCGCAGGGCGGCACCCGGGACGACGTGCAGGGCGTCTACGATTACTTCGCCACCGGCAAGCTCACCCCGACCATCACCGAGATCTCCTTCGAGGAAATCCCGGAGGGCCTGGAGAAGCTGAAGAAGGGCGAAGTCGTCGGCCGGCTGGTCGCCAAAATCGCTGACTGACACTTAAGCGAAGGATTGACGACGGCGGTGCGCACCGCCGTCGTCATTCTGCCTTAAGCCGCGGCGCGCGATTGTTCGCCGCCCGCCGTTGCCGTAGGCCGGTCGCCGTTACCCGGCCACCCGATCCGGCCGCCGTTACCCCAGCCGCCGGCGGTTATCCCCAGCCGGCCAGGCGGAGCAGCGCGGCCGCGGCCGCGCCGGCGATGACCACCACCAGGAACGGCGCGCGCAGCAGCAGGGCGACCGCGGCGGCCAGCAGCGCCCCGACCCGGGCGTCGAACGCCAAGTGCTGGCCGGTGGAGAAGGCGTTGACGACGGTCAGCGACGCGAGCAAGCCGATAGTCATGGTGGCGGCGACCCGCGACATCCGCTGGTTCTTCATCCACTTGGCGGGCACCAGATAGCCGGCCAGCTTCGTGAGGTAGGAGATGACGCAGGCGGCCACTATCCAGATCCACAGGCTCATGGCGCCTCCCTTCCGTCCCCGCTGCCGGCCGGATCGTCGCCGCCCGCCGTCCGGCGCTCCGACCTGGCGAGCGTGTGGGGTCCGTCGTGCTCGGAATACGGCTCGTCGTAGGGCTCGATGTCCGGCGCCATCCCGGCGGGAATGGGCTTATGGGTGAACCAGCCGATGGCGGCCGCGACCGCCGCGGCCACCAGGATGGGCACTCCGCTGGGCACGAACGGCACGGCCAGCAGCGTGGCCAGGGCGCAGGCGACCGCGATGGCGGCCGGTTCCTTGCCTTTCAGCCGCGGCCACAGCAGCGCCAGGAACGCGGCGACGGCGGCTCCGTCCAGCCCCCACTGCCTCGGATCACCCAGGGCGTTGCCGGCCAGTGCCCCCACCAGCGTGAATAGATTCCAGAGCAGGAATATGCCCACGCCGGCGGTCCAGAAAGCGCGCCGCTGCTCGCCGGGGTGGTCCTGGCCGGAGGCCGTGGCGGTGGATTCGTCGATGGTCACGTGGGCGGCCAGCGGCCGCCACCAGCGGGACGGGGAGACGAGCGCGTTCATCTGCATGCCATAGATGCCATTGCGGATACCCAACAGGGCGGAAGCAGTCATTGCGGCCAGGCCGGTACCGCCGCCGCCGATCACGCCGATGAACGCGAACTGGGAGCCGCCGCTGAAGAGCAGCAGGCTCAGCGCCATGGTCTGCCAGAGGTCGAGTCCCGATGCAACCGACAATGCGCCAAACGACACCCCGTACAGCCCGGTGGCGATGGAGATGGACAGCCCCACTTTCACGGCCGGGGACTGGAGAAACTTCACCCGTCTACAGTAGCCGGGAAGACTGCCGCGGCGCCGCTGCCCCCAGCCGTGGATATCGCTGTGGAAACTGTGGAAACGGCCGGGTGACGCGGCTGCGGCTAAGCGGTCGCGGCTACACGGCCGCGGTCAAGCGGCAGCGCCCACCTAGCCGCGCCTACACGGCTTCCTGCGCGTGGCCGTTGATCGCGTCCGCCGCCCGGATCAAGGCCAGGTGCGAGAACGCCTGCGGGAAGTTGCCGGTCATCCGTTTGTTCTCGCTGTCGTACTCCTCGGCCATCAGCCCCAGGTCGTTGGCGTAACGGACCAGCCGGTCCATCAGGTCCCGGGCGTCGCCGATCCGCCCGGAACGGGCATACTGTTCCACCAGCCAGAAGCAGCAGGCCAGGAACGGGTGCTCGCCCGGAGCCAGCCCGTCCAGCCCCGACTCGGTCCGGTAGCGCAGGATCAGTCCGTCCGCATCCACGAGCTCCTGCTCCAGGCGGGCGACGGTACCCAGCATCAGGTCGTCGTCGTACTTCACGAAGCCCACCTGCGGCAGCACCAGCAGCGAGGCGTCCACTTCGGTGCCGTCATAGGTCTGGGTGAAGGAGTTGATCTCCCGGTTGAAGCCGTGCTCCATGATCTCTTCGCGCAGCTTGTCCCGCAGCTGCGCCCAGTGCTCGGCTTCGCCGTCCAGTCCGTGCTCCTGCACCGCCCGCACGCCGCGGTCGAACGCCGCCCACATCATCACCCGGGAGTGGGTGAAGTACTTCCGTTCGCCCCGCATCTCCCAGATGCCCTGGTCCTTCTGGTCGAAGTGCTTCTCGATGTAGTGCAGCATGGCCTTCTGCAGCGGCCAGGAGAAGTGGTCCTCGGTGCCGCCCAGGTTGCGCAGCTTCTCCAGCGCGACCATGACCTCGCCGATCACGTCCGCTTGGTACTGGCCCACCGCTCCGTTTCCCACCCGGACCGGTGCCGACCCTTCATAGCCGGGCAGGTGCGGGATGATCCGTTCCTCCAGGTCGCGTTCCCCGGCCACCCCGTACATGATCTGCAGGTCTTCCGGATCGCCGGCCACCGCGCGCAGCAGCCAGTTGCGCCACTGCAGCGCCTCGTCTTCGTAGCCGTGGGTCATCATCGACTCGAGCGTCAACGCCGCATCGCGCAGCCAGACGTAGCGGTAGTCCCAGTTCCGTTCCCCGCCGAAGGACTCCGGCAAGGAGGTAGTCGGCGCGGCGACGATCCCGCCGGTCGTCTCGTGCGTCATCGCGCGCAGCACCAGCAGGGAACGCTTGACGATGCCGTGGTAGTCCCCCTGAGGCGGGAACCGTGAGCACCAGTTCTGCCAGTAGCGCACCGTTTCCGCCAGCGCGGTGTCGACGTCGATCGCCGGCGGCACCGTCCGGTGGGACGGGAACCAGCACAGTTCGAAATCGACCGTCTCGCCGGCCTTGACCGTGAATTCGCCCTCGTGCCGGCGGTTGGCGGCGCGCGGCAGGCGCTCCCCGTGCAGCACCAGCGCGTCCGGGCCGGCGATGGCGACGATCGATTCCCGGCCGGTGGCTTCCTCGTGCACGCGGTTCACCCACGGCACCACGTCCCCGTAGTGGAACCGCATGATCAGTTCCTGCCGGATGGTCATTTCGCCGGAAAGGCCCTCGACGCGGCGGACAAGCGATGCCCGGCGGTCGCCCACCGGCATGAACTCGGTCACTAGTGCCTCGCCGGTTTCGCTCTTCCAGCGGGTCTGCAGCACAAACGTCGACTGAATATAGGAGCGTTCAACGACGACGGCGGACGGCGCCTCTGTTGCCTCTGCCGCCTCTGCGACGACCGGGGTGCCGGTGCGGCCGCCCCCTGCAGCCTCGGTTGCAGCCGGCGCGGACACAACGTTGCCGTGGGGCAAGGTGTCCGTGAGGGTAGGGCGTGCCGACGTCGACCCGGCCGCCGTCGGGCCGCCCGTGCCGCCGGTTGCAGCCACGGATACGCCGGCCTCGGTGGCGCCAGTCGCAGCCACGGAAACGCCGGCCTCGGTGGCGCCGGTGGCGGCCGGGGATGCGCCGGCTTCGGCGGTGCCGGCCGCGTCGCCAATTTGTCCGGCTTCCTCGGCCCCGGGCCCCGCACCGGCAGTCTTTTTCGCCTCGTCCGTTGCGGACCGGCCGGGGCTCTCCGCGGCCGCCGAAACTGCTTCATTTTGTTCGCGCGTCGAGACCGGCGGCTGGCTGCGCTGGACCTCCAACGGGTCGCTGCTCAGTCCGCCGTGCACACCCGTCCCCATCGCTTCCCCGCTCTGCGGATGCGCGCCGTCCGGCGCCAGCAGCCAGCGGCCGTGCCCGGGGTGCCCGAGCAGCGCACTGAAGACGCTGGGAGAATCGAAGCGGGGAAGGCAGAGCCAGTCCATGCTCCCGGACCGGGACACCAGGGCTCCAGTATGCAGATCCGATATGAGTGCGTAGTCCTCAATGGGAGATGCCATCTCTCCACTCAATCACAAGGGACCCGGTTACGGCAGCGGCTGTCTAGGCCGGTGCAGCCTGCAGCTGCCGGCGAACCGCGGCCGGCCGGTTGGTGGTGATTTCGCCGAAACCCAACTCGCGGCACAGCTCCACGTCCTGCGGATCGTCCACCGTCCAGACGCGGAACTGCGTGCCGGCGTCGAGCCATCGCCGGACGAGCGGCAGATGCGAGCGCACGTAGTCGATGCCGGGTCCGGCCCAGCCTACGCGGTGCGATTCGATCAGGCCTTCGCCTTCAGACAGCGCCCGTCGCAGCAGTACTGCAACTGCGCCGACGGTCAACTCGCCCATCAGGAGGCTGGCTTTTAGTTCTTCGGCGTCGATGTCATCCAGGAGTTGGCACAGATACTGGCCCGGTATGTGGTCGGCCAGGTACTTCACGGCGTCCGGGTGGAAGCTCATGAAGGATACCTGGATGTTGTCCAGCCGGGAGGTTTCCGGATCCCAGCCCTCCGCCATCAGGTACCTGAGCACCTCGTCTTCCAGCTCCTGCCCGTACGGGCTCGGGTGCTTGAGCTCTACGGCCAGGCCCAGCGGCCGGCCGGCGTCGCGCATGAGATCGACGAGGTCGTCCAGCGTCACCAGTTGGTCGGCGGTGCCGCCGTACTCGGCCGGAATCGGCGTGCCCTTCCACGAACTGACGTCCAGTTGCAGCAGTTCGTCCAGCGTGTGATCGGACACGTTGCCGGTGCCGGTGGAGGTGCGGTCCAGCGTGAAGTCGTGGAAACAGACCAGCCGGCGGTCTTTGGTCAGGTGGAGGTCGCACTCGATCCCGTCGGCGCCGTCGGCGATCGCCTGCAGGTAAGCGGCACGCGTATTCTCCGCATACTGCTCACTGGAACCACGGTGGGCGTAGATCCTCTGGTGCATGAATTCACCGTACGCGATGACCGGACATCGGGACCCGCCGTAGGGTTGACTGGTGGGTGAACGAACGATGATCGTTCGGCGATTCGGTTTCGGAGGCAACATGGGCACTCAGACGGGCGGCGGCGTCGCACCTGACACGGCGGAAGGGCGGACGGCGGCCGGACACGCGGCGCACAACATCCCCGGAAGCCTCCCGGGTGGCGGAACGAGCCAGCTTTCCGTGCTGCCGGACAGCGTTCGTGCCGCAGGCCTGCGGCGGATGAAACTGCTCGCCACGGGTTTGCTGCTGGTGCTGGCGGTGATCTTCGTGGTGTCCTTTGCGCTGCAGGACCGCTACCCGTGGCTGAGCTATGTTCGGGCCGCGGCCGAGGGCGGAATGGTGGGTGCACTCGCGGACTGGTTCGCCGTGACCGCGCTGTTCAAACACCCGATGGGGCTGAAAATTCCGCACACCGCGATCATCCCGCGCCGCAAGGACCAGATCGGCGCGAGCCTGGGCCAGTTCGTGGAAGAGAATTTCCTGGCCGAGGACGTGGTCAAGGCCAAGATCGGTTCCCTTGGGATCACTGCCAAGGCCGGCCTCTGGCTGGAACGGCCGGAAAACACCGAGCGGATTGCCCGCGAGGGCGCCACGGCCATCCGCGGAGCCTTGACGGTCCTCAATGACGAGGACGTGCAGGAACTGATTGAGTCACTGGCGCGCCGGCATCTGATCGACCCGCAGTGGGGACCGCCGCTGGGCCGGCTGGCCGAGCACGTGCTGCGCGACGGCCACCACCTGAAGCTGGTGGATCTGCTGCTGGACCGCGCCGCCGACTGGGTCCTGGACAACCAGGACACGGTGGCGCGGCTGGTGTCCGACCGCTCACCGACCTGGGTCCCGCCCTTCCTGGATTCGCTGGTGGGCGACAAGGTCCATCTGGAGCTGTACAAGTTCCTCATCGCGGTGCAGGCCGACCCGGATCATCCGATGCGCCAGCAGTTAGACGGGTACCTGAACTCCCTGGCACAGGACCTGCAGCACGATCCCGAAATGATGGCACGGGTGGAGGCGATCAAGCACAACGCCTTCGGCGACCCCGAAGTGCGTTCACTGGCGGCCCGCACGTGGGAGACGCTGAAGACCGCCCTGCTGGAGGCGGTGGAGGACCCCCAGAGCGGGTTGAGCCTGACGTTCAAGCGGGCGGTCGGAGACTTCGGCCACCGGCTGGCCACCGACGCGGAACTGGCGGCCAAGATCGACGGCTGGATCGAGGAGGCGGCCGGGTACCTGGTCCGCACCTATCGTTCGCAGATTGCCGCGGTCATCACCGAAACGGTGGAGCGCTGGGATGCGCAGGAGACGTCGCGGAAGATCGAACTCCAGGTGGGCCGGGACCTGCAGTTCATCCGGATCAACGGCACCGTGGTCGGCTCCCTGGCCGGGCTGGCGATCTTCACGGTGGCCACCGCCGCCTTCGGCTAGCCGGCGCTAGGCTCCCGGTGGAGCATCCGCTCCAGTTCGTGACTAATGCTCCGGTTTGAACCGGAGCCCGAGCCCGAAACGGAGCACAAGGTCCACTTCGGGCCCTAGCCCGCCCAGAGAAAGCGGAGACGTTGGCCGGGCCGGGCCTGGGCCAGCGCCGGGAGGTCGGCCGCTTCCACCACGGCCGGCACCGGATAGCCGCCGGTCACCGGATGGTCGGCCAGGAATACGGTGGGCAAGCCCGACGGCGGCACCTGCACCGCGCCGGTAACCATGCCTTCGCTGGGCAATTCCCGGTCGACCGCGCGCCGCAGCGGCCGGCCCAGCAGGCGCAGTCCGATCCGGTTGCTCTCGGCACTGACCGTCCACCGGCCCAGCACCAGGCGCTGGCGGGCGTCGGCGGTGAACCAGTCCAGCCGCGGCCCGGGGCGGAGCCGCACGGTCACGGCGGCGGCGGGCGGCAGCGGCACCGGCACCGGCGCCCAGCGGGAATGGACGGCGGGCCCTTGGTGCATGGCGTGTCCTCGGCCCCCGCCGGCGAGCGCGGCGGCGGGGTTCGAGCCGGTCCGTCCGCCCGGTGGAACAACCCCGGTCTCCACGACGTCCCCGTCCCGCAGCGGAGCCGGTCCCATGCCGGAGAGCAGATCCGTGGCCGCCGATCCCATCAGGGTCTCGGCCACGATGCCGCCGGCCACGGCCAGGTAATACCTGAGCCCGGACGCGGCGGGGGCGATCTCCAGCCGCTGGCCGGCACGGACCCGGAACGGCCGGTAAAGATCCGGTCGGCCCTTCCGCGGCCGGCCCCCGGACGCAGGCTTAGCCGCCGCGTTCCCCGGGCCCGTCACCGAAAGTTTGCCCGAGGCCCCGGTTACTGCCACCACCGTGTCGGCATCGAACCGCAGCACAGCGCCCCCCAGCAGCAACTCCAGCCCCGCCGCAGTGTCGGGGTTTCCGACCAGGCGGTTGGCCGTGCGCAGTGCCCGGGCGTCCAGCGCGCCGGACGGGCTCAGCCCGATCGCGGCATGGCCCGGCCGGCCGAGGTCCTGCACCAGGAGTTGCGGTCCCGCCGTGACTACGGTGATCACCGGCTACACTGCCCTGAACCGCACGCGCGTTCCCGGCGCAATCAACGCCGGCTGCTCCCGCGCGGCATCCCACAGCCGCTCATCGGTCCTGCCGATCAGCTGCCAGCCGCCGGGTGACGCGGAGGGGTAGATGCCGGTGAACTCGCCCGCCAAACCCACCGATCCGGCCGGCACCCGGGTCCGCGGTTCGGCCAGCCGCGGTACCTGCAGCGGGTTCCCGGGTGCCACCAGGTAGGCGAAGCCCGGCGCAAAGCCGGTGAAAGCGGCTATCCATGCGCACTGCTGATGGCGCCGCACGACGTCCGCCTCGCTCACCCCCAGGATCCGCGCCACCGCCGGCAGGTCCTCCCCCGAGTAGTCCACCTCGACCGTGACCTCGTCCCCGGTGGTGCGTGCGCCGCCGTCGTGCGGCGGGGTCTGTTCCAGCCAGCGGCGGACGACGGCGGCGGCCGCCGGGTCGTCGAAGGTCGCCAGGATGGTGCGGGCCGCGGGAACCAGCTCCGTCACGCCTGGCAGCGGCGCAACCGAGAGCGCGTTGTAGTGCGCCAGGACGTCGTCGAGGGTGTCGAATTCGGCGAGCAGGGCGCCCGCGCCGAAGGGCAGGATCCGCACCCTACCGTCCAGTGGTGCGGGGCCCGGAGGGAGAGGGAACGGGTGCCGCGCCGGCGGCGCGGGAATCACCGTCGGCGGCCGGGCGGCGGCCGGACCAGTGGCCGGCAGCGCCCGTGAAGGGACGCAGCGGGATCCCGGCGGCGGCCAGCCGTTCCCGGACCAGCCGCGCCATCGCCACCGCGCCCGGGGTATCGCCGTGGACGCAGAGCGAATCCGCCGCCCCGGCGCGGGCGAAGTCCACGGCCCGGTCGGCGATCTCCTCCAGGTCTTCCAGCAGGGCGCCGGGCTCGCCGCGCGGAATGAGCGTTCCGTCCGCCCGGTAACCGCGGTCCACGAAAGCCTCCCGGAACACCGGCAGTCCGGCGGCGGCCGCCAGTTCGAGCGCCGCCGATCCGGGCAGCCCGAGGAGGGGAAGCCGCGGCTCGAAGGCGCCGATGGCTTCGACCACCGCCGCGGCCTGGCTGCGGTCGTGGACTATCCGGTTGTAGAGCGCGCCGTGCGGTTTCACGTAAGCCACCCGCGCCCCCGCGCCCCTGGCGATCCGGTCGAGCGCTGCCAGTTGGGCAGCCACGTCCGCGGTCAGGTCGGCCGCGGCGACGTCCAGGCTCCGGCGGCCAAACCCGGCCCAGTCCCGATAGGAAACGTGCGCGCCCACCGCCACCCCGTGCTCCACGGCGAGGCGGCAGCTGGCCAGCATTGTCTCGTCGTCGCCGGCATGGTAGCCGCAGGCGATGTTCGCGCTGGTGATCAGCGGAAACATCGCGGCATCGTCGCCCATCAGTCGACCGTCGACCGATTCTCCGAGATCGCTGTTCAGGTCGATCCCCTGCCGGGCCCCCGATTCAACTCGAACCGGATCGCCGTCGACGGCAGGGCGGCTGCCGGGTACCGTCACGGACCGGTCCCGTCGTCGGGTCCGCCGGTGGAGCGGCTGCGGGCATCGCCGTCCTGATCCCCGGACGCCTCGGGGGCCGCGGGTGCCGTCCGCCTGCGGCCGGGCAGCCTCTCCAGCATCCGGGCGGCGACCCGGCCGGGCACCGCCGGCAGTTCGCCCAGCCGGTACCGGTTGTCGGTCAGGTCCTCCACCAGGGACATCGGCAGCACCAGCGGCGGCTCCCCGAAAGCGGTCCTGGTGGCGTCGATGACGCGCCGGCCCATCACGTGGTTGCCGGCACCACCGACGGCCGCCCCGATGCCGAAGGGAACCGCGCGGCCGAGCATCGCCGTCCCCTGCTTGGCCAGCAGTTTGGTCAGGAAACGCTTCTTCAGGCTGTCCACCAGCGAGCTGACCATGCCGGAGGGCATGCTGCTGCCCACCGCGTTTCCCCAGGCCCGCGACGGATTTCCGCCGCGCCCGCCGGCCTGCCCGGCGAACTCCTTGATCAGGGAGCTGCCCTCGTCGCCCATCAGGATGGCCATCACCAGGGCCTGGGAGCGCTCGGGGTTCTCGGTATCAATGCCATGCAGTTCGGCGATGGACTGGGCGAACAGGGCGGTGGCTTCCAGGAAGCCCACGGTGGCCGCCGCGGAGAGGCCCAGTGCCGCCACCGTGCCCACGCCTGGCACGACGGCGGATGCCCCCACCGCCGCACCGCCGGTGGTCACCGCTGCCAGGTATTTCTTTTCCAACTTCGCGGCCAGCTCGGCCGGCGTCGCGTCCGGGTTCTTGCGCCGCAGCCGGTCCAAGTTGGCCAGCACCAGCGGCCGCTGGACGTCCAGCGCCTTCATGATGCCGGTTGTCACGCCGGGCTTTGGGTTGCCGTGCTTGTCGAAAGCCGCGTCGGCGGCGACCCGCATGGCTGGGTTAATCTTCCGTCCTCTGGCCACAAACCCTCCTGGAGCAATCAGCACCGTGATGGTGTTCCGGCCTTAAGCGTAAGTCACGGGTTGCGGGACGTTCCTCAAAACACCAAGTATGCTGACAAAGCACCGCGTACTTCCTGTACGACGGCCGGGATGCAGCGCCAGCTGCGCCGGCCGCCCAACCTAAAGGAGTTGCTGGCTATGAGAATCGGATCATCAATTGCCTTGATTGCCATCGGCGCAATCCTGGCCTTCGCCGTTGCCGACGTCGTGGATTTCATCGACCTGACGCTGATCGGCTGGATCCTGATGGGTGTAGGCGTGCTCGGCCTGATCGTCTCCATCATCATGGCCGTTCCACGCCGCGAGCACCGCGTGACGGAAAGCCGCCGCATCGAGGATCCGCACACCGGCGAGACCATCCGGCGGGACGAAACCCGCGGCCTCTAGGCCCACAGGCTGAGCCAGCCGCCGCACGCGGGCCGTCACGGCCCGCGTGCCGGCCCGGCGTCGAGATCAGCGGGGTTTTTTGCTGCCCAGCGCCACGAGCGACAGGACAATCCCCGCCCCGCACACCAGCGTGGCCAGATAGGCCAGGCCCACGCCGTCCTCACCGCCCATGCCCAGCGTCAGGCTGAGCGGCAGCCAGAGCACGGCCCAGCCGAGCACCGCGAACAGCGGCGCATACCGCTCGCCGCGCGCCGTCCAGCGGTAGGCAAAAACCGCGAGGACAACGACGGCGATGGCTCCGGCCAGGGCGAAGCCCGCCAGCGTGCCGCCGCCCTCCGGGTCGTGCCGCGAGCCTAGCGAGAAGGCCGTCATGGTGTCGATGGCCACGACGATGACGCCAACGGCGATGGCGAACTGCAGGACGTTACCGGCCTGGATCAGCAACATCCGCCGCACATCGGGCCTCATGCCGTTTTCCTCCCGTCGCTCCGCCCGCTCGGGGCGCCCTCTCCTGCCACCCTATAGAAGGCACAGGCCGTCCGGCTCAGCGGGCGTCGCCTTCAGGACCGGCCTGCCGCATACACGGTGGCCCGGTTGGACAGGCCAGTGCCCCGGTGGAATCTTCCACCGGGGCACTGGCCGGCGCCCTCGCGGGCAGGCGTTACCAGCGGACCTTTTTCTCGGGCGGTCCCTGCCGGCCGCTGGCGTGCTTCGGCTTGTGGCTGTTGCCGATGCTGTGCCAGCCGGCCAGGTCGCCGGCATTGGTTGCGCGGCGGGAGGCCAGCTTCGCCTGTTGGTCCTCGGTCAATTTGGCCGCGGCGGCCGGAGCGAGGTGGATGTTTGGTTCACGGGATTCGACGGGCTTAGGCGCCCGCGGATCGATGTCAGTCATGGCTCTCCTTCGGTATTTTCAGGAGCCTGCCGGGAACTGGTCCGCCGCACCGGTCGTCAAGACGGGACGCCACAATACCCGGAGCATCATCCGGGCGTGAGCGGGGGTGGGATCAGGGAACCACTCGCGAGGTACAGCCTCAGCAAGCCTTGTGTGGTGGTCGGCTTTGACCGGTCCAAGACCTGGTTACTCGAAAATCAGAATTCCCATGGCGCACAGCCTAACAGCGCCGCAGGGCATCCGGTAGATTCAAGCAAAGGCCGGCGAGAAGGGGGACCATGTCCGCATCACAGTTCGACCAGCGGTACGACTCGATCTACCAGCGCGGCGGCGAAACGAACGGCACCGCAACGACGGGCGGCACCCCGCGGACAGCGGCGGCCCAGCCGGCGGCGGCGCGGACCGCGGCGGCCCGGCCGGCCGCGCAGCTCCCCCGGCCCGTCACCCCGCCGGATACCCGGTTGAGCCCGGCATTCCCCACGACCGCGACGCATGCGGCGCCCGCGGACCGCGGCACCGGCACCACGGCCCAAGCGACCGGCATCGCCGAAGTCATTCCGCCCGACGCCGTCGTGACGGCGGGGCCGGCAGGTGCGGCGCCGCTCCGCCGCAAGGTCAATCCGTTCCTAGCAGCGATGTGGGTGCTGGGCCTGGGGCTGGCCGGGTTCGGGGCCTGGGGCTCGCTGGCACCGCACTTCATCGAGCTGGACGCCATGCTCGGGCCCACGGGCAGCTACGGGCCGCCGTGGATTTTCATCTTCAGCTCCGTCGCGCCCACGATCCTGATCGCCGGGCTGCTCACCGTCGTCGCCACCTTGACCTTGCACGCCGTCAGCTGGATGCGCCGGCACCCCTGACCCCACCCCGCAGCCCGCAGCCCGCAGCGGTAATCCGCCGTGCGCGTGGTGGATCCTATTCGGGGCTTTCGGGCCACTCGACATGCGGCTCGTACTCCGGGTGCTTGTGCAGCCAGCCCGCAACGTACTCGCAGTACGGAACGATCTTCCTTCCGCCGGCGACCACGTCGCCCAGCGCATGGCGCACCAGCTTGCCGGCCAGGCCCTGGCCGGCAAAGTCATCGAACACCCGCGTATGGGTGAACGCCACGGTCCCGCCGTGCGCCTGAAACTCGGTGAACCCTGCCAGGGACCGGGCGGCCAGCACCTCGTAGCGCTTGAGGTCCTCGTTCAGCCGGAAAGAGAGGTTGTCAGCCATAGCCCGAGCCTGACACACGCGGGCGGCGGTGCAAACACACCGCCGCCCGCATGGGCTGCCGCAGGCTAGATCAAGCCGTCGGCCAGGTGGTTGGGCGTACCGAAGCGATGCGCGGTGATGCTGACGGCCTGCTCGTGCAGGAACGGCAGCATTTCCACCCGGCCGGCTTCGGTCACGTCGTGGGCATAGACCGCCACATCCGGCCGCCCCCCGGCGGCGTCCGCGAGCGCCTTGGCATCCCCGCCAAGAAGCCGGATCCGCCCGGCGCCGAGCCGGGGCACCCGGGCCAGCCAGTCGGCGTCGTCCTCCACCACCACGGCAAGGTCCAGCTCCGTGGCCACTGCCTGCAAGGCCGCGGGAAGCTCGACGGCGGTGGACACCGTGACCTCGGATCCCGCCCGCACGCCGGCGGCCAGCACGCGGACCAGCCTGGCCAGCGGTTCGCCGTCGGACAGCCGGACCGTGACCGGCACGGGCAGGTAGCGGAACACGTTGCGCTCGGCGGTCAGGCCGGACACGTCCGTGGCCGCGCCGAACTCCGCGGCCCAGGCGGCCGCGTCCGAGCGCAGCGAGCGTTCCAGCCCGGCGAGCTCGTCCGCGGGCAGCGCCTGGCCCGCGCGCCGGGCCCCCTCCAACAGCTTCGCGGCCGCGCCGGTGATCTCGGCGGTGGCCGTCGACGGGGCGCTCTCCCAGTCGCCGAGCCCGATCAGGTAGTTCGGTCCACCGGCCTTGGTTCCGGCCCCCACCGAGGACTTCTTCCAGCCGCCGAAGGGCTGGCGCCGGACGATGGCGCCGGTGATGCCCCGGTTCACGTAGAGGTTGCCGGCCTGGATGTTCTGCAGCCAGTAGTCCAGCTCGTCCCGGTCCAGTGAATGCAGGCCCGAGGTCAGGCCGTACTCGATGTCGTTGGTGATGGCGACAGCCTCTTCGAGCGTTTCGGCGGTCATCACCCCGAGGATCGGGCCGAAGAACTCGGTCAGGTGGTAGCGCGAGCCGCGCTTTACCCCGGTGCGCACGCCCGGGCTCCAGAGCTTGCCGGTCTCGTCCAGCTGTTCCGGCCGGATCAGCCAGCTCTCGCCGGCGCCCAGCGTGGTCAGCCCGTCCAGCAGCTTGCCTTCGGCCGGGGCGATGACCGGGCCCATCTGGGTGGCCGGATCCTGGGGATAGCCCACCTTCATCGAAGTGACCGCGTCCACCAGCTGGTTGCGGAAGCGCGGCGACGTGGCGGCGGATCCCACCAGGATCACCAGCGAGGCCGCGGAACACTTCTGCCCGGCATGGCCGAACGCGGAGTAGGCGACGTCCCTGGCGGCCAGGTCGAAGTCGGCGCTGGGCGTGACGATGATGGCGTTCTTGCCGGACGTCTCGGCCAGCAGCGGCAGGTCCGGGCGGAAGGAGCGGAACAGCTCGGCGGTCTCGTAGGCGCCGGTGAGGATCACGCGGTCCACGTCCGGGTGCGAGACCAGCTGCCGGCCCAGTTCGCGCTCGCCCAGCTGCACCAGCTGCAGCACCTCGCGCGGCACCCCGGCTTCGTCAAATGCCTCCCACAGCGCTTCCACCATCACGGCCCCGGTGCGGGCCGCCTGCTTCGCAGGCTTGATCACGACGGCGGAGCCCGCGGCCAGCGCCGCCAGCACGCCTCCGGCGGGGATCGCCGTCGGGAAGTTCCACGGCGGGGTGACCACGGTCAGCTTGGAGGGAACGAATTCGGCGCCGTCCACCGTGTCCAGCATGCGCGCCAGCTCGGCGTAGAAGTGCGCGAAGTCGGCGGCCTCGGACACCTCCGGGTCGCCCTGGTCCAGGGTCTTGCCGGCCTCGGCGGCCATGACCTCCAACAGCCGGGCGCGGTTGGAATTCAGTTTGTCCCCGGCCTTGTGCAGCACCTCGGCACGTTCGGCGCCGCTCATCGCCCCCCAGCTCTTGGACTGTTCGACGGCCGTGGCCACCACCTGCTCCAGCTGCGCTTCATCCTTGACCTCGGCGGCGGCAACGGTGTCGATGCCGAGCCTCGAGCCGGGGACGCGGGACAGGATCTCCCGGCCCCAGGCCAAGTTGGCGGGCAGCGACGGATCGGTGTCCGGGATGTTATCGAACGAGTCAACGGGCCGGGCGGGTTCGGGCCTGGTGCGGTCCTGCCGCCGGTTCGGTTCCGGGACGCCGTCGTCGAGGTTCTCGAGCGAGGCGAGGAAGCGCTGCTTCTCGCGCTCGAAGAGGTGCTCGTTCTTGCTGAGCTCGAAGACTGCTGACATGAAGTTCTCGCTGCTGGCGCCTTCTTCGAGCCGGCGGATCAGGTAGGCGATGGCCACGTCGAACTCGCCCGGGTGGACCACCGGGGTGTAGAGCAGCAGCGACCCGACGTCCTTCTTCACCGCCTCGGCCTGGCCTTGGGCCATCCCCAGCAGCATCTCGAAGTCGATGGCCCCCGCGAGGTGGCCGATGCCGCGCTGCTTGGCCAGCAGCCAGGCGAACGCGACGTCGAACAGGTTGTGCCCGGCGACGCCGATCCGCACGTTGCCGATCCGGTCCGGGTGCAGGGCGTAGTTGATCACGCGCTTGTAGTTGGTGTCCGAGTCCTGCTTGGTTCCCCAGGTGGCCAGCGGCCAGCCGTGCAGCGACGCCTCCACCTGCTCCATGGGCAGGTTGGCTCCCTTGACCACGCGCACCTTGATCGCGGCGCCGCCGCGGGCACGGCGGGCGGCGGCCCACTCCTGCAACCGGATCATGGCCTTCAGCGCGTCCGGCAGATAGGCCTGCAGCACGATGCCGGCCTCCAGCTGCTCGAACTCCGGCTTGTCCAGGATCTTGGTGAAGACCGCCATGGTCATCTCCAGGTCCTTGTACTCTTCCATGTCCAGGTTAATGAACTTGGGCTTCGGGGACCTGGCGGCCTGCCGGTACAGCGGCGTCAGGCTGTCGACGACGTGCCCCACCGCCTCGTCGAAGGCCCAGTGCGAGTGCGGTGCCACGGTAGAGGAGACCTTGATGGAAACGTAGTCGATGTCGTCGCGGGCCAGCAGGCGTTCGGTGCCTTCGAGCCTGCGTTCCGCCTCGCGGCTCCCCAGGACGGCCTCGCCCAACAGGTTGATGTTCAGCCTGACGTCTTCCCGGCGGATCCTGGCGATGGCCGGGCCCAGCTTGGCATCGGTCGCGTCCACGATCAGGTGGCCCACCATTTCGCGCAGCACCCGCCGGGCCACCGGAATGACCACGTGCGGGAGGACCGGGGCCATGGTGCCTCCCACGCGCACCGCGGCCCGCATGTACCAGGGCAGGAAGGCCGGAACCTTCGGTGCCAGTGCGGACAGGTTGCGGGCGGCAACGCTCAGGTCCTCGGGGCGGATCACGCCGTCGACGAATCCCACGGTGAAATCCAGCCCGTTCGGATCATTCAAGACGCCGGCCAGCTGGCGGGCGGAGGCGTCAGCGGGGACTTTCTCGGCCTCGGTCAGCCAGTGGCGGACCAGTTTGATGGAGTCGGCGGCGAGGTCGGCCATCTGCTCATCGGGCAGCTTAGTGGTCTGCACCGGAGCCTCCTTCAGGGCATCGTTCATGGCAGCATCTGTCCCTTCAACGAAATTGCAATGTTCCCTCAGGACCAGTATGGAACTAGACTTCGTGAAGTAAAAGCGATCTTTTCCGACCGATAATCATTGGTTTTCCTGATGAGTGGAGTTGCCGTGCTGGATGTCCGGAGACTGCGGCTGCTGCGCGAGGTCAAAGTCCGCGGCACCTTGGCGGAGGCGGCCGCCGCGCTGAGCCTGAGCCCGTCATCCGTCTCCCAGCAGCTGGCCTTGCTGGAAAAGGAAGCAGGGGTGGCGCTGCTGCGAAAGGCCGGACGCCGGGTGCAGCTCACGCCGCAGGCCGAAATCCTCGTGGGGCACACCGAGTCGCTGCTGTCCACCCTCGAGCAGGCCGAAACGGACTTGGCGGCGTCGCTGACCGCGGTAACCGGAACCGTCCGGCTGGCGGCGTTCCAATCCGCGGCGCTGGCCCTGCTGCCGGAGGCCCTCACCGCCATGCGGCAGCGGCACCCGGACGTGCGGATCGAGATGGTCCAGCGTGAACCGGAGACGGCGCTGTACGAGACGTGGGCGCGCGACTTCGACCTGGTCATCGCCGAGCAATACCCCGGCCACGCGGCGCCGCACCATGCGGAGCTGGATCGACAGAAACTGACCAGCGACGCCATCCGGCTCGCGGCACCGCCCGCCGCCGTGGCCGGAACCGCCGTCACCTCGGTCGACGACGCCCGGAGCCTGCCGTGGGTGATGGAGCCGCATGGCGCAGCTTCCCGGCATTGGGCGGAACAGGCGTGCCGCCAAGCCGGATTCGAGCCGGATGTGCGGTATGAAACGGCCGACCTGCAGGCGCAGATCCGGCTGATTGAATCCGGCAACGCGGTGGCGTTCATGCCGGACCTGGTCTGGACCGGCCGGGACACCACCTGCCTGCTGCTGGACCTGCCGGGCCTGCCGCGGCGCACGGTCTTCACCTCGGTCCGCCGCGGCTCTGCGAACCGACCGGCCATCCTGGCGTTCCGGGCAGTCCTGGAGGCAACGGCCCGGGAAATTGCGGTCTGAGGTTCGGGCCCCGGCGCCTCCCCTAGGCCACGCCCTGCGCCGCGTGCTGTTTGCGCTGGTCCAAGCTAAGGTTCCCATGCACCGTGGCGTACGCGCGCAGGCCTGCGGCAATGAGCGGCAACCCCTGTTCCGGTGCCAGGATCCTGCGGGCCGGACCGGTTATGCCGTCCAACCGGAGCTGCACGAACAGGTCCACCAGCACCGGGCCCAGGCCGGCCAGTTCGCTCCGAGGCAGGACGGCACGGTAGCCGCCGCCGTCGTGCCGGACGTCAAAGCCGAGTTCGGCGTCTGTCCCGCGGGCGCGTGCCACTAGCCGGACCGATTCGTACTCCGCCGCCGGTTCGAACACCAGCCCGAACGACACGGACTCCCCGTCAACCTGCGGCAGCACGGCCCGCGGCGCCGGTTTCAGTGCTTCCTCGGTGGCGGCCAGCCTTAGCAGGCCTTCCGCATCCCGCGCCCGGACCAGCTGCGAGCGCTGCCGGTAGGGAAATGTCAGGTGCTCCTCCAGCCGTTGCGGAATGTTTTGGTCCACGAAGGCGGCCTGCGCCGCCACCCACCGCTGCCGCGTGCCCGGGGACATCGACCGGTAGCGGCCGGGCACGTAGAGGCGAAGGAGTTTGCGCCGGTACAGGTCCAGCACCAGAAGCTCGGCATGTTCAGGGTCCGGATGGTTCTCCCTGATGATCCGCGCTATTTCGGCGACGGATCCGGTGTACCCCTCGGGGATGGCCCGCTCGGAGCTGATGTTGGTTCCGTCGTCGCGGGTGCGGATGAAGTAATAGTCGTAGTCGGCCGCGATCGCATTCCTCCGGGAGGCCAGATAGCAGCGGGTGAGCATCATGCCGTCTTCCAGCCGGACTTTGCCTTCCGGGAAGCGGATGCCGTGTGTGTCCAGCAGCTCACGCCGGATCAGCTTTTGCGGTGAGAGCGTGCCCAGGATTCTTCGCACGGGCACGTCCGGCACGGTCTCGGTGAAGAGCGAGGACTGTACGCGCCGGCCGCCGATTCCGACCATACGCGGGGCCAGCACGTCGACCTGGTGCTTGTCGGCAAAGTCGACCATCCGGCGCAGCGCTTCGGGCCCCAGCTTGTCGTCCGCATCGCAGAAGAAGACGTAGTCGGAACTGCTGGCGGCGATGCCTACGTTGCGGGGCCTTCCCGGCCAGCCGCTGTTCTGCTGGTGGATGACCCGCCAGTTCGGATGCTGCGCGGCGTACTCGTCCAGCAGCTTGCCTCCGCCGTCCGTGGAGCCGTCGTCCACGGCGATGATCTCGAAGAGCGCCGGGTCCAGGTCCTGTGCAACCAGCGATTCCAGCAGTTCCCTCAGGTAGGGCAACGCGTTGAACACCGGGATCACCACGGCCACCCGCGCGGTCTGCGCGCTGTCCGTCGGCCCGGAGTCGCTCTCGCGCACGCGAAACTGCCCGGCGCGCGCGGCGATCCTTTTCAGCTTGCGCCGTGCGCCTGCCAGTTTGTCCTTGATAGCCACTCGGTCCCCTTTGATCGGCAGCAGTTAAGGCATTCTGCCACTGCGATCGGCCGGAAGGTCCGCGAAAGCGGAATCGTGACGGAGTTTCCGCAGCAAAGGGCCGCGCGGGGCACGAACTGCTCTCAGCTCTTGAGCACCAAGAGCGCGACCTGCTGTCCGCTGACCACGAGGACGCCCAGGACAGCCATCACAACGGCGGATTTGTTCCAACTGGTGACGACTGCAGGTCCCAGTGACGGTTCGGACTTCAGGAGGCTGGACCTTGATCTTGTCCACACGCGGACGAGCGGATGCTGCTCCAGCCCCTGCCGTTGGCCGGAGGAGGCAGTTCGGTCCCAAGGGGTGATCGTGGCCGGTCCCACTGACGCACTGTGCTCGTTGCCGGCGGCCCGTGCATTCTGGGGAAAGGGCGCACCCCAGCTTGTGTAGGTCCTGGCCCCGGTCCTGATCCTCACGGCACTGCCTACGCTGACGTCATCAACGACGGCAAAGGGAATGGCATGGGACCGAAAGCTATTGGTGATGAGAACGGACTCGTCATCGTAGGCAAGGCGAGGAAGCCACAGGAAGATGTAGGCGAACGAGGCCGCCAGCAAGGGCCACACCATCCACCGCAGGAAGGACTCTTCCTGCGACTGGGCGAAGAGCAACACGAGCGCCGCCGCGGCGGAGACCCAGATCAGGATTGCTGTCCACGTGCCCGACTTTTCCTTGAGCACGGTCCCCTTTGGCTCGGTCCGTGAATTTGTTGCCACCGGTCTGCCCCGTCCCCTTTGACTGCTGCCGTTACTGCATTCTGCAGCGCACCTGCGCCTGCTGCAACTATTAACCAAAAAGCCGGCAGCACCTCGTACAAAGCCGGTGTGCCAGGATTCCCCGGCATCGCCTCGGGCCCTTCGGCCGGCCTCCGGGCTCCTATATCGCTTCCTCCCGCATCCCCCACGGCGAACCGTAGCCCTCGGGGGCGGGCGCCGACATCAGGTCCAGGAACGGCTTGGCGTCGAAGGCTTCCGGGCCCAGGACGCCGGCTCCGCTCCACACCCCCGAGGCCAGGAGTTCCAGGGCGATGACCGGGTTCAGGGCCGTCTGCCACACCACGCACTGGCTGCCGTATTCGGCCATGGTGTCGGCGTTGTCGGCGACATGGTAGAGGTAGGTCCGCCGCGGGGCCCCGTCCTTGTCCTTGCCTGTCACCAGGACCCCAGCGCATGTTTTGCCCGTGATCCTGGGCCCGAGCGTGGCCGGATCCGGCAGGCAGGCGGCCACGACGTCGCGGGGACTGACCGACGTTCCCTTGACGTTGACCGGTGTGGTGGAATCGAGGCCGAGCTTGTGCAGGACCTTGAGCACCTCGATGAATTCATCGCCCAGCCCGTACTTGAAATTGACCTTCCCGGCGTCCAGCCACCGGGGCATCAGCAGGACTTCCTCGTGTTCGACGTTGACGCACTCCACGGGGCCGATGCCTTCGGGAAAGTCGAAGACTTCGGGGTCGCTGAAGGGCTCTGTGGTGCTCCAACCGCTGTCGGCGGAATAAATTACCGGCGGGTTGAGGCATTCCTCGATGGTGGTCCAGATGGAGAAGGACGGCGCGAAATCGTAGCCTTCGACCTTCAGGTTGGCGCCGTCGCGGACGCCGATTTCGTCGATGACGGAGAAGAGGTGGTCCCGGGCGTACCGGGCCAGGACGTCGGAGAGTCCCGGTTCCACGCCGATCCCGACCAGAGCCAGCCGTCCGGCTTCCTCCCACTCAGCGGCGCGGCCGAACTGCTGGTCCCCCAGCTTGATGCCGGTGAGCTCGTAGGGTCGTTCCGGGTGCGGCGTGGACAGCGACATGGCCATGTCCAGATAGGTGGCTCCGGCGTCCGCGGCACCTTCGAAGACCGGCATGACGAAACGGGGGTCAACGGCGTTGAGCACGTGGGTAATGCCGTGGTCCCTGATGGCACCGGCAACGGCCTCCCTGCTTGACGCGTCCAGGGCAATCGCGCTGAACCGTCCGCGCCGGCCCTGCGGCAGTGCCTCGACTACGGCTCGGGCCCGTGCCGGGTCGTAGTCGGCCAGGACGAAGGCGTCAAAGAATTCCCGCCGGGCGGCAATGCCTGCGGCGGCGCCACCCACTCCGCCTGCTCCAATACACAGAATCCGCATCATGCTCTCTTGGGGTTGTCGTGGCTGTCGCTGCCGGCAGGCCCGGGACTCAGGCGGAACCAGCTGGTCGCCGTCACCTCGGTGGGCGCGCCGGGGGACGCGAGCAGGGTGCTGGTCGCCGGGTCGATGCCCACGGTTGCCAGGGTCGCCCAGCGGGATCCCAGGCCGGCACCGGGATCCGGCACGCAGCACAGTTCGGCCCCGTCACCGGGAACGGAGCACAGGTAGGGCACGAGATCCTGCGGCTGACGGGGCTGGAACGCTGCGCTGACCCGCCTGTCCAGCAAGTCGATCCGCTGCTGGGAGTCCGGCTGGTACAGCTCGGTCTTCTCCCCTGTCGCCAGCCGTGGAGCCAGGAAATGGTTGGTGTGCAGCAGATGGCCGCCGGTCGGCTTGATCACCTCGGCGCCCTCGGGGCTGAGCTCGACGATTGCTGTGCCGGCCCTGGTAACCACGGTGATGGCGCTGGAGGTCTGCACCGGCGCGTCGAGGAGTATGTCCACCGCCTCGTCCAGCGAAGCCGCCCGGTGCAGCACCTGGGTGGCCGCGATGTGGACGGGCACCGCCCCCGGACGGTCCTGCCTGTGACCCAGCACGTTGAGGTGTACGCCTACGCCGGCGTCGTTCAGCCCGATCTTGGCGAGGATTCCGTACTCGGTCAGTCCCACGAACCGGCCCTGACCGGTGTCAACCGACTGCAGGTGCCAGGCGCCGGCGAGTTCTTCGTGCCAGTCCCAGGTCTGCAGGGAGAAGGGCCGGACTCCGGCGCTGACGACGGTAGAACACTCCCCCGGCCGGGCGAGTTCCGAGAGGGAGAGGATCTCGGTCCGGGCATTGAGGGCGCTGACCTGCCAGACGGGCAGGCCCGCTCCCTCCGCGGTGCCGCGGATCTCGGCCGCCAAGTGCGTCGCCCAGGCTTCGATGGCGGCCAGGCTGCGGGTGGCTTCCCGCTCCACGATGGTTTCGCTGATGCCGTGGGCCTGGAACAACCGGCGGTAGACGTCCCAGCAGCCGGCGATGCCGCTGCGTCCTTCGGTGCCGCGCTGCACGCCCAGCTGGCGGGGGTCCCCGCCCTGAAGCGTCAGCACCTGCGGGATGGTGCCTGCGGGGTCAGTCAATGTCGTGCTCCTCATCCAATGTCTCGCTGTCGCGGCGCCGCGGCTTCCAGCCGGGCCGCGGCGCGCTGTCGATCAACCGCCGGGTGTACGGGTGTGCCGGGCTGTCGAGGATCTGGTCGGCGGTGCCGGCTTCGACGATGACCCCGCGGCGCATCACCACGATGGAGTGGGCTATCTGGCGCGCCACCGCCAGATCATGCGTGATGAACAGATAGGTCAGCTGCTTTTCCCTCCGCAGCTGTTCGAGCATCCGAAGGATTTGCGCCTGGACGGTGACGTCCAGCGCGGAGACGGCCTCGTCGAGCACGATGACCCCCGGCGATGCCGCCAGCGCCCGCGCTATCGCCACTCGCTGCTTCTGCCCGCCGGAGAGTTCGTCCGGCAGCGCGGACATGTGGGTTTCGGTCAGTCCGACTTCCAGGAACAACTCGCGGCAGCGCCTGCGTCGTGCCGCCGAGTCCAAGGAGGTGTGGGCCTTCAGCACCTCGGCCACTGCCTCGGAGACCGGCAGCCGGCGGTTCAACGACCCCTGCGGGTCCTGGAAGACCATCTGGATGTCCTTTGACCGTTCCCGCCGGATTCGGCGGCTGGTCCGCGGGTTGACCGGTTTGCCGTTGAGGAAGACGGACCCGCTGTCCGGGGTTTCCAGCCCCACGAGCATCCTGGCCAAGGTGCTCTTTCCCGAACCGGATTCCCCCACCACGGCCAGGCAGTGTCCGCGCTCGATGGCCAGGGACGCGTCCTTGACGGCGTGGACGTGCGTGCGGTTGCGGCCGGAACCAACGGTGAACTTCTTGTTCAGGTTGCTGATGACGACGGCGGGGGCCGTGGTCTGCGTCTGCACGCCGGTCATCGCTTCGCCTCTCGGGATGCCTCGCGGCTTGGTGGACCGGGAACGCTGGCCTCCGGGCGTGGACCGGCCTGGGGCTGGGGGTCGGCGCCTGGCCCGGCGTCGATGCGGTGATCCAGGCTGGGCTTGGCCGCGACCAGCTTCCGGGTGTATTCGTGTTCGGGCCGGTTCAGCACCCGGTCCGCAGGGCCGGATTCGACGATCCGGCCTCCCGACATGACGGCGATCCGGTCGCACGCCGCCGCGGCCAGGTCCAGGTCGTGGGTCACGAAGATCATCGCCATGCCGGCCTCGGTCCGCGCCTCGTCCAGGATGGCCATGACGTCGGACTGCGTCGTGACATCGAGGGCCGTGGTCGGTTCGTCCGCCAGCAGGAGTTCGGTGCCCCTGGCCACCGCGCCGGCAATGACCACCCGCTGGAGCATGCCGCCGGAGAGCTGGTGGGGGTAGGAACGCAGGCAGCGGGCGACGTTGTGGATGCCCACCTGCTCGAGCACTTCCCCGGAAAGCCGCAGGGCCTCTTGGGCGGTCACTGCAGGCCTGGCGGCTTGGATGCCTTCCACCAGAAATTTGCTGACCGGCAGCACCGGATTCAGGGCAGCCTGCGGATTCTGGGAGATCATTGAGACGGCACCGGCCCGGAAGGCGCGGAGCCGCTCGCCAGAGTACGCCAGGGTGTCCTCCCCCTTGTAGAGGACGCTGCCGGTAATGTCCGTCCGTGCCGGCAGGGTCTGGAGGATCGTCCGCATGGTCATGGATTTTCCGGAGCCGGACTCCCCCACCAGGCCGACGGACTCGCCCTTCTCCACCATGATGTTGATCTCGGACAGCAGGGTCGCCTGACGATGCTCCGGCCCGATCTTCACGGTGACGTTCGACAGTTCGAGCATTAGATCCTCCCTGCTGCCCGGCGCCCGCCGAGCTTTTCGCCCAGGAACCCCAGCGCGGCAACGGTCAGCACAATGAGCAGGCCGGCGTAAAGGCTCTCTTGCGGGTAGCCGGCCAGAAGTGAGGACTGGCCGGAGGAAACCATGAGCCCCCAGTCCGCGTCGGGCGGTTGCACACCAAAGCCGAGGTAGGACAGGGCGGCGAGGTCGATCATGCCGTAGCCGAAGTTGATGCTCATTCCCGTCATGACCTGCTGTTTCACGTTCGGCAGCAGATGCCGCACGGTGATGGAAAAGCCAGAGATACCCTGCAACTCCGCGGATTTCACATAAGGCAGATTCCGCTCGCGCAGGGCCACGCTGCGGATCACCCGTGCGGTATACGGGGTGAAGCCGATCGCCAGGGCAATCACGGCGGTCTCCACCTTCGTGCCGAACATTGCCACCGCCAGCACGGCCAGCAGCAGGTTCGGAAACGCGAACAGGAAATCCAGGACCCTGCTGATGAGGTTGTCCACCCAGCCGCCGAACCAGACGGCGACCAGGGCGAGGGTTCCGCCCATCACGGCGGTGAGCACGGCGACGGCGAGGGCGGCGAGAATGCTGGAGCGGGCGCCGGTGGCGAGCCGGGAGAACAGATCCCGTCCGGCCTGGTCCGTTCCGAGCCAATGTTCGGCTCCGGGAGGAAGATAGCGCTCCACGACGTTGCCGGCTGTCGGATCGAACGGTGTGAGGGCCGGCCCGATCAGGGCGAACAGTCCAATCAGCACTACCCAGCCCAGACAGACGGCCGTCAGGACATCAGGCTTCGACCGGGTCTTCCGTGACGGGCTCGGCTTAAGTGCTCCGGGGCGTCCGGTTTCTTCCAGCGTGCTCATGACGCCGCCCCCAAACGCACTCTTGGATCGATCACGACATAGAGCAGGTCGACGGCCAGGTTGATGAGGCCGAAGGCAACGACCATGATCAACGACACTGCCTGCACCACCGCGAAGTCCTTCTGCTGGACGGCTGCCACCAGCAGTGCGCCGATGCCGTCGAGTGTGAACGCGTACTCGACCACGAAGGCGCCGGCCAGCAAGGCCGCGACGTGGACGCCGGAAACCGTGGATACGGGAAGCATCGAATTGCGCAGGACGTGGCGCCGTATGACGATCCGTTCCAGCACTCCCCGGGATCGGGCCGTCTGGGCGTGCTCGGACTCGCGCTCTTCCTTGACCGCGGTGCGGGTAATGCGCGCCACCACCGCCAGCGAGGGCAACGCCAACGCCAACGCCGGCAGGGTCAGGTGATGGAGCCTGCCGGCCAGGCCCTCGCCGGAGCCGAAGACCGGAAACCAGCCGAGCATGACCCCGAAGACGCTCATCAGCAGCAAGGCCGCGAAGAATGTCGGTACGGCAAAGCCGAGGTTCGACCCGAAAAGCACCACGTTCTCCAGCCAGCCCGGCCGAAGCCCGGCAAGGCAACCGAGTCCGATACCGCCGATCACGATGATCAGCGCGGCGTAGAGGGTGAGGGACAGGGTGGTGGGCAAACGGCCCGCAATGAGGTCGGCGACTTCCTGACGGTTGGCCAGCGACTGGCCGAAGTCTCCCTGGATGACACCCCACAGCCAGTTGATGTAGCGGACCAGAAAGGGGTCGTCCAGGGAGTACTGCGCCCTGATGGACGCCAGTACCTCCGGCGTTACGGTCCGGCCTTGCACCAGGAACTGCTCGGGGCTTCCTGGTGCAAGGTACAGTCCGCCAAAGACCGCGAAGCTGGAGGCCAACAGGATCGTTCCCAGTGCCAAAAGCCTTTTGACGATATAGATCATGACGGCTTTCTGTTACTCCGCGGCGCCCAGGTCCGCACCCCACGGGTAGTAGAGGTAGACGAAGGACGCCGGCACGCCGGTCACCCGCTCGTTTAGGAAGAGCCGTCCTGCCGGATCGACGATGGGCAGCCAGGGCAGGTCGGCCATGGCCAGCGCCTCGATTTCGGCCACCTTCGCGGCACGCTCCGCGTCGTCGGTCAGAACCTCTGCCTCGGCGATGAGTTTTTCAATCTCCGGGTTGCTGTAGTCGGAGAAGTTCTGCGACCCGCCTTCCTTCACGATGGTGCGCAGGAACACCAGCGGATCCGGAACGTCCATGTAATTGGTGGTGACGAAGGCGCCATGCCCGGCACGGGCCTCGGGGTCCGAGAAGAAGGCGCCGAATTGTGCGCTCGGCACGCCCTGGGGCTTGACCGTCAGCCCGATTTCCTGACCGGCGCGCGCCAGTTCGGAAATGATGTCCGCGTAGAACGACCGTTCGCTCGGGTAGACGATGGTGATCGGCTTGCTCAGATCAGCTTCTGCCTCCGCGAGGATTTTCTTCGCTTCCTCGACGTTCGCTTCAACCGGCGGCAGTTCTTCGCGCGCTGCGCTGAAGACGTCGTCGCCGTAAGACCAGCCGCCGTCGGGAATCAGGGACCGGGCGGGCATCGCCGTTCCCTCGTACACCGTCTCCGCCAGCGCCGTTGTGTTCGCGGCGGTCCACAGTGCCTTGCGCACAGCAGGATCGCCCAGCGGGCCGTCGCCGGTAGCGATGATGGCCGAAAGCTGCAGGGACTTGCCGAGGATCAGCTCGCCGTTGGTCGCCGACTGAAGTTGCGGCACCGCGCTGAGCGGGACGTCGTAGGACCCGTCCACGGCCCCGGATGCGAGCGCGTTGGTGATGGCCGCGGGGTCCACGATGAACTGGATGTCGAGGTTTTGCACCTTCGGCATGCGGTTGCTGTTCCAGTAGGCATCGTTCTTGGCCAGGGAGATGCTCTGGCCGCTGTCCCACTGATCAACCGAGAAGGGTCCCGTACACATGACGCCCTCCTGCGGGGTGCCATACGCTTCGCCGGCCTCTTTGCGCTGCGCCTCCTGCACGATGACGCCCAGCGGAGTGGCCATGTAGGAGTTGAACGTGACGTCCGGAGAGCTCAGGCTCACGGTCACTTCGTACTCACCCGTGGCCTTGATCGATTCCACGTTGCCGCTGACCGCGTCGCTGGCCCAGTAGCTGCCCTCGTCAGGGTCCAGGTGCCGGTTCAAGCTGAAGACCACGTCCTGGGCCGTCATCGGCGTGCCGTCCCAGAAGGTCACGTCATCCCGCAGCTGGTAGATGTAGGTCTTGCCGTCGACGTTCTCGAAGGATTCGGCAAGGTTGGGTGCAATCGTGTAGTCCGGTTCCATCACCATCAGGCCTTCGCACAGGTTGGCCACGACGGTGTTTTCCGGGTAGTTGAAGGCCTTGATCGGATCCAGTGACGCCGGTTCGCCGAACGGCAGGTTCCAGGTGACGGTATCCAGTTCGCCCGCCGCCGGTTCGGTGGTGGTCTGCAGTTCCCCCAGGCCGCCGCCTGCCTCCGCATCCGGGGCGGCCGCTCCGCCCCCGCCGTTGCTGCATGCGGTCAGCAGCATCGCGAGGGCCACCGACGTGGCCAGCGTGACTTTCTTCATCCTGCAATCCCCTTTGCTTCACAGTGTGTGGTTCCGATGGGACGCTTGCTCTGCGTATTCCAGTAAGCTACGGGGACAAAACCTTTTATATAACGTTTTAGCTGTTCTGTTATCCAACCGTTATGACCTGAATCACGGAGGGTGGACGATGCGCCGGCGAGTCACGATCCACGATGTGGCCCGGGAAGCCGGCGTGTCCATCACCGCTGTCTCACACAGCCTGAACAACAAGGGCACACTGTCGGCCGAAACCCGCGAGCGCGTGCGGCAGACGGCAGAAAGGCTGGGGTACCAGCCCGATCCGATGGCGCGGGGACTGCGCAACAGCCCGATCGGGGTCGTTGGCCTGATGCTCCGGCCCCTGGATTCGCTCGGGACGTATCGCCCGCACGGCGTGGACTACTTCACCAGGCTCTCCGGCGCCGTCGCCGTGGAGTGCCTGGAGCGCGGGCTGAGCGTCATGCTCGTCCGAGACCTGACGCGGCTGCCGCGCTCCCCGCTCGCCTTGTCGCTGGACGGCTACATCATTGACGATCCGCTCGAGGAGGATCCGGTCATCGACCTGTTACTGGGGCTGGCCGCTCCTTTCGTCACCATTGGGCGCGATCCTGCACGGCCCGACTTTCTCGATTGGGTCGGTTCCCACGACTCGGGAGAAACGGAGGCAGTGCTGTCCAGGTTCCACCGATCGGGGGCACGGTCCATCTGCCTCATCACCGGCATGGACCGCAACGCCTGGAACCTCGACTCCGCGGCGGCCTACGGCAGCTGGACAGCGCGTCACGGCATGAGGCCACGCATCGCCAGCCGGCCGGAGTCCGACGGCGTCGAGGGCGGCAGGGCCGCCATGCGGGAACTGCTGGACGCAGGCGAGGACATGCCGGACGCGGTCTACTGCCTGACCGGGCGGCATGCGCGCGGCGCCCTGGAGGAACTGGCGGCGCGGGGCATCGCTGTGCCCGGGCGGGTCCAGCTGATCGCCGGTTCGGATTCAGAACAGTCGCGCAACAGCAGCCCGTCGATCAGCGCCATCGACCTGGAACCGGAGCTCATCGCGGCGGCCGCGGTCAGCCACCTGTGCCGGAAGATGCTCGGGGAGTCCGGCATTCCGGCAAAGCTTTCCGCCCGGTTGATCCTGCGCGAGAGCACGCTCGACTCCGGCAGCGATAAGACGTGACGCTGGCCCGCCTTCCGCAGGATTATTGCAGAAGGCGGGCCAGCGCCGTCGTTGTCTGCCGTTTAATTCAATGAGGGCATTCCGGTGCTACCGGCCGGCCGGGGCGAATTCTCCGGGCGCGGGAACCGCAGTCAGTGAGCCGGCTCGGCCTCAATGAGCGGGTACACGCCGTTCTCGTCGTGGACTTCGCGGCCGGTGACCGGCGGGTTGAACACGCAGGCCATGCGCAGTTCGGTGGTGGCACGGACGGTGTGCTTCTCGTGCCCGTCCAGCAGGTACATGGTTCCGTCGCGCAGTTCGTGGACTTCGCCGGTGACCTCGTTGGTCAGCGTTCCCTCGCCCTGGACGCAGTAGACGGCCTCGATGTGGTTGGCGTAGTGGAACGTGGAGGTGGTGCCCGCGTAGATCACCGTGTCGTGGAACGAAAAGCCCACGCCTTCTCCCGCCAGCACCATGCGCCGGCTCCGCCAGGTCTCGGACTTCACGTCGCGGTCGGTGTCGTTCAGGTCGTTCAGGTTGGTAACAAGCATCGGTACTCCTTGGGTAGGTCGTCAGGAAGTTGCGTTTGGTGTGCTGGGGCGGCTGGGCCACACTCCGCGACGGGCGCCGCACACGCGGAGCGGGCGTCAGCGTGCGGGCGCCCCGCCCTAGAGGGCTCCGACCAGTTCCGGCACCGCGGTAACCGCGCGGGTCGCGTCGATCAGAATGTCGAGGCCGCGGTCCAGTTCGGCGGCGCTGATGGTCAGGGCCGGCATCAGCTTCACCACTTCGCCCTCGGGGCCGGATGTTTCCACCAGCAGCCCGTTGTCGTAGGCCTCCGCGGCGATCTTGCCGGCGGTCTCGTTCTCCGGGAACTTCACCCCGGCCAGCAGGCCGCGGCCGCGCACGCTGGCGCCCTCCACCAGCCCGGCGATCCGCTCCAGGCCCTCGTGCAGCTGCACGGCCCGGGCCTGGATCTGTTTCTGGAACTCGCCGGTCCGCCAGTAGGTTTCCAGCGCCGCCGTCGCCGTCACGAACGCCGGGTTGTGCCCGCGGAAGGTGCCGTTGTGCTCGCCGGCTCCCCACACGTCCAGCTCGGGGCGGAACAGGGTCAGCGCCATCGGCAGGCCGTAGCCGGAGATGGACTTGGACAGGCAGACGATGTCCGGGGTGATGCCGGCTTCCTCGAAGCTGAAGAACGTTCCGGTGCGGCCGCAGCCGGCCTGCACATCGTCGACAATCAGCAGGATCTCGTGCTTCTTGCACAGGTCGGCCAGGCCGCGCAGCCAGCCCGCCCGGGCGGCGTTGAGGCCGCCTTCGCCCTGGACCGTCTCCACGATGATGCCCGCGGGCTTGTCCACGCCCGAGCCGCTGTCCTCCAACACCCGCTCCAGCCACAGGAAATCTGCCGTTTCGCCGGAGAAGTAGTCGTCGTAGGGGATCTTGGAGCTGTTGGTCAGCGGGATGCCCGCGCCCCGGCGCTTCATCGAGTTTCCGGTCACCGACAGCGAACCGAGCGTCATGCCGTGGAACGCGTTGGTGAAGGAGAGGATGTGCTGGCGGCCCGTCACCTTGCGGGCCAGCTTCAGGGCGGCCTCAACGGTGTTGGTGCCGGTGGGGCCGGGGAACATCACCTTGTAATCGAGGTTTCGCGGCTCGAGGATGACCTCCTGGAAGGTCTCCAGGAACGTGCGCTTGGCCGGGGTCTTCATGTCCAGCGAGTGCACGACGGCGCCGCTGGCCAGGTACTCCAGCAGCGGCTGCAGCAGCTTCGGGTTGTTGTGGCCGTAGTTGAGCGCACCGGCGCCGGAGAAGAAATCCAGGTAGGTGGTCCCGTCCTCGGCCGTCAGGGTGCTGCCCTCGCCGCGGGTGAAGACGGCGGGCCAGCTGCGGCAGTAGCCGCGGACCTCGGACTCGAGGGTCTCGAAAATATCAGTCATGGAATACGCTTCCTTCCTCAGTGCGGCAGCGGGCGGCCCCGGGTACGGGACAGCGCCACAGCAGCCGCAGGTCGATTCATGCGGATGTGCGTTGGTGGAGGTTGTGCTTGGCCGGCCGCGGGGGTCGGCGGGATCAATTGAGCGGCCCGATCCGGAACAGGTACTCGGTGTCGTGCCCGTCCGGGTAGAGCTCTTCGGTGAAGAGCGGCTCGCGTTCCATTGGCGCCTCGCGGCGCGACGCGAAGCCGGCAAACAGCCGGACGGATGCCTCATTGTCCGCTGTAATGGTGGTTTCCACTCGTTCGGCCAGGACTTGCCAGGCCAGGCGGTCCAGCATGTCCGCCGCCAGCCTGCGGCCGCGGAACCGCTGGTCCACGGCCACCTGCCACACCATCAAGGTGCCCGGTTCGCCGGGGCGCATGTAGCCGGTGATGAAACCGGCCGGCTCGCCGTCCACTGTGGCGATGATCGACGTCTCGGCGAAGTCGCGGGTCCACAGCAGGTAGGAGTAGGACGAGTTCAGGTCCAGGACCTGGGAATCCCTGGCCATGCGCCACAGGGACTGCCCGTCGTTCAGGGTTGGTTTACGGAAGTTTGCTTCGATCCTCGGTCTGGTCTGGGTTTCTGCTAGTTCTTCAACCATCCCTTCAAACGTAACGAGATCAGAGCGGTTATCAACCCGAAATCTGCCGACTTGACAGCGGTCCGGACGCTTTCGACGCCCCTGCCGCCCCGGCCCGATTCCGGCGGATCCCGTGTGCCAGTTGCCCTCCGGCGGAATGACGACGGCGGTGCCCTTGCGCGTTTTTATCGTTACCATTTCGTGACATTCGCTGTGTGACGGCCGGTAAAACATGCGGCCTCGGCCGCGCAAGGAGCGCCCGGAAGGCCGTTATCCGGGGCCCCGCCAGGATCCCGCGGCGGGCTTCTCCACGCCGCACGGGAAGCCTTGAAGGCCGTTACGGCGACGCTGCTGGGAATCCGGCTACTGGAAACCCGGCGGCAGTGGACACTCACGGCGCTCCTGGCCTTCAGGGTGGACCGGGCCCGACGCTCCGACTGGAGGCCCTTCCGATCCGGTCAGTCGAGCAGGCTGCAGCCACTTAGGGCGCCGGGGAAGAAGCCCCGTCGTGCGTTGTCCATGTTTTGGAGCGCCTGTGGACATAAGCGCAGGTCACGCGCCTGTGGATAGCCAAGACGTGGACAGTTTGGCCTGAACGTGGACAAGTTTGCGTGACGTGGGCGGCTGACCCGGCCTGTAAGGCGGGGCGTCCCATGAAAAAGGCGGCTCCGACCGGCAAACCGGTCGGAGCCGCCTTCGCGGTGGGCCCTGCGGGGATCGAACCCGCGACCCGCGGATTAAAAGTCCGATGCTCTACCAACTGAGCTAAAGGCCCGCCAGCCACTCCACCCTGCCCGGGTTGAAACTAAGGCGGGGCCGGATTTGACCGGTTCCCAGTTTATCGCACCCACACCGAGCACCCGAATCCGCTCCGGCGTGCGCCTTGCCGGCCGCCCCAAAACGTCCCGTCGCCGGGAGGCATCCCGTCTCTGTACCGGCGTCAGAGGCGGGAGTAAGGTCGAGGCATGAGCCCGAACAACGGAAACGATATCCCCCGGCCGCATAAGCCGAAGCCTTTCGCCCCGGTGGATTTTGAGGACTTCGCCGGGGGTGCCGACCCGGCACGCGTGTCCGAGGCAGCCCACCTCGCGGCTCAGGCCCTGGTGCACCGCGGACGCGGCTCGGACGATCCCGAGGTGACCGCGAGGCTGGTCAAGCTGGCAGACCAGCAGGGGCTCGAGGCCATTGCTGAAATGTGGGCTGAAAGCCCCGCCCGTTCCCTGCCGGGCGCGCTCTGGCGCCTGTACGCCCTGCGCGCCGCGGCCCAGTCCCATCCGGACAAGCTGGCAGCCTATTTCAAGGCCGGGACGGCATCGGCAGAAGTGTCCAAGGTCATCGCCGGAGTAGCTGAACCGCCCGGCGCCGACGAAGTGCGGGCCATGGCCGACACGATTCTCTCCGGCGCCTTCGACGGTGATTTCGACGTGGCCCTTGACCGGTCGGCGGCCTTTTGCCGGATCGTCGCGCTCGGCCAGACCCACCACGCCGACTCTGCCGAGTCCGCCAACGAGAACCATGCCACCAAGCTGACGCTCAACTCGCACCGGCTCGTGAAGACCGCCGAGGATCTGGAAGCGGCCGCCGTCGCCTGGCGGCGCGGCGAACTCGACTAGCGGCCGGACGGGCCAACGGCCCGAAACTGCGTTGTCAGGTTCGCCGCGGCGCGGCGAACCTGACCAACCACCTCGCGTCGCGGCGAACTCGACCAGCCGCCCGCCGGCACCCCAAGCACCGACCAGCCGCCCGCCGGCACCCCGCCCCGACCGCCAGCGGCCGTCGGCCACGCGGTGGTGCCCTCACCGGCAGGACCGTCCGGGCAAGGCGCTCCGGGAACGACGCGCGCGTGTACCACAGATAGCTTCTGCTGACACGTTTTTCCCCGTATATTCGGGGCTGTTGACATCCGCAGTGAGGCGTAGAAAACTGAAGGTGGTGTCGAACTGTGGCAGCCCCGGGCTCCAACTCTTAGCCGCCTCGAGCGGCCTTCCGCCGAGAGGCGCTCCCAGTTCGGCACCATTAATTTTTGTTCGCGAAGAGGCGCTAATCTAGGCACGGCGGATGCTTCCCTTCCGCCGTACGGACCAGTGAGAAACCGCCGGTGACATGAAGCTAAGCCTCTTCCCGCAGGACACCAAGAGCCTGGAACTGCTCGCCCTCACGGCCGCCGAGCTGATGGCGGGAGTCAAGACCCTCTCGGAGATCCTCGGGGCGCCTGCGGACGACTACGACAAGCTCTCCGAAGAACTGCACGACCGCGACGCGAACGTCTCGCGCCTGCGCAACGCCCTGCTGACCACGCTGCGGACCAGCTTCGTCAATCCGCTCCCCCGCGAGGACATGTTCCAGCTCTCGCTGCATCTGGTGCACACCTTTGAACACCTCGACGGCGCCGCGGAACTGATCGCACTGAACCGGGTGAAGCGCCTGTCTACCCGGGCCTCGGAACAGCTGGAGGTCATCGGGCGCATGTCGGAGATGACCCGGGACGCCATGCCCCGGCTGAACTCCCTGGAGGACCTCGAGGAGTACTGCATCGAGATGGTCCGGCTGGCCAAGCGGGCCGAACGCACCCACCGGGTATGGGTCTCGGAGCTTTTGTCGGAACACAAGGGCGCCACGCTGGCGCGGCACCGCGACGTGGCCGACCAGTTGATCGCCGCCACCAAGACGCTGCGCCAGGCTTCGCACCACGTAGGCCAGATCCTGGTCAAGGAATCGTAGGTGGAGCTGTTCCTCCTGGTGCTGGTGGTCGCTTTCGCCGGCTGCTTTGCCTTCATCAACGGCTTCCATGATGTCTCCAACGCCGTCGCCACCTCGGTCCGCACGCGCGCGCTCACCCCGGGTGTCGCCGTCGTGCTCGCGTCCGTCTGCAACCTGGCCGGTGCCCTGATCTCCAGCACCTTGGCCCTGGTGATCAGTACCGGCTGGATCGGCCTGCCCGAAGGCCGGTCCGGGCTGGGCATCCTGCTGGCCGGGCTGCTGAGCGCCTGCGCGTGGGGAGTCTTCACGTGGTGGCAGCGGATGCCGTCGTCGTCCACGCATGCGCTGCTCGGCGGCCTGATAGGGGCGGGGGCGGCGTCCACCCTGCTGGGCGGCGAGAACATCAGTGCCACGGAGAACCCGATCTGGGGCCAGCTGATCCTGCCGCTGCTCTTGTCGCCGTTGGTGGCGTTCGTGCTCTCCTACCTGGCGATCGTCCCGCTGACGTGGCTGGCCCGCTACCGGACGCCGCGCGAGGTCGGCCGGACCACCAGGCTGGCGCAGGCGGTCTTTGCCGGTACCTTTTCGCTGGGCCACGGCCTGCAGGACGGGCAGCGCACCATGGCCGTGGTGCTGTTGGGACTGGCCGCGGCCGGCTATGCCTCCGGCGACCGGATGCCGCTGTGGGTGCAGCTGTTCGCGGCGGTGCTGCTGGCCGTAGGGGCGCTCTTCGGCGGCTGGCGGATCTCGCACACGCTGGGGTCGCGGCTGGTGCGGATCGATCCCCTGCACGGCGCCACCGCACAGGGCGTCAGCTCCGCCATGCTGTTCGTCGGGGCCATCGGGCTGCACATGCCGCTCTCCAGCACGCACACCATGACGGCGGCAATCCTGGGCGCCGGGTCCACCCAGCGGATGCATGCGGTGCGCTGGCGGGTGGCCATCCGCGTGCTGGCCACCTGGGTGCTGACCCTGCTGGCAACCTCGCTCGTCGGGGCCATCCTGCTGCTGGCCCTGGATCCGATGCTCTAGCCGGGCCGCGGCCTTCCCTGGCGCCTGTTAACAGCGACGGCGGTGCCTCCCGCCGCGGGGAGGCACCGCCGTCGTACTGCCGCCTTCTTATCCGAAGCGGCCGGAGACGTAGTCTTCCGTGGCCTTCTGGGTGGGGTTGCTGAAGATCGACGGGGTATCGCCGTATTCGATCAGCTTGCCCGGCTTGCCGGTGCCGGCGATATTGAAGAACGCCGTCTTGTCCGACACGCGCGCCGCCTGCTGCATGTTGTGGGTCACGATCACCACGGTGTATTCCGTCTTAAGTTCCTCGATCAGGTCCTCGATGGCCAGCGTGGAGATGGGGTCCAGCGCGGAGCATGGCTCGTCCATCAGGATCACCTGCGGGGACACCGCGATGGCGCGGGCGATGCACAGGCGCTGCTGCTGGCCGCCGGAAAGGCCGGAGCCGGGCTTGTTCAGCCGGTCCTTGACCTCGTTCCACAGGTTGGCGCCGGTCAGCGACTTCTCCACCAGCGCGTCCGCGTCCGACTTGGAAATGCGCTTGTCGTTCAGCTTGACCCCGGCCAGCACGTTGTCGCGGATGGACATGGTGGGGAACGGGTTGGGGCGCTGGAAGACCATGCCGATCTGGCTGCGCACTGTCACCGGGTCCACGCCCTGGCCGTAGAGGTTGTCCCCGTCGAGCAGGACTTCGCCCTCCACCCGGGCGCCGGGCAGCACTTCGTGCATCCGGTTGAGCGTGCGCAGGAAGGTGGACTTGCCGCAGCCGGAGGGGCCGATGAAAGCTGTGACGGACCGGGCGTCGATGTTGATGTTGACGTCTTCCACCGCCCGGAAGTTGCCGTAGTAGACGTTCAGGTCCTTGACGTCGATGCGTTTGGACATGGGGTTCCTTCTCTTTGGTTCTGGCTCAGCGGCCGGTCTTGGGGGCGAAGATGCGGGCGATCAGCCGGGCAATCAGGTTCAGCAGCATGACGAAGATGATCAGGATCAGCGCAGCGGCCCAGGCGCGCTGCATGCTGGGGTCCACGTTGGTGGGCGAGGTCGGGTTCATCAGCTGCCGGTAGATGAACGTGGGCAGGGTGGTCATCCAGCCGCCGAACACGTTCCAGTTGATGCTGTTCACGAAGCCCGCGGTGACCAGCAGCGGGGCCGTCTCGCCGATGATGCGGGCGATGGCCAGGGTGACGCCGGAGGCGATGCCGGAGATCGCCGTCGGCACCACCACCTTCAGGATGGTGCGCCACTTGCGCACGCCCAGCGCGTAGGACGCTTCGCGGAGCTCGTTCGGGACGATTTTGAGCATTTCCTCGGTGGAGCGGACCACCACCGGGATCATCAGCACGGAGAGGGCGACGGCGGCCACGAAACCGGTGCGGGTGCTCGGCCCGAAAATCAGCCCGAACAGCGCGGCAGCGAACAGGCCCGCCACGATGGACGGGATGCCCGTCATGACGTCCACGAAGAAGGTGATGCCGCGCGAGAGCGCTCCGCCCTTGCTGTATTCGACCAGGTAGACCGCGGTGAGCAGCCCGATCGGCACCGAAATGATGGTGGCCCAGAGGGTGATCAGCAGGGTGCCGACGATGCCGTGGTAGGCGCCGCCGAGCACGTCACCTCCGTTGGCGGTCGTTTCGTTGTCGATCATGCCGGTCATGCCGTTCATCGACGTGAAGACCAGGTTGTAGCTGAGTCCGGCGACGCCGTTCTGCAGCACGGTCCAGATCACGGAGATCAGCGGCACGACGGCGATGATGAACGCCGCGAAGACCAGGTTGGTGGCGAAGCGGTCCTTGGCCTTGCGCGCCCCCTCCACCGAGAGCGTCACCACGTAGCCGGCGACCACGAAGATCACGGCCGAGAACAAGGCCCAGGAGACGAGCCCGAAACCGATCAGCGACGAGGCCGCGGCGCCGAGGATAAGCGAGCCGGCGGCGACGGCCCAGATGGCCCAGCCGGGCAGCTGGTTCTTGGTGAGCGTGTTGCGCTTGGTCGGGGCGGGGGTTTCAGTGAGCAGTTTGGACATCAGTTGGCTCCCGAGAATTCCTTGTGCCGGCTGATGATCCAGCGGGCGACCATGTTCACGGCCAGGGTAATGACGAACAGGACCAGGCCGGCGGCGATCAGTTCGGACAAGCGCAGCCCGTACGCTTCAGGGAAGTTCAGGGCGATCTCGGCGGCAATCGTCTGGTTGCCCGACTTGATCAGGCTGGCGATGAGCCCGCCGCCGGAGAGCACCATGGCCACGGCCATCGTCTCGCCGAGCGCGCGTCCCAGGCCCAGCATCACCGCGCTGACGATGCCCGGCCGGGCGAAGGGGAAGACGGCCATCTTGATCATTTCCCACCGGGTGGCACCCATGGCCAGGGCCGCTTCCTCGTGGAGCTTGGGCGCCTGCAGGAAGATTTCGCGGCTGAGCGAGGTGATGATCGGCAGGATCATCACGGACAGCACGATTCCGGCCGTCAGCATGGTCTTGCCGGTCTGGCTGGCGGGGCCTTCGAAGATGGGGATCCAGCCGGCGTTCTCCGCCAGCCAGGTGTAGGGACCGACGAGCGCGGGGGCCAGCACGGTCATGCCCCAGGCTCCGTAGACCACCGAGGGGATGGCGGCCAGCAGGTCCACCACGTAGCCGAGGCCCTGAGAGAGCCGCCGCGGTGCGTAGTGGGAGATGAAGAGTGCGACCCCCACCCCGACCGGGGTCGCCAGCAGCAGGGCGATCGCCGCGGCGATCAGCGTGCCGATGACGATGGGCCAGATGTAGCCCCAGAAGCCGTTCCCGCCGGAAATGGCGGCCGGGTCTGCCCCGAACGTCGGCAGGGCCTGCCACAGCAGGAACGCCGCCACGCAGAACAGCACGAAGAGGATCAGGCACCCCGCGGCAAGCGCAAGGCCGGAAAAGACCTTGTCGCCGGCGCGGCCCTGGCCGGTCTCGGTCAATGTTTGGGACACTTCATAACCCTTCGGGTTCTGTACTTCGTCTAGCTGTTCTGCCAGTCTTGCGGCTTCGTTCCGTCCGGGCAATTTCGCCCCGGCCGGAACACGGCTGCGCCCCGCGCGTCAAACTGCGACGGCGCGGGGCCAACCGGACTTCGTGTGGGCTACGACTTCACCGAGATGGAGTCGATAGCCGCCTTGGCCTGCTCGCGCAGGGTCTCGGAGATCGGCGCGTTGCCGGCCGAGTCCTGTGCGGCCTGCTGTCCTTCTTCGCTGCTCACGTAGTTGCCGAAGGCCTTCACCAGGTCAACGGTGTTCTGATCAGCATATGTCGAGCAGTAGATGTGGTAGGAAACCAGCACGATCGGGTACGCGCCGGATTCGGTGGTGTCGCGGTCGAGGTCCAGGGACATGTCAACGTCGCCGCGGCCCTCGACCGGGGTGGCAGCCTCAACGGCCTTGGACGCAGCCTCGGGGCTCAGTTCGACGTATTCCTCGCCGACCTTGACCTTCACGGTGCCCAGGTCGCCGACGGCCGAAGCGTCGGCGTAGGTGATGGCCCCGTTGGTCGCGGTGGTGGCGGAAACCACACCGGAGGTGCCCTGTGCGTTCTCTGCCTGGAGCTTGGAGGGCCATTCGCCGGAGACTTCGTCGGTCCAGACGTCGCCGGCGGCGGCAGCCAGGTACTCCACGAAGTTCTCGGTGGTGCCGGACTCGTCGGAGCGGTGGACCACGGTGATGGGGGTGTCGGGCAGTTCCACGCCCTCGTTCTGCGAAGCGATGGCTTCGTCGTTCCACTTGGCGATTTCGCCGCGGAAGACCTTGGCGATGGTCTCGGCGTCCATATTGATGGAGTCCACGCCTTCGAGGTTGAAGGCCACGGCGATCGGAGAGACGTAGCCGGGGATGTGCATGGCACCGTCGGGGCCGCAAACCTCCTTGGCCTGCTCCCATTCTTCCTCGTCCATGTAGGCGTCCGAGCCGGCGAACTGCACGCCGCCGGCCAGGAAGGCGTCGCGGCCGGCACCCGAGCCGTCCGGCGAGTACTGCACGCTGGCCTCGGGGTTCTGCGCGCCGAAGCCCGCAATCCAGGCCTGCATGGCGGAATCCTGCGAGGAAGCGCCCGCGCCGGAGAGCGTGCCCGAAACCGTTGCTGCGGTCTCGGTGCTGCCGGCGGCGGCCTGGCTGCCGGTGGCGTTGTCGGAGCCACAGGCCGTCAGCGCCAGTGCTGCGACGGAGAGGACGGCGGCCGCGCGGCCGATGCGAAATGCCTTCACGTGTATGGTCCCTTTCAGGGTGAGAACGGATCAGGACGACCGGACGTGTTTCCGCCCTGGCGTCGTGCTCCCTCGAGGCTATGGGCGCCACGTAAAGAATGTGCACGGCCAAAGTGAACGCAAGGTGAACAACACCGGACGGTTCGCTAACAGACGGCGTGCGGGCCTTGCCTTTGTGAGCGCACTCATACTAATGGCGGGGGCCGAGGCGGGCGGGGCGCCCGCGAGGGGGCCGCGGGCCGGGCCGTGCGGGGGTCTTGCAGGCCGTCCGGGGGCCGCGCAAGCCCCGCCTAGACTGGGGGCATGAGCGCAGGCACCCGGTTGGCACAGGCCCGGTCGTTCCTGCGCAAACGCGGGCGCGCCGGCTTCAGCCGCAGCAAGTCCTCGGTCATGCCGGCGGTGCGGATCACCTTCTGCGCCGTTGCCGCTTACGTCGTGGCCGAGCAGGTCCTGGGCCACGAAGGCCCGCTGTTCGCCGCCACCTCGTCCATCATTGCGCTCGGTTTCTCCACCGGACCCCGGGCGCGCAAAGTGCTCGAAGTCGCCATCGGCTGCACGCTGGGCATCGCGGTGGGCGATCTGCTGCTGCACTTCCTCGGGCCGGGCATCTGGCAGGCAGCCCTGGTGCTGCTGGTTTCCATCCTCTTGGCCCGGTTCCTGGACAGCGGCACCATCTTCACCACGCAGATGGCGCTGCAGTCGGTGCTGGTGGTGCTGCTGCCCGCCCCGGACGGGGGGCCGTTCACCCGCAGCCTCGATGCCGTCATCGGCGGGTCCTTCGCGATGCTCGTGACCATGTTGATCCCCGGCGACCCGCGCTCCGAACCGCGTTCCAAGCTGCAGAAGCTCCTGGACGAACTCGCCTCGGTGCTGCGCGAGTGTTCCGTCGCCCTCTCCCACAGCGACTCCACCAAGGCCTGGCACGCCCTGGTCCGGGCTCGGGGCAGCCAAAACCTGATCGACGACGTCCGCGGCAGCTTCAGCTCGGCCCGGGAAGTGGCCCGGATTTCGCCGGTGCACCGGCGCCACCGGGACGAAGTGGGGGACCTGCAGGATGCTGCGGAGATGGCGGATTTGGCCATGCGCAACAGCCGGGTCTTCTCCCGGCGCCTCACCTCCGTGATCAACCACGCGGCCATGTCCGACGAGGCGATCGCGCGCTTCGCCGAGGTGCTCCAGGAGACCGCCGACGCCGTCGAGATCCTCGCTGCCGGGCTTTCCGACCGGGACCCGGGTGCCCGCGAACGCCGGCTTTCCGGCGCGCGCAACGATTTGGCGGAGATTGCCACGCGCCTGCACCCCAAGACCCTCGGCGTCGTCACGCTGGAGGGCGAGGGACTGATCCTGGTCTTCCGCCCGCTCATGGTGGACCTGCTCAAGGCCGCCGGGCTCAGCCAGGACGACGCCACGTCCTACCTGCCCAGGCTCTGATTGTCCGGCGCCCCGGTTACTGTGGGTCCATGAGCACCAAGACCCGTTCCAAGGCCCCCGCCTACCGCTGCGCCGAGTGCGGCTGGAGCACGGCTAAATGGGTGGGCCGGTGCGGCGAGTGCCAGGCGTGGGGAACGGTTGAAGAGGCCACCCAGGTGGTGGCGCGCACCACGGCCGCGGCCGCCGTCTCGCGGCCCGCGGAACGAATCGCCGACGTCGATGCCACCACCGCGGCCTTCCGGGCCACCGGCGTGGGCGAACTCGACCGGGTGCTCGGCGGCGGCCTGGTCCCCGGTGCGGTCATCCTGCTGGCCGGCGAGCCGGGCATCGGAAAGTCCACCTTGCTGCTGGATGTTGCCGCGCGGGTGGCCCGGCTGGACCGCGACGTGCTCTACGTCACCGGCGAAGAGTCGGCGGCCCAGGTGAAGTTGCGGGCCGAACGGATTTCCGCGGTGGCGGACAACCTGTACCTGACCGCCGAGACAGACCTCGGCATAGCGCTGGGGCACGTGGAGCAAATGGAGCCGGCGCTGCTGATCGTCGACTCGGTCCAGACGCTCAGCAGCAGCGCGGTGGAGGGCGCCGCCGGCGGCGTGACGCAGGTGCGCGAGGTCGCGGCCTCGCTGATCAACGCCGCCAAGCGCAAGGGCATGACCACCATCCTGGTGGGGCACGTGACCAAGGACGGCTCGATCGCCGGGCCGCGGCTGCTGGAGCATCTCGTGGACGTGGTCTGCCAGTTCGACGGCGACCGGCACTCGCGCCTGCGGTTGGTCCGTGCGGTCAAGAACCGCTACGGCCCGACCGACGAGGTGGGTTGCTTCGACCTGACCGAGGCCGGCATCGAAGGGCTGACGGACCCGAGCGGCCTGTTCGTGTCCCGGACCAAGGATCCGGTCTCCGGCACCTGCATCACCGTGACGCTGGAGGGCCGGCGGCCGCTGGTGGCCGAGGTGCAGGCGTTGCTGGCCGAGACCTCCAACGCCCAGCCGCGGCGCGCCACCAGCGGGCTGGATTCTTCCCGGGTGGCCATGATGATGGCCGTGCTGCAGCGCCGCGCCTCCATGTCGCTGCACAAGGACGACAGCTACGTGGCGACCGTGGGCGGGGTCCGGCTCAGCGAACCCGCAACGGATCTGGCCACCGTGCTGGCCATCGCCTCGGCCAAGACCAACCAGCCGCTCCCGGCCCAGCTGATCGCCTTCGGCGAGGTCGGCCTGGCCGGCGAAGTGCGGCCGGTGCCGGGAATCTTGCGGCGGATCCAGGAGGCCGAACGGCTCGGATTCACGCACGCGATCGTGCCGGCGTCCCCCGACGGGGCAGGCCAGGTGCCGGCCGGCTTCACGGTCAAGGAAGTCCATACCGTCTCCGAAGCGCTGTCCACGCTGTTCCGCTGAGCGCCGGGAGCAGATTAGCCGAGGTCCGGCATTATCATGGACCCTGGGGCTGTCAGGACGGCGGCCTCGTCCCCATGCCCGCCTGCCCTAAGGAAACTCCCCCATGGTCAAGAGCCCCGAGGACGCCCTCAAGGCGACCCTGGCCCGTGTAGCTCCGGGAACGCAGCTGCGCGACGGGTTGGAACGGATTCTCCGCGGGCGCACCGGCGCGCTCATCGTGCTCGGCTACGACCAGCAGGTGGAAAAGATCAGCAGCGGCGGCTTCGACATCGGGATCGACTTCTCCCCCACCCGGCTGCGCGAACTTGCGAAGATGGACGGGGCGATCGTTTGCGACAAGGACGCGGCGAACATCCTCAAGGCCGCCGTGCAGCTGGTCCCCGACCCGTCGATTCCCACGCAGGAGTCGGGCACCCGCCACCGCACCGCCGAACGGGTCGCCATCCAGACCGGGCTGCCGGTCATCTCGGTCAGCCAATCCATGCAGATCATCGCCTTGTATGTGGAAGGCATCCGGCATGTGCTGGAGGGCTCGGAGCCGGTGCTCGCCCGCGCCAACCAGGCGCTGGCCACGTTGGAGCGGTACCGCGCCCGGTTGGACCAGGTCACGAGCTCCTTGTCCGCACTGGAGATCGAGGCCATGGTCACCGTGCGGGACGTGGCGGTCACCCTGCAGCGGCAAGAAATGGTCCGCCGCATTTCCGACGAGATCTCCCAGTACGTGCTGGAGCTCGGCGTGGACGGGCGCCTGCTCTCCCTGCAGCTGGATGAACTGACCTCAGGACTGGGCCCGGACAGCGAGATGATCCTGCGTGACTACGCGGACATCAAGGGCGGCATCGACGTCGACGCCGCCCTGCACACGCTGCGCGGTTTCACCTCGAACGACCTGATCGACCTGGGCCGCGTCGCCAGCGTGATCGGCATCCAGGTGGGGCAGGACTCCCTCGACGCCGTGGTCCAGCCGCGCGGCTACCGGCTGCTGGCCGCAGTCAAGTCCGTGCCGCGGGCGGTGGCGGACCGGCTGGTCGACCACTTCGGCGGACTGCAGTCGCTGATGGCGGCCAATATCGACGACCTGATGGCGGTGGACGGCATCGGCGAACAGCGGGCCCGCGTGATCCGCGAGGGCCTGTCCCGCATCGCCGAAACCAGCCTGCTGGACCGGTTCCTCTGATCCCTTCGGGCGTTCGCTAGCGCAGTTCGAACACGGTCTTGTCGCTGCTTTTCTTGTCCAGCTTGGTCACCAGGACGTAGGTGCCCGGCTGCGGGTTGGCTTCCACCGGCGTGCAGCCCGGTGCGGTGCGGTTCCGTTCCCAGACGAAACGGGCCTGCTCGGCCTTGCCCGGCTCAAGGGTCATCATCAACGGCTCGGGGTCCACCTGGCAGTCCTTGGAGGAAAAGATCCGGTCTTCGCCGCTGGTGACCAGGAATTCCATGGCGTCCGTGCCGACGTTGACTTCGCACGGCCCCTTGCCCTCGTTGGCCACCTCCAGGATCAGGGTGGGGTTCTCCCCGCTCCCGTACGCCGGGGCGTCCGTTTCCGCCCGGACGACGACGTCCCGGTCTTCGCAACCTGCCGGCCCCGGGGATGCCGGGCTGGCGGACGCGGGGCTGGAGGCCGTCGGTTCCGGCGCCTCCGCCGCTGCTTCGGGCTCTCCCCGGCCCAACAGGCCGGCGACCCACCATCCGGCGGCCACCAGGGCGGCCAGCAGCAGCACGGCCAGGGCCAGCACCACCAAACGACGGCGGCGGTAGACGGCAGGGCTGGGCCGCCGGACGGGAACCTGCCCGCGGGTGCCGGATGTGCCGTTGCCTGCCATGCCTTAAGGCTAAGGACAGCGGCGGCCCGTGCCGTTACCACCACGCCGGGCAGTACAGTATTGGTTGGTCACATCGTAGGAGTTCCATGCCCCGCCCCGCCCCCGCATCGGCGCCTTCCACCGAACCGGCTGAAGCCGAACTGCTGCATTCGCGTATCCGGACCTGGTTCTCGGCCAGCGCGCGGGACCTGCCCTGGCGCCGCGCTGACTGCAGCCCCTGGGGCATCCTCGTCAGCGAATTCATGCTGCAGCAGACCCCGGTGGTCCGGGTGCTGCCTGTCTGGGAGCAGTGGATGCGGCGCTGGCCGCGCCCGGCCGACCTCGCCGCCGACCCGGCCGGGGAAGCGGTCCGGGCCTGGGGCAGGCTGGGGTATCCGCGCCGCGCGCTGCGCCTGCATGCCGCAGCTGCCGCCATCGTGGACCGGCACGGCGGCCGCGTGCCGGATGACCATGCCAGCCTGCTGCAGCTCCCCGGCGTCGGAACCTACACCGCGGCCGCCGTCGCTTCCTTCGCCTTCGGGCTGCCGGAAACCGTGGTGGACACGAACATCCGTCGCGTGCACGCCCGGCTGGTCACCGGAGCTGCGCTGCCCGCGCCGTCTCTGAATGCCGCCGAAATGCGCACGGCGCAGGCGCTGATGCCGGTCCACGGCACCAAGGAGTGGAATGCCGGCGTCATGGAACTCGGCGCGCTGATCTGCACGGCGAGGTCGCCGCAGTGCGATGCCTGCCCGGTGTTGGACCGCTGTGCCTGGGTCAGGGCCGGCCGGCCCGAGGCCCACTACGTGCCCAGAGGCCAGGCTTGGGCGGGTACCGACCGGCAGGTGCGCGGGGCCATGATGGCCGTGTTGCGCGAGGCCGAGTCATCGGTTCCGCGCGAGGTCCTGCTCGGCAGCGTTGAACCGGCCGATCTGCCGGCGGCTTACCGGACGCCGCTCGCGGCACTGCGCGCGCTGCCTGCCGGGGACGAACAACTAAGCCGCGCCCTGGACGGGCTGATCGCGGACGGTTTGGCCGTCGCGTCGGGCGGGGGCATCGGCCTGCCCGGGTAGGAAACCGGCTCCTGCCGGCCAGCGAGCGAGAGCGCAGCCTGCGCGGCGGCCGGCGGGTCCGCTAGTTGTCCCCGCCGCCGGGAGGCTCCTGCCGGCCCCCGACAATTCCGTCGGCCCGGCCGCCCGGTCCGGCTGCGCCGCTCTGCTCCTGCGGGTCGTCGTCGGCGTCACCGGCCTTGTCCTTGAGGCCGTCCAGCTTGTCTCCCTGCAGTTTGGCGGCGCCGTCCTGCTGCTCTGCCTTGCCGCCGCCGGGGACATCTCCCACACCCATGGTCATCCTTACCGTCGCGCCGGCGCGAGGGGCCGGCTGTTCCCTCCCCAACGCCTCCACCCTAGGGGCCCGGGCGGAACGTGTCGACGGGCGGCCGATCAGAGCCTGCGGATCATCCGCGTGTTGCCCAAGGTATTGGGCTTGACCCGGGCCAGGTCGAGGAACTCCGCCACGCCTTCGTCCGTGGAACGCAGCAGCTCGGAATACACCTCGGGGTCCACCACCGACTGGTCGGCCATCACCTCGAACCCGTGCCGGGTGAAAAAGTCCACCTCGAAGGTCAGGCAGAACACGCGGCTGACGCCCAGGTCCTTGGCGGCGGCGATCAGCTCGTCGAGCAAGGCCCGGCCCACTCCCTTGCCGCGCCAGTGTGCGGCGGTGGCCAGCGTGCGCACCTCGGCGATGTCCTCCCACATGACGTGCACCGCCCCGCAGCCCACGATCTCACCCGCCGGGGTCTCCGCGACCCGGAACTCCTGGATGCCTTCGAAGTACGCCACCGCCTCCTTCTCCAGCAGCACCCGCTTGTCGGCCAGCGGCTTGACCAGCCGGCGGATCTGGACGACGTCGGAGGTGCGGGCGGGGCGGATACTGAAGGCGTCGGTCACCCAGTCAGTCTAAAGCCCCAGTTCGGCCGGCAACTCCGTCTGCTGGTCCAGCACGTGGCGGGCGAGGAAGTTGCACACCACCGAATACCAGATCCGGGCATGCTGCGGTGAGAGCACCCAGTGGTTCTCGTCCGGGAAGTACAGGAACCGGTGCGGGGTCTTCCCGTCCGCTCCGGCGGCCAGCTGCGAGCGGGACAACAGTTCGTACCAGAGCCGCAGCCCCTCCCCTATCGGCACCCGGTAGTCCTTGTCCCCGTGCACCACCAGCATGGGTGTGTTGATGTTCTGCACGTGCAGGTGCGGGGAGTTCTCCAGCGCCATCTCGGGCGTCATCTCCCGCTCCCAGTACGGGGAAACATCCGTCGTCGGCCCGAACTGGTCCAGCGCCCAGAGGCTGGCGTGGGTCACGATAGCCCGGAATCTGTCGGTATGCCCGGCGATCCAGTTGGCCATGTAACCGCCGAAGGAACCGCCCATCGCGGCCGTCCGCGTCCCGTCGATGTCCTCGCGCTGCACGGCGGCGTCGGTGATGGCCATCAGGTCCTCATAGGGCGCCTGCCCCCACTGCCCCCAGCCCCGCCGGATGAAGTCGTCGCCGTAGCCGGTGGACAGGGCCGGGTCCGGCAGCAGGACCGCGTACCCCTGCGCCACCAGCAGCCAGGGGCACCAGCGCCAGCTCCACGCGTTCCACGAGCCGAGCGGGCCGCCATGCACCCACAGCACCAGCGGCGCCGGCTGTTGCGCGGACGCATCGGCGGGCAGGGCCAGCCAGGCACGCACCGGGATGTCCGCGCCCCCGGCGGCCACCGTCGTCGTGATCTCTTCCAGCCTCCCGCCCAACTCCGGGCGGGGCGCGGGCGAGGGCAGGACCGTGGCCTCGCCGGAGGACAGGTCGATGCGCACCGGCTCGGGCGGAAACAGGTAGGAGCTGCGCAGCGCGTAGGCGAACTGCCCGTCCGGGCTGACCACGACGTCGGTGTAGGCCGCATCGTCGTGCGTCACCCGCCGCACGGAACCGGTGACGACGTCGATGCAGAACACCGGGGTGCGGCCGCCGTCGTCGGCGGTGACCAGCAGGCCCGAACCGTCGGGCAGCCAGGCTGCGGGGCTGGGCCAGCGGTCCCAGTCGGCAGCCAGCGGCCGCAACTCGCCGCCGGCCAGCGGGAGCAGGCCCAGGGTCACGGAAGGAATGGTCTGCGGCCCCGAGACGGTCTCGCAGACCACCACTACGGTGCGGTTGTCGGGGCTGACCGGGCCCGGTGCATAATCGGTGTCCGGGCTCTCCAGCAGGATCCGCTGCCCGCCGGTGGCCGTGTCCACGGCGGCCAGCACGCTGCGGGCGTCGCCCCGCGCCAGCGGACGGCGGACATTGACCACCAGGGTGGCGCCGTCCGGGCTCAGCTCGGCGGCGGTTTCCAGCAAGGCGTTTCCCGCCCAGCCGGTGATGTTGCGCAGCCGGCCTTGCGGCTCGTCGTCCACTGTTATGGTTCGGGCCGCCTCCTCCGCATTGTCCTCCAGCACGAAGTGCCGCTTCTGTCCCGGACCCAGATCGTGGTCCCAGAAGCGCACCGGGTACCCGGAATGCAGGACCGCCGAGACCTTCTTGTCCTTCCGCGCGGCACGGCGGTCCGCGTCGTCCTCTTCGTCGACGGCCCCGCCCAACACCTGGGCGTCGACCACCACGGTGTCGGCCTCCCGCGCGCAGCGCACCGCCGCGACCCCGCCCGGCCGGGAGAGCACCACGCGGCCTTCACCCCCGGCGGCCGGCAGGCGCCACAGGGCCGGGACCGGTTCCTTCTCCGAGTCCTCGGGATCCGGGCGCGCGGACGTGAAGTACAGGTCGCCGTTGCGGGCAAAAGCCGCGCCGGACTCGCCCTTGGAGCTGCGCGTAATCCGGCGTGCCGGGCGTTGACCGGCCGGATCGACCTCCCAGAGGGCCGAAACGTAGTCGGTGGAGGCGGGATTCAGCACGCCGACGCAGGTCACCAGGCGGCTGCCGTCCGGACTGAGGGCCAGGGAGCCGAGCCGCGGCAACGCGATGAAGCGGTCCAGGTCGTGGAACGGGGTGGCGGCACCCTGCTGGAGGGGCAGCTCGGGCCGCATTTCGGAAGTCATTGCTTCAGAACGCATGGAGTAAGTAAACACTACTTGTGTGACGGATCACAGGAAGTGGCGGCAATTCGCGGTTTTGCTACGCCGCGGCATGCCCTGCGACGAGGCGCCCTCCGGTTAACCGGGAGAACCCCGGCCGAAGCCGGGGTTCTCCCTGCGCAGTACGGTGCAGGCTACTGGGAAAGTGCCGGGGTGTCCGGGACTCCCTCGATTGCCTTGGGTGCTCCGGTGCTGCTGAAGACGAACGTCGCCGCGTCGTCTTCGCCCTCGACATCCACGTGGATGGTCTCGCCCGGGTGGAACTCGCCGAAGAGGATCTTCTCGGAGAGCTGGTCCTCGATCTCCCGCTGGATGGTCCGGCGCAGCGGCCGGGCACCCATGGTGGGATCGTAGCCGCGGGTGGCCAGCAGCACCTTGGCCGCGTCGGTCAGGTCGATCTTGAGGCTCTTCTCGGCGAGCCGCTTCCGCAGGCGCTCGACGAACAGGTCCACGATCTGGACGATTTCTTCCTCGCTCAGCTGCGGGAAGACCACGGTGTCGTCGACGCGGTTGAGGAACTCGGGCCGGAAGTGCTGCTTGAGCTCATCCTGGACCCGGGCGCGCATCCGCTCGTACCCGGTCTTGGTGTCCGTGCCGGATTGGAAACCGGTCATGACGCCCTTCGAGATGTCGCGGGTGCCAAGGTTGGTGGTCATGATGATCACCGTGTTCTTGAAGTCCACGACGCGTCCCTGGCTGTCCGTCAGGCGGCCGTCCTCGAGGATCTGCAGCAGCGAGTTGAACAGGTCGGCGTGCGCCTTCTCCACCTCGTCGAAGAGCACCACGGAGAACGGGCGGCGGCGGACCTTTTCGGTCAGCTGACCGCCTTCTTCGTAGCCCACGTAGCCCGGAGGGGCACCGAACAGCCGCGAGACCGTGTGCTTCTCCGAGTACTCGGACATGTCCAGGGTGATCAGCGCGTCTTCCTCACCGAAGAGGAATTCCGCCAGGGCCTTGGCGAGCTCGGTCTTGCCGACGCCGGTGGGGCCGGCGAAGATGAACGAGCCGGAGGGACGGTTGGGGTCCTTCAGGCCGGCACGGGTACGGCGGATCGCCTGCGAGATGGCCTTGATCGCCTCGTCCTGGCCGATCACGCGCTTGTGCAGCTCGGCCTCCATGTGCATCAGGCGGCTGGACTCTTCCTCGGTCAGCTTGAACACGGGGATGCCGGTGGAGTTGGCCAGCACTTCTGCCACCAAGTCCTCGTCCACTTCGGCGATCTCATCCAGGTCCCCGGACTTCCAGGCGCGTTCCTTTTCGGCCCGCTCGTCCTGCAGCCTGCCTTCCTGGTCCCGCAGTGTCGCGGCGCCCTCGAAGTCCTGGGCGTCGATGGCCGATTCCTTCTGCTTCTTCAGCTCGGCGATGCGCTCGTCGATGTCCTTGAGCTCCGGCGGTGCGGTCATCCGGCGGATGCGCAGCCGCGCCCCGGCCTCGTCGATCAGGTCGATGGCCTTGTCCGGCAGGAAGCGGTCCGAGATGTACCGGTGGGCCAGATGCGCGGCGGCATCCAGGGCGCCGTCGGTGATGGACACGCGGTGGTGCGCCTCGTAGCGGTCCCGCAGTCCCTTGAGGATCAGCACGGCGTGCTCCACGGACGGCTCTTCCACCTGGATCGGCTGGAACCGGCGCTCCAGCGCGGCGTCCTTCTCGATGTGCTTGCGGTACTCGTCCAGGGTGGTGGCACCGATGGTCTGCAGTTCGCCGCGCGCCAGCATCGGCTTCAGGATGGAGGCCGCGTCGATCGCGCCCTCGGCGGCACCGGCACCCACCAGGGTGTGGATCTCGTCGATGAACAGGATGATGTCGCCACGGGTCCGGATTTCCTTCAGGACCTTCTTCAGCCGCTCCTCGAAGTCACCGCGGTAGCGTGACCCGGCCACCAGGGACCCCAGGTCCAGAGTGTAGAGCTGCTTGTCCTTGATGGTCTCGGGCACGTCGCCGCGGACAATCGCCTGGGCCAGGCCCTCCACGACGGCGGTCTTGCCGACGCCGGGCTCGCCGATCAACACCGGGTTGTTCTTGGTGCGGCGGGAGAGCACCTGCATGACGCGTTCCATTTCGTGCTCGCGGCCGATGACCGGGTCGAGCTTGGATTCACGCGCAGCCTGTGTGAGGTTCCGGCCGAACTGGTCCAGCACCACCGATCCGGCAGGAGTGCCTTCCTGCTGCTGGCCGGCGGTGACCGGCTCCTTGCCCTGGTAGCCGGAGAGCAGCTGGATGACCTGCTGGCGCACGCGGTTGAGGTCGGCGCCCAGCTTGACCAGCACCTGCGTGGCCACGCCTTCGCCTTCGCGGATCAGGCCCAGCAGGATGTGCTCGGTGCCGATGTAGTTGTGGCCAAGCTGGAGGGCCTCGCGCAGCGACAGCTCCAAAACCTTCTTGGCGCGCGGCGTGAACGGAATGTGGCCGCTCGGAGCCTGCTGGCCCTGGCCTATGATCTCCTGGACCTGCTCACGAACGCCGTTCAGGGAGACGCCGAGGAACTCCAGTGCTTTGGCGGCAACGCCCTCACCCTCGTGGATCAATCCGAGGAGGATGTGTTCGGTGCCGATGTAGTTGTGGTTGAGCATGCGGGCTTCTTCTTGAGCCAGCACGACAACGCGACGGGCACGGTCGGTAAATCTCTCAAACATCTCGCACACTCCTAGCTACTGCGTACTTTGATGCTACGTGCCCGGATGGCTGTTGTGCGTTCTGTTCGCCCTAGGGGTAATGCCCTCTGCAGGACGGCAAACGGGGCGGACAGTTGCCTGTCCGCCCCGCCGATCGATCTGCCCGTGATGGAACGGGCCGCCCGTTATCCCCCGTGGGCGGCCTTGTAGGCCTCGATGATTTCGGATTGCACACGTCCGCGGTCGCTAACGTTGTAACCGTTCTCCCGTGCCCACGCGCGGATCGCCGAGGCGTCCTGGTTGCGTGTGCCGCCGGCCGGCTTGGCGGCCTTGGAGCCCCGGGCAGGAATCTTCCGGCCGGAAGAAATGTACGGCTTGAGCGCGTCGCGAAGCGCCTCGGCATGCGATGAAGAAAGATCAATTTCGTAGCTGCTGGAATCCAGGCTGAACCGGACCGTTTCATCGGCCGAGCCACCATCCAGATCATCAACCAGAATGATTTTTACTTCTTGCGCCACAGAAGGCTCCTTTGGGTGGGTGTATCTATATGTCCGGCATAATCCGAACCATGCTTATTATGTCCTACACTCCATTTCAAGGCAATACAGCCGGATTCGATCGTCCTGCAATCCGGCATGGATCAGAGCGGATTTGACCGTGTGGGAAATACCGGTATGTCGCGCGCGAATGTGATTAAAGGAAAAACCCCGGACAATTGATGCTTGTCCGGGGCCTTCCCCTATTCCTCGCGGCCTTCGGCCGCGCGCCTTTCGGCTTCGCGCTCCGCCTCGGCCAGCGCTTCGCGTTCTTTCCGGTCGGCGTTGAATATGGCTTTCATCACGAAATAGAACAAAAGCCCGACACCCACCGACGGCGCGAGTACCCACAGATATTCCATGCTCAGCCCAGCTCCGGCTTCAGCAGCGGGAACAGAATCGTTTCGCGGATTCCCACCTGGGTGAAAAGCATCACCAATCGGTCGATGCCCAGTCCGATTCCGCCCATCGGCGGCGCGCCGTATTCGAGGGCACGCAGGAAGTCTTCGTCCAGCTGCATCGCTTCCTCGTCTCCTGCCGCCGCCATTCGCGACTGCTCGGTCAGGCGTTCGCGCTGAATCACCGGATCAATCAGCTCGGAGAAAGCGGTCCCGCGTTCCATTCCGCCAATGATCAGGTCCCAGGCCTCAATCAACTCCGGATTGTCGCGGTGGTTGCGCGCGAGCGGCTGCGCTGCCGGCGGGTAATCGTACACGAAGGTCGGCTGCAGCAGCGTGGGTTCGACGATTTCGCCGAACAGCTCGACGACCACCTTCTGGGTATCCCACTTCGGGTCGATCTTCACGCCGTGCTGCTCGGCTATTTCGCGCAGCTCTTCACGGCCGGTCTGCGGGGTGATTTCCCGGCCCACCGCTTCGGACAAACCGGGATAGACGCCCAGCCAGCGCCATTCCCCATTCAGGTCAATGGTGCCCTGCGGGGTTTCAATGACGCGCGTGCCGATGGTGTCGGCCACATTCAGGATCATTTCCTTCATGCGCTCCCCCATGACGAACTGGTCGGCATACGCCTCGTAGCTTTCCAGCGTGGTGAATTCGGGGCTGTGGGTGGAGTCAACGCCTTCATTGCGGAAGATCCGGCCGATCTCAAAGACCCGGTCTATGCCGCCGACCACAGCGCGCTTGAGGTAAAGCTCCGTGGCAATGCGCAGGGTCATGTCCTGGTCAAAGGCGTTCAGGTGGGTCTCGAAGGGACGGGCCGTCGCGCCTCCGTGCACCAGTTGCAGCATGGGGGTCTCCACTTCCACGTAGCCGTGGGAGTGGAGGGTCTCCCGGATGGAGCGGATGACGGCGGCGCGGGTGTAAACCATCCGGCGTGCTTCGTCGCGCACCATGAGGTCCACGTACCGCTGCCGCACGCGGGTCTCTTCACTCAGGCCGGCATGCAGCACGGGCAGCGGACGCAACGCCTTGGAGGCCATCTGCCAGGTATCGGCCATGACGGACAGTTCGCCGCGCTTGGAGCTGATGACTTCGCCGCGGATGAACACATGGTCGCCCAGGTCCACGAGGGCCTTCCAGTCCGCGAGCGCTTCCTCGCCGATGTTCGCCAGGCTCAACATTGCCTGCAGGCGGACCCCGCTGCCTTCCTGCAGGGTCGCGAAGCAGAGTTTGCCGGTGTTGCGAATGAAGACCACGCGCCCGGACACTCCCACGACGTCGCCGGTGGTCTCGTCTGCCTCGAGGTGGCCGTACTTTTCGCGCACCTCGGCCAGCGTATGGGTCCGGTCCACGCCCACCGGGTACGCCTCGGCCCCGCGCTCCAGGAGTTTGGCGCGCTTGGCCATGCGCACGTGCATCTGCTCGGAGGCGTCGGCAGCCTCGGCTGCGGGATGTGGGGTGGGGGAATTATCGCGGGTCACGGTAGTTAAGGGTACCGGTACCGGGGCCGGGCCAGCCAAACGTCCCTGGCCTTCGTCCGTGGGCGTCAGTAGCCGAGCTGCGCGTTGTCGATCAGCCGAACCGGGCCGACCTGCGCGGCGACCAGCACCAGGGCCTCGCCGGTGAACGGGGTTTCCCTGCAGTTGAAGGCCAGCGGCTCGAGCGTGCGGGGATCCACCACGTCCAGGTAGTCCAGCCGGACGAGCGGCACCGACTCGATCATGGCCAGTGCGCCGTCCACGTCCAGCGGTTCGTGCCGGTCGGCCTGTCCGCGGAGGTACGCCAGGCTGCGGGAAAGCACCAGCGCCGCTTCCCGCTCGGCGTCGTTCAGGAAACGGTTGCGGCTGGAGAGTGCGAGCCCGTCGTCGTCGCGCACCGTGGGCACACCCACAATGTCCACCGGAAAGTTCAGGTCGGCCACCATCCGCTTCACCAGCACGAGCTGCTGCGCGTCCTTCTGGCCGAAGTAGGCGCGGTAGCCGGCCGCGCCGGCCGCCGCGGGCAGCCCGTAATGGAGCAGCTTGGCCACCACGGTGAGGGCGCCGTCGAAGTGGCCAGGGCGGGAGGCGCCCTCGAACTTCGCGCCCAGCGCGCCGGCGTCGATCCTGACCAGCGGCTCGCCGTCCGGGTAGACCTCTTCGACTGCGGGGGCGAACACCACGTCCGCCCCGCACGCCGCCAGCAGGTCCAGGTCGGCTTCCAGCGTGCGGGGGTAGCGGTCCAGGTCCTGCTGCTCGCCGAATTGGAGCGGATTCACGAACACGGAAACCACGACGACGTCGCACGCCTGCCGCGCGGCCCGCACCAGCGCTGCGTGGCCTGCGTGCAGCGCTCCCATGGTCGGGACCAGTCCCAGCGAAGGCCGCCCGGCGGCTCCCGCTGCCGCCAGCAGGCCGGCCGTGGCGTCCTTCAATTCGCTGCGGGTTTTCACCAGGCGGGGGCGGGTCGTCACGCGTTCTCCTCCGGACGGGACTGGGCAAGGATGTCCAGGATTTCGGTTGCGCGGGCCTCTTTCAGCAGGCCGCGCTGCAGGGCCCGCTGGGCCGTTGCCCGGGCCAGTTCCTCGTAGGCCAGCCGGATGTCGGTGCCGCCCGAATCCACCTCGCGGCGCAGCAGCGCCTCGTGGTGGCTGCGGACGGTGCCGGCGTCGCCGCGGGCCACGGGCCCGGTCAAAGCCGCTTCCCCGGAGGCCAGCGCGTTCTCCAGGGAGGCCCGCATCAGCCCGCTGAGCACCCGGTCCGGCTGCTCCACGCCGACCTCGGCCAGCAGTTGCGCCGACTGGGCCGCGATGGTCACCAGGTGGTTCGAGGCGTGCGCCAGGGCGGCGTGGTAGAGCGTGCGGTCCTTCTCGGCGATGACCACCGGTTCGCCGCCCATCTCCACGACCAGCGCCTGGGCGATCGGCAGCACCGTGGCCTCGGCCGTCACCCCGAAGCTGCAGTCATTCAGCCGGGCGAGGTCCAGGCTCATGCCCGTGAAGGTCATGGCCGGGTGGATGGCCAGCGGGATGGCGCCCTTGGCCCGGGCCGGCGCCAGCACCGCGGTGCCGTAGCGCCCGGAGGTATGCACCACGAGCTGGCCCGGCTGCCAAACCCCGGCCGCGGCCAAGCCGTCCACCAGTTCCGGCAGGGCGTCGTCCGGTACCGCCAGCAGCACCAGTTCGGCCCGTTCCACGATCTCGGGGATCTGCAGCACCGGAACGCCGGGCAGCAGGTTTTCGGCTCGTTCCCGACTGTCCTCTGACACCGCTGACACCCCGACGACGGCGTGCCCCACGCCGCGCAGCGCGGCACCGAGGACGGCGCCGACCTTGCCGGCGCCGATGACTCCGATGCCCAGCCGTCCGGGCCTACTCCTGCCCACCATCGCGGCCCTCCTTGTTCCCTTGTGGTTCGTCCTGCTGCGCCGGTTCGTCCTGCTGCGCCGGCCAGCGGATGCCGCCCGGGGGGCCCTCCGCCGCCTCGGGGACGGGACCGGCCCCGGCCCCCCGGGCTTCCAGCCAGCGCTCCGGGACGCTGCGGCGCCGGGCCGCGGCGGCCCGGACCGACTGCTCGTCGAAGAGCCGGCGGGCGGTGTCGGCGTCGACCTGGTAGATCACCGGCGTGACCGGTCCGGCGGTCGTGTGCAGGCGCAGGTCCGCCACGCGCAGGCGGCGGGCCAGCGGGCCCTGGTGCAGCGCGATGGACTGGGTCCGCTCGTGCGGCACCACCGAGAGGCTGCGCCAGAGCCGGCCGCTGCGGGCCAGCAAGGCGGTCCCGGTGACGGCGAAGCCGTTGCGCCGCCAAGTCAGCCAGGACAGCCACCGCACCCGCCGCGGCGAGGTGACGAATCCGCCGTCGGAGGCGCCGGCGTCGTCCGGGTCCTTGGCCGCTATCCCGTCCAGGCCCGCCCCGAAGACGGTAAACGGATCCTCGGTGCCCGGGTCCGGGAGCACCAGCGCAAGCATCTGCATGACTTCCTGCTGCGTGCCCACCGGCAGCAACGTGGTGCGGGCGCCCGCGTTCTCCGCGCTGAGGCCGTAGCCGGCCACGTTCACCCGCATCCGGTACCAGCCCTTGAGGCGCCACAGCGGCGACTGCATGATCTCCACGGCCTGCACGCGCCCCGGCGGGACGGTCTGCGCCCGGGTCTCCAGCAGGCCGTAGCGGAGCCGGATGCCGTCCGGGGAGATGGCGGCGCGGAAGTTGTAGCCGGTGCTGAAGGTGGACCAGTAGCCGGCCACCACGCCGAACGCCGCGGGGACCAAAAAGGCCGGGCCGAACGCGGCACCGAACACAAAGGTCGAGAGCCCGGCCGCGATCAGCATGATGAGCAGGAACAGCGTGGTTCCGGACAGCAGCACCGCGCCGAGGATACGGCCGCCCGGGATGGCCAGGATCTGCTGTTCGGGGGCTTCGGCCACCGCTTCCTGCGGGTGCGCGGGATCGCTGCCCAGGCCGGCGGCCCGGGCCAGGATGGTGGCGCGCAACTGCTGCGCCGAGGCCAGCGGCAGGTAGGCCAGCCGCACGGCCGATTCGCCGGCGTCGGCCACTTCGAATTTGAGTTCGGCCAGGCCGAAGATCCGTGCCAGCAGCGGCTGGATGACGTCGATCGCCTGCACCCGGTCCAGCCGCGCCTGGCGGTGCTGGCGGAACAGGACGCCGGAGTTCACCCGGACATGGTCGTCGGTGACCTGGTACCGGGTGAACCACCAGGAGAGGAAGAATCCGCCCACCAGCAGCACGGCGACCACGGCCATGACCAGCACGGTCCAGACGGCGCGGCCTCCGCTCAGGCCCCAGAACTCGTCGCCGCGGAACATTGCCTCGAACCAGTCCCGGCCGAAGAAGTAGGCGATCGCCGCGAGCGCCAGCCAGCCGCGGACCAGCGGCGAGACGGGGTGTACGCGGTGCCAGATGCCGGTGGCGTCCGGCGTCAGGGGCACCCCTTGGGAGGCCGGCACTACTTCGCCGGGCGCGTCCGGCCCCTGCCCGGGCAGCGGGGCCTGCCCGTTGCTGCCGGGAACGGTCATAGCCCGGCCAGCCTTGCCTGCCCGCGGTCGGAGAGTTGTTCGCGCAGCCGGGCTCCTTCTACCGCCGGCACCCCCGGAATGCCGGCGTTGGTCTGCGGGCTGGCGGTGTGCAGCTTCACCGAGCACAGGCCGAAGGCCCGCTCGAGCGGCCCCACGCCGACATCCACGTACTGCATCCGGCCGTAGGGAACCACCATGACGCGCTGGAAAAACAGTCCGCGCCGGATCAGCAGGTCCTCGTCGCGTTCGGCATATCCGATGGCCCTGACCTGACGCGGGATCAGGAGCCCGGCCCAGACGCAGAGCGCGAGCGTGCCCAGGCTCAGCAGCCAGCCGAGCCACGCCGGGAAGCCGGGCCAGAGGCCGGTCAGCGCCAGGACGAGCGGGGCGGACAGCAGGGCGACGGCGACCACCGTGAAAATGGCCCAGCCGACCAGTCGCACGGTGACGTACTTGGGCGAGACCCGAATCCAGCTGATGCCGGCCGGATCGATCGCTTCGCTAGGCATACTCCCCCTCGCCCTGGGCCTCGGTACCGTTGTCCTGGGCCGCTTCGGTGTCCTCGGGCGGAAGCTTGCAGAAACGCTCCACCACCAGCCCGATCACCACCATGACCAGGCCACCGCCCATCATAGCCAGCACGGCCGGCAGCGCCCCGAGGCCGGGCCGGTACAGCAGCAGCATGAGCTGATCCACCATGATGCCGCTGTGCCAGCCGAAGATCAGCGACCCGGCATAGGCGCAGGCCTGGGCCAGCACGAGCGTGCGGGCGGCGAGTACCGGATTCAGCTCCTTGTCCCGGTTGCCGTTGCGCCAGCGGCGCACCTTGAGGCCGAGCACCAGGGTGAAGACGGCGATGGCGGCCATCGTGGCCAGCGAGGAGAGGTGCAGGACGGGCACCGGCAGCCCGCCGCGCCCGGCGAGCAGGTTGCCCAGCCAGCCCAGCACTGCCGTGACGACGGCGATGGTCGCCAGAGCGCGGTATCTGATGGTCCTCACGAAGCCCCCACCCCGCCGGACACTATTGACCGGCTTCGAACGGCTCGGACTCGTAGGGTTCCACGCCGTCCAGGTCGCCGGCCGCCTGGGCCAGTTCGCCGACCGGGACGCCGTTGAGCGTGGCGTTCGAGTCCATCCAGGCCCAGGGCGCCAGCACGAAGGCGCGTTCGTGCGCGCGCGGGTGCGGGATGACCAGGTCCTCGTCGTTCAGCGTGAGGTCGCCGTAGGTGATGATGTCCACGTCCAGCGTCCGCGGCCCCCACCGCACGTCGCGGGTGCGGTGGTGCTTGTTTTCCACGGCCTGGCAATGGGCCAGCAACTGGTGCGGGTCCAGGTCGGTCTCCACCTCGAGCACCATGTTCAGGTAGTCCGGCTGGTCCTCGGGGCCGCCGACCGGCTTCGTCTGCACCACGGCCGAGACTTCGCGCAGCCGCACGTGGGGGGTGTCCACCAGGTCCGCCACCGCGTGCGAGAGGGTGTCGCTGCGTGCGCCGAGGTTGCTGCCCAGCGCCAGGACCGCGCGGACGCTCATGGCTGCTCCCGGTAGATGCTGACCGTGACATCGGAAAACTTCACTTGGATGGGCGCCTGCGGCTTGTGCACCGTGACCTCGACCGCCGCCACCGCGAACGTGCGCAGCACGTGGTCGGCTATCCGTTCGGCCAGTGTTTCGATCAGCTGCAGGGCCTCGCCGGCGATGATCGCGTCCACCTGGTCGGCGAGCTCGGCGTAGTTTGCGGTTTTCGCCAGGTCGTCGTCGGCCGCGGCGGCCCGGATGTCGGTGTGCAGGGTGACGTCGACGATGAACGGCTGGCCGTCGCGGCGCTCATGCTCCAGCACGCCGTGGTAGCCCGTGGCCCTGATGCCGGAAACCTTGATGAGGTCCGGCCGTGCCGGAGGTGCTGGCGTCACGTCCCGGCCTACTTGGTCCAGGCGGCGGCGACTTTGACCGCGTCCAGCGAGGCCCCGGCGTCGTGCACGCGCACGCCCCAGGCGCCGTTGGCGGCGGCCAGCGCGGAAACCGCCAGCGTGGCCTCGTCGCGTTCCTTGGGTGCGGCGGCCTTGCCGGCGGTGGTCAGCAGGGAACCGAGGAACCGCTTGCGGGACGCGCCGACCAGCACCTTGTGCCCCAGTTCCGCGATCCGGTCCGTGGCGCGCAGCAGCTCCCAGTTATGTTCGGCGTTCTTGGAGAAGCCCAGTCCCGGATCCAGGATGATCTGCTCCGGCGCCACGCCGGCGGCGACGAACTTGTCCCGCAGTTCGGTCAGCTCCGCGAGGACCTCGGCCACCACGTCCTGGTAGTCCGCCTTGGGGTCGACCTCCCGGGCGTCCCCGCGCCGGTGCATCAGGATGTAGGGGACCTTGCGCTCGGCCACCAGGGCGGGCATGTGCGGGTCGTGGGTCATCCCGGAGACGTCGTTGACGATGGCCGCCCCGGCGTCCAGCGCCTTGGCCGCCGTGTCCACGTGCATGGTGTCCACGCTGATCAGGGCGCCGGCCTTGACCAGTGCCTCGATGACCGGGAGGATGCGCTTCTGCTCTTCCTCGGGGGTGATCGAGTCGGCGTTGGGGCGGGTGGATTCACCGCCGACGTCGATGATGTCGGCGCCGCCGTACAGCAGCTTCAGCCCGTAGGCGATCGCCGCTTCCTTGTTGGCGTGGTCGCCGCCGTCGCTGAACGAGTCCGGGGTGACGTTCAGGATGGCCATGACGACGGCACGGTCGGTGGGCAGGTCCGCGAACTTCTTCGGCTCGCGCGCCTTGCGCAGCACGGGCAGCGGCGACGTGGCGGGTCCGGTTCCGGGGACTGCGGCGAGTGAATCCATCTATCTGTACCGTCTCTTCTCTTCGCTATCGTCCGATAATCAGGCTCATGGCCTCGGCTCGGGTGGCCTGCTCGCGCAATTGGCCGCGCACGGCCGAGGTGACTGTCTTCGCCCCCGGCTTGCGGACCCCGCGCATGGACATGCACATGTGTTCGCATTCGACGACGACGATCGCGCCCTTGGGCTCCAGGTACTTGACCATGGCCTCGACGATCTGCGTGGTGAGGCGTTCCTGCACCTGCGGGCGCCGGGCGTAGATTTCCACCAGGCGGGCGAGCTTGCTCAACCCGGTCACTTTACCGTCATGGGACGGAATGTAGCCAATGTGAGCGGTGCCGTGGAACGGGACCAGATGGTGCTCGCAGGTCGAATAGAACGGAATGTCCTTGACCAGCACCATTTCCTCATGGTTGATGTCGAACGTGGTGCCGAGGATGTCCGCCGGGTCCTGATGCAGGCCGGCAAACACCTCCGCGTACGAACGGGCGACCCGCTGCGGGGTGTCCCGCAGGCCTTCGCGGTCGGGATCTTCGCCGACGGCGATGAGGATTTCGCGCACCGCCTTCTCGATCCTGGGCAGGTCGATCAGCGGGTCAAAATCCAGCTCTGCGACAACGTCATCGTATTCGGTCACGTATGTGATCCTAGCTGCTGGCGCCGGGTACGCCGCTTCGGCCGTCATCTCCGGGAAGGTCCCCGCCGGCCGGATTCGGGTCCACGATCACGGCCGCGTGGCTTCCTTCCTGCTGCTGGCCGTTGGCGGCCGCTTCCCGCTCCCGGCGGGAGACCACCGGCGGGATGTTGTGTACCGGCCGGGTTTCCTTGGACAGCCACACGTCCCGCAGTTCGCGGCGGCGCAGGTCGTGGAAGATCTCGGCGATCTCACGCTGGTTCAGCGTCTCGCGTTCCAACAGGGCCAGTGCCAGCCGGTCCAGCACGTCGCGGTTCTCGGTCAGGATCGCGTAGGCCTCGTCGTGGGCGTCGTCGATGAGCCGGCGCACTTCCTCATCCACCACGAAGGCGACGTGGTCGGAGTAGTTGCGTTCGTGCGACATGTCGCGGCCCAGGAACGGTTCGCCGCCGCCCTGGCCCAGCTTCACGGCACCCACGCGTTCGCTCATGCCGTACTGGGTGACCATCTGGCGGGCCGTGCTGGTGGCCTTCTCGATGTCGTTGGACGCGCCGGTGGACGGATCGTGGAAGACGATCTCCTCGGCCACCCGGCCGCCCATGGCGTAGGCGAGCTGGTCCAGCAGTTCGTTGCGGGTCACGGAGTACTTGTCGTCCTCGGGCACCACCATGGTGTAGCCCAGGGCGCGGCCGCGGGGCAGGATGGTGACCTTGGTGACCGGCGCGGAGTAGCGCAGCGCGGCCGCGACCAGGGCGTGTCCGCCTTCGTGGTAGGCGGTGATCTTGCGCTCGTGCTCCTTCATGACGCGGGAGCGCTTTTGCGGCCCGGCCATCACGCGGTCGATGGCTTCGTCCAGCGCCCGGTCGTCGATCAGCTGGGCGTTGGACCGGGCGGTCAGCAGGGCGGCTTCGTTGAGCACGTTGGCCAGGTCGGCGCCGGTGAATCCGGGCGCACGCTTGGCCAGGGAACGCAGGTCCACCCCCGGGGCCATGGGCTTGCCGGCGGCGTGCACCTGCAGGATCTGGTGGCGGCCTTCCAGGTCGGGGGCCTCGACGGCGATCTGCCGGTCGAACCGGCCCGGGCGCAGCAACGCCGGGTCCAGCACGTCGGGACGGTTGGTGGCGGCGATCAGGATGACGTTGGTCTTGACGTCGAAGCCGTCCATCTCGACCAGCAGTTGGTTCAGCGTCTGTTCGCGCTCGTCGTTGCCGCCGCCCACGCCGGCGCCGCGGTGCCGGCCGACCGCGTCGATTTCGTCCACGAAGATGATGGCCGGCGAATTGGTCTTGGCCTGTTCGAACAGGTCCCGGACGCGGGAGGCGCCGACGCCTACGAACATTTCCACGAAGTCGGAGCCGGAGATCGAGAAGAAGGGGACGCCGGCTTCGCCGGCCACGGCCCGGGCCAACAGGGTCTTGCCGGTACCGGGCGGGCCGTAGAGCAGCACGCCCTTGGGGATTTTCGCCCCGACGGCCTGGAATTTGGCCGGTTCGGAGAGGAACTCCTTGATCTCGTGCAGTTCCTCCACGGCCTCGTCCACGCCCGCGACGTCGGCGAAGGTCACCTGCGGCATGTCCTTGGTGATCATCTTCGCCTTGGACTTGCCGAACTGCATGACCTTGGAACCGCCGCCCTGCATGCGCGAGAGCAGGAACCAGAAGATCAGGCCGATGATCAGGATGGGCAGGATCAGGCTGATGAAGCTCATGAACCAGTTGTTCTCCACCGGCTGGTCGGTGAAGGTGTCCACGTCGGAGGCGTTGATCGCGTCCACGATGTCCGGACCGCGGTCGCGGCTGTAGAAGAAGGTGATCGACTTGCCCTTGTTGGCGTCGTCGATGACCAGGTCTTCGCGCAACGTCAGGTCGACGCTCTGGGCGCCGTCGTTCATCCGGGCCTGTTCCGCCTTGTTGTCCCGCAGCAGTTCAAGTCCCACACTGGTGTCGACCCGTGAAGACTGCGGACCGGCTAGATTGGGCACGGCGATCAGGAGGATGACCAGGACCAGGACAATCCAGATGATCGGTCCCTTGAAAAGGTTCTTCAATTTCATGCGACTTGGGGGCTTGCGCCCGTCCCTCCTGCTTGTCCGCGCGTGATGGCAGCCCTTCGGCTACTACAGCTATACACTGTCCGTCTTCCTTCACGCTCAAGGGAGGGCATTAGTTCCCTCTGGGCGTAGCCTAGCCTGCGGCGGACGGTGCGGCGGTTATTCGTAGATGTGCGGTGCCAGGGTGCCGATGAAGTCCAGGTTGCGGTAGCGCTCGGCGTAGTCCAGCCCGTAGCCCACGACGAACTCGTTCGGGATCTCGTAGCCGACGTACTTGACGTCGATTTCCACTTTGGCGGCGTCGGGCTTGCGCAGCAGGGTGCAGATTTCCACGCTGGCCGGACCGCGGGAAATCAGGTTGGTCTTCAGCCAGGACAGGGTGAGGCCGGAGTCGATGATGTCCTCCACGATGAGCACGTGCTTGCCCATCAAGTCCGTCTCGAGGTCCTTCAGGATCCGCACGACGCCGGAGGACTGGGTGCCGGAGCCGTAGGAGGAGACGGCCATCCAGTCCATCTTGACGTGGCTGTGCAGTGCCCGGGCCAGGTCCGCCATGACCATCACCGCGCCCTTGAGGACGCCGACGATCAGCAGGTCGCGCCCTTCATAGTCCCTGTCGATTTCGGCAGCCAGCTCGGCGACGCGCTGCTGGATCTGCTCCTTGGTGTAGAGGACGTGCTTGAGGTCTGCCTGGACGTCGTTGGAATCCACCACATGCTCCCGGGTCTAGCGGTCTGTCTGGCCGGGGCTGCGGCCAGTTGTTCTCAACACAAGATTGCCATAGCCTGTGCCATCTTGGTGAACCGCGTTGGCAGCAGTCCGGCGGTAGACGCTGACGAATCCGGCCAACTGCACCGGGCCGGCCGAGCCCTGGCGGCGCAGCAGCGATTCGGCCGCCTGCAGCCGTTCGTAGCTGGGGTTTTCGCCGCCCAGTTCGGCGGCGGCCAGGGCGATCACGCGGTGCTTCATGGCGGCCGGGAGTTGTTCCATGCCTTCCCGCGGCAGCTCCAGCCCGTCCGGTGTGGCCACCCGCAGCCGGCGGTATTCCTCGGCCGCCCGTGCCTGCAGGTAGTCGGCGTCGGCGGCCAGGATCTGTGCCGACCGCCACAGCGCCTGGGCGACGCCGGGACCCATCTCGTCCTCCAGGAACGGCATCACCCGCATCCGGATCCGGGAGCGCATGTACTGCGGATCACTGTTGGCGGGGTCGTGCCAGGGCTGCAGCCCGGCCACCGCGCACACCTCCTCGGTGTCTTCCCGGCGCAGCGACAGGAACGGACGCAGGTACCGGCCCCGCTGCACCGGCATCCCGGCCAACGACCGCGTGCCCGAACCGCGGCCCAGGCCCAGCAGCACCTGCTCGGCCTGGTCGTCCAGGGTGTGCCCCAGCAGCACCGCCGCGGCCCCGAGTTCCGCCGCGGCGGCATCCAGCGCCGCGTAGCGTGCCGTCCTGGCGGCCGCCTCCGGCCCCATGCCGGACGATTCCACGGCCACCCGGCGGACCTGGACCGGGGCCAGTCCCAGCGCTTCGAGCTGCAGCCGGGCACCCTCGGCCACCTCCGCGCTGCCCTGTTGCAGGCCATGGTCGACGACGACGGCCCCCACCCGATAGGGACGGACGCCGTTGCGGGCCGGCCGGTTGAAGAATTCCGCCGCGACGGCCAGGGCCAGCGAATCCGGCCCCCCGCTGCAGGCCACCAGCAACAGCTGCGGTTCGGCGCCCGCGGCGGTCGCTGCCGGCGGACCGAACTGTTCCAGCGCCTGGCGCAGCTGGTGCCGGGCGTCTGCCACTCGCGGATGCAACCGGGGCTTGCGCCGGTCCGCTGCAACGCCGCTCATGCGCGGCTGAGGTCCATCCGGCTGACCCACAGGTCGGGGTGATGGATCTCCTCTTCGGTGGGCAGGTTTTCGGGACGCTCCCACACCTGGTTGAAACCCTCCATGCCGATCTGCCGGGTCACCGCGCGGACGAACTTGGCCCCGTCGGAGTACTGCCGGGCCTTGGCATCGAGTCCCATGAGTTTGCGGATCCAGTTTTCCAGCGCGCCGCGGCTCTTGCCGCGCGCGTTGAAACGTTGGCGGATGGTCTTGACCGTCGGGACCAGCGAGGAGTCGACCGCGTCCATCACCACGTTGGCGTGGCCCTCCAGCAGGCTCATCACGGCGGTCAGGTGGGAGAACACGGCCTTCTCTTCCGGCCCCTGGATGAGATCGAGGAGGGAACCCTTCAGCGCCGAACCCGGCCCCCCGCCGTCGTCCTTTCCGCTGTCCTTGGCCGCGGCGACGGCCGCCTTGACCGTCTGCTGCAGCCGCTCGCCGAGGGTGTCCGCCTTTTCCACCAGCGACGACGACAGCCCGCCGATCTGCTCCATCATGTGGTCGCGCAGCCAGGGGGCCGCGGCGAACTGCACCCGGTGGGTCTGCTCGTGCAGGCACACCCAGAGGCGGAAGTCGGCGGGCACCACATTCAGTTCCCGCTCCACGGTCACGATGTTCGGCGCCACCAGCATCAGCCGCCCGGCTGCCGGGCCGCCGGGCAACAGGGAGCAGAAGGGGTCGTACTGGCCCAGCACCTTGCTGGAGAGGAAGGAGAGGATGGCGCCCATCTGGGTGCCGGTGAGCACGCTGCCCACGGCCGTGGTGGCGTTCTTGAGCTGATCCGGGCGCTTTTCGGCGAGCGTGGCGATGGCCGGGGCCAGCATGACCTCGAAACTGCGGGCGTTTGCCCTGGACCAGGCGGCGCGGTCCACGATCAGCACCTCGGAGTCGCGCAGGTCGCGGGCGGCATCCAACCCGGTGATGCGGTGCACGTGGTCCACCGACTCTTCCGCCAGCCGGCGCATTTCGGCCACGGCGGCGCGCATTTCCGCGGCCTTCATCCGGGGGCCGGCGGGGGTCAGCGTGGCTGCCGTGGACGCGGCCAGTTCCCAGTTAACCAACCGCGGGGCGGGGCCTGGGGTGGCGCCGGATTCACTGGGGGTCGGTGCGCTACTGTCCATGCGTCCCATCAGATCACATCAGCGGCGAGCCGGTCACTACCGGCGGGCATCGAGTGAAGCAGCTCGGCGGCCGCGGCTCAGCGGCCGAGGTCGGCGGAAAGGGTGGGCCGGCGGCCGTGGTTTCCGGGCCGCGGCTTCCCGGCTCCGGCTCAGCGGCAGCCGCAGCCGGCCAGCACGGTCGCCGCCCGGTCGGCGGCGACGCGCGCGGCGTCGGTCGAGCCTTTCAGGCCGTTGGCCACGAAGGCGAACACCAGCAGGCGTCCGTCGGCGCTGGCCACATAGCCGCTGAGCGACGTCACGGTGTTCAGGGTGCCGGTCTTGGCCCGGACCAGCCCGGCGCCGGCGGGGTTGTTGTCCAGGTAGCGCCCGGACAGGGTGCCGGTCAGGCCGGCGACCGGCAGGGAGCCGATCCCGGCCCGCAGGTCCGCGTCATCGGATGAGGCCATCAGCCTGACCGCCGCGGCCAGCTGGGCAGGACTGACCCGGTTCTCCATCGACAGGCCGCTGGCATCGGCGAGCACCATGCCCTCCACCGGAATGCCCGCCAGGGCCGCCGCCTCGCGGACGGCTTCGGTGCCGCCCGCGAAGGAGCCGGGCTTGCCCGCCGCCACGGCCGTGTTGCGCGCGAGGACCTCCGCCACGTAGTTGTCCGAGTGCTGCATCATGTAGGCCACCTGGTCGGCCACCGGCGCGGAATCCGCCTCGGCCAACACATCCGCGTCAGCCGGTGCCGCCTCCCGTGCCACCGCGCCGTTGACGGTGAGTCCCTGCCCGGCCACGGCTTCGGCCAGCGCGTCGCGGAACGCCGCCCCCGCCAGCGCGGCGGCATCGGCCACCAGGTCGCCGCCGCCGTCGGCCTGTTCCCGCCCGGCATACAGGGCGAGCGGGTACACGGCGGAGATTTCGCCGTTCTTCACGTCGCCCGGATCCCAGGCGGCGCTGATGGCTGCCCCGGAGTAGAGGGAGTCGTCCACCGCCACCGAGAGTTCACCGCTGTACCCGTCGGCGGCCAGCTGCCCGGCCGCTTCGGCCGCCAGCGTTGCCAGCCCGGCTTCGCCCCAGACCGCGCCGGGCTTGGATTCCCCGGCACCCAGCAAGGCATCCCCGCCGCCGACCAGGTACACCACGCCCGGCTTGCTGCCGCGCTTGACCGAGGTAGTGAACCGGTGGCCGGCGCCGATGGTGTCCAGGGCGGCGACGGCGGTCAGCAGCTTCAGGTTGGACGCCGGCACCAGCGGCTCGGCGGCGGCCTCGTCGTACAGCACGTCGCCGCTGGCCGCGTCGGTGACGATCCCGGTGAAGCCGCCGGCGCCGTCGAACGCCAAGGCCCGGTCCAGGGCCGGATCCAGCACGGCCGGATCCGGCACCGGCGCCTCGCCCGCCGGCTTAACCGGCAGCGGCTCCGCCAGCTCGGTGGGCGGCAACTGCGCCGCAGGGGTGCTGATCACCGGCTCCGGCTCCGGCCAATCGATAACCTGGCCGAGGTTCAGGGCGGCGGGCACGGCCAGCACGGCGAAGACGACTGCCAGCAGCCCGGAGGTGAGCACGCGGAAGCCACGCCCCATGCTGCCCCTCCTGAGGATCTTGAAGTGTTGGGAATGCCCCGCTCCAACCCCGATGCCGGTACGGAAGGGCAAGACCTATATCGTTAAGCGTAGTCCGGCGCCGGGCCACGGCCGTGCATCGGCGGCGCCGAAGCCAATTTTCCGAACGCCTTCAAGGAGCGAAGCCATGCAGCATGACGTCACCATCGAGATCCCCAAGGGTTCGCGCGTCAAGTACGAGATCGACCATGAAACCCACCGCCTCCGCCTGGACCGGGTGCTGTTCACCTCCATGCAGTACCCCACCCATTACGGCTTCTTCGAGGACACGCTGGGCGAAGACGGCGATCCGCTGGACGCGATGGTCATGCTGCAGGACTACGACCTGCTGCCGGGTGTTGTGGTCGAATCCCGCCCGATCGCCGTCTTCAACATGACCGACGACGGCGGCGGCGACGCCAAGGTGCTGTGCGTTCCGGCCGACAAGCGCTTTGACCACATCCAGGAGCTGTCCGACGTGCCGGAGTTCCTGGTCAAGGAAATCGAGCACTTCTTCACCCGCTACAAGGACCTGGAGCCGGGCAAGTGGGTCAAGGCCGAGGGCTGGGCCGACCGCGCCGCCGCCGAGGCCGAACTGGAAGCCTCCATCCGGCGCTTCGCCGCCCAGGGCTAAGGCCAACCGGCGACGAACCGCCGGGCAGCGACGCCCGGCCCGAACTAAGCCTTGCCGCCGGAAACCGGCGGGAACGGCGACGGCGGTCCGGACCCTTCAGGTCCGGGCCGCTTTTGCTTGCCCCGGAGCGACCGGCGGCGGGACACACCAGCCAACCGGAATCGGTTGTTCCTGCCCGGACGGGCGCAATACTGGTGCCATGTACGTGCTCACCATCAACCAGCGCGATTCCCGCGAGGCGGGCGACCAGGTGCCCGCCCTGATCAGGGCGCTGCGCCACCTGCCCGCGGCGATCCCCTTTCAGCGGTCTGTCGGCGACGAAGCGATCGGCGCGGTCGAGAAGCCGTCCACGGCCATCGACGCGGCCCTGATCGCGCTTCGCGGCCGGCGCTGGAATGTGGGAATCGGCGTGGGCGAACTGCGGCCGCCGCTTCCGGAGGACATCAAGGACGCCGAAGGGCACGGCCTGGTCTATGCACGGCGCGCGGTGAACCGGGCCCGGAAAACCGGCGAGCGCGTTCCGCTGGCCGTGTCCGGGCCCGATGCGGAGGTCGCCGCGGAAGCAGAGGCCGTGCTGCGGCTCATCGGCCGCATCGTCGCCACCCGCACCGACGCGGAGTGGAAGGTGCTGGACCTGATGACGCCCGGAGCGCGCGGCCAGCAAAGGTACATTGCCGAGGAACTGGGCATCACCAGCCAGGCCGTGAGCAAGGCGGTGGTCCGCTCCCAGTGGGTGGAGGAGTGGGCCTGCCGTCCGGCAGCCGCCCGGCTGCTGGACCTTGTCCACGGGCCCGCCTCCCCGGCCGCCGTCGCCCCGCCGCGCTGACCGGCCCCGGCCGCTACGGCAATACCGGCCGCGGCGTCTAGACTCCGAGGGAGACGGCGCCTGCCTCCGCCGGCGGGTCAACGACAAAAGGAGTGTTTATATGGTTCCGGAGATCAACATTTGGGCGGTCATCGTGGCCACCCTGTCGACCCTGATCGTCGGATCTGTCTGGTACACGCCGAAGGTCTTTGGCAACTACTGGATGAGGGTCGCCAACGTCAGCCCCGGCGAAGGCAAAAGCGCCGTACGCCCGATCATCATCACGGTGATCGTCAGCCTGATCAGCGCGTGGGTGCTGGCGGGTTCGGCGGCCATCGCGCAGGACTTCTACGGCGGCAACTTCCTGTGGAACACGGTGCTGACCGCCATCATCCTCTGGGCCGGCTTCACCGCCGCCCGCTTCGCCACGCACGATGCCTTCGAGGGCCGGCCGGTCGGACTGACCGTCTTGAACATCGTGCACGAACTCGTGACCTTCCTGGTCATGGCACTGGTCATCGGCCTCTTCGGGATCAGCGGAGCCTGAGGACCGGCACCGCACCACAAGGCAGCCGGCGGCAACCGGTGTGCCCGGGTGGGTTCATCCGGGCACCTCCGCCGGGTGGATCAGCCGGGAGCCTCAGTCCAGCAGGCTGCGCAGCACGACTGCTGCCCCGTCTTCCTCCACGGTTCCCGTGACCTCGTGGGCGACGGCCAGGACCTCCTCGGGCGCCTGCCCCATCGCCACGCCCCGGGCGGCCCAGTCCAGCATTTCGATGTCGTTGCGGCCATCGCCCATGGCGACAGTATGCGACGGCTCGACGTCCAGCTTCCGGCGCAGGGATTCCAGCGCGCTGGCTTTGGTCACGCCGTTGGCCGCGATGTCCAGCCACGCGGTCCAGCCCACCGAGTACGTCACGCCCTTGAGCCCCGCCGTGTCGATGGCTTCCTTGAACTCCTCGGGAGTGTTTTCGGCGCTGGAAACCACCACGCGCACGGCCGTGGACTCCAGCAGCGCCTCGAAGTCGACGCCCCTGGCCTCGATGCCGAAGCTGGCGTCCTGGAAGCGCTCCGTGGCCAGGAAATTGCCCTCTTCGTCCTCGAGCGCAAACTTGGCGGTCGGCAGCTTGTCCCGCATCACCCGCAAGGCCGGTCCGGGGTTGAACGTCACCCGGTCGATCACCTCGTAGCCGTCCTCCAGCGACGTGTCGATCCGAAGGGTGACACCGCCGTTGGAGCAGACGGCGTACCCCTTGGTGACGCCGATCAGCTGGATGATCGGCAGCGTTGCGTTCAGGGACCGCCCGGTGGAGACGACCACCTCGTGGCCGGCGTCGACGACGGCGCGCGCTGCTTCGCGCACGGCATCGCTCATGTGGCCGTCGTGGTTGACCAGGGTGCCGTCCACATCCAGCGCGACCAGTTTGCGGGACCCGTTCTCCACGAAATTGTGGCGCCGGGCTTCGTTTTTATCGTTTGTCATATCTTCCGTAGCAATCCGCTGGTCGTCGATGCCAGCGTTAGCCTTGTCAGCTGTAGTTGTCATGTCCCTAGTCAAACATGGGCGGCAGACACCCGGGTAGGAAATTTTCTACGGGCGAATGAAGTGCCGGTGAACGCGGCCCCCGCCGCGACGGCACCGCAGTGCCGCCGCCGGGGCGGAACGGCGCGCTAGGAGAGCACCGGAAGGACGTCCAGGCCGCCCAGGTAGGGCCGCAGCGCGGCCGGCACATTCACGGAGCCGTCGGCGTTCTGGTGGTGCTCCAGGATGGCGACGATCCAGCGGGTGGTGGCCAGGGTCCCGTTCAGGGTGGCCACCGCCCTGGTGCCCTTCTTTTCGCCGTCCGCCGACGCCTGGCGTTCGCGGATGTTTAACCGGCGGGCCTGGAAGGTCGTGCAGTTGGAGGTGGACGTCAGCTCCCGGTAGGCCTCCTGGGTGGGCACCCAGGCCTCGCAGTCGAACTTGCGGGCAGCGCTCATGCCAAGGTCTCCCGCAGCGGTGTCGATGACCCGGTAGGGCAGCTCCACCTTGGCCAGCATTTCTTCTTCCCAGGCGAGCAGGCGGGCGTGCTCGTCGGCGGCCTCCTCGACCTGGCAGTAGATGAACATTTCCAGCTTGTTGAACTGGTGCACGCGGATGATGCCCCGGGTGTCCTTGCCGGCGGCCCCGGCCTCACGGCGGTAGCAGGAGCTCCAGCCGGCGTAGCGCGTCGGCCCGGCGGACAGGTCCAGGATCTCGTCCGCGTGGTAGCCCGCGAGAGCCACCTCCGAGGTGCCCGTCAGGTACAGGTTGTCCCGTTCCAGCCGGTAGATCTCGTCGTCGTGCTCCACGTCGAAGCCGGTCCCCTGCATGGTTTCGGGGCGAACCAGGGTGGGGGTGATCATGGGGATGAAGCCGTTGGACACGGCCTGGTCCAGCGCCATGTTCATCAGCGCAATCTCCAGCCGGGCGCCCACGCCCTTGAGGAAGTAGAAGCGGGAGCCCGAAACCTTGGCCCCGCGTTCCATGTCGATGGCGCCGATCAGCTCGCCGATAGCCAGGTGGTCCCTCGGCTCGAAGCCGTCCCGGGCGAAGTCGCGGGGCTCGCCGACCGTCTTGAGCACGGTGAAGTCGTCCTCGCCGCCGGCCGGAACGCCGTCTTCGATCCGGTTGGGGATGCTGCGCAGCAGCGATTCCTGCTGGTTCCGGGCGGCATCCGACGCGGCCTGGGCTTCCTTGACCGATGCTGCCAACTCCTTGACCTGCGCCAGGAGCTCTGCCTTCTCCCCGCCCGTGGCCTGGGCCACCTTCTTGCCGAAGAGATTCTGTTCGGCGCGCAGTCCCTCGTAACGATTGATCGCTTCCCGGCGGGCCGTATCGGCGGCGATCACGGCATCGACCACCGACTCGTCGGCGCCGCGGGCGCGCTGGGAGGCACGGAAAATCTCTGGATTGGCGCGGAGTTCGTTTACATCGATCACCTGCTAAGGGTACCGAAAAAGGCTTTCCGGCCTCGATCCGCGCCCGCCGCAGCCGGTCGCGGGCCTCAATGGGCCAAAGCGGCGGGGCTGGATAGTCTATGACCAACATGACTGCCGAATGGATGCCCGCCCTCATCATCCTGCTAGCGGTGGCCGCCTTGGCGGTGGGATGGCCGGGCCTCCGCGGCATGCTGGGGCGCCGCCGGACAGCGGTGCCGGCCGCGCTTGCGCCTCCCCCGGGCCTGCCCGACCAGCGTGTGGTCTTCATCGTGAACCCGGTCAAGAACGCGGCCGCCGAGGCCCGCCGCGAGGTGGAGGCAGCCTGCGCGGCGGCCGGTTGGAGCCCGCCCCTGGTGTTGGAAACCACGCCCGAGGACCCGGGCCACGGCCAAGCGAGGCGGGCCATCGCCGAGCGTGCCGACGTGGTGATCGCCGGCGGCGGGGACGGCACGATCCGGGTGGTTGCCTCGGAGCTGGCGGGCACCCAGGTGCCGATGGGGGTGCTGCCGCTGGGCACCGGCAACCTGCTGGCCCGCAATTTGGGTCTTGATCCGGCGGCCCTGCGGACCAACATCCACGTGGCGCTGCACGGGATAATCCGCAAGATCGACACCGCCGACATCATCTTGGAGAACGAGGCGACCGGCGAATGGTCGCAGGACAGCTTCCTGGTGATCGCCGGCATCGGCGTGGATGCGGATGTCTTGGCCGACACCCGCGACGACCTGAAGCGCCGGTTCGGCTGGATGGCCTATTCGGAAGCCGGCGTCCGCCACCTTGCCGGCCAGCGCGAGCGCGTCATGGTCAGCATCGACGACGGGCCGGCCCGGCCCCGCCGCGTTCGCAGCATCCTGCTGGCCAACTGCGGGAAGTTGCCGGCGGGGATCGATTTCATCCCCACCGCGGAAATCGACGACGGCGAACTGGACATCGTGGTGCTCAGTCCGCGCAGCGCGATCGGCTGGTTGTGGATTGCCGCCAAGACGCTGGTGCGGCACAGCGCGCCGATTCCGGTGATCGAGTACCACCGCGGGCGAAAGGTCCGCATCACCACGCACGAACCGATGGGAAGCCAACTCGACGGCGATCCCTCCGGGCCGGTCACGTCGCTGACCGTCCAGGTCAGGCCGCGGTCGCTGGCGGTGCGCACCGAGTCGGTCCCCTCCACCGGCAGTCACCCGGCGGCCGGCTAGGGCCGGCAGCGGCCGGGCGGCCAGTCAGGGCCCGCGGGCTTAGGCCCGCGGCGGCCGGGCGGCCACCTGAGGCGGCGGCCGCCCGGAGCGCCGAGGCGCCTACGTGTCGTCGCCCCCGGTGTTGAGCGGATCGTCGCTGGCATCGGCCCGGTCCGTGTTGTGCAGTTCCTCGCCCGGAATGTCGATGGGCTGTTCGTCTGCTTCAAGCGCCGGGACATCCGCATCCGGCTGCTGCAGGTCTTCGTCCCGGGGAACCGGGAATTGGCCGGCCGCCTGCTGGTCGATCAGCTGTTGCTCCTCGGCGAAGCGCAGGTCGTTGCCCTGGTCCCCCAGGTCGCCCGCGCGGTTTTCACTCGGGGTCTGGTTGAGCGCCTCCACCGGCGTCGGCTCCCCGTCCTGGTACTGGTCCCTGTCGTTCTGCTGCGTCATGGTGCTCCGTTCCTTGGTTCGCAGGTGCGGTTTTCCTCAGCATACTGACCATAACCGCGGGTCGACAGTCCGGCAGGGCCGGTCAGCGGGCCAACAGCAGGTCCTGCACCCAGCTGTCGGCCTTCCGGAACGCCTCGTCCTGGTTGCGGCGCGGAACAGTCAGTCCGCGGCGGTCGGCGCGCGGGTAGGAGCCCAAAAACCGGATGCCCGGGCTGAGCCGGTGCAGCCCGCGGACGGCGTCGGCCACCCGCTCCTCGGCCAGGTGCCCTTCGGCGTCGAGGCTGAAGAAATAATCTCCTAAAAACTGGCCGGTTGGGCGGGACTCGATCCGGCTCAGGTTCACGCCCCGGCTGGAGAATTGTTCCAGGATTGCCCCCAGCGCACCCGGACGGTCCTGCGGCAGCGGGACCACCAGGGTGGTCTTGTCGGCGCCGGTCGGCGCGGGCAGGGCACCGGGACGGCTCACCAGAATGAATCGGGTCACGGCGTCCGGAATGTCGCCGATATCCTCGGCAAGCACCCGCAGCCCGCGCTGCCGGGCCACCAGCGGCGAGCAGATCGCCGCCTGGTAGCCGGCCCCGGGCTCCAGCAGTCCCACCGCGGCCGCCGCCGTCGAGGAGGCCGACAGATATTCCGCTTTGGGAATATTCGCGCCGGACCAGGCGCGGCATTGCGCCCAGGCGTGTGGATGGGTGGACACCACCGCGACGTCTTCCGGCTCGGTCCCGGGCCGCACCGCCAGCACAAAGCGGATGGGCACGAGTTCCTCGCCGATGATGCGCAGCGGCTCGCCTCCCGCGATGGCATCCAACGTGGCGCTGACGCCGCCCTCGACCGAGTTCTCGATCGGGACCATGGCCGCGCCGGCTTCGCCCGCGCGGACGGCGTCCACGGCGGCGTCGACACTCGCGGCCGGAATCCGGCGCGCGGCAGCCGCCCCGGGAACCTGGAGGAGGGCAGCCTCGGTGAAGGTTCCCTCCGGCCCCAGGAAGGTGTAGACGCCTGCCATTACTGGACCCGGGGCTCCTGCCCGTTCTCCGAGACGATCGGCTTGCCGGCATCCAGCCAGGCACCCATTCCGCCGTCGACGTTCACCGCCGAGTATCCGTTCCCGTTCAGCCATTCGGTGGCGCGGAAGGACCGCCCGCCGCTGCGGCACACCACATGCAGGTCCACGTCGGGGTCCAGTTCGTCCAGGCGCAGCGGCAGCTCGTTGAGCGGGATGTGCACGGCGCCCGCAATGTGTCCGGCTTCCCATTCATAGTCTTCGCGCACGTCCAGAATGGTGGCGTCGCCGCCGATGCTGTTGACATCCACATTCTCGATATCGCTCATGGCAACCTCCGTGATCCGCGGCGGGCCCTGCCGCCGCTGGTGAATTCCTGCTCCGGGCGCACCCGCGTTTTGCCCCCTTTCCAAGCCTATAGTGGGATCGTCCGCCGCACCGCAATGAGACAGGGGCGCCCATGGCCGCAGACCAGCCGACCATCCTTGCTACGTCCGGGGGAATCAGGGCCGGCGTTCGCAGCCGGATCGCGTTCCACCACCTGGTGCACCACGCCGTCGAACTGGCGGGGCCCACGGGGCGGGCACCGCGGCTGGTCCACGTGGGCACCGCCGGCGGCGACCAGCGCTGGCTCCAGGCCGAGCTGGACGAGGCGGCCAGGGTTGCCGGTTACGGCCTGAGCCATCTGAACTTGTTCACCATGCCCAACGTGGCGGACATCGAGGAACACCTGCTGGGCCAGGATGTGGTGTGGGTGGGCGGCGGTTCGGTGGCGAACCTGCTCGCGGTGTGGCGGGTCCACGGCCTGGACGCCATTTTCAGGCGGGTCTGGCAGGCCGGCGTGGTCCTGGCGGGGGTCTCCGCCGGTTCCATCTGCTGGTTCCGCGGCGGCACCACCGACTCCTTCGGCCCCGAGCTGCGGCCGGTCACGAACGGGCTGGCGTTGCTGCCCTACGACAACGGCGTCCATTACGACTCGGAACCGCAGCGCCGGCCGTTGGTGCACCGGCTCGTGGCGGACGGCATTTTGGGCGAAACGCATTGCACCGACGACGGCGTCGGACTGGTCTACCGCGGCACCGAGCTGGCCGAGGCGGTCAGCGAGACCGACGGGAAACTCGCCTACCGCGTGACGGCCCAGGCCGGGGACGGGCCCGACGCCGTCGCCGTGGAGGAGCCGATCGACACCAGGTTCCTCGGCTGAACCGGCGCGCCGCAACGGCGGGCGGCGGCGGCCGGGGGACAGGGCCGCGTCCCGTCCCCGGCGCGCCGGTGGGGCGCGCGGATTAGCCCGCACCGCCGGGCGGGGCTACGCTTACGGGCGATGACTGCTTTGCATGACTTGACGGCCGTCGCCCAGCGCGACGCCGTGGCGCGCGGTGAACTGTCCGCCCTCGAACTGACGGAGCATTACCTCCAGCGCATCGATGCCCTGAACCCCAGGCTCGGCGCCTTCATCACCGTCACCGCCGACCAGGCGCTCAAGCAGGCACGCGCCGCGGACGACCACCAGGCACGCGGCGGGGCCCTGGGCCGGCTGCACGGCCTGCCGGTGGCCTACAAGGACCTCACGGATGTGGCCGGCGTCCCGACCACCCACGGCAGCGCGGCCCTGGAGCATCGCCCCGCCCTGGCCAACCACCCCTTGGTGGACGTACTCGAATCCGCCGGCAGCATCAGCCTCGGCAAGACCCAGGTCCCCGAATTCGGCCTGACCTCCTACAGCGAGAACCGTGTGGCGCCGCCGGCCCGCAACCCGCTGGACCCGGCGCTGAGCCCGGGCGGTTCCTCCGGCGGAAGCGCGGCCGCGGTGGCCGCCGGCCTGCTCCCCTTCGCCCCCGGGTCGGACGGCGGCGGCTCGGTCCGGATTCCGGCGGCCGCCACCGGGCTGGTGGGGTTGAAACCGGGGCGCGGCCGGCTCCCGGCCGGCAGCATCGGAGACGACGCCGGCCGGCTGGTGGTCGCCGGGCCCCTGGCCCGCACGGCGGCCGATGCCGGGCTGCTGATGGACGCCATGGCGGACGAACCGCTGGCCCGCGCCGCCTTCCCGGGGGAACTCGGCTTCTTGGCCGCAGCGCTTCGCGCCGAAGGGCGCTTCCGGATCGGCGTCAGCACCGACTCTCCGTTCGAGTCCGCCTACCCGCTGTCGCTGGAGCCGGAGGCGCGCGAGGCGTTGGACACCGCGGTGGAGCTGCTGCTGGGGCTGGGCCACGCGCTCGACGAGGCGGAGATCCGCTACGACAACCGCTACCCGGAGGCGTTTGCCACGGTGTGGACCTCCGGCCTGGCCCGGCTGGAACTGCCGGCCGGCCGCGAACCGCAGCTCATGCCGCTCACCCGCTCCTTCCGCCGCCGGGCCCTGAAGCGCGGGCCGGAGGCGCTGCCGGACGCCTTGGCCGCGCTGGCGCGTTTCCAGGACGACACCCGGGCACAGTTCGGCCGGTACGACCTGGTTCTGACGCCCGCGCTGGCACAGACCCCCCGGCCGGTGGGCTGGTACACCGCCAACAGCGCGGACGTGGACTACATGCGCCAGTGCCAGTATTCGCCGTACACCTCGCTGGTCAACGTGTGCGGGCTGCCCGCCATCGCCGTTCCCGTCAGCACCACCGAGGAGGGCCTGTCCATGGGCGTCCAGCTGATCGGCAAGCCCGGCTCGGAGGCCATGCTGCTGGCCGCCGCCGCGCAGTTGGAGGGCGTGCGATGAATCCTGCAACCCCGGCCTGACCTGCGGTTTTGCACTAACACGCGTCCCGGTCCCGGTCGCAGAATATGACATTTCATGTAGGGGACTGTCAGAATAGAACACCGTGAGCAATACCGTGCAGTCCGGGAATCCGCAGCCGGAAACAACAAAACAGTCCACCCAAACCGGCAAAACCTTCTTCGGGCATCCACGGATGCTGGCGAATCTTTTCTCCGTAGAACTCTGGGAGCGTTTCTCCTTCTACGGCATGCAGGGCATCCTGCTCTACTACATGTACTACTCGGTCGCCGAGGGCGGCCTGGGGATCGACGAGGGAATCGCCACCGGCCTGGTGGGCGCCTACGGCGGCGGCGTGTACCTCTCCTCGATCCTTGGCGCGTGGGTGGCCGACCGCCTCCTGGGGTCCGAGAAGGTCCTCTTCTACACCGGCATCATGGTCATGCTGGGCCACATCGCGCTGGCCCTGATCCCGGGCGGTGTCGGGCTGGCCATCGGCCTGATCCTGGTGGCCATCGGCTCCGGCGGCCTCAAGGCAACCGCCAGCTCGCTGGTCGGCTCGCTCTACAGCCTGAAGGACGACCGCCGCGACGCCGGCTTCTCCATCTTCTACATGGGCGTGAACATCGGCGGCCTCTTCGGCCCGCTGCTCACCGGCCTGGCCCAGGTGCAGCTCGGTTTCCACTACGGCTTCGGCCTGGCCGCGCTGGGCATGGCCATCGGCCTGACCCAGTACGCCCTGACCCGCAAGAACCTGCCCGAGGCCGCGCACCATGTGGCCAACCCGCTGCCCCGCGGCAACTACGGCAAGGTGGCCGCCGTGGCCGCGGCCGCCGTCGTCGTCATGGTGCTGCTGGTGGCGTTCGGCCTGGTGACCGCCTCGAACCTGGCCCCGATCATGGCCTGGCTGGCGATCATCGCCGCCGTGGCCTACTTCGTGGTGATCCTCTCCAGCAAGCAGGTCGACGCGGTGGAGCGCAAGCGCGTCTACGCCTTCATCCCGCTGTTCATCGCCTCCGCCGCGTTCTGGGCGCTGTTCCAGCAGCAGTTCACCGTGGTGGCCCTGTACGCGGACAAGCAGCTGGACCGCACGCTGGGCGGCTGGGAAATGCCGGCCAGCTGGGTGCAGTCCATCAACCCGGTCTTCATCATCATCTTCGCCGGCATCTTCGCTGCCCTGTGGACCAAGCTCGGCCCCAAGCAGCCCAGCTCGCCGCTGAAGTTCGCCCTGGGCCTGGTCGTGATGGGCCTGGCGTTCCTGGCGTTCATCCCGCTCACCGGCGGCGGCGCCAACTCCACACCGCTGCTGGCCATGGTCGGCATCCTGTTCCTGTTCACCATGGCGGAACTGTTCCTCTCCCCGACCGGTTCCTCGGTGTCCACCAAGCTGGCGCCGAAGGCCTTCCAGACTCAGATGGTGGCGCTGTTCCTGCTCTCCATCTCGCTGGGCACCACGCTGGCGGGCATCCTGGCCGGCTACTACGACCCGGCCAATGAAGCCCCGTACTTCGGCTTCATCGGGGTAACGGCGATCATCCTCGGCGTCGGCCTGGCCGCGGCCGTGCCGTCGCTGAAGAAGCTGATGGGCGGCATCCGCTAGGACGGACTTAACGACGACGGCGATGCCCGGGCCGGGATTTACTCCCGCCCGGGCATCGCCGTCGTGAGGGGCCTTTCCCTCATCCGCTATTCAGCTCCGGCCCTTCTGAGCGTTCAGCAGGGCTGGTGCTGAATAGCCGGCGGGGGAAGCGGGTGAAGCCGACCAGCGATGTACCGAGGCGCCGGACGGACCTACGCTCCGGCGAGGATGCCGATGAAGATCAGCAGGCACCAGATGCCGGTGACCGCGTAGCCCATGATCAGGCCGGCCAGCGCCATGCTGCGGCCGGCCGATTCCTTGCCCAGCGCGATGTGGCCGAACACGATGGCCAGGACCTGCGGGACCAGCATGAAGCCGAACGTCACCACCGAGACGATGCCCAGCACCAGCGCCGCGATGCTCAGCCCCTTCGGCTCGGCCTGCGGCGTGTAGTACATCGGCTGGTTGTAGTCCGGGCCGCCGTACGGCTGCTGCCCGGTATACGGCTGGGCGCCGGGGCCGGGCTGGTAGGAGTACGGGTTCGCCGCTTCGGGCAGCGGCGGCGGCTGCGGCACGGCCCGGCCTGCGTTGGGATCGGTGTACCACCCCGGATGCTTTGGGTCGTTAAAGGGCGGCCTGTTCTCCGTGCCGGACATACTGTTGATTCCCCCTGGGATTGATTCGCTGCTGCGCAGCTTCAGTGCTGTTTACCAGTCTAGGCGCGCGGGAAGATCGGGGGCCATCGGGCCGGATCCGCCATCCGACCGCCACGGATCGATAGTTTTTTGGCATGCTGGAGGGATGGCAAACCGTGCGGGCACAGTGGCCCTTCCCAGCGACCTTGTTGACTTGACCGCGCTCCGCGACGCGTACTTCAGCGTCAAGCCGGATCCGGCCGACCCGTCCCAGCGCGTGGTCTTCGGCACCTCCGGGCACCGCGGCTCCAGCCTGAAGGCATCCTTCAATGAGGACCACATTGCCGCCATCACGCAGGCGATCGTGGAGTACCGCGCCGGGCAGGGCATCGCCGGACCGCTGTTCGTCGGCAAAGACACGCATTCCCTCTCGGACCCGGCGCAGGACACCGCCCTCGAGGTACTGGCCGGAAACGATGTGGCAGTGCTGGTCGATTCCCGCACCGGCTGGACCCCGACGCCGGCGGTCAGCCACGCGATCCTCACCCATAACGCCGCTCATCCGGACGCCCAGGCCGACGGGATCGTGATCACGCCCTCGCACAACCCGCCCGGCGACGGCGGCTTCAAGTACAACCCGCCGCACGGCGGCCCTGCCGACTCGGATGCCACCGGGTGGATTGCCGCCCGCGCCAACGAACTGCTGGAGGCGGGCCTGCGCGGCGTCAAGCGGATCACGCTGGGACAGGCCCGGTTCTCCGGGTCCATCGGTACGTACGACTTCCTGGCCGCGTACGTGGACGACCTGCCGAAGGTGCTGGACCTGGACGCCATCCGTTCCGCCGGCGTGCGGATCGGTGCCGACCCGATGGGCGGGGCCTCGGTGGACTACTGGGCCGCCATCGCCGAGCGGCACCGGCTGGACCTGACCGTGGTCAATCCGGCGGTGGACCCGCAATGGGCGTTCATGACCCTGGACTGGGACGAGAAGATCCGGATGGATTGCTCGTCGCCGTCGGCGATGGCCTCGCTGATCAACGCCGTGCGCGGCGGCGGCGCCGCCTTCGACATCGCCACCGGCAACGACGCCGACGCGGACCGGCACGGAATCGTGACCCCTGATGCCGGGCTAATGAACCCGAACCACTACCTTGCCGTGGCCATCGACTATCTCTACAGGAACCGGCCGGACTGGCCGGCCGGCGCGTCCGTGGGCAAGACGCTGGTGTCCTCCTCGATGATCGACCGGGTGGCGGCCGGCCTGGGCCGGCAGCTGGTGGAAGTCCCCGTGGGCTTCAAGTGGTTCGTGCCCGGGCTGCTCTCCGGCGAAGGTGTTTTCGGCGGAGAGGAGTCGGCCGGCGCCTCCTTCGTGCGGTTCGACGGCAAGCCGTGGTCCACGGACAAGGACGGCATCCTGCTGGCGCTGCTGGCCTCCGAAATCGTGGCGGTGACCGGAAGCTCGCCGTCGAAACTCTATGCGGGGCTGACCGAGAAGTTCGGGGCGCCGTCCTACGCACGGATCGACGCGGCGGCGACCCGGGAGCAGAAAGCCGCGCTGGCGAAACTCTCCGCCGCCGACGTGGCCGCCACCGAACTGGCCGGGGAGGCGATTACGGCCAAGCTGACCGAAGCGCCCGGCAACGGCGCCCCGATCGGCGGGCTCAAGGTCACCACCGACAACGCGTGGTTCGCGGCCCGGCCCTCGGGCACGGAAGACGTCTACAAGATCTACGCCGAATCCTTCCGCGGCCAGGACCATCTGCGGCAGGTACAGGCCGAGGCGAAGGCGATCGTGGACGCCGTGATCGCCTGATCATCGCCTTACAACGGAGGCCGGGCCGGTCCCGCCCGGCCTCCGCGACCGGTCGGGACGAGCCGGCACCGCCGTTCCGGCGGTAGGATGTCCCCCGGACATTTTCCCGCTGACTCCCCCCGAAGAGGCCTCCCATGAGCACGCCTGCAAAATCTTCCCCGTTCCGTTGGGCCGTGCATGGCGACGGCAAGAACATTTCACCGGGCACGGTAGTGGGTCCCCAGGAGCGCCTCACCTGGCCGCGCACCATCGGCATCGGGGCACAGCACGTGGTCGCCATGTTCGGCGCCACGTTCCTGGTCCCGCTGCTGACCGGATTCCCGCCGTCGACCACGCTGCTGTTTTCCGGCGTGGGCACCATCCTGTTCCTGATCATCACGGCAGGCAGGGTCCCCAGTTACCTGGGCTCCAGCTTCGCGTTCCTCGCCCCGATCGGCGCCGCCATGAACCAGCACGGAATGGGCGGAGCGCTCGGCGGCCTCGTCATGGCCGGCGCCTTGCTCTTCCTGGTCGGCGCGGTGGTGCACAAGGCCGGCACGCGCTGGATCAACGTGGTGATGCCGCCGGTGGTCACCGGCGCCATTGTCGCGCTGATCGGGCTCAACCTGGCGCCGGCCGCCAAGCAGAACTTTGAGAAGGGGCCCGTGACGGCGCTGGTCACCGTCGTCGCGATCCTGCTCGTCACGGTGTTGTTCCGCGGGCTGCTGGGCCGGCTGTCCATCCTGTTGGGCGTGCTGGTCGGCTACGTGGTGGCCATCCTGCGGGGCGAGGTGGATTTTTCCAAGATCAATGACGCGGCCTGGATCGGTTTGCCCGAATTCCACGCGCCGGAATTCCACATCTCCCTGATCGGGCTGTTCCTCCCCGTGGTGTTGGTCCTGGTGGCAGAGAACATCGGGCATGTGAAGTCCGTGTCCGCGATGACCGGGCAGGATCTTGACCCCGTCACCGGCCGCGCGCTGATGGCAGACGGCCTGGCCACCGTGCTGGCCGGCAGCGGCGGCGGCTCCGGCACCACCACCTACGCCGAGAACATCGGCGTGATGGCGGCCTCCAAGGTCTACTCCACCGCCGCATACTGGGTGGCCGGCATAGTCGCGATCCTGTTGAGCTTGCTCCCGAAGTTCGGTGCCGCCATCGCCACCGTTCCGGTCGGCGTCCTGGGCGGCGCCGGCGTCGTGCTCTACGGCATGATCGGCATCCTGGGGGTGCGGATCTGGGTCCAGAACCGGGTGAACTTCGCCAACCCCATCAACCTCGCCGTGGCAGGGGTGGCCCTGGTCATCGGCATCGCCAACTTCAAGTGGGCGATAGGCGAGCTGCAGTTCGAAGGGATCGCGCTGGGTTCGGCAGCGGCACTGCTGATTTTCCACGGCATGAGCGCGGTGGCCCGCTGGCGTCACACCGAGCCCGTGGATTCCGTGGAAGACGAGGGCGTCAGGCCGTCCAAGCTCGGCTGACCGCCGGGCATGGCGGCGGCCTGGAGGCGAGGGCGTGCTCAGGCCCGCCGCGCCCTAGACCGTGGGGACGTCGGGGGCTAGCGTTGCAGCCATCTCTCCCGCGGCGTCCGGCCCGGGACGGTCACGAGGAGGAAAGCATGGCCAACCACGTCTACAACGTCACGGAAATTGTGGGTACGTCGCCCGACGGGATCGATGCCGCGGTCTCCAACGCCATCAACGAGGCCTCCAAGACACTGCGCAACCTCGACTGGTTCGAAGTGAAGTCCGTCCGCGGCCACCTCAACGAAGGCAGGATCGCGGACTGGCAGGTGACCATCAAGCTCGGTTTCCGGCACGAAAGCTGACCGACGCGGGCGGGGTCGCGCCCGGTGTCCTGCGGACGTGGCAGGCTATGCACGCATCCGCCGGGCCACGGTGGACGGGGCTGCCCGCCACTGGAGGCCGTCCTCGCCCATTGTGCCCGGGTCGATGCGGTGGTGTGCTTGATCCATGAGCCAGCCACGCGATGAAGACAAACTGCCCGACGACGAGCATCTGCGCGACGACATCGGCGCCCCCGAACCGGAGAACGACTCCGCCGCCAAGTTCGACGGCGAGCACTTCACGTCCAGCCTGCTCAATGCGGGGCAGCGCGTACCGGGCCTGAGCCCGGACGGCGAATACCGCCAGAGCGAGGACCCGGAGCACGAGAACGAACCCGGACAGGACGGATTCGTTCCCCCCTCCGCCTCCACCGGGGGATAGCAGGCGGGCACGAGGCACCGCGGCACCGCGAGACTCGGGTTCGCGCGGCGGGGTCCGCGCGGCCTTGCCCGAGCGACGCTTGGCTGTAAGGCGCCACGTGGGCCGTGCGCGGAGTCTTAGCGCAGCCTTCACTCCCTTTATATGATGGCTTTCTAAAGTAATGAACTATAGGGAGCCCTCATGAACCCATTCGCCGCTGCCGACGCCCCGCTGTACGAAGTCAAGGCCAACTTGTTCAAGGGGCTGTCCCATCCGGTCAGGATCCGGGTGCTGGAACTGCTCGCGGACGCTCCCGAGGTGACCGTGACCGAGCTGATGAACGAGACGGGCCAAGAGGCTTCCAACCTGTCCCAGCACCTGTCCGTCTTGCGCCGGCATAACCTCGTCCTGGCCGAACGACGGGGCGTGCAGGTCTTCTACCGCCTGGCGTACCCTCAGGTGGCCGACCTGCTGACCGTGGCGCGCAGCCTCCTGCAGCAGCTCCTGCACACCGCAACGCAGCAACTGGCCGGCTTCGGTGCGGCCGGCAACGGCTCGACGGCATCAGCCCGGGAGGCGGGCACCAAGCAGGAGCCGGCGCCATGAAGTCGTTGAGGACGGCGGCCGCGCTGCTGCCTGGCAAGGCCGATTACGCGCAGCTGCCGCGCACCTGGCGCAACGACCTGGTGGCCGGCGTGACTGTGGGTATCGTCGCCCTGCCGCTGGCCTTGGCATTCGGCGTCAGCTCGGGCGCCGGCGCCGCGTCGGGATTGATCACCGCGATCGTGGCCGGCATCGTTGCTGCCGTTTTCGGTGGTTCGAACATCCAGGTGTCGGGACCCACGGGCGCCATGGTGGTGGTGCTTGCGCCGGTCATCGCCAGCCACGGGATGTCGTCGCTCGCGCTGCTGACGCTCATGGCCGGCGTCATCGTGGCTGCCGCCGGCGTGCTGAAACTGGGCCGTGCCGTCAGCTTCATACCGTGGCCGGTCATCGAGGGCTTCACGCTGGGCATCGCCGTCATCATCTTCCTGCAGCAGGTGCCGGCGGCCTTCGGGACCGCACCGGGGCCCAGCTCCAACGCGGCCGTGTCGGCGGTCGAGGCCTTGGGCACCGCTTCCTTGGCGGGCTTGTTCTGGCCCGTCATCCTGGCGTTGATCGTGGCCGCCATCATGGTGGCCGCGCCGAAGATCAATCCACAGCTGCCCGGCTCCATCATCGGGATCATCGTCGCCACGCTTGTGGCCCAGCTGATGAATTTGAACGTTGCACGGATCGGCGAACTTCCCAGCTCCTTGCCGGCCCCTTCCCTGCCCACCGTCGACCTGGCCCTGATCGGCGCACTGGCCGGGCCTGCCCTCACCGTCGCAGCACTGGCTGCCATCGAGTCGCTGCTCTCGGCCCGGGTAGCCGCATCCATCTCCGACACGGGCCCTTACGACGCGGACCGGGAGCTGGTGGGCCAGGGCCTGGCCTCGGTTGCCTCCGGCTTCTTCGGTGGGATGCCTGCCACCGGGGCCATCGCCCGGACGGCCGTGAACATCCGCGCCGGCGGGCGGACCCGGGCCTCCGTCGTCGTGCATTCCCTGGTGCTGCTTGGCGTCGTGTACCTGGCGACCGGGCCCGTATCGCATATCCCGCTGGCGGCGCTGTCCGGCGTGCTGATGGTGACCGCCGTCCGCATGGTCTCGCTGAACACCTTGCGCAGCGTCTTCGGCTCCACCCGGGCGGACACCACGGTCTTCATCGTCACCGCGATCGTCACGGTGTCCTTCGACCTGATCCAGGCCGTCGTGATCGGCATCGTCTTCGCTGGGTTCTTCGCGCTGAGGGCGTTGGGGAATTCCAGCGGGGTCCATCGGGAGGAGATTCCCGGACCGGCCGCAGACGGCGACGAGCAGATCGCTGTCTTCCGGCTCGACGGCGCCCTGTTCTTCGGCGTCGCCGACCGGGTGCTGGAGCGAGTCTCTTCCATCCGCAATGTGGAGGTGGTGATCATCCGGATGTCCCAGCTGCAGATCCTCGACGCGACCGGGGCCAAGGTCGTGGCCGACCTGGTCACAGCGCTGGAGCGCCGCGGCGTCACCGTGCTGATCAAGGGGATTCAGGAACGCCATGTGGAGTTGGCCCGCCGGGTGGGCGTCTTGGAGTCATTGCGCCACGACAGGCACCTGTTCGGCGACCTGGCAGCGGCGGTCGAGCATGCCCGCAGTCACGTCAGGCGCAGCGGTGAAGCCCGGCCCACACAGCAGGCCTAAGGCGCGCCAACGGGCCCGCTTGCGTCAGGCGCGCCAACGGGCGCTTGCGTCAGGCGCGGTCGGCACCGCCGCCGCGACGCGCTTCGCCCGCGGCCCGGTAGGCAAAAACCGTGGCCGCGACGGCCAGCCCGACGGCGATGATTCCGAACGGGTTGCACAGCGCGGTGGACATTCCCAGGGCGGACGGACCGGCCAGCAGCGACATGATGGACGCGCCCTCTCCGGCGCCGCCGCCGAAGTCCGGGACGGTGAAGCCGAAGGCGAACGCCAGCAGCCAGGCCAGCGCCGGCGCCACGACGGCCCGCACCGGGAGCAGCAGGCCCCGGCGGGCGGTCTCGAGGAGCTTCACGCCGGTCAGCAACAGCAAGACCAGCAGCACCGGGCCCAGGCTGATGCCCAGCCAGAGCACCATCTGCCCGCCGATGCCAAACAACACGCGTCCGGCCACCACCCACAGCGGCACCAGCACCGCCATCGGAATCGCCAGCCAAAGGACCAGGGTGCGGAGAAAACCCTGGCGGACGGCCGAGGGCGGCGGGACGACGGTACTGCTCATGCCCTCATGATAGGCGTGGTTCCCGGGCTCAAGCCCCTTCGAGCGCCTGTTGCGTGGCCAACGTGACATAGCGCGCGGCCTGGGCCATGGCCTGTTCCCGGCTGCCTGCCGCCTCGACCACGCTGGCGGCCGCATGCACCCCGTGTTCGGCCAGCCGGTCCGGCGCCAGGTCGATCTGCCCGGCGACGACGACGGCGGGGATGCCCCGTGCCTGGGCACGCCCGGCGATGCCCAGCGGCGCTTTCCCGAATTCGGACTGCCGATCCAGCGACCCCTCGCCGGTCAGCACCAGGTCTGCGTCCGATAGGGCGGCCTCGAGGCCCACCAGTTCGGCGACGACGTCGAACCCCGGCTCCACCCGGACCCCGGCCAGCGCCAGGAAGCCGGAGGGGAAGCCGCCGGCCGCGCCCGCGCCCGCCACGTTGACGTCGCGGCCGGTTGCCTTCAGCAGCAGCTGGGCCCAGTGCTGCAGCGCCTCGTCGAGCAAGCGGCGCGAGACCGCGTCGGCGCCCTTCTGTTCCCCGAAAGCGTGCGCCGCCCCGTCCGGCCCGTACAGCGGATTCGAGACGTCTGCCGCTATCCGGATCACGGTCTCCGCCAGGCGCGGGTCCAGGCCGGAGGCGTCCAGGTGGTCCGCGGTGGCCAGGGCCGCGCCGCCGAGCAGGACTTCGGCGCCGCCGCCGGTAAGCACCTTCAGGCCCAGCGCGCGGAGGGCGCCGGACCCGCCGTCGGTCATGGCGGAGCCGCCCACCCCGAGCACGATCTCGGTGGCGCCGGCGTTCAGTGCCGCCTCAATCAGCTGGCCGGACCCGTAGGAGTGGGCCGTGAGCGCCGACTGCACGCTGGGCTCGGTGAGCAGCAAGCCGGATGCCCGCGCGGTTTCAATGACGGCGGTCTTGCCGTCCGGCCGCTCCAGCATGGCCCAGGATGCGGTGACCTCACGCTCCAGCGGCCCCACGACGCGTTCGGTGTGCTCGGCCGCACCGGCGGAGAGGGCAGCCTCCAGGGTGCCCTCGCCGCCGTCGGCAACCGGGAGCAGCTGCACGTGGGCGTCCGGGTAGACCCGCAGCACGCCTTCGGCCATTGCGGCGGCCGCCTCGGCGGCCGTCAAGGTTCCCTTGAACTTGTCCGGTGCAATCAAGACCTTCATGCGGACTCCCTCTGCGGCCAGCTGCCGCGTTCAGCCATCACTTCGGCCAGAATATCGGCGCGGTCGGAGACTATGCCATCCACTCCCAGTGCCAGCAGCCGTTCCATCTCTGCGCGGTCGTTGATAGTCCACACGTGCACCTTTAGGCCGGCCCGGCGGCAGCGCCGCACGAACCTGGGCGTGACTACCGTGAACGGACCGTACTTCACCGGCACCTGCACCGCGTGGACGCGGACCAGCCGGGCCAACAGGCCCGCCAGACCTATATACCCCGAAAGATATATTGCCAGCGTCGCATATACTCCGCCGGATCCCGCGACGGGGCGGCTCAGGCCGCGCAGCACGCGGAAGCGGCGGCGGTCGGAAAAGGAAGCCACCAGCACGCGGTCGTGCGCGTCGTAGGCCTCGATCAGCCGGGCCAGTTCGTCCGCGGCGGCCATGTCTTTCACGTCCACGTTGAGTCGCACGTCCGGCCACGCGGCCAGCAACTCCTCGAACGTGGGGATCGGCTCGCCGGAGATCCGTACCTGCGCCAGCTGGCCGGCCGTGTGCGCCGCCAGTTCGCCGCGGCCGTCGGTAGTACGCTCCAGTGTCCGGTCGTGGAAGGCCACCAGCACGCCGTCGCGGGTGGACCGGACATCGGTCTCCAGGTAGGCGTAACCGAGATCGACGGCCGCGCGGAAGGCCGCCATCGAGTTCTCCCGACCATCCAACGAGAAACCCCGGTGCGACATGGCCAGGGGCCGGCCCTGCCCGGAACCGGGAAACGTAGGATTGAGGTACGGGCTGGCGCTGCTCACCTTCGGTACTCTACCGGGCCCGCCACGACCGCCGATGAGGAGGAATCCATGCGTCTTGCCGTAGTGCAGGCTGCCGGGCTGCTCGGCGACGGGTCGCTGCGGCGGTGCCGGAAGTGGCTGGAACAGGCGGCCGGCCTGGAGGCACGGCTGCTGGTGCTGCCCGCCGGGTTCGCCCCGGAGTTCCGCCGCGAATTGGGCGGCCTCGCGGCAGAACAAGGGGTCGCGGTGGCGGCCGGCGGCAGCACCCACGGCAACGGCCCCGAACTGTGGCTGTTCGATGCGTACGGCGGGCTCCAGGCCTGCACGGACGCCGCCGCGGTCGTGCCGCTGGAGGGGCTGCTCATCGGGCTGGCTGCGGAGGACGACGCCGGCGCGGTCGCCCTGCCGGCGGGCGGCACGTCCCGGCGGTCGGTCTCCGACGACGGCGCGCAACTGCTCGTGGTGCCCGGCGGCAGCAGCGGCCGGGACGGCTGGTTCCGTGCGCTGGCCCGCCGGGGAGCATCTGCGCCGGCGGTGGCCTGGAGCGGACCGGGCCACAGCTTCATCGCTGCGCCGCAGACGGGGGTGGTGGCCCAGGCCGGCCTGTATGAAGAGCTGATAGTTGCGGACATAGAACCGCCCCGGCGCGGCCGGAGCATCGGCCCCAGCTGGTTCGCCCGCCGGTATCTGGACGAGCGTCCCGAAACCCGGCGGGAGGCGGCGCCCGCCGGAGCGGCGCGAGGCTCCTGACCCCGGGACCCCCGCGGGTTTCAGGCCCCGTGCGAGGCCTGCCGCCGGCCCGCCAGCCGTTCCTCGATCACCTGGGCGACGCCGTCCTCGGCGAACGCCGGGGCGCGGAACGGGGCTGCTTCCAGCGCGGTGCGGTGGCCGGAGGCCATCGCGTAGCCGGCCCCGGCCCACCGCAGCATTTCGATGTCGTTCGGCATGTCGCCGAAGGCCACCACGTCCTGGGGGCCGATGCCCAACGAACCGGCGTACTCGGCCAGGGTCACCGCTTTGTTGAGTCCCGGCCGTGCCATCTCGAGCAGCGGGTTGCCGGGGGCAGAATGCGTCACCGCGGCCAGATGCCCCACCGCCGGGCCCACCTCGGCCAGGAAGGCGTCGGGGTCGATGTCCGTCCCGCGGGCCAGCAGTTTCACGACCGAGTCGGAGCGGCGCAGGCTTTCCGGCAACAGTTTGGGCACGATGCCGTCCAGAAGCTCCACCGAGCCGGGCTGCAGAAAGTTCGGTTCCAGCAGGAATCCCTCGGTCGTTTCCGCCGCGAACGTCACCGCCGGGTGCAGGCCGAGGATGATCCGGCGAACCTCGAGGATGTTCGCGTGGGGCAGCGTCTGCGCCGAGAGCACCCGCTCGGCCACCAGATCGTAGAGCACGGCGCCGTTGGAGCAGATCACCCGGCCGCGGTGTCCGATCTGCTCGGCCAGCGGAGTCAGCCAGCGCGGGGGCCGGCCGGTCACGAAGACGATTTCCACTCCCGCGGCCGCGGCGCTGCGAAACGCCCGGACGGTGCGGGGGCTGATTTTGCCGTCCCGGCCGATGATGGTTCCGTCGAGGTCGCTGGCGATAAGGCGCATTGCACCAGTCTAGGGATGCGGCCGGCGGCGCAGGCGGCTAGCCCAGCTCGTGGCGGCGCGGCGGATTCGCCCCTGCCCGGGATACCGTGATGGCTGCGGCACGGGCAGCGTGCGCCATCACGTCTTCGAGCGTGGCGGAGGCCATGTCGCGCAGCTTCCCGCGGCGGGCCGAACCGGAGAATCCCGCGTTCAGCAGTGCATCGAGCAGCCCCGACATGTACGCGTCGCCGGCGCCTACGCTGTCAACGACGGCGGACGCCGGTGCCGCGACCTCTGCCGTCCCGGCACGGACCACTCCCCAGCTGCCCTTCGCCCCGCGCGTGACCACCACCGCGGCCGGCCCCCGCTTCAACCACGCACGGGCCGTCTCTTCGACGGTACGGTCCGGGTACAGCCACCGCAGGTCTTCGTCGGAGGCCTTGACCACGTCGGCCAGGACCACGAACTTTTCGGCCTGCCGCCGGGCGAAGTCCCGGTCCGTGATCAGCGTGGGCCGGCAGTTCGGGTCGTAGCTGACCAGGGCCCGCGGATGGGCCCGCTGGACGGTCCTGTACACCGTGTGCGCGCCAGGCTCCAGCATGGCCGCGACGGAGCCGGTGTGCAGCCAGACCGTCTCGTCGAGCAGCCGGGGCCGAATTTTTTCGAGGTCCGGCAGTTCCCAGAGCAGGTCAAAAGAGTAATGGGCGGCGCCGGCGGGATCCAGGGTAGCGGTGGCAGCGCTGGTCGGCGACGCATCCGGATCCAGCGGCACCAGCACGGAGTTGCGGCGCAGATGGCCGTGGACCAGGTCCCCGAACCGGTCCTTGCCGTACCGGCCGACGAACTGGACCGGGTGGCCCAGCCGGGCCAGGCCCACCGCCACGTTCATCGGGCTCCCGCCGACGTGCACCCGCGGCGGCATCGTGTCGGAGCGGACGACGTCCACCAGGGCTTCGCCTATGACCGTGAGCACAGTGCCAACGTAGCAGAGCGCCGCCGGTTGCGGCACCGGCATCAGCCCAGGCCGGCCAGCACCCCGCGGATGCGCGCAAAGGCAGCAGAGGCAGGATCGATCAGCGCATAGTGGTCACCGGGAACGAGCACGAGTTCGGCCGTCCCGCCGGCGGTCCGGGCGGCGGCGACATAGCGCTCGGACAGTTCCCTCGGCACGTCGGCGTCCTGGTCGGCGTGGAAGGCGTAGACGGGGACCGGCAGCGGCACGTTCCGCAGGGGATCGGCGAGCCGGTAGGGATGCGCAGCACCTGGATCAGCGTCCTCCGGCCGCCCGAGCAGGTTTTCGACGGCGCCGTCGCTCAGACCCAGCTCGTGGGCGCGCGCCACATCCAGCACCCCGGACTGGCTGAGCACCGCAGCGAGCTCCACCCGCGGGGCGGCGCCGGGCACCCGCACCCCCGACTCCTCCGACCGCAACCGGCCCCGCCCGGCCGCCCACACCGCCAGGTGGCCGCCCGCGGAATGGCCCATCCCCACCACCCGCTCGAGCGGGAAGCCGGACTCGTGCGCAACGTCGGCGAGCCGGTCGATGCCGGAGGCGACGTCGTCGAACGTCTCCGGCCAGCCGCCGCCGTTGCCTGCGCGCCGGTATTCGATGTTCCAGCAGACCCAGCCGCGGCCGGCGAGGTCCCGGGCCAGCGGGCGTCCGAGCTCGGCACCGTAGGCAGCGCGCCAGTACCCGCCGTGGATGATGACGACGACGGCGGTGTGCCGCCGCCGGGCGGGCACATACAGTTCCGCGTACTGGCTGGGATCCGGGCCGTAGCTGTGCCGGGTGTACTCCATCCCTGCACTGTAGCCGCCCGCCGCTACGGCGCCCCGTTGGAGACGCTGTCCTCCACCTCGCCCGAGCCTTCCGCGCTGCCGTCACCGGACATCCCCGCCACGGTGGTCCCCCGGTGGTTCAGCTTCCACGGCGCCGGCACCAGGCGTCCGCCGGCGGAGGCGCGCCCCTCCAGCCGGTCGATCAGCAGGTCCACCACGGTACCCACCAGCGGCTCCGGTCCCACCGAGCTCAGCGGCGGTTCGGAGTGGTGTCCCAGATCCGAGGTGTCCACGCCGATGATCTCCATCTCCTCCGGGATCCGGAGCCCCGCCGCGGTGGCGGAGCCGGAGACGCACAGGGCCTCCAGGTCCGCCGTGGTGAAGAACGCCGTGGGCGGATCGGCCAACTTCAGCAGCCTGCCGGTCTCCTCGTAGGATTCACGCCAGGACCCGTGCGTTGCACGCACCAGGTTTTCGTCCAGTTCTGCGCCGAGGTCGGCCATCGCCTGCCGGAACAACCCCAGCCGGGAACCCCGGGGGCCCGGGGCCGGCCCGCCCCGGTGCAGCACGGCGATGCGGCGGTGCCTGGCAGCAAGATACGCAGCCGCCTCGGCGATGCCGACCTCAGCGTCCACTTTCAGCACGTCGAAGCCGTCAGGCTGGAGGAACTGCGACACGACCACCTGCGCCACGCCCCGGTCGGCGAGGTCCCGCAGGGTGTGGTCTTCCTCGGGCGTTTCGGTGCTGAAACCCAGGATGGCCCCGTCCGCGCCGCCGGAGAGCATGAAGTTCCGCCATGCCTCCTGGCCCAGCAGGACCACCACCCGGTACCCGTGCTCCGGCAGCACACGGTTGGCAACCTCCGCCAATTGCCGGTCCCAGGCCGAATCCAGGTTTTCCACCACGACGGCCACGGTGTCCGTCCGCCCCCGGCGCATGCCCCGGGCGGCGTGGTTGGGCACATATCCCAGCGACTTGGCCGCCTCGATGACCCGGGCCTTGGTCGGTTCGCTGATCCTCGTTGAACCCCCGTGCCGGCCGGACAAGACGTATGAGACCGTTGCCAGCGAAACGCCGGCGCGCTCGGCGACGTCGCGAATAGTCGGCTTAAATGAACTCCCCATGATGCAGTTCTGCCTTCTTCCCCAAGAATCATCCCCCGAAACTTCCCCCCAGAAGTTCCCCTGGGTAAAGACTAACGATTCATCGGCAGAATGATAGGGGTAGGGTCAAAATTTTTGAGCGGCAGCTCCGCGGGTCAGGCCTGGACCTGCGGGATTTCGACGACGACATCCGACGGCTTCTTGTCCGGCCGGAAGCCGCGCCAGACCGGGTGGCGGAGCTTTCCGGACCCGGTGCGTTCGCTGAACTGGACCTCGCCGACCAGCGCGGGCCGCACCCAGTGCGCGTCGGACGCGTCCGCCGCCGGCACGCCCTCCAGCGGCGGGGTCTTGCGTGACATCTTCTTCAGCCGTGCACCGATTTCGGCCAGTTCGCGTTCCGTCAGGCCGGAGCCGACGCGGCCGAGGTAGCTCAGCTCCACGCCGTCGGGCACGGCCACCAGCAGCGAGCCGACCTTCCGGGCCCGCGAGCCCTTGCCCGGCCGCCAGCCCACTATGACCACTTCCTGCGTCAGCTGGTTCTTGATCTTGATCCAACTCCTCGTCCGTAGGCCCGGCGCGTAGTTGCTGTCCGTGCGCTTGGCGATGATGCCTTCCAGGCCGACCTCCCGGCTGGCTGCGACCGCTTCGGCCACGCTGGCATCCAGCTCCGGCGGCACCTGGATATGTCCGTCGTCCGGCGCCTCCACCGCTTCCTTGAGGATTTCCCGCCGCTGGGAGTATTCCAGCCCAAGTGTTGGTGTTCCGTCCAGTTCCAGCAAATCGAAGAGGAAATACTCCACCGGGTATTTCGCGGCCGCGCGCTCGATATCCGCTTTCCTGGTGAGGTTCATGCGGTTCTGCAGGCGGCCGAAATCCGGCCGCCCTTTGGCATCGAGCGCGACGATCTCGCCGTCCAGCACCGCGGTTTGGGCCAGGACGTGGTCGGGCAGGTCTGCCAGTTCCGGGTAGGTCTTGGTCATGTCGATGCCGTTGCGGCTGACCAACCGCACGGCCCCGTCGGCAACGACGGCGACGGCCCGGATTCCGTCCCACTTCATTTCGTAGGCCCAGCCCTCCTCCTCGTCGATGGAGGCCTCGGTGCCCTGCACGGCCAGCATCGGCTTCACCGCTTGCGGCGCCCCGGCGTCCTGCGGTGCGGAGCCGGCATCATCCGCCGGCGCGGTTGTGCCGGCCGCCCGCGCGGCGCGCCCGGACCCGCCGCCGTCCGCCGTCCCGGCAGCAGGACGCGGCTGGTCCTTCATCAGGTGCATCAGCCAATTGTCCTTGCCGTCCTCGCCGCCGGTGCGGATCAGGGCGTAGCGACGCGGACCGGGGGGCCCGCCGTCGTTCGCCAGGCCGCCGTCGGGGCGCCCGTGCAGCACGATGATGACTTCCTTGCCCTCGCGCCACTTCTCCACTTCGTAGGTGCCGCTGTCCCAGATGGTCATCACCCCGGCGCCGTATTCGCCCTTCGGGATGGTGCCCTCGAAGGTGGCGTATTCCATGGGGTGGTCCTCGGTGTGGACGGCCAGGTGGTTCTTACCGGTCGTGACCGGCGGGCCCTTGGGCACGGCCCAGGACACCATCACCCCGTCATGCTCCAGCCGGACGTCGTAGTGCAGCCGGCGTGCGTGGTGCTCCTGGATGACGAAAACCGGTTCATCGTCCGACTCCCGCCGCTCGATCACCGCCGGCACCGGCTCGGGCGTACGGTCCGGGTCGCGCATCGAACGGTACGTGCTGAGCCGGTCCCGCCCCGGCTCCTGCAGGGACTGCTCGTCGGCGGTGCCGCCCGCCATGCCGGCCAGCGGGTCGCCCATCTCCTTGACGCGCTCCAGCACCTGCCTGAAGTCGAGGTGAGCCAGGTCCGGGTCTTCCAGCTCGGCCCAGGTGCGTGGCACCGCCACGGTGGGGTGCGGCCGGCCGCGCAGCGAGTACGGGGCAATCGTGGTCTTGGCCCAGTTGTTCTGGCTCCAGTCGACCAGCACCTTGCCCGTGCGCAACGACTTCTTCATGTCGCTGACCACGAGGTCCGGATGGTCGGCCTCCAGCAGGCGGGCCAGCTCGTGCGCCACCTGGCTGACGTCCTCCGAGGTCTGCTTGCCGTCCAGCCCGGCGTACAGGTGGATGCCCTTGGAACCGGAGGTCACCGGCCGCGGGTCGAGCCCCATCCCCTCCAGGATGTCCTTGATCAGGAAGGCCACTTCGACGCACTCCGCCAGCCCGGCCCCTTCCCCCGGGTCCAGGTCCAGCACCATCCGGTCGGGATTGTTGATCTTGCCGCGCGGGCCGAACTTCCACTGCGGAACATGGATTTCCAAGGCCGCAATCTGCGCCAGCCACGTCAGGGTGGCCCTGTCATTGGCCAGCGGGTACACATTGATGTTGCTCTTGTGCTCGATGGTGTGCCGCATGACCCAGTCCGGCGCGGACTTGTCCAGGTTCTTTTGGAAAAACACCTCGCCCGGTTCCTCCGCCGTGCCGACGCCGTGGACCCAGCGTTTGCGCGTCACCGGCCGGTCCGCCGCATGCGGAACCAGGAACTCGGCGATCTCCGAATAGTAGGCGATCACCTCGGCCTTGGTGGTCCCGGTTTCCGGGTACAGCACCTTGTCCAAATTCGTCAGCCTGAGCCGGCGCCCGTCGACGGCTACGGTCTCCCTTTGGCTGGTTTTCAGGCTGGAATTCTGGCTGGCCATACCGCCAGTCTGTCCGCCGCGTGGCCGCTTGGCTAGGCCCTCGCCTCTGGCTTTGTACCGCCCGCGGGTGTTCACTAGTGGCATGAGAGCCATCTGGAAAGGCGCGGTGGCGTTCGGGCTGGTCAACGTGCCGGTCAAGCTCTACAGCGCCACCGAAGACCACGATGTGAGCCTGCACCAGGTCCATGACAAGGACGGCGGGCGCATCCGTTACCAGCGCCGGTGCGAGGTTTGCGGCAAGACCGTCGACTACCAGAACATCGACAAGGCGTACGACGACGGCGAGCACACCGTGGTGATCACGGACGAGGATTTCAAGTCCCTGCCGGTCGAAAAGAGCCGCGAAATCGAGGTCGTCGAGTTTGTCCCGAGCGACCAGATCGATCCGATCATGTTCGACCGCAGCTACTATTTGGAGCCGGATTCGAAGTCGTCCAAGGCCTACGTCCTGCTCCGGCGGACCCTGGAAGAAACGGACCGCACGGCCATCGTGCAGTTCGCGCTGCGGCAGAAGACCCGGCTGGCGGCGCTGCGGGTCCGCGGCAAGGTCCTGATGCTGCAGACTCTGCTGTGGGAGGACGAGGTACGGGAGGCCAGTTTCCCGTCGCTCGAGGAAACCGTGCGGATCTCAGCGAAAGAGAAGGAGATGTCCGCCGCGCTGGTGGAGTCGTTCTCCTCCGACTTCACGCCCGGGGATTACACCGACGAGTACCAGGAACAGCTGCGGACCCTGATCGAGGCGAAGCTGGAGCAAGGCGAGGCGCTGGATACGGCAAAGACCTTCGGCACGGACGAAGAGGAAGAAGGCGGCAAGGTTCTGGACCTGATGGAGGCGCTGCGCCGCAGCGTGGAGCAGAACCGGGAGGCCAAGTCTTCCGCCGGCTCCCCGTCCAAGAAGAAGTCAGGTTCCAAGTCCGAGGCGTCAAAGGGCGCCTGACGCGCGGTAAACGGACGACGGCGGGGCGGTGCCCACACCGCCGGGACCGCCTGCCGTTCGGCTACTGCCGGTAGTTTTCCACTTCCTCGGCCGGCCGGGTCTCTGCTTCGCCCGGGTCCTCGCCGGCCTTGCGCTTGGCACGGCGCTGGCGCAGCAAGTCCCAGCACTGGTCCAGCTGCTCTTCCAGGCGGCGCAGCTCGGCGGCGCGGGCGGCGGCCTTGTCCGGCTCCTCCGGCGCGGAGTCGCGCAGTTGTTGTTCCTTCTCGACCAACGCGCTGATGTAGTTCTGGATGTCCTGGTCCATGGCACGCCCCTCCCGGCGGTAGTCACCTCAGGCTACGTCGCACGCCATCCGCGGGCTAGGGTTGCCGCCTCCTCAATGGACTGCGTTCTGTGGTTGACTTCCTGCAGGGCAATCCCGGTGACGGGCGACGTGGAGGAACAGAAGACTCATGGCATATGGCGAGCTCGACACCTCGTCCGGGGTACCCCTGTATCGCCAGATCAGGGAAATCCTGCGCAGGGAAATAGCCGAGGGGATCGCTGATCCCCGGAAGCCAATGACCGAGGCGCAGTTGCTCAGCCGGTTCGAGGTCAGCCGGGCGCCCATCCGGCAGGCACTCCAGGAGCTTGCCAGCGAGGGATACATCTACCGGAAACAAGGCAAGGGGACGTTCCCGGTCATCGGCACCAGGGTCCAGCGGCCGGCCGACGTGCGCTCGGGGGCCCTGTACCAATACCTCGCCGAGAGCGGACTGCATCCGACGGGGAAGGTCGCCGGCATCGAGCGGGTGGAACCGCCCGGCCGGATTCGGGACCTCCTGGGACTCGAAGCGCACGAGCGGCTCCTGCATTTCACCCGCCTGATCTCGGTCGAGGATGAGCCTCTCGTCGAAGCCGACGTCTACATTCGGGCGCCCGAGGACTTCAGCCCGACCGCCGCGGAACTGGAACGCGTTGGCTCCGCCTTCGAACTCCTCAAGAAAGAATTCGGCATCGCACACGTCCGCGCCGAGCACGAAGCCTGGGCAACCGCGGCCACCGCCGAACAGGCCGCGACCTTCGGGGTGGCCGTGGGGAGCCCGTTGCTCGTCATCGAGACGGTCTTCTTCACCACGGGTGACCTGCCCGCCGGATGGCGCTCCGCGGTGCACCAGGCAGAGAAATTCAAGTACCGGTTCAGCACCGGCCAGTAGGCCGCGGCCATGCGGGAAATCCACCCAGTCCGCCACCCCCGACGGGGATGTTTTCCGATGAATTGCCTTGACTTTGGCACTACATCATGTAAACCTAGTTGACAGGTAATCAAGGTCACATCAGCGGGAGGCCCGCGGCCGGTAGCGGAACGCCAGGCCCCCCGATGGACTGCCTCCTTCGTTTACTACCGCCTGCACCGGTTTCGGCGAGGAATGAATCCAGAGGTCGCGGTGCATGATCCTTCCCCGCGTGACGTCTGCCATGGCGTGGCGTCAGACGAAAGGTTGTGCCATGACGGATACAACAACCCCCCACCCGACGGCCAATACCGTTCTTGGCCCCGTTCCCGCCCACGAACTGGGTGTGGTCGCGGTCCACGAGGCCCTGCTCTCGGTGGTCCCGGGAGCCCAGTACGCCCCGGACATCAGCATGGACCGGGCGGAGATCTTCGAGGTCCTGGCCGGAAAGCTGACCGACTTCCGCAGGGCCGGCGGCCAGACGATCGTCGACAGCACCGGCATGTTCCACGGCCGCGACGTGAAGCTGTACGAGGCGCTCTCGCGCTCGACCGGCGTGCACATCATCGCCTCCACCGGCATGGGGCCGGAGGAAATGCTCGGCGGCTACTTCCTCACCCCGCAGACCAACCCGCCGACCCCGTGGCCGGCCGAAAAGTTCGCCGACCTCTTCTCGAAGGAAGTCAGCGAGGGCATGGTGGTCCCGCGGGTCGAGCGCCGCGGAGCCGCCGGTCTGGTCACCAGCACCGCCACCCGCGAGGGCATGACCCCCACCGACGAGAGCCTGTTCCGCGGGGCGGCCCGGACCGCCCTGACCACCGGCATCCCGGTCTCCATCCGCTACGGCGCCGACGCCCTGCACGACCTCGACGTCGTCCTCGACGAGGGACTGCCCGCCGGGCGGGTCCTCGTCGGCGGCCTGGACCGCCGGGACGCCGCGGACGCCGGCGCGGCGCTTGAGGTGGCCCGCCGCGGCGCCTTCGTGGGCCTGGACCACGTGGGCCTGGACGACGACGGCGGCTACGTCACCGACCGCGAGCGGGCCGGACTGGTGCTCGAGCTGGTCAGGGCCGGCCACACGGACCAGATCATCCTCTCGTCCAACGCGATCGGCGTGGCCAAGGGACACCCGGACTACGACCTGCCGTTCAGCCATGTGCTGACCACCTTCGTCCCCTTCCTGAAATCACTGGGCCTGGGCGACGACGACGCCCGCCGCATCCTGGTGGACAATCCGCGCAACCTGCTGGCTGTGCGCTGAGCACCGCGGCCCGCCATCAACAAGCTTTCGATACCCCTGAGGTGAAGGAATGACCAAGGTCAACACCGTGCTGGGAACAATCCCGGCTGAAGAACTGGAAATCGTGGCAGTCCACGAACACATCGGCTACGGCATGCCCGGCTCCGAGCTCGACACGCGATGGTGGAAGTCGCCGGAGCAGGCCTACGAGGAAACCGTGCCGAAGCTGCGCAGGTTCCGCGAAAACGGTGGCGGCACCTTCGTGGACGCCACCGGCATCTGCAACGGCCGCGACGTCGACTATTACAAGTCCCTGTCGGCCAAGACCGGCGTGCACATCGTGGCCTGCACCGGCTTCGTGGGCGGCGACACCGCCCTGCCGCACTTCGCACGGGCGTCGGTGGACTACCTGGCGAAGGTGTTCATCCACGAAATCACGGTGGGGATCGGCAACACGGGCGCCAAGGCCGGCGTCATCAAGGTCGGCGTGAGCCGCGGCGGCAAGATGACCGAACTCGACAAGCGGATCTACCGCGCGGCCGCCCGCGCCGCCGTCCTCACCGGGGTCCCGATCCTCACGCATCTGGCGATCGACCCCGAGCCCGCCGTGAACATCTTTAACGAGGAGGGCCTCCCGTTGGATCGCGTCCTCTTCGGCCACGCCGACGACGGCCTGAACGCACCGATCACGCCGCACGACTGGATTTACGAGCAGGGCGGCCGCATCGGCTTCGACACCTTCGGTTACGACCTCGAACTGCCCGACCCGCCGTTCTGGGGCCGCAAACGCGCCGAGCGGATGGAGCACTTCGTCAAGCTGGTGAACAAGGGCTACGCGGACAAGCTGCTCGTCTCGGCCGACGCCAACTGCAGCCCGCTGGGCTGGCCGGGCGTGAAGGGCCACACCATCAACTACATCTTCAATGACATGCTCCCGGACATGCGCGCCGCCGGCATCGACGACGCCACCATCAAGCTCCTCCTCGAGGACAACCCGGCCGACTTCCTGTCCATCAAGGCCTAAGCCCCAACTATTCATCCACCCGCCCCGCCACAGACGACGGCTGCGGGACCCCACCATTAATTTCACCCCCGAGGTCGCCCCGCGGCGTCCAGTGAAGGAACAACAGAACAATGCAGACTTCCGAAATCCAGAACCTGAAGGTGGCCGTCGTGGGCGGCGGCTACGCCGGCGCTTCCGCTGCCCTGGCACTGCTGCAGCTCGGCGCCGACGTGCACGTCTACGAGCAGGCCCCCGAGCTTGGTGAAGTAGGCGCCGGCATCGGCCTGCGGCCGCCGACCGTCGAGGTGCTGCGCAAGTGGGGCGTGTTTGAAGAGTTCGCCAAGGTCTCCGCCCCTTCCGACGCCATCGAGGTCTACCAGGCCAACGGCGAGCTGATCGCCCGCGATCCGTGGCCGGGCATCAACGAGTACGAGCAGACCAACCACTGCCGCATGGTCCACCGCGGCGACGTCATCGAAACCCTGCTGCGCCTGCTGCCGGCCGAGCGCGTGCACATCGGCCACAAGATGATCACCGTCACCGACAACGGCGACTCCGCCACCGTGAAGTTCGAGAACGGCGTCGAGGTCACCGCCGATCTGGTCCTGGGCGCCGACGGCATCCGCTCCAGCGTCCGCAACCAGATCTTCGGCGAGGTCCAGCCGGTGTTCTCCCACACCATCGCCATGCGCGCCGTCATCTCCGCCGACGATGCCTACGGCCTGGTGGAGAACGACAACTTCCGCGTCTACGTGGGCCAGAACGGCACCACCGTATACTTCCTGCCGCTGCGCCACCGCAACCAGGTGTCCTTCGACATCACCGCCCCGAGCGACGACACCGCCTGGGCCCCGGAGGTCACCCACGAGTACATCGGCCAGCTGCTGGAGGGCTTCGACGAGCGGCTGCAGAAGATCGGCCAGGAGCTGGACATCGCCTCGATGACCAACCGCGGCGTCTACGACATCGACAAGCAGCCGACCTGGCACACCAACAGCGTTGCCCTGGTGGGCGACGCCGCGCACGCCATGCTGCACCATCAGGGCCAGGGCGCCAACTCCGCCATGCAGGACGCCGCCTGGCTGGCAGACGCCATCAAGGAAGGCGCCGACCTGCAGGACGCCCTGCGCACCTACCAGGCCAAGCGCAAGCCGATCACCGACGTGCTGCAGGACATCTCCCGCAAGCCGTTCGACATCGGCGACTCCTTCCCGGAGACCACGTCCTTCGAGAAAGGAGCTGGTGTCGAGTGACCATCCACCCCGAGATCGGCAAACTCCTGGCCACGCTGCCGCCGTTCGACCACGGTACCCGGCCGGACCCCGAGGCTAAGCGCGCCGGAGACCTGCAGTTCGTCGCCCCGCTGGAGGACCGGCTGCCGCTGCACTCGGTCGAGGACACCGTTGCAGCCACTGCGGCGGGCGAGGTCCCGGTGCGGATCTACACCCCGGCGGAGGCGGAGTCCTACGGGCTGCTGGTGTACTTCCACGGCGGCGCATTCTTCTCCGGCAGCCTGGAAACGCACGACCATGTCGCGCGGGCGCTGGCCAAGGAGAGCGGTTACAAGGTCATCTCCGTCGGCTATCAGCTGGCACCCGAGGCCGCCTTCCCGACCAGCCTGCAGGAGTGCTACGGCGTGGTCCGCTGGGCCGTCGAGCAGGGCGGGAGCCTGGCCTGGGACGGCAAGAACCTGGCTTTGGCCGGCGACAGCTCCGGCGCCAACTTCGTGGCGGCGGTGACGGCGATGGCCCACGACGAGGGCTTCGACCGGATCACGCACCAGGTCCTGTACTACCCGTCGCTGGACTTGGACTTCGACGAGGACCGCTACTCCTCGCTGTGGGAGAACGCCACCGGCTACGGCCTGGAGACCCCGGCGCTGAAGCCGTGGAACTCCTTCTACCTCGAGAGCGGCGCGGACCCGGCCGACCCGCTGGTCTCCCCGATCAAGCGCGAGGACCTCACCGGCCTGCCGAAGGCCCTGATCATCACCGCCGAGTACGATCCCCTGCGCGACGAGGGCGAACTCTACGGCCGGCGCCTGAAGGACGCCGGCGTGGACACCACCGTCAGCCGCTACGCGGGCGCCAACCACGGCTTCGTCCAGAACTTCTTCTGGATCCCGGACATGTACCGGGCCTACCAGGAAACGGGCGAGTTCCTCAACCGGGGCTGACCCCACCCAGCCCGAACGCAACGGCGGCGCGCACCCACAGGTGCGCGCCGCCGTCGTCGTTCGGGGCGTGGGACCGGTCAGGCGGTCTTGCCGTACAGCTTGCGGTAGCCGTGCAGCGTCGTGAAGAACGGGGAAGGCTCCAGCGTCGGATCGCCGGTGTAGCCGAGTTCCTCGGCCACCGAGGCGAACGGCGAATAGGGCGAGCCGGTCTCCCGCAGGCCGCCCTCCACGGAGCGGCGCGCGGCGGCGCGGACCCGGGCCTCGATGTCCAGGCTCTCCTGCAGGGCCTGCCGGGCCGTGCTGCCGTCCATCCCGATGTCGAAGGGGACGCCCTCGGTGTTGCGGTAGGGGTGGCCAAGGTACAGGCGCTGGGGACGGATCTCGTCGCGCAGGTAGCGGAGGCTGGTCCGGTAGGCATCCGGGTCCTCGTAGCCCGGGAAGTGGTTGGCGGCACCGTGGACCTGGACGGAGTCGCCGACAAACACCGCGTCCTGCCCGTCCACCACGTAGGCCACGGAGCCGGCGGTGTGGCCGGGGATGTGGTGCACGGAGACCGTGACGTCCCCGCCAAGGCTGAGGGTTTCGCCGCCCTCCAGGAGCATGTCCGGTTCCATCTCGCCCGAGATGGCATGCCCGGCTGCCTTCGTCTGCTCCTCGACGGCGTTCGGGTTGTCCAGGTACTGCCGGCGGACGTCGAGGTAGTTCTGCACGTGCGCCTGCCGGGAGCGCAGCAACGGGGCGTCCGCCCGGTGGATGACGACCTTTGCCTTCCGGCCGGTGAGCTCCCAGAGGGCGTGGGCGCCGCCGAGGTGGTCGATGTGGCCGTGCGTCAGCAGGATCCACTTGACGTCCTCGATGCGCCGGCCCAGCTTCTCCAGCTGCGGCACCATGCCCTCGGCCGGTGACGTGGTGATGCCCGTGTCCACGATGGCCGGCCCGGGCGCGTCGATGAAGAAGCTGTAGAGACCGAAGCGGCCCCAGGGCGAGACCAGCGGATGGATGGTCACTTCTTGCGTCATTGTTCTCTCCTCAGCTCCGGGACCCGTTCACGGTCCTGATGGTACGGGTCGCGCGGACCCCTGCCCTCGCGCGGCCTTTCGGCGTCGCGGCCCGGACCTGGGGTCGCCATCGTTTGCACGCACTTTATTATAATAATATAATCGAGCCACGCTCTGGAGAGCACGCCTGCCAGCGGGACACCTGGCACTCGAACGTCACCAAGGAAGTGCACACTCATGACTGATTTCACGACGTGGAATGCCGGTGGGGAGACGATCAAGATCCGCAAGGACCTGCGGATCCCGATGCGCGACGGCGTCGAGCTCGCCGCGGACACCTACCAGGGCCTTGAGGACAAGCCCCGGCCGGCACTGGTGGCCCTGAGCCCGTACGGCAAGGAGCTGCAGGCGCTGGCGCTGACCACTCCCCCGCAGCGGCGTCCGAGCCCGATGTGGGACGGGTGCATCGAGGCCGGCGACATCGCCCGCATCGTCAAGGAGGACTACGTCCACGTCATCGGCGACCTGCGCGGGTCCGGCGACTCCGGCGGCGAGCACATTGGCAACTACAACGCCGGCGGCGTATCGCTGGGCCAGGATGCGTACGACTTCATCGAATGGGTTGCCGAACAGCCGTGGTGCGACGGCAACGTCGGCATGGTCGGCATCTCCTACTTCGGCTCCATGCAAGTGCTGGCCGCGGCCGAACGCCCGCCCCACCTGAAGGCGATTTTCGTCAGCGGCGGCCACTATGACTTTTACGAAACCACCTACCACGGCGGCATCATGTGGTTCATGCCCCGCGCCGCCCGCGAAGGCCGCGGCGGAGACTCCGGCTGGGCCTTCACCGACGGCGTCAAGTCCCGCATGATCGAAAAGTACCCGCCCGAGGAGCTCAAGAAGCTGGTCGCCAAGCGCCTCGAGGACCCGGACGTCGCCGCGTGGCCGAACCTGGTCCACGTGCTGCATTACCCCAAGAACCACGAAGCCTGGTTCGACATTGTCATGAACGAGCTGGACGGCGAGTGGTACGAGGAGCGCAACCCGATCACGCTCGCCCCGAACATCGACATCCCGGTCTGGCTCCAAATCGACCAGGGCCGCGGCTGGACCATGGACGGCACCATCGAGCTGTACAACTCGCTCAAGGGACCCAAGAAGCTGACCATCGGCCCCTACCCGCCCATGCAGTCGCGCCCCTTCATCGAGGAGCACGACAAGATGTTCCGCTGGTACGACTACTGGATCAAGGGCATCGACAACGGCGTGATGGACGAGCCGGCCGTAAGCGTTTTCGTGGAAGGCTCCCGCGAGACCGTCGAGGCGGACCAGTGGCCGCCGAAGGAGATCGAGTACAAATCCCTCTACCTGCGTCCGCGCCACAAGCTGTCGGCCGAGCCGGAGCTGATGGGCGTCGAGTACGCGGCCCCGGACGGCTTCTACCAAGCGCCGCTGACGGTGACCGACAAGGTGGAAATCATCAGCTGGAGCACCGGGCCGTTCGAAGAGGACACGGAGATGATCGGCACCGGCGCCGCGCACATTTTCGCCGAGATTGACCAGCCGGACTCGAACTTCATCCTGCGCCTGTGGGACTACGCCCCGAACGGCAAGCGACAGCTGATCACCACCGGGTACCTCAAGGCCTCGCACCGCGAGCTCGACGAGGAGCGCACCAGCGAGGGCAACCCGATCCACCCGCACACCCGTGCCGTGCCGGTGGAGCCGGGGAAGATCGAGGAGTACGTCCTGCGCCTCTATCCGTTCGCGAACACCTTCAAGCCGGGACACCGGCTGGTGGCCGAACTTTCCAACGGCGAGCCGCTGGCCGACGAGCACAACGCACTGCTGCCGCCGGACGCCTTCCACCTCCCGGTGGGACGCCCCGTCACGCACAAGATCTACCGCGACGCCGCGCACCGGTCCCGACTGGTCCTGCCCTTCACCGCCCGCACGGCGGAGGATGAGGCGAACTGACGCGACGGCAGCCCCGACTGCCGGCCGGCCGCCCTCGAGGTGCACCTAGGACCTCACCCCGGCCGTGGTGATCAGCGATCCTGAACGTCACGGCCGGAGGTGCCCTGCGCACCTCTTATCCTTGGGTAATGGAAACAACCGAGCGCGGCAAGGCGCGGAAAGCCGTCGAGGAAAACCGCGATCTGGCGGTGGCCTTGATCGACATCTCCTCCGATGTCCGCCGAAAATCCCACGAGAATTCCGGCGTCCCCTTGCTGCCCAACGGCATGGTGGACATCATGCGGGTCATCGAAGCGCACCCGGGCATAACCGTGGCCGAGGTCGCCTCCAGGCTCGACCGCCAGTTCAGCAACGTGAGCACCCAGCTGCGCGAACTGGTGGCCCGCGGGCTCGTGACGCGGAGACGCGACGAGGCGGACAAGCGCTACGTGACGCTGCACCCCACCGACGAGTCCCAGCGGATCAGGATCATGCTGGAAACCGCGTGGGCGGAAACCCTCGGGACGGCGGCAGCCAGGCTGCACCCCGGGGAACGGGAGCAGATCGCCGCGAGCCTGCCCGCCCTCCAGCGCCTGGCGGCACTGATCAACGAGCCGGACCAGCGCTGAACCGTCGGGCAGGCTTTAGTTTTTCGTTATACTTATACTTTTGTAAGTATTAGCGGAGCCGTGTCTGCCCGCACCCCACAACCAGAAAAGGTGTCCATGAAAGACGTCCTAGAGGAGAAAATTCCGCCCGGAGAGGTGGAGGCGGCGGAGGCCGTGGAGCCCGAAAGGATCTCGCCCAAGCGCATCGCCGCCGTGATCACCGCCTTGGTGCTGTCAGCGCTGATCATGATCCTCAACGAGACCGTGCTGACCGTCGCCCTGCCCGACCTGATGGCGGACCTGGGCGTCCAGGCCACAACGGCGCAGTGGCTGACCACGGGCTTCATGCTCACGATGGCCGTTGTCATTCCGACCACCGGCTTCATGCTTCAGCGGTTTACCACGAAGAGCCTCTTCGTCAGTGCCATGCTGCTCTTCATCGTCGGCACGGCGCTGGCGACCATCGCCCCGACGTTCGCGGTGCTGCTCATCGCGCGCATCGTCCAAGCGTCCGGCACGGCCATCATTCTGCCGCTGCTGATGACCACCACGCTCACCTCCGTGCCGGTCCGGCACCGCGGCACCGTCATGGGCCTTAACTCCGTGGTCATCTCCGTGGCTCCGGCCATCGGCCCCACCCTCTCCGGCGCCGTCATCAACTCCTTGACGTGGCGCTGGGTCTTCGGCCTGATGGTCCCGGTGACCATCATCGTCTTCCTCTTCGGCGTCATTGCCATCAAGACCGGCAAGGAGACGCGCAAGGCTCCGCTGGATGTCCTCTCGGTCATCCTCTCCGCTTTCGCCTTCGGCGGCATCGTCTATGCGCTGTCCTCGATCGCCGACCTGATGGAAGGCTCCTGGGCCCCGGTCGTGGCACTGGTTGTCGGCGCCGTCGCGCTGGTCCTTTTCATTCAGCGCCAGCGTGCCCTGCGCAAGACCGAGTCCGACCTGCTGGACCTCCGTCCGTTCAAGGTGCACAACTTCCGCATCTCGGTCATCATCGTGATGATCGCCATGGCCACCATGCTGGGCACGGTCATGGTGATGCCGATCTTCATGCAGAACGGCATGGGACTGAGCACGTTGACCATCGGCCTGGCCCTCCTGCCCGGCGGCCTGATCCAAGGCATCGTGTCCCCGATCGTGGGCCGCATCTACGACAAGGTGGGACCCCGGCCCATCGTCATTCCCGGCGCCTTCCTGCTGGCCGGCGGGCAGTGGCTGCTGGGCAGCGTCCATATTGATACCCCGGTGACGACGATCGTCATCTTCCATACTGTGTTCTGCGTCGGCATGGCCATGCTGATGACCCCGCTGATGACCGTGGCCCTGGGTGCCCTGCCGCGTGCGCAGTACGGCCACGGCAGCGCGATCATGAATACCCTGCAGCAGTTGGCCGGCGCCGCGGGTACAGCGGTTCTCATTGCCGCCATGACCATCGGTACGGCGGCGGCAGCCGCCCCCAGCGGCATCGCGGCGAACGTCGCCCTGGTCGACGGCGTCCGGGTCGCCTTCACGGTCGGCGGCATCCTCGGCCTCGTGGCCGTCGTGTGCGCACCGTTCGTTCGGCGCCTGCAGGAGAACGCCGACCACTAGGGCCCGATTGCCCCGCCCGCACGCTCAAAGGAAGCCGGCCACCCCCACGGGATGGCCGGCTTCCTGTGTCTCGGTCGCGCGCCGCGGGATGCTACGCGGCCGTATGCGGTGCCGCTGCTTCCGGTTCGGTTTCCTTGACGCCGTGCAACCCAAAGAAGCTGAGCAATGCCGCGGCCAGGGCCGCGATGGCGACCACCAGGAAGGCCTGCGTGAATCCGCTGCCCAGGGCCTCGAGCGCGAACTGGGTGCCGCCCGATCCGGGAACGCCCTCGGGGATGCTGTTGAGCGCGATCGGACCGCCCGCTTCCGCAATGCCCATCGCCGGACCCAGCTGGTCCGGAGCCAAACCGGAGGTCTGCAGGGAGGTCATGAGCTTTCCGCCGGCGGTGGAGAGGGCAATGGCGCCCACCAGCACCGGTCCGAGCGCAAACCCGAGGTCGCGGAGCAGGTTGGTGGTGGCGCTGGCCATGCCGGTCATCTCACGCGGCACCGAGTTCACGGCAATAGCGGTCATCGGGCTCAGCGTGAAGGCGAAACCAAGTCCGACCAGCAGGGACGGCAGGATGAAGGCGGTCACGTCGCGGCTGGTGACATCGGCAGTGGAGTTGATCAGCGCGCCGGCCGCCATGGCCAGAAATCCGAACGTCATCAGCCAGCGGGACGAGACACGGGCCTGCAGCCTGGACAGCACGGGGATCAACACGAAGGCCGGCCCCTGCAGCAGCAGGAACAGCAGGCCGAGGTACAGCGGGTTCTGGTGCTGGACCGGCCCCAGCCACATGCTCGTGGAGAAGCAGGCGCCCAGGAAAGCGAACATGCCGACCACGGCCACGATCGACGCGATGGCGAACTGGCGGTTCAAAAACAGCCTTAGCTCCAGCAGCGGGGACTCGACGCGCAGTTCAATGGCCACAAAGATCGCCAACAGCACCACACCGGCGGCGAGGGCGGCTACCACGTGGGTGCTGGTCCAGCCGTCTTCGGGACCCTGTACCAGCCCGAAGAGAACCAGGATCAGGCCCAGTGCGAAGGTGATTTGGCCCCAGATGTCCATCCGGCGCTCCCGGGCCACCTTGGCCTCGGCGGAGCGCAGGGCGGTCAGCAGCAGTGCGGCGAGGGCCGTCAGCACCACCACCGCATAGGCCCCTCGCCACCAGCCGAAGCCGGCAAACACGCCGCCGAGCAAGGGCGACAGGGCCGAACCGGCCGAAAGGAAGCCCGCCCAGATGGCGATGCCGCGCACACGCTCCTGCATGGAGCGCGCCACGGAAGCAACCAAGGCCAACGATGCGGGGAAAATCGCACCCGCACCCAGGCCGTTGATGGCGGAGCCGATCCACATGGCCTGGACCGTCGGGGATATGGCACAGACCAGCGAGCCGATCATGACCAGCACGGCCCCGCCCACGACGAGCTTGCGGTGGCCATACTTGTCACCGAGCACACCGAAGGTCAGCTCGAAAACCACCACCGGAATCATGAACGCGGCGGTGATCCAGGTCAGCTGGGAACCGAACGTGTTGAAGGTGACCTGGAATTCGCCATTGAGCGCGCCGGGCAGCGCGTTGGCGATCTGCGCCACCATGACCGCCAACGATGCGGCGACCAGTGTGCCTCTGGTGCGCGCGGGCGTGACTTGCACGGGCGGCGCCTGGGGCGGCGGATAGGACTGCGGCGATGACGTGTGGGTCCCCTGGTCCTGGCTCATATGAACTTCCTTGTCATGGTGTGAGCTGCGTGGTGAACGGGTGGTGCTCGGCGGAACCGGTCGGGGCATGGCGGCCGCATTCGTCCGCACTCGCTGAAACCGGTTGGTCGACGAGACCCTGCCGCAACGCCCTGTGCTGCCCGCGGCATCCTGTGATGCAGGCGACAGGCTCATCGTGATGGGGCTAACAGTAGTGATTCGGAATACACAGTGTCAAGTGAAGGTTCAACATGTCATTTCAAAGGCCTCCGAGCCACAAACCGCGGGCGGTAGTGCTGCAGCGGTGCGGGGAAATTCGGAGGGGAGCCCCGGGTGGTCCGGAGGAGCCGCGGCCACCGGCTATTCTGTGTGGCATGGCAACACTCCGCGAGGCTCAGAAACAGCAGACCAGGCAACTTCTTTTGGACACCGGCCTGGACCTCTTCGAATCCAAGGGCTACGCGGCCACCACGATCGACGACATTGCCGCCCGTGCCGGCACTACGAGGACGACCTTCTACCTGCACTTCGCGTCGAAGGCGCAGCTGATGGGCGACGTCGTGAAGACGGTTGACTCCATTCTCACCAGCGTGGACGACCCGGCCCTAGCGACCGTGGTGGAACTGGGTACCCGCGACCTGATCCGCGCCTGGATCAGCCGGAAATTCGATCAATGGGAAGCAACCCGACCCTATCTGCATGCCGTCTATCAGGCGGCCCCGGTCGAGCCCGAGGTCGCAAAGGTCATGGAGGACTGGTTCCGCGATGTCGCGGCGGACATGACGTCCGGGCTGGATCGGTCGGGGCGGTTCGACCCGGCCAGCCGCCAGGTCCGCTGCGTCCTCGCCTTCGGCCAGCTGGAATACCTCTCGCAGCGGTGGATCCGGACGGGCTGGATCATGGACCGGGAGATGTGCCTGGAAACCTTGACGGATTCCTGGTGCCACCTGCTCTCGGAGGGGTAAGCCTGAGGCAGGATCACCCTTCGCGCGCGCCCGCCAGCAATTCGGCCAGCGCGCCGCGGCCCAGCACGGGCTGGCGGTACTCATCGCTGAGGATCTGCAGCATGGAACCGGCATAGTCCTCATTGGTCGAGGCGATCATGTCCTTGGCGAAGACCACCCGGAAGTTGTGGGCGAACGCATCAGCCGCCGTCTGCGCCACGCAGTTGTGGGTCGCCACGCCTGCCAGGACCAGCCGTTCCACCCCGGCGTCCCGCAGCCGCTCGGCCAGGCCCGTACCGAAAAACGCGCTGTCGCGTGTCTTGACGACGCGCTCGAGGCCCTCTGTTTGCAGCCCGGGCAGGAATTCGGCCTGCTCGGTCCCCTCGAACAGGAATCCCTGGTCATCGTCGAGCATGCTGAGGGTCCAGGTCGAACGGTCCCTGCGGTGTTGCGTGTAGACGAGCAGCACCGGCACCTGCGCCGCCGTCGCGGTCCTGATCAACAGATTGGCTGACTCCACCACGGCTTCCTGCCGCTTGGCCAAGGCAGGGTCCTCGAAGTACGCGTTCTGCAAGTCGATCATCAGCACCGCAGTTTTCATGCCCTCCGCCTTCCGCCGGTCGTCCTCGCTTCCATCCTGTCAGGTGCACCCGCAGTTTGGGTCTTGACGCGCCAGCAGGGACAGGGTGTGGTGTGTACTACCATCCGGCCGAAAGGACAGCGTCATGCATTCACTCTGGCTCGATACCGCCCAAGAGATTCCGGTTGACACGTACTCCGGCCAGACCGGGTTCGACTCCGTCGTCGCCGGAGCCGGGCTGACCGGCCTCACCACTGCTGTCCTGCTCGCGCGGGCCGGGCAGCGGGTTGCCGTGGCGGAGGCCCGGTCGGTCGGGGCCGCCACTACCGGCAACACGACCGCCAAGGTATCCCTGCTGCAGGGCAGCCAGCTTTCGCGCATCGCGAACCATCACGATTCCGGCACCGCCGCAGCCTATGTTGCCGGCCAGCGTGAAGCCCAGGCGTGGATCCTGCGGTACTGCGACGAACACCGGGTGGAATACGACCGGCGCGACGCCTTCACCTACGCCACCACCCCCCAGGGCGCCGAGGATCTGGCGGCGGAGCAGCGCGCCAGCGAATCCGCCGGCCTGCCGGTCGAAAAAGTCTCCGGTGCCGGCGAGCTGCCGTTCGAGGTCACCGGGATGCTGCGGCTGGCCGACCAGGCCCAGTTCCATCCGATGCACCTCCTGGCGGCGCTGGTTGCAGAACTGCGCAGCCGCGGAGGCCTGATCTTCGAGGGCATGCGGGTCACGGGCATCGGCCGCGCGGACGACGGCGGTGCCGGGGCGGGGCCGCGAAACCTCACTGTGCGCACGGGGTTGGGCGACCTTAAGACCGGCATCCTGGTGCTGGCTACCGGGACGCCCATGCTTAACCGCGGCGGACATTTCAGCGTGCTCAAGCCCATGCGTTCCTACGCCGCCGCCCTGACGGTGCCCGGGCGCATCCCGTCCGGGATGTACCTGTCCATCGACGGGCCGACCCGCTCGTTGCGGACCGCGCGCCACGGCGACCGGGAGGTCTTGCTGGCCGGCGGCAACGGCCACGTCGTCGGCCGCCACGGCCATACGCGGGGCCTGGTCGATGACCTGATCCGTTGGACCCAACAGCACTTTCCGGGTTCCCAGCCCACGCATACCTGGTCGGCGCAGGACTATGAACCGGCCGGTGCGGTGCCGTACGTGGGTCCGATCCTGCCCGCAGAAAAGCGGATCATGGTGGCCACCGGATTCAACAAGTGGGGCATGACCAACGGGGTGGCGGCGGCACTGGCGCTGTCGGCCTCGATCCTGGGCGGCGACAATCATTGGGCCAAGGATCTCTATAAGTCACGCATCTCCGGGCGGGACGCCGCCAGCACGGCCGGCACCAATTTGTCCGTCGGGTTGGAATTGCTGTCCGGATGGCTGGGTGGATTGACCCGGACCACGCATGCGGCACCGCCGGAAGGTCAGGGGACTGTGGTGCGGGAAAATTCGCGGCCGGTGGGCATTTGTACCGTGGGCTCCGCCACGCACCGGGTCAGCGCGGTCTGCACGCATCTGGGCGGCGTGCTGTCCTGGAACGACGCGGAGGGCAGCTGGGACTGCCCCCTGCACGGGTCCCGCTTCAGCGCGGACGGCAAGGTGCTGGAAGGCCCCGCCGTCAAGGACCTCGAGGCACGGTAGCCCCCTTGGGACTGACGCCGCCGCACCGGTAGTCTAGTGCGGATGCCTCAGTTGAAACGCCGCGCGGCCGCCCTTGGTACCGCCGCTTTATTGTCCTTGTCCCTGGCCGCCTGCGGCTCCGACTACCCGCTGGGTCCGGCCCAGGAAGCCGCCGCCCGGCAGGGCTCCTCCCTGTCGGGCACGCTGACAGGAGCCGGAGCATCATCCCAGAACGCGGCGATGGACGCATGGGTGGCCGGCTTCGGCCTGCTCCATTCCGACGCGCAGGTCCAGTATTCGCCGGACGGCTCCGGCGCAGGACGAACCGCCTTCCTGGCCGGCGCCGTCGAGTTCGCCGGCTCGGATGCCTACCTGGACGACGAAGAAGTTGACCAGTCGCGCAAGGTCTGCGGCCCCGAGGGCGGCTTCAACGTCCCGTCCTACATCTCCCCCATCACCGTGGCGTTCAACCTTCCGGGCATCACCGAGCTGAACCTGGACGCCGAAACCATCGCCAGGATTTTCCAGGGCGAAATCCGGTCCTGGGACGACCCTGCCATCGCGGAACACAACCCGGGCGTGGAGCTGCCCGATCTTGCGGTCACTCCCGTCAACCGTTCCGAGGACTCCGGCACCACCGAGACCTTCACCGAGTACCTGCACGCCGTGGTTCCCGAGGTCTGGACGCCGGAGCCGAGCGATACCTGGCCCGGAGAATACGCCGGGGAAAACGCGCAGGGTACTACCGGCGTTGTGAGCATGGTCGCCGGCACGGCGGGCGCCGTCACCTATGCGGACGATTCCGCCGTCGGGGATCCCCTGGGCAAGGTCAACCTCAAGGTTGGCCAGGACTATGTCCCGGTGAGCGCGGAAGCGGCAGCGAAGGCGTTGGACGAAGCCAAACCCGTCGAGGGGCGGCCGGAATACGATCTGGCCCTGGAAGTGGACCGGACGACTACGGCCGCCGGCGCCTACCCGCTGATGCTGGTCTCCTACCACATCTACTGCACCACGTACGAGGACCAGGAGAAGGTGGACCTGGTCAAGGCGTTCGCGCAGTATGTCCTTAGCCCCGAGGGCCAAACCGACGCGGCGGACTCGGCCAAGAGCGCGCCGCTGTCCGAGGAGTTGTCGAAGCGTGCCGTGGATTCCGTGGAGCGGATCAGCGCGCGTTCCTGACAGCGGCCGCACGCCCGAGCGGCGGGCTAGCTGCCGGAACCCGGCCTGCGGTTCTCCCGGTCCTCAGGCTCCTGGACGTCCGGCTCCCGGTCGTAGGCGTTGGCGTCCTCGTTTCGGGGAATGTCCGGCTGGGCCGAGGCTGAGGGAGGAAATCCGCCGGCGAAGGTTCCGCCGTAGAACTGCTGGTTGCCCGGCTCGTGCATGTCCGATCCCCCGGACTCGACGAATGTCTTGAAGCGCCACAACTCGTTGCGCACCTCCCGGTGGTCCGATCCCAGTCCGGAACCGGCCTTTTCTAGCAGGGAATGCGGCTCCCAATCGAGGTGGACGTGCATCGACGTTGTGTCGGCGTCGATTCTCCCGAACGTCACGGTTCCGCTGTGCCTGATTCCGCCTTCGCTCCTCCACACGATCCGCTCTCCGGGCTCGTCCTCGGTCACGGCCGTATCGAATTCGCGCTGCACGCCGCCGACCTTCGTGACCCAATGGTGCGTGGTGTCGGACGTCCGGATCACCGATTTCACGCCGTGCATGAAGGAGGGAAAGTACTCGAAGCGCAGCCACTCGTCATAAACCTTTGCGGCGGGCAGCGAGATCTCGACTGTTTCTTCGATGGTTGCCATGATGATCCTCATTCCGCCGAGGGAACGGCGCCGCAGGCACCGCCTCCATGAGTTGCCACCTGCAGTTAACGCTACAGAACGGCCCGTGGCGCGGCAATGAACGGCCACGCCTCCACACGCGGGAGGGTTGGCTGCAACCGGGCCCCGCGTTCCGGGGCGGAAGGAAGGATGTCCTGCATTGGGTAGTCTGTGTGGTAAACCACTGCGTTGATGTTGAGGGGGCGGTATGCCGCGCTGTTTTCCGGAACAGCCCGAGTTCGGCCGGGACCAGCCTGGCGAACGGCAGGTCTGGGAGGCGCTGAAGCGAACCCTGCCGCCGTCCGCCGCCCTGCTGCATTCGGTCGACATCGTCGAAAACGGCGCCGCCCGGCGGATCGATCTGCTCGTTGTCTGGCCCGGCGTCGGCATCGCGGCCATCGAGGTCAAAGGCGGGCAGATCAGCTACGACGCGGGCCAGTGGTACCAGTCCGGCAACGGCCGGCAGCACCGCATCAAGGATCCATTGGTCCACGCCCAGGACGCCCGGCACATGCTCCAGCGCTACCTCGGCTCCCAGTTGGGGCTCAGCCGCAGGGTCCGGTTCGCCCACCTGCTGGCCTTTCCGGAGACGCGGCTTCCGCGCCATTGGGACATCCCCGGCCTCAGGCGTTCCATGGTGATCGGCAGCGAGGACCTGAAGTATCCGGACGACACGGTCAGGGAAGCCATCAACTTCTGCGGCGACGGGGACGGCGAAACTGCGCCGGATGTCGCCGACCGCATCGTGGCATGGTTGACGCGCCCCCGGCCGAACGACGGGGCGCTCTCGGCGGCGGCCGAGCACGAAAGCCGCGCCGAGCAGATGACGCGGGACCAATCGGCGATCCTTGATGTCCTGAAGGACCAGCCGCGGGCCCGCGTCATCGGCGGCGCGGGCACGGGCAAGACCTGGCTCGCGTTGGAACAGGCCCGGCGGTTGGCGCGCGACGGAAAGCGGGTGGCGCTGCTGTGCTCCAGCCGCGGCCTGGCCCGGTACTTCGAGACCGAGACGGCCGGGTGGAAGCCGGCAGAACGCCCGGAACACGTGGGCATGTTCTATGACCTGCCGGTCCGCTGGGCCGCGCACCATCCGCTGGATCCCCGGTTGCTCACCAACCAGTACTACGAGCACTACCTCCCCCGGACACTCAGACGGCTGGCCAAGAACCAGCCGGTCCGCGAACTCTTCGACGCGATCGTCGTCGACGAGGGCCAGGACTTCGGCACGCTGTGGTGGGAGGCCGTCTTGGAGTGCCTGAAGGAACCTGCTGCCGGCGGCCTGTATGTGTTTATGGACGAAGACCAGCGCCTTTTCGGCCGCGACGGCTGGCCGCCGATTGAAGTGCCTCCCTTGGTGCTGAATGAAAACCTGCGCAATACCAAGCAGATCGCGGCGCTCTGCGGCGCACTGTCCACCGAGCTGTCGATTCCTCGGGGCCTCTCCGGCCCGCGCATCCGGCTGGTGGAGGCGACGGCCGGGACCGTCATCCAGCGGGCCGACGACGCGGTGGCGCAGCTGGTCGAGCGTGAAGGCTGGGCCCCGCAGCAGGTGGCGTTGCTGACCACGAAGCGCAAGCATCCGGCCCATCAGCAAGCGGTGGACGCATTGGGCTGGCGCGGATACTGGGACGCCTTTTTTGACGACGACGGTGTGTTTTACGGCGACGTGCTCGGCTTCAAGGGACTCGAACGCTCGGTGGTGGTCCTGGCGGTCAACGGCTTCGGCGATCCTGAGCGGGCGCGGGAGATGCTCTATTCAGGCTTCTCCCGCGCGCGCAGCCTGCTGGTCATCGTGGGCGAAAGATCGGCCCTCACCAGTGTCGGCAGCCCCGCCCTGGTCAAGAGACTGACCCAGACCGAATCTTGGGATCCTGAGCGGCAACAGCACGGCCATTGACTTTCCCGCCGCAGCGGAGCATTCTAAAACTACTTATTCGGTTTTTAGAATTTACCGGAGGTTCCCATGGCAACCACCACTCCTGCGCTGCAACGGGTCCGGACCGAGCCCGCCTACGGTGCTTTCTGGATGCTCAGGCTGGGCTTCACCGTCCTGCCGATTTTGATGGGGCTGGACAAGTTCTTCAATCTGCTCACTGATTGGGAACAGTATTTGGCCCCTTGGGTCGTTAACCTGCTGCCCTTCAGCGCCCACACCGCCATGCTGATCGTCGGCGTGGTGGAAATAGCCGCGGGTTTGGTCGTCTGGTTCAAGCCGCGGTACGGCGCCAACATCGTTTCCCTCTGGCTGGCAGGCATCATCGTCAACCTGCTGACGCTGTCAGGGTTCTACGACGTGGCACTGCGTGACGTCGGCCTGCTGCTGGCGGGACTGACCCTCGCGCGGCTGGCCACCCAGTACGATCCGGCGTGGCACCGCCGTCGCTGATCAATTCCCTGCCCGCGCCCGCCTTTAGTGCCCGGTGAAGGCGGGCGCCTCCTTGGCCAGGAAGGCATCCCGGCCGATGCGCGAGTCTTCAGTGGTGAAGGCCTGCCCGAAGGCCCGGCGCTCCACCTGCAGCCCGTCGGCGGTGGGACGGCCCAGCGCCGCATCGACCGTTCGTTTCGCATTTGCCACGGCGGCGGGGGACTTGGCGGAGATCTCCCGGCAGGTGGCGGCGGCGGCGTCGAGCATGTCGTCTTTGCTGGCGAAGACGGCGTTGGCCAGCCCGATCCGCAGGGCTTCCTCGGCGCCGATGCTGCGGCCCGTGAAAATCAGTTCCCTGGCCATTCCGGGGCCCACCCGCTGCGGCAGCCGGACCGTCCCGCCGAAGCCCGGAATGAGGCCCAGGCCGACTTCCGGCAAGCCGAACTTCGCGTTGGCCGTCGCGTAGATGAAATCGCAGGCCAACGCCAATTCCAAGCCTCCGCCCAGCGCAAACCCGTTGACGCAGGCGATCACCGGAAGGTCCAGGGTCTCCAGCAACCGGGTCAGGTCCTGCATGGCCGCACTGTGTGCTTCCGCTTCGGCCGGCCCCATGGAGGCCAGTTCCCGGATGTCGGCTCCGGCGGCGAAGGCCTTCCCGCCGGCACCCGTGATCAGGATGCTGCGCACTTCCCGGCCTTCCGGCGAACGGATGTCCGCGGCGAACTGCGCCAGGTCTGCCACGACCTGGGTGTTCAGGGAGTTGAGCGACTCGGGGCGGTTGATGACGATGGTGGCCAATTCGCCGAGGCATTCAAGCTGAATCGTTTCGTAGGTCTTTTCCACAGCCCCACTATGCCACGCCGGGCCCCAGACCGGATGTGTCATCCCCCCAGCAGGGCGACCACGTCGGCCACCTGCCGGTGTCCCCCGGCCACCGACCAGCGGTAGCCGTCGACCTCCAGGACGGCGGTGGAACCTCCGGCCGCTTCGACCAGGGTCTTGCCCGGAAGCCAGTCCCAGTCCGGCAGCCCTTGTTGGTACCAGACGCCGAAAATCCCGGCGGAGGTTGCCGCCAGTTCACACGATGCCGACCCCCAGGTACGGTAGGTGGCCGAACCGAGCAGGGTGCGCAGGTACGGCTCGCCCGCGGCGTCGTCGCGCAAATACGTGTGATGCAGGTACGCCGCCGCGCAGCTGGACGCCAAGGGAGCGCTGGCGATTTCGCCCACGCGCAAGCCGTTCCGGGTGGTGGGCAGGTCGCGTCCGCCGATCCACAGGACGTCCTCGGCGGGGTGGTAGACCGCCCCCAGCCGGCTCCCCGCCCCATCCGTCAGCGCCAGCGCGGAGCACCAGTAGTGCCCGCCGGTGAAGAAGTTGTAGGTGCCGTCCACCGGGTCGATGACCCAGGTCCGGCCCGAGGTCCCCTCGTGGCTGGAGCCTTCCTCGCCCAGGATCGCGTCCTCCGGCCGCAGCTCGCGCAGGGTGTCAACGACCAGTTTCTCCGCGGCGTGGTCGGCGGCGGTGACCACGTCGGAGATGCTCGTCTTCTCCTCGAACGTGGTCACCCCCGACCGCATGCCGTTGGCCAGCGTTCCGGCGGCGCGCACCAGCCAGGCCGCGAGTTCGGTGTCGTTTAGATGGTCAGGGCTGCTCACGGTCATATCTGAAGCCTAGCCAACGGCGCGGCGAACACGGCATGCGGGGGCAGTTGCTACCGGCGGCCCCGCCGCGGCCCGCGGCCCTTCGGCGTGCGGCCGCCGCCCGGCCTGCCTTTGCCCTGGCCGGACGGCTTGTTCGCGCCCTTGCCGGATGCCGGCGTCCGCCCCGATGCGGAGCCCTTTCCCGCGGCGGCGCCCTTCCCCGCGCCGGGGGCTCCGCCGTCGTTCTTCGCCGTGGTCTTGCGGGTCTTGCCCTTGCCCTGTTGTTCCTGCACCGAGGGCTGGCGCGAACTGCGCGCCGTGCGGCCGCGGACAATCCCGATGAACTCCTCGATGGCGGCCTCGGTCCGGTCGGTCAGCCACGCGAGGCCGATCTGCGTCTCGGGGTGATCGGTGACCGTGCGGTACACCACGTCCTTGCGGTTGTAGAGCCGGGCCACGGACATGGGCAGGATCATCAGTCCCGCCCCGGACGCCACCACCTCGATGCCGGTCTTGGCGCCGCCCATTTCCCCGGGGTCCAGGAAGTTCTCGTGCGCAATCTCCCGGTACGGGACTTCCTCGTCGTAGAGGGCCACATCGTGTTCCTTCGGCGCGACCACCACGGGCAGTTCGGCATACAGCGGGATGACGCTCAGGCCCTCGCGGTCCACCGGCAGCCGGACGAAGCTCAGGTCGGCCCGGCCGTCGCGCAGGATGGCCGTCTGCTCCTCCTCGCCGCATTGGAAGGCGGTCAGCGGGACGTCGGGCAGCCGCTCCGCCCATCGGCGGGTCCACTTCCCCGGTGTCACGCCCGGGACATAGCCGACCTTCAGTCCGGCCAACTGGGCCGTGGTCGTCGGCTCCTGGTCTGCATCCTGCACTTCATCACCGTAGCGCAGGGCGGCTAGGCTGGACTTATGAGCGCGAAATCGGCACAGTCCATGAAACCGGCCACGGCCGCCAAGAAACTGGGCATCTACCTGCCCGCGGCCCCGCAGGAGTTCCAGGACAGCCTGATCTCGCGGGAGGAATTCAATCAGCTGCAATCGGATCCGCCGGAATGGCTGGCGGAGCTGCGCCGCAACGGTCCGCATCCGCGGCCGGAGGTAGCCCGTAAACTCAACGTCTCCATCTCCGGCCTGGCACGCGGCGGCATCACGGAGCCGCTGACGACGGCGGAAATCACCGCGTTGCTGCAGGATCCGCCGGAATGGCTGGTGGCGGAACGTGCCTCGTTCGCCGCCGTGCGCGCCGAGGAGCAGCGCGTGAAGGCCGCCGGCAAGCAAGGCTGATCAGCAGGCGCCAAGCGCACCGGCCCCCTCCTCCCCCGCTGATCAAGGGGTTGCGAGAGGGCCGGTATCCGTTAACGCCAAGAGCCCCGGTCCGAAGACCGGGGCTCTTGCTCTGCGTGCGCGAGGGGGGATTTGAACCCCCACGCCCTTTCGGACACTGGCACCTGAAGCCAGCGCGTCTGCCGTTCCGCCACTCGCGCGCATTTCGCCTGCCCTCTTGGCGAGCCATCCGGTTTCCCGGTCCGCTTTCCTCAAGAACAGCGAGATCAATAGTAGCGTGAAACAGTCCCAAATTCCCAATCGGGGCGCCGGACCCCCCGGATACCGCGCAGTGACGGGGATCGGAGGGCCTGCGCCGCGGGCCGCACGCCCCGCCGTCGTGATTCCGTGAGGGTGAGCTTCACCACGCCTCGGCGCCGCCGCGCCAGCGGCGATCGCTGCCGAATGGGGCCTTTTGGGACACGCCCAAGTAGTATCGAAGGGAAGAATCGCCAGACAGGTGTGCCCTGTCCGCTGTCGCAGCGGGGGCAGACCTGACCACAACTCTGGGAGGAGGCGGCCCGATGGGCATTCTGGACAGTATGGAGCGCGGCATCGAAAAGATGGTCCGCGGCGCCTTCTCTGTCGGCGGCAAGGGCCAAGTGCAGCCGGTGGAGATCGCAAGCCGCCTGCGCCGCGAACTGGACAACGGTTCCATCACCTTGGCCCAGGGCCGCACCTTGGCTCCCAACGTCTTCGACGTCAGGCTGGGCGATTCCGACTACGCCATGGCTGAACAATGGGGCGCTACCCTGGCCGAAGAACTGTGCGACGTGGTCATCCGCCACGTCAACAGCCAGAAGTACACCCTGCAGGGCCCGGTGCGTGTTTCCTTCACCAAGGACGACGCACTCAAGGGCGGCGACTTCGAAGTCGAGGCCACCGTCGTCAAGTCCGACGGCCACCAGCCGCAGCCCACGCAGCGCAGTGCCCCCGCGGCGCCGTCACGCCAGCCCACTCTGCTGACGCCCGTGCTGGAAATCAACGGGCAGCGCTACTCGCTCAACGCGCCATCGATCGTGCTCGGACGCTCCTCCGAGGCCGACATCATGGTGGACGACACCGGGGTCTCGCGGCGCCATCTGGAGATTCGCACCGAAGGCGGGTCCGCCGTGGCCGTGGATCTCGGTTCCACCAACGGCAGCTATGTCAATGGCCAGAAGATCGACGGCCGGATTGACCTCACCGACGGCTCCGTCATCACGATGGGCCGCACCCGCATTACCTTCCGCCTGCTGCCGACACGGGGCGGCGGGGCCTAATGGGCGAGCTTGTCGTCACCGCGCTGCGGTTCGGTTTCCTGATCCTCCTCTGGATCATGATCATCAGCATCGTCTCCGCACTGCGGCGGGACCTGCAGATCGGCAAGCGCAGCCGCACCGGATCCCCCACCGCGCGCGAAGTCCGGAAGAATCCCGACCTGGCGGACGCTCCGGCACCCCGGGTGGCTCCGCGCCGCCTGGTGGTCACGGAAGGGCCGCTGGCGGGTCACTCGCTGGAACTGGCCGCGAGCCCCATCCTGTTGGGCCGGGCCCAGGAAGCAACGCTGGTGCTGGAGGACGATTACGCCTCCGGCCGGCACGCCCGCCTCTTTCCGCAGGGCAGCCGCTGGTTCATCGAGGACCTCGGCTCCACCAACGGCACCTACCTGGCGGAGAACCAGCTGACGCGGGCGCTGCCCGTTGATCCCGGCGTTCCCATCCGGATCGGCAAGACGGTCATTGAGTTGAGGCCCTGACGGTGGCTCTGGTTCTGCGCTATGCGGCGCGGTCTGACGTGGGTAAGGCACGGTCCAAAAACGACGATTCCGCCTACGCCGGGCGTTATCTTGCCGTGGTGGCCGACGGCATGGGCGGCCATGCCGGCGGTGACGTGGCCTCGGCGTCCACGGTGCTGGACCTGGTCCACCTGGACCGCTCGGGCCATCAGGACCCGGCCAACGTGCTGGCCGACGAGATCCAGACCGCCAATTCCATCCTTTCGGAGCTGGTGCAGACCAGTCCCAAACTGGCGGGCATGGGCACCACCGTCACCGCCGTGCTGCTGCATGACGACAGGCTCGAATTCGCCCATATCGGCGATTCCCGTGCCTACCGGCTGAAAAACGGCGTCTTCGAGCAGATCAGCGTCGACCACACTTTCGTCCAGCGGCTCATCGACGAAGGGCGGCTCCTTCCCGCGGAAGCCGAAATCCACCCGCACCGCAACGTGCTGATGCGCGTCTTGGGCGACGTCGATGCCAGTCCCGAACTCGACCTGGCCAGCCATCAGGCCGAGCCGGGGGAAAAATGGCTGCTCTGCTCCGATGGGCTCAACGCCGTCGTGCCGGACAGTGTGGTGGAATCCGTGGTGCGCAACGCGCCCACGCTGCAGGACGCCGTCGATCAGCTCGTGGAGCTAACGCTTGACGGCGGTTCCCCGGACAACGTGACCATCGTGATGATCGAGGTCGCCGAAGCGGCGCCGGAGGCGGCTGACACCGCCTCCCTCGGCCTCGCCCCGAAACGACCGAAGGCATCGGCCTTAAAGCACGACGGCGCCGCCTCCCCTGTCGCGGCAATGCCCGCCGACGGAGCCTCTCCCGGGGCACAGGCGGCAGCGGGCGCCGACGACGAACAGCTTCAGCCGCACGAGGCGATCCGCGCCGACGCCATCCGCCGCGAGCTGGAGACCCGCCCGCATGTGCTGGTGGGCGCCGCGGCATTGGCCACCGAGACCGGACAGATCCCCATCGTCACGGCCCACTCCAACAAGCGCCGGGCGGCCGCAATGCTGACCCACAAGGCCCCGGACGAACCGGAAACACCCGAGAACGAGACCGCGGCCCCGGCCCGCAAGCCCTGGCTGATCCCGGCGTTCCTGACCGTCATGTCGTTGCTGCTGGTGGCGGTCATGTGGTTTGGCTACCTGTGGACGCAGACCCAGTACTTCGTGGGTTCGGCGGACGGACGGGTGGCCATCTTCAACGGCGTCTCCCAGAACTTCGGGCCGATCGCGCTTTCCCACGTGGACACGGTCTACAACATCCCGCTGGAAAGCCTGCCCGCCTACCAACAACAGCGGCTGGATTCCAGCATCTCCGCACGCGACCTCGGGCATGCCGAGGAGATCGTTGAACAGTTGCGGATCAGCAGCCAGCGGAACTGTCCGGAACCCGAACCCAGCCCCAGTGCCGTTCCGACGGACCGGCCCAGCGGCTCGCCGGGGGCGACGCCGGGGCCCGTTGCCAGCCCCCAGCCCAGCGTGCCGCCGGAATGTGTAGGTGGATAAGCCATGAGTAACATCCAGACAGTGCCGCGTTCCCGGCGCAACACCGAACTGCTCCTGCTCGTGCTGGCCTTGATCGTCGGCATCGGAGCCAACATGCTGGTAGGGCTCGACCAGGACCGGGCCTTCGACAGCGACTTCTTCACCCAGGGCGGCACCCTGGTGGTGCTGGTCCTCGTGGTACACGTGGTCCTGCGCCTGCGCGCCAAATATGCCGACCCGGTAATACTTCCGATCGTGACCGCCCTGAACGGGGTGGGGCTGGCGATGATCCACCGGCTGGACATTGCCAACAACGACTCCGCCGCGGGGCGCCAGCTCCTGTGGACCGGCGTTGCCATCGCCGCCGTGGTCGCCGTCATCTGGCTGCTGCCCGACCACCGCGTCCTGCGCCGCTTCACCTACATATCGTTGATCACCAGCGCCATCCTGCTCATCCTTCCGCTGCTGCCGTTCATCGGAATGGAAATCAACGGCGCCCGGATTTGGGTGAGCTTGGGGTTCGCCACCTTCCAGCCGGGCGAAATCGCGAAGATCACCCTCGCTATATTCTTCGCCGGGTATTTATCGACGAACCGCGACCTCATCCTGCTCGCGGGCAAGAAGATCGGCCCGCTGCAGCTGCCCCGCTGGCAGGACATGGGGCCCATGGTGGTGGCCTGGCTGGTCAGCATCGGCGTCTTGGTCTTCCAGCGCGATTTGGGTTCCTCGATCCTGTTCTTTGGCCTGTTCATGGCCATGATCTATGTGGCCACCAGCCGCGTCAGCTGGGTCCTGATCGGCCTGCTCATGATCGCCGTGGGCGGCGTGGTGGCTTTCCGGCTGTTCCCGCACGTCACCGCACGTATCGACGGGTGGATCAACGCGTTCGACCCCGAGGTTTACAACCGGATCGGCGGCAGCCACCAGATCGTCCAGGGGCTGTTCGGCCTGGCCAGCGGCGCGCTCACCGGCACCGGGCTCGGGCAGGGCCGGCCGGACCTGGTGACCTACGCGAACAGCGACATGATCATCGCCGCACTCGGCGAGGAGTTGGGGCTCATCGGACTCAGCGCCATCGTGATGCTCTACATCCTCCTGGTCAGCCGCGGCATCCGGGCGGCGCTGGGCAGCCGGGACGCCTTCGGCAAGCTCCTGGCCACGGGACTCTCCTTCACCCTGGCGCTGCAGTGCTTCGTGGTGATCGGGGGCGTCACCCGCCTGATTCCGCTGACCGGCCTGACCACACCCTTCCTGGCTGCCGGCGGCTCTTCCCTCCTGGCCAACTGGCTGATCGTCGCCCTGCTGCTGCTGATTTCCGACGCCGCGCGCCGGCCTGCCCTGACCGGCCCGGCCGCCGGCCGGCGTCCGCCGGGTGACCGGCCGGCGCGACGCAACCAGACCGAAGCACGGAACACCGGATCCACGGAGGTGATCCAACCATGAACCAGGCCATCCGCAATACCTGGATCGTCGCCATCGCGATGTTCGCGCTGCTGTTTGGATCGCTCACGGTCGTGCAATTCTTCGAGGCCGAAAACCTCAATGCCAACCCGTGGAACAGCCGGACCATCTACAAAGACTTCGACAAGAACCGGGGCGCCATCCTGGTGGGAGGCGAGCCGATCGCCGAATCGGTTCCCTCGGACGACGAGTTCGCCTATCAGCGCGTCTACAACGAGCCCGCGCTGTACGCGCCGATCACCGGTTTCTACTCGTTGGTATACGGCTCCACCCAGATGGAGTCGGCGATGAACGATCAGCTCTCCGGTTCCGGCGACGAGTTTTTCTACGAACAGATCGTGCAGATGTTCTCCGGCGGCCAGGTCGAGGGCGCCTCGGTGGAGCTGACCTTGGACGCCGAGCTGCAGCAGTTGGCCTGGGACCTGATTCCCGACGGCGTGAAGGGCTCGATCGTGGTGATGGAACCGGACACCGGCAACATCCTCGCGATGGTCTCCAAGCCCAGCTTCGATCCGAATGACCTGGCGGGGCACAACACCGAAGAGGTCACGCAGAACATGGCCGAACTGGAGAAGGTGCCGGGCCTGTCTCCGTTCACCAACCCCGCCACCGAGAGCCTGTTGGCTCCGGGCTCCGTGTTCAAGCTCGCGGTGACGGCTGCGGCCTTGGAATCCGGCCAGTACGACGCCGACAGCAAGCTCGACAATCCTCCGACGCTGCCGCTTCCCGGCACCAACGTTGAGCTGCCGAACTACGTCAACGGCGGCTGTGCGGCGCGGACCACCGTCGGCTTCTCCTTTGCCCTGGAGCAATCCTGCAACACGCCCTTCGCACAGATCGCCATGGACCTGGGGGAAGACGCCATTGCGGAGCAGGCCGCCAAGTTCGGATTCGGCGAGTCCTACCAGATCCCCACCCACGTCACCGCGAGCCAGTTCCCGACCGGCATGAGCGATGACCTGCTCGCCCAGTCGGCCATCGGCCAGTACGACGTCCGCGTGACCCCCCTGCAGGTGGCCATGATGACCAGTGCGATCGCCAACGACGGCGTCCTGATGAAGCCGAACCTCGTGCGCACCGTGCGCGCGCCCGACCTGCGCGTCATGGACAGCCCCGAACCCCAGGAACTGCAACGTTCCCTTTCCGCAGACAACGCCCGGCTGATTCAGGACTGGATGGTCAATGTGGTCAGCAGGGGCATCGGCGGCGGGGCCGCCATTCCGGGCGTCGAGGTGGCCGGCAAGACCGGCACGGCAGAACTGCTGGCCGGCGAAGCAGGCAACAACTCGTGGTTCACCGGATTCGCACCGGCGGATGACCCCCAGGCCGTCGTATCCGTCGTCTTCGAGGACGTCGATGTAACGACCGGTTCTTCACTCTCAAGTCCAAGTGCTCGGCAACTCCTAGAGGCGGTGTTAAATAAGTGAGACCTACCTCGGGTATCACCTTAGGCGGCAGGTACCAGCTCACTGAACGTATCGCCATCGGCGGCATGGGTGAGGTCTGGAAGGCGCAGGACCAGGTCCTCGGCCGCATCGTCGCCATCAAGGTCCTCAAAGAGGAGTACACGGGCGACCCGGGCTTCCTCAACCGCTTCCGCGCAGAGGCCCGGCACACCGCGCTGCTGAACCACACCGGTATTGCCAATGTCTTTGATTACGGCGAAGAGGCCGGATCCGCCTACCTCGTGATGGAACTCGTGCCCGGGCATCCGCTCTCGGCCATCATCGAGCGCGAGCGCGTGCTCTCGCCCGACCGGACGCTGTCCATCATCACCCAGACCGCCAAGGCTCTGGCCGTCGCCCATGCCCAGGGCCTGGTGCATCGCGACGTCAAGCCCGGAAACCTGCTGATCACGCCCGAGGGCCGGGTCAAGATCACCGACTTCGGCATTGCGCGGCTGGCCGACCAGGTCCCGCTGACCGCGACCGGGCAGGTCATGGGCACCGCCCAGTATCTGGCGCCGGAGCAGGCGACGGGACAGACTGCCACCGGACAGAGCGACATCTATTCGCTCGGCGTCATCGGCTACGAGTGCCTTTCCGGTTCCCGGCCGTTCTCCGGTGAATCGCAGATTGCCATTGCCTTGGCCCAGGTCAACGACACTCCCCCGCCGCTGCCCGAGTCCCTGCCCCGGCCGGTACGCGCTCTGCTGATGTCCATGCTGGCCAAGGACCCGGCCGACCGGCCGGCCAACGCGGAAAAGCTCGCCGAGGCGGCCGACGCCATCCGTGCCGGCAATATCCGTGCCGCCGAGGCAGCTGTCCCAGGGATGTTGCTGTTCGGTGGGGACGACAGCACCGGTTTGATGACTGCTCCGGTCCCCGCCCCCGGAACCGCTCCGACCCGCGCCGTCAGCGCCGGGACCTCCCAGCTGCCCGCCGTCGGCGGTGCAGCAGCCGCAGCGGGCCTCGGCGCCGAACGGGACTGGACCGATCAGGATCTGGACAGCGATGAGCCTGAAGAAGCCCCGCGCCGCCAGCAGAAAAAACGCAGTCCCTGGACCTGGCCGTTGGTCGGTTTGATCCTGTTGGTTCTGTTCGCAGTGGCCGGTGCGATCCTGCTGCCCATGCTGACCCCCACCGGCGGTACAGAGTCGTCGTCGTCCGCATCGAGCTCGACCACCAAGCCGGCGACGAAGACCACCTCCGCCACGCCAACCGAAGAAGAGACCGAGGAACCGAGCGAAACGGCAACGCCGGAGACCAACCAGCTGACGGCGAATGCATTTTTAGGCCGGCCCTTCAGCGACGTCCGGGCCGAGCTCGAAAACATGGGCTACCAGGTGGTTCCCGACCCGGTGGAAAGCGGCGAAGCCGAGAATACCGTCATCGACATCGCACCGACCGGCGCCGTCGTCGTTGGCGAAGCGATCACCGTCACCTACTCCACCGGCCCCGGGACTGTCACCATTCCCAACGGTCTGGCCGGGCAGTCCGAGCAGCGGGTCCGCGAGGCCCTGATCGGACTGAACCTGGTTCCGCAGAAATCCGGCGCGCAGCCGAGCGATGAAGAGGCCGGCACCGTGCTCAGCCTGTCTCCCGACGGCGGTGACGTTCCGGTCGGGTCCACCGTCAGCTACGTTGTCTCCAGCGGGCCTGAAGAAGAGGAAACTCCGGCGCCGCCGACAGAGACGGGCTCGCCGGATGCCAAGGGCCTGCCGACCTCCGCTCCCGACACGCGCGGCGGTAAGCCGTGACCGGATCCTGGTCGGTCTGATGGAAGGACGACAACCAGTGGACTCGCCGCACATCCTGGCTGGCCGCTACGAGGTGGGGGAACTCATCGGACGCGGCGGGATGGCCGATGTGCTGCTGGGCCGTGACATCCGCCTGGGCCGCTCGGTGGCGGTCAAGCAGCTGCGGACCGACCTGGCCCGCGACCCGATGCTGCAGTCCCGGTTCCGGCGCGAAGCCCAAGCGGTGGCCGGACTGAACCACCCGGCAATCGTTGCCGTGTACGACACGGGGGACATGGATCTTCCCGGCGCGGCGGAGCACGACGTCAAGGTCCCGTTCATCGTGATGGAGTACGTCCGGGGCCGGACGCTGCGTGAATTCATCAAGGGCCGCGAGCTGAGCATCGAGGACTCGGTCCGCTACGCCCTCGGCGTCCTGGCCGCGCTCGAATACAGCCACCGCTCGGGCATTGTGCACCGCGACATCAAGCCGGCCAACGTCATGGTCACGCACGAGGGCAGCGTGAAGGTGATGGACTTCGGCATCGCACGTGCGCTGGCCGATTCGGCCGCGACGATGACGCAGACCCAGGCGGTCCTGGGGACCGCACAGTACCTTTCCCCGGAGCAGGCCCGGGGTGAAGCCGTGGACGCGCGCAGCGACTTGTACTCGGCCGCCTGCCTGCTCTACGAAATGCTTGCCGGCCGTCCCCCCTTCATCGGTGACAGCCCGGTGTCCGTGGCCTACCAGCACGTCCGCGAGCTCCCCGAACCGGCCAGCCGCTTCAATCCTGACGTCACTCCTGCCTTGGATTCCGTGCTGGAACATGCGCTGCAAAAAGACAAGGCGGACCGGTTCCAGACGGCCGCCGCATTCGCGGACGCGCTGCGTGCGGCCCTGGGCGGGACGCCGCACCAGGCGGCCGGGCCGGCGACGGAAGCGTTTCCCGCACTGGCTCCCGCCACAGAACTGATCACCCAGCCGGCCCACGTCGTGGCAGGGGAAACATCGGAACTGTCCCACACCGCCTACTCGCCTGAAGACGACGCCGGGCCGGAAACGGCCTCCTACGACCGCGGGCAGCTTCCCACGGCTTTGGCCGTGGGCAGTGAACACGACATCGAACCCGAGCGCCGGGCCAAGCGCCGTGCATGGATCGTCACGCTGATCATTGCCTTGCTGCTGGTCCTGGTCGGCGGGGGCTACTACGTCTACAACATGCTGGTGCAGAACGCCGTCCCGGATACGGTTGCGGTTCCGGCTGTGGCGGGGATGGACCAAAACGCCGCCACCAACGCCATCTGGGCAGCTGACCTGCAGCCACGGGTCGAACAGGAGTTCAGCGACGACGTCGAGGCGGGCATGGCAACCCGAACCGATCCGGACGTCGGAGAACAGCTGGAACCGGGCAGCCAGGTCGTTGTCTACATCTCCGAGGGCAGCGAATTTGCCACCATTCCCAAGGACCTGGCCGGCCGCACCGAAGCGGAGGTCCGGGACAAGCTCCGGAACCTGAGCCTGGAACCGGGGGAAAACGTCCCGGCGAACAGCGCCACCATGCCGCGCGGGAATGTGGTGACCACCAAGCCCGCTCCGGGCGAGAAGGTCAAGACCGGTTCCACGGTGGACCTGGTCATCTCGAACGGCATGGTGCGCGTTCCGGCCCTGATGAACAAAACGGTCGAAGAAGCCGGCACGATGCTTGAAGACGCGGCCGTTGCCTTGCCCTACCGGGTACAAGAGGTCGACAACGAGGTGGTCGCACCCGGCACCGTCGTCGGCCAGAGCGTTAAAGCGGGAACGGACGTCGAACAGGGGACCGAGATCGTCCTGACCGTTGCGGTTGCACCGCCGCCGCCCGAGCCCTCCGAGACGGCTGCGCCGGAGGAGGATGAGGGCTCCGACAGAGGAAACAACTCCGGCAACGGGAACGGCCGCGGCAACGGGAACGGCCGGGGCAACGGGAACAGCAACGACTGACAGCATCCGGGGCAGCCGGTCCCCCGACCGGCCCGCCTTGGATGGTCCCGCCTTCGGGGTCGTCCCGCTTCGGAGGGTTCCCGCGTTCCGGACGGACCGGCCCGCCTTCGGGTGCAGTCCCGCGTTCCGGAGCGGTTCAGTGGGTGATGAGCGGGCTGAGCGTGGCGGCGCGTTCGGCCGTTCCCTCCGCACCGAGCGACTCCAGCCAGTTACCGAGCATCAGGTAGCCGCCTTCGGTCAGCACCGATTCTGGATGGAACTGCACGCCCCACAGCGGCGCGCTCCGATGGGCCAGGCCCATCACGACTCCGCTGTCCGTCTCCGCGGTGATTTCGAGTTCGGCCGGGATGGTGCTGCGCACGGCCGCCAGCGAGTGGTAGCGGGTGGCCGTGAACGGGTTCGGCACGCCCAGGAAGGCGTTCTGGTCGCCGTGAGTCACGTGCGAGGTCTTCCCGTGCATCAATTCGGGGGCATGGGTGACGGTGGCGCCGTAGGCCTCGGCCAGCGCCTGGTGGCCCAGGCACACGCCGAACATCGGCTTTGCTTCCCGGCCGCACCAGCGGATTAGCTCGATGCAGATGCCCGCCTCGGACGGCGTTCCCGGGCCGGGGGAGACCAAGACCCCGTCGCGGACTCCGGCCAGTTCAACAGCTTCCTCGAGGGTGACGTCGTCGTTGCGCACCACGGTCGTTTCCGCGCCGAGTTCCTGCAGGTAGCCGACCAGGGTGTAGACGAAGCTGTCATAGTTGTCGATGACGAGGATGCGCGGAGTCTTGCTCATGTGACGGTCGTACCAATCGTGGAATGGTTCCGGAACGGGGGGACTGCGGGGGCCGGTCGGCACCCCGTCGGGGGAACGGGAGCCAAGGCGGCAACAGCAGCACTCACACTATGATCGGTCCCGCGCGGTGATCCCGGCAAATGCGCGGCGGCGAACGTCACAGACATTGGCTAGACTAAACAGCTAGACGGTCGGCGGCGGCGGACTCGCGTGAAGCTCGCGGCCCCGGCCAGCCAGTGCCAACCACCCCTTGATGCCCCGGAGGATCTGTGCCCGAGTCGAAGCGCCGCAAGAGGACCGAACGGCGTCCCGAGGAATTGACCGCCAAGGGCAATAAGCCCAACCCCGTGTGGTTTAAACCGGTCATGTTCGGCCTCATGATCATCGGCCTGCTGTGGATCATCGTTTTCTACATCACGCAGGGAGCGTGGCCGCTGCCGGCAGCAGGGTCCTGGAACATCATGATCGGGTTCGGCATCGCCATCGCGGGCTTCCTGATGACGACCAGGTGGCGCTCGTAGGCAGTCATGCTGGTCGATAACGGCATCTACGTCGACGGCGTCCGTGCCGCCACGCCCGAAACCCTGGAGCAGACGTTCAGCGAGCTGCACCGGTACTCGGGCATGGCGTGGATAGGCCTCTACCGGCCGAGCGAGACGGAGCTGGCCTCTGTGGCAGCGGAGTTTGACCTGCACCACCTGGCCGTGGAGGACGCCTTGCGCGGCCACCAGCGCGCCAAGCTGGAACAATACGGCCGCACGCTGTTCACCGTCCTCCGGCCCGCGCGCTACATCGACGAGACCGAGAAGGTGGAGTTCGGCGAACTGCACGTCTTCATGGGGCGGGACTTCCTGATCACCGTCAGGCACGCGGAGTCGCCGGATCTGGCGCACGTGCGGCAACGGATGGAGGCCGTGCCCGACCTGCTGGCGACGGGGCCGCAGGCGGCACTTTACGCGGTTTTGGACCAGGTCGTCGACGAGTACGAACCCGTGGTGCTCGGCTTGGAGAACGACATCGACGAGATCGAGGACCAGCTCTTCGGCGGCGATCCCGACGTTTCCCGACGGATCTACGAGCTGCTGCGCGAAGTCATCGAGTTCCAGCGGGCCCTGCACCCGTTGGAGGGGATGATCGCTGTCCTCGAACGAGGCACCAAAGACCCTGACCTGGACCTTGAGGTGGCCCGCGGCCTGCGCGACGTCGAAGACCATGTGATCCGGCTGAACGAGCGCGTCGACGCCTTCCGTGCCGTCCTGCAGAACGCCCTGAGCCTGAGCTCCACCTTGCAGGCCCAGAAACTCACCGAAACCAGTGTTACCCAGAACGAACAGGTCAAGCGCATCTCGTCCTGGGCGGCCATACTCTTCGCCCCGACGTTAGTGGCGTCCGTCTACGGGATGAACTTCACGGTGATGCCGGAACTGGACTGGGCGTTCGGCTACCCGATGTCGCTGGTCCTGATGTTCCTGACGGCCCTCGGGCTTTACTGGTTCTTCAGGCGCAACCGATGGCTCTAAGGCCCGCCTGGCCGGGGGCAGATGCGCCGGGAGCCCGCTCCCGGCGATACGGGAACGGGCCCCCGCCAGGGCGGCTGCCGGGTACGCTCAGCCGGCGTCTGCGGCGGCCATCACGGCAGCGGTAACGGCCGGGGCGACCCGGGCGTCCAGCGGGCTGGGGATGATGTAATCGGCCGCGAGGTCTTCCCCGACAATTCCCGCGATTGCCTCGGCCGCGGCAACCTTCATGGTCGAGGTGATGCGGCGGGCACCCGCGTCCAGTGCGCCGCGGAAGATGCCCGGGAAAGCCAGGACATTGTTGATCTGGTTGGGGAAATCGCTGCGGCCGGTGGCCACAACCTTCGCGAACTTCGCGGCGGTCTCCGGGTGTACTTCCGGATCCGGGTTGGACAGCGCGAAGATGATGGCGTCGTCCGACATCTTCTCCAAGGTCTCTTCCGGGATCGTGCCGGAAGAGACCCCGATCAGCACGTCGGCCCCGTCGAGTGCCTGCGCGCTGCCGCCGGTGACTCCGCGCGGGTTGGTGCGGGCAGCGTAGGCCGCCTTCACCTCGGTCAAATCGCCGCGGTCGCTGTGGATGATGCCGCGCGAATCGAGCAGGGTAACGTCGGCAACGCCGGCCGCCAGCAGGATTTCGGCGACGGCGATGCCGGCCGCGCCCGCACCGGAAATGACCACCTTGAGCGACGCCAGCTCGCGGTTGACCACCCGGGCGGCATTGGTCAGCGCCGCAAGGGCTACGACGGCGGTGCCGTGCTGGTCGTCGTGCATGACAGGCATGTCCAGGGCCTCGATGAGGCGGGCTTCGAGCTCGAAGCAGCGTGGCGCCGAAATATCTTCAAGGTTGACGGCGCCGAAGCTCGACCGCAGCCGCACCAGGGTCTCAATGATCTCGTCGACGTCGGTGGTCTCGAGTACCAGCGGGATGGAGTCCAGTCCGGCAAACTGCTTGAAGAGGGCAGCCTTCCCCTCCATCACCGGCAGTGAGGCAGCCGCACCGATGTTGCCCAACCCCAGCACCGCGGTGCCGTCGGAGACCACTGCCACCAGGCGCGAGGCCCACGTGTACTTCCCGGCCATTTCCGGGTCGGCGTTGATGGCACGGCTGACTTGGGCCACACCCGGTGTGTAGGCGATGGAGAGATCGCGCTTGGTCTCCAACGGTGCGGTGAGGCCAATCTGCAGCTTGCCGCCCTCATGGGCGCTGAAGATCTCCTCGCGGGTGAGGTCGATTCGTGTGGAGTTGCCGGTTTCGGTAGTCACGTAGTGTCCTTCTGTTGTTCCTTCCCTTCACGGGAGGGCGCATGGATGGCCCGGCCTGCGGCAGGCCGACAGGAAGCAGATCCTCCGAGAGGCCGCGGCTGGCCGTTCACAAGGCATGGGGCGCGGCGCATTCGATCCGACTATCGCCTGGGTCCGGGACGGCCGCGTGGCCCCGTGGCTGGTCGAGCGAGGGGACCGGATTTCAAGGCTACCTGACGGCCGGTTCGCAGGGTCTGCATATGTCTTCGGGCGGCCGATTGTTTCGCTTTTTCCACCGTAGTGCTTGGCTGATTGCAGGGGCTGCAGACTAGTTGTCCACGTTTTCACAGTTGTAGACCGAAGTTATCCACAGGCGTGCATAACTTTGGGGATTACTTCCCTCCATCCCTTCTCTTCGCCTCCAGCGCGTTATCCACAGCTGTGGAATTACATGTGTGTAACTTATCCTCACTGTGTATAACTCCTGTGGATAACATCGTTTCACCGAAGCGAGAGGCTCGGAATTTTCCACAGCTCACCCACAGGATGGGGAAAGCGCGCGGTTGCACAGCGCTCAGGCCGGGGAGTCGGAGGGAGGGAGCGAGGGTGCCCCGCAGGCACAGCGGAAGCCCACATCCACCCCCCCAGGCGGGGACTGCCCGGGGATTGCCAGTCCGGAAACGGGGACCACACAGAAAAGGCGGGCAGGAAGCGCGTCCGCGAGGACACTGTTCCTGCCCGCCTTGGCGGAAGCCGGCCTGGGTTACGTCAGCGCCCTCAGGGCCGTGACCGCCACCAGCACCAGGAGTATGGCGGCCAGCCCCGTGAACTGGACAACGCTTCGGTTCTTTCCCCTCGGCGCGTAGGCCAGCACCACGGCGGACAAGGCACCAACCAGCAGTCCGCCCAAGTGCGCCTGCCAGGCAATGCCGGAGACCACGAAGCCGAGCACCGCGTTGATGCCGATCAGCACCAACAGCGATCTGACCTCGCCGCCGCGTTGCCGCTGCACGATGAACAGTGCGCCGAACAGGCCGAAGATGGCGCCGGAGGCGCCGACCACGGGGATGTTGGGGGCGGAGAGCAGGAGTACGCCGACCGAGCCGCCGAAGCCGGACAGCAGGTACAGCGCAAGGAACCTCAGCCGCCCCAACAAGGGCTCCAGGTGCCGGCCCAGGATCCACAAGGCGTAGAGGTTGAAGGCAATGTGCAGGAGGAAATTCGGCGAATGCAGGAAAGCCGAGGTGATCATCCGCCACGGTTCCGGCGCGTAGAACGGGTTGGGAAGGGTGTAGACCGGCGCGTACAAGAATTTTTCGGTGAAGCCGGGAAGGACCCACTGCAGCAGATAGGCAACGGCGCAGATGCCGATCAGCGTCAGCGTGACCATCGGACGGCCGACCGCGGCCGCCCCGCCATAGACGGTCCGGACAGTCGGCATGCTGCGCGCCGCTTCGTTGACGCAGTCGACGCACTGGACGCCGACCGACGCCGTGCGCTGGCATTCCGGGCAGGCCGGGCGTCCGCACCGTTGGCAGCGCACGTAGGAGACGCGGTCGGGATGCCGCGGGCAGACGGGGACGTCGGTCTGCGGCGGTTCGGCCGGCATTCCGTAGGACATGGAGGCGCTCCTGCTGGGAAAAGGTCCCCGCCCGGGTTCCGGGCGGGGACATTAGGCAACTTAGAGCTGCTCGACCGTGATGTTCTTGATGACCACGTCTTCCAGCGGCTTGTCCCGCTGGTCGGTAGCCACCGCGTTGAGGGAATCGACGACGGCGCGCGAAGCTTCGTCCGTGACGTCGCCGAAGATCGTGTGCTTGCCCTGCAGCCAGGTGGTGGGGACGGTGGTGATGAAGAACTGCGAGCCGTTGGTGCCGCGGCCGCCCTGGATGCCGGCGTTGGCCATGGCCAGCTTGTAGGGCTCGTTGAAGTTCAGGTCGGGGTTGATTTCGTCGTCGAACTGGTAGCCCGGGCCGCCGATGCCCTGGCCCAGCGGGTCGCCGCCCTGGAGCATGAAATCCTTGATGATGCGGTGGAAGATGACGCCGTCGTAGAGCGGGGCGTTGGTCTCTTCGCCGGTCTGCGGATGCTTCCAGGTGATCTCGCCGGTGGCCAGCCCGATGAAATTCTTAACGGTTTTCGGGGCGTGGTTGCCGAACAGGTTCACCACGATGTCGCCGTGGTTGGTGTGGATAGTGGCTTTAGCTGTAGCGATAGCAGTCATGGCACCATTCTTCCACGGCGATTCCCGACGGTTCCCGCCAGCGGCGGGTTCCGCGATGAGTGAAAATGCCGCGCGTTTCCTCGCCGGCGTAGCCGTCCGCAAGTGCAGGAAGTAGGCTGATGAACGACCGTCACCATTTCCGGGAGGTAGTAGTGAAGAAGACCAAACGAATAGCGCACGACTCAGAAGGCAATGTTTTTGTCCTCGTGGGAACAGCAAAGGACTGGGCCTCTCCCAAGATGGCAGCCGCGCGGAACTGGGCCGTCCCGCGGATCGAAAAGGGCATTGAGACCGCTTCACCGCGCATTCAGGGGGGACTGCAGAAGGCCGCCAAGGATCTTTCCCACTCCGTAGTGACTGTGACGCCGAGAATTCAGGAGGGACTGGACAGCCTGGCGCCGAAGATTTCCCACGCTGTGGATGAGGCGGCTCCGCGCATCCAGGAGACCCTGGACCGGGCGGCCCCCGCCATCACACACGCCCGGGACAAAGTGGTCGACGAGTACATCCCGACCGTTTCCGCACGGCTCGCCGCAACCGCGGACCAGGTTGCCAAGACGCTGGACAAGACTGCGCTGCCCGTTTCGGTGCAGGCCGCCGTCGTCAAGGCCGGAGGATCCAAGCGGGCCCTCAAGAAGGCCCAGAAGGCAGCCGCCGGGCACGCCAGGAAGGCGGCCAAGGAGCTGAAAAACCAGCAGAAGTCCGGCGGCGGCAAGGGTTGGCTGATCGTGGGCATTCTGGCCGCGGCAGTGACGGCGGGAGTGGCCGCATGGCGCGCTGCCCGGCCGGTCGAAGATCCGTGGAAGACGCCCGTCCAGCCGACGGCTGCGACTCCGGCGGGTCAAACCTCCACGACCCCCGCTGCGTCGACCTCCACCTCGCCCTCGACAGGTACCGCCTCGACAGGTACCGCCGCGGCTGCCGAGACCGCGACAGCCAAGCACGCTGCGGCCCCGGCCACCTCGGACGCCGCAACGGGAACACCCGTCGCCGATAAGGGTTCCGAGGCCGCAGCAGCCACGGCCAAGACGACCGGCAACGGCCCCACCCGCTCCGCGCGGGCGGCCGGCCAGAAGGCTGCCGAAGCTGCCGACGCTGCCGCCGAGAAGGACACTAAGAAGTAGTTTTCCTTCAGCACACTCTGTAATGGGAGCTCCCCGATGGGGAGCTCCCATTCTTCTTTCCCGGCCCATCCCCTTCACGACCGGCTTCCCGGCCTCCCGGCAAACCTGCTGGTAGATTTCATGCCGTGAGAAGTGCTGCGCCCAGCGTGTCGATCGTCATCCCGGCCTTCAATGAAGAGTCGGTCATCCGCCAATGCATCTACGCCGCGGTGTGTCAGTCCGTGCCGCCGTGGGAGATCATCGTCGTGGACAACAAATCGACCGACGGGACAGCCGACCTGGTCCGCGCGATGCAGGACGAATACCCCGATGTCCCGCTGATCCTGCTTCAGCAGGATGCGGAGCAAGGCCTGATCCCCACGCGCAACTTCGGTCTGGACCATGCCACCGGCGAAGTCTTGGGCAGGATCGACGCGGATTCCGTCCTGGAGCCCGACTGGGTCGAGCGCGTGCAAGCGGCTTTCGCCGATCCGGAAGTGATGGCGTGCACCGGTCCGGTGCTGTACTACGACATGCCGCTGCGGCGCTTCGGTCTCCAGGCCGACGACCGCCTGCGCCGCTTCGTCCTGAAACTGGCCAAGAAGCAATACCACTTCCTCTTCGGATCCAACATGGCCATCCGCCGCGGAGCCTGGGAGATTATCCGCAACGAGGTCTGCCGTGATGAGGCGGACGAGATGCACGAGGACATCGATATCTCCGTGCATCTGGCCGACCACGCGCTCAGGATCCAGTACGTGCCGGAAATGATCAGCGGTATGTCGGCCCGGCGGTTGGAGGATTCGCCCAAGGACTACCGGTACTACGTCACGCGCTTCGACCGGACGTACAACGTCCACAAGATCGACCGCCGCATGGCGCGGGTGCCGATGCTGATTTTCATGAGCGTCTACTACCCCGCGAAGCTGCTGCGCCGGGTCCACCAGGCCCGGACGCAGGTCCGCGTGACGCGCGGCGGGCTGTAGCCGCTAGTCCGTCCCGGGACCGCTGGCTTCCGGCACCGGGTTGCGTCCCTGCACCTTCGACCTGTTCTGGGAGAGCACGACGGCGGCCAGGCCCGCCAGGATCAGTGCCAGCCCCGCGTAGGTGCCCCACGGAAGGGTCTCGCCGAGGAACACGGCCGCCAGGGCAGCGGCTCCGGGGATTTCCAGCAGGATGATCATTGAAACCACCAGCGGACTCAAGACAGCCAGCAGATGGTTCAGCACCGAGTGACCCAGCAACTGGGCCACCACGGTCACGGCCAGGATCCCGGCCCAGGCTTGGGGCGGGAACCCTGTGAGCGGCTGTCCGAAAGCCAGCGCCATAGCCAGCAGGATGAGTGCGCACAATCCGTAACAGATGGTGGTGTACGGCCCGGTCGACAGCTGGCGCCGCACCCGGCCGCCGGCCATCGTGTACACCCCGGCCATGGCCCCGCCGACCAGGCCGAGCAGGTCGCCCAGCAGTGCCTCGCTGGAGAGCCGCAGATCGAACCCGGAGATCACCAATACGCCGGCGAACGCGAGCCCGACACCGCACAGGATCAGCCGGGACGCCTTAATGCCGCGCAGCCGGTTGAACAGGACGATCCACGCCGACTGCAGGCAGACCAAAGCAGTCGCCGCCGCCACCGAGGTCAGCTGCAACGCGGTGATGAAACAGGCGAAGTGGAGCGCCAACGCGACGGCCGCCACCGCGCTGAAGCCGATGTCCGACGTCGTCAGCTTCCGGAACTCCTGGCGCCGGCCGATCGCCGAGGGTACTCCCATCACGACGGCGCCGATGATGTTCCGCCAGAATGCGATGGCCAGGGCGGGGGCGGCAGTGGCAGCCATGATGGGCCCGGACGCGGAGATGCCGAGCACAGCCAGCGTGGCCAGGAAGATGATCACACCTTCAGCCTAGGGGTGAACCCGGCCAACCCCCATCCCGCCGCGGACGCAGCGGGGGACCGGACGCAGCGAAGCCCCGATCCGCAGATCGGGGCCTCACAGTTCCGCTGGAGGCAAACGGATGGCAAGGTGTGGCAGGCATCTACCGTCAAAGCGGTGCTGGAGTCAGTCACGCTGCGGCGCGCCCTTCAGGAACAGGGACTGCCACTGGTCTAGCAGACAGGCGCATGCGATGCTTCACGCCATGGGAGTGACGATGAGATTCCTCTGCCGGGCGGCTGTCCTCGTGCCCGTGGCGCTGGCGACAACTGCGTGCACTTCAACGGGTCCGTCAGTGAATACTGCTGAGCCTTCAACAGCGGGGGCTACATGTTCAACCCCCTCACGGATACTGAACGGTGCCAACGGAACTACCGAAGTTGAGGGTTCCTCTGAAGAGGGAATAACGCTGTACGGTCAGGTTCAATCCGAACGGTTCTTTCAGGCTTCTGAAGTTGAAAAGAAGATTGTCTGGCGCATTGGCGGTCTGGGTGAGCCTGCTGTGAAGGTGACCCGTCCCGGCGGCAGCGAATCAAGTCTGGCGTGGGGGCCGGAACACCACTCATCCAGCAACTACGACCGCCCAGGGGACGAATATGGGTCCGGCTTGGTATTCGATGAACCAGGATGCTGGAACATCAGGTTTACCAACGAAAGTGGAACGGCAAATGTCTGGTTTCAGATAGGCGCTTGAACCACTAGCGGGTCTAGTTCCGCCTGCTCGGCAAACGGCGTAGAGAAGGAACGAGGGCTCTCAGCCCTGAAAGTCTGGACGTAGCCCACCTCGGTCACGCTGCGGCGTGCCATCAATGCATTGGGCGCACCAGACCAAACACAATTCACTACCAATTCGCTGCCGTATATCTATCAATGCAACCGGTCCACCGGGCCACTTTTAAGGTAAGAACAGAGAGAACACTCGCCGTCGAACACGGCGCTGACCTTCAATTATACAGAAAGAAGACCCGAACCTTTACGATTCGGGTCTTCCTTTTTCCGGTGGAGGCAAGGGGACTCGAACCCCTAACCCCCTGCTTGCAAAGCAGGTGCGCTACCAATTGCGCCATGCCCCCGGAGGGTCCGGTCGGCGGGACCGGATGATGCCAGAGTCACTCGACCTTGTCGGTCGCGCGGCTCCAAGCGGATTTCTCCGCTTCGGATTCCTGCCACTTCTTGTACACGAAGACACCCGCGGCCGCGGCTGCCATCAGCAGCAACTTCTTCACGGTGTCCTCCCGACATCGGTGGGATCAGTCATCCGTGGGCGTACCAGGACTTGAACCTGGGACCTCTTCGTTATCAGCGAAGCGCTCTAACCGCCTGAGCTATACGCCCCCTGCCCTTGCGGGCCGAGATACGACTTTACAGTACGCCGGGCCGGAACTTCAAATCCGCTCAGTCGTCCGTCAGCGTGACCCCGATGCCGCCGACCAGCGTCGCCGAGATGTTGTAAAGCACCGCGGACAGCATGGCCAGCGCGGTCAGCAAGACCACGTTCACGACGGCGATGATGGTGGCGAAGGACGCGACCTGTCCCAGCGAGGCGTAGGACCGCAGGTCGAATCCGCCGCCCTCGGTGCCCGCGACTTCCGTCAGCAGCCCGTTGACCCGGTCAAAGATGCCCGTGATGTCCAGCGTGGTCCAGAGGACGATGGAGGCCACCACGGTGACGATGCCGAGGGCAACGGAGAGCAGGAAGGCCATCTTCAGCACCGACCATGGGTCGACCTTGCTGACCAGCAGGCGGGCGCGGCGGACCTTGGCCTTCGGAGCCGGGCGCACGAGTCCCGGACGGGCGGGTTGGCCGGCCGGGCGCTGTGCGCCGGTGGCCGGACGCTGCCCGCCGTTCGCCGGGCGTGCCGGCGTGCCGCCGCTGCGAGTGGTAGCCCGGGGCGCGTTGGCCGGCTGCGGGCGCGTGCCCGGCCGTGGCGTTTTAGGTGTACTCACTCGTTACCTCCGTTTTCCGGCGCCGGCGTTTCGGCTGCGGACTGCGTCATGTCTGCGTTCAACGGTACTTCATCGGTTGCCTGCTGCGCAGATTCGGCGTCGGTTGTGCCGCCGGTTTCGGGACCTTGGGGCACCTCCGGCGTGTCGGTGTCTTCCTCGTCGGCGGCCAGGCCTCGTTCGGAGTTCCTGGCGACGGCGATGATGCGGTCCTTCTTATCCGGCTTGGCGAAGATGACGCCCATGGTGTCGCGGCCCCTGACGGGGACACCGGCGACGGAGGAGCGGACCACCTTGCCGCTTTCCATCACCACCAGCACCTCGTCTTCTTCCTGCACGATGAGTGCGCCGACCAGGTGCCCGCGTTCTTCCTGGTACTTGCCGACCTTGATGCCCAGGCCGCCGCGGCCCTGGACCCGGTATTCGCCGGCCTTGGTCCGCTTGGCGTAGCCGCCGGCGGTCACGATGAAGACGTAGGAGTCCTCGCGCAGTACGCCGGCCACCAGCAGTTCGTCGTCCTCGCGGAACTTCATGCCGGTCACACCGGAGGTGGCCCGTCCCATCGGCCGCAGTGCCTCGTCCGTCGCGGTGAACCGCAGGGACTGGCCGCGCCGGGACACCAGCATCATGTCGTCGGTCTCGGCGACCAGCCGTGCCGAAACGAGCTCGTCGCCGTCGCGCAGGTTGATCGCGATGACGCCGGCGGAACGGTTCGTGTCGTAGTCCTCCAGCCGGGTCTTCTTGATCAGGCCGCGTTTGGTGGCCAGCACCAGGTAGGGGGCCTGTTGGTAGTCCTTCAGGTCCATGACCTGGGCAATGTGCTCGTCCGGCTGGAAGGCCAGCAGGTTCGCCACGTGCTGGCCCTTGGCGTCGCGGCCGCCTTCGGCCAGTTCGTACGTCTTGGCCCGGTACACCCGACCCAGGTTGGTGAAGAACAGCAGCCAGTGGTGCGTCGTGGTGACGAAGAAGTGCTCGACCACGTCGTCGCCGCGGAGCTGGGCGCCGCGTACTCCCTTGCCGCCTCGCTGCTGCGACCGGTAGTTGTCGCTGCGGGTGCGCTTGACGTACCCGCCGCGGGTAATGGTGACCACCATCTCCTCTTCGGGGATGAGGTCTTCCATGCTCATGTCCCCGCCGTAGCCCATCATGATCTGGGTCCGGCGGTCGTCACCGTACTTGCCGGTGATCTCGGCGAGTTCCTCGCTGACGATGCTGCGCTGTGCTTCTTCGGACGCGAGGATGCGGTTGAACTCCTGGATCATCCGCTCGAGTTCGGCGTGGCGATCCTGGATCTTCTGCCGTTCCAGCGCGGCCAGCCGGCGCAACTGCATATTCAGGATGGCCGAGGCCTGGTCCGTATCGATGTCCAGCAACTGCATCAGGCCGTCGCGGGCTTCTTCCGTGGTGGACGAGGCGCGGATCAGGGCGATGACTTCATCGAGCGCGTCCAGGGCCTTGAGCAGGCCGCGCAGGATATGCGCTTCTTCCTCGGCCTTGCGCAGCCTGAAGCGGGTGCGCCGGACGATGACTTCCAGCTGGTGGGTAACCCAGTGGCGGATAAAGGCGTCGAGGGTCAGGGTGCGGGGCACCCCGTCGACAATCGCGAGCATATTCGCCGCGAAGTTCTCCTGCAGCGAGGTGTGCTTGTAGAGGTTGTTCAGCACCACCTTGGCCACGGCGTCGCGCTTGAGCACGATCACCAGGCGCTGGCCCGTGCGGCCGGAGGTCTCGTCGCGCAGGTCGGCGATGCCGGCGACCCTGCCTTCCTTGGCCAGCTCGGCGATCTTCATGGCCAGGTTGTCCGGGTTCGCCTGGTACGGAAGTTCCGTGACCACCAGGCACGTCCGGCCCTGGATTTCCTCGACGTTGACCACGGCGCGCATGGTGATGGAGCCGCGGCCGGTGCGGTAGGCGTCCTCGATGCCCTTATGGCCCAGGATCTGCGCGCCGGTGGGGAAGTCGGGCCCCTTGATCCGCTGGATCAGCGCTTCGAGGAGCTCTTCACGGCTGGCAGTGGGATTCTCCAGGTACCACTGGACGCCGTCGGCCACTTCACGCAGGTTATGCGGCGGGATGTTGGTGGCCATACCGACGGCGATGCCCGAGGAGCCGTTGACCAGCAGGTTCGGGAACCGGGCGGGCAGGACGGTCGGTTCCTGGTTCTTGCCGTCGTAGTTGTCCTGGAAATCGACGGTGTCCTCGTCGATGTCGCGGACCATTTCCAGCGCCAGCGGCGCCATCTTGGTTTCCGTGTACCGGGGGGCGGCCGCGCCGTCGTTGCCGGGCGAGCCGAAGTTGCCCTGCCCCAGCGCCAGCGGGTAGCGCATGGTCCAGTCCTGGATCAGGCGGACCAGGGCATCGTAGATGGCCATGTCGCCGTGCGGGTGGTACTGGCCCATGACCTCGCCCACCACGCGGGCGCACTTGTTGAAGGAACGCTCGGGGCGGTAGCCGCCGTCGAACATCGCGTACAGCACCCGCCGGTGCACCGGCTTGAGGCCGTCGCGGACGTCCGGCAGGGCGCGCCCGACGATGACCGCCATGGCATAGTCCAGGTAGGACCGCTGCATCTCGGTCTGGAGGTCGACCTGCTCCACCCGGTCGGTCAGGATTTCGCCCTCGATCGGCTCATCGCCGGTGCCTGCGGGCAGGTCGGGCGTCTCTTCGTCGCTCATCGTTTAAGTTTCCTTTGCGTCAAAACCTTGGTGCGGCCCGGTCAGCGGCCGGTGGCCGGCTGCGGCGGGGGCTAAATGTCGAGGAAGCGGACATCCTTGGCGTTCTGCTGGATGAAGGTGCGCCGGGATTCGACGTCTTCGCCCATCAGGATCGAGAAGGTCTGGTCCGCGGCGGCGGCATCCTCCATCGTCACCTGCAGCAGTGTCCGGTGGTCGGGGTCCATGGTGGTGTCCCACAGCTCCGTGTAGTCCATTTCACCGAGGCCCTTGTACCGCTGGATGCCGTTTTCCTTGGGCAACCGCTGGTTGTTCGCCAGGCCGCGGCGGACGGTCTCGTCCCGCTCACGGTCGCTGAAGACATAGTCGTGGGGGTGGTTGGACCATTTGATCCGGTAGAGCGGCGGCTGCGCCAGGTAGACGTAACCGTTCTCGATCAGCGGTCGCATGTAGCGGAACAGCAGGGTCAGGAGCAGCGTGGTGATGTGCTGGCCGTCCACATCGGCGTCGGCCATCAGCACGATCTTGTGGTACCGGGCCTTCTCCACGTCGAAGTCCTCGCCGATGCCGGCGCCGAACGCGGTGATCATGGCCTGGACCTCGGCGTTGCCCAGCGCGCGGTCCAGCCGGGCCCGCTCCACGTTCAGGATCTTGCCCCGCAGCGGCAGGATGGCCTGGGTCTCCGGGTTCCGGCCGCGGACGGCCGAACCGCCTGCGGAGTCGCCCTCCACGATGTAGATTTCCGACTTGGATGGATCGCGGGACGAGCAGTCCTTGAGTTTGCCCGGCATGCCGCCGGATTCGAGCAGCCCCTTGCGCCGGGTGGATTCGCGCGCTTTCCGGGCGGCCAGCCGGGCCTGCGAGGCCTGGATCGACTTGCGGATCACGTCGCGGGCCGGCCCGGGATTGCGCTCCAGCCAGTCGCCGAGTTCGTCCGTGACCACACGCTGCACAAAGCCCTTGGCCTCGGAGTTGCCCAGCTTGGTCTTGGTCTGGCCCTCGAACTGGGGCTCGCCCAGCTTCATGGAGATGACGGCGGTGAGGCCCTCGCGGATGTCGTCGCCGGTGAGGTTTTCTTCCTTCTCCTTGATCAGGTTCTTCTCGCGCGCGTAGCGGTTGATCAACGAGGTCATCGCGGCGCGGAAGCCTTCTTCGTGCGTGCCGCCTTCGTGCGTGTTGATGGTGTTCGCGTAGGTGTGGACGCTCTCCGAGTAGGAGGTGGTCCACTGCATCGCGACTTCCACCGAGAGCTTGCGCTCCGTGTCCTCGGTCTCGAACGCGATGACCTCGGGGTGGATGACCTCCACCTTCTTGGAGGAGTTCAAGTGCGTGACGTAGTCCAGCAGGCCGTTGTCGTACTTGTAGACCACCTGGCGGTGTTCGGCCGTGGTCTCGACCTCGGTGCCGGGCGTCGTGTCCAGGTCCACGTCCTCGGCGTCCGGTGCGTGGACTTCCGGACGGCGCTCATCGGTCAAAACGATTTTGAGGCCCTTATTCAAAAAGGCCATCTGCTGGAAGCGGGCGCGCAGCGTTTCGAAGTCGAACTCGGTTGATTCGAAAATCTCCGGGTCCGCCCAGAAGGTCTGCGAGGTCCCGGTCTCGGTGGTCTCCTCGCCGCGGCGCAGGTCGCCCACCGGGAGGCCGCCGTTGGCGAAGGACTGGTGCCACACGTAGCCCTGCCGGCGGATCTCGGTCTCCACCCGCGCGGACAGCGCGTTGACCACCGAGATGCCGACGCCGTGCAGGCCGCCGGAGACCGCGTAACCGCCGCCGCCGAACTTGCCGCCCGCGTGCAGGATGGTCATCACGACCTGGACGGTCGGTTTGCCCTCGGTCGGGTGCATGTCCACGGGAATGCCGCGGCCGTTGTCCACCACCCGGACGCCGCCATCGGCCAGCAGCGTGACGTTGATGGTGTCGCAGTAACCGGCCAGCGCTTCGTCGACCGAGTTGTCCACAACCTCGTACACGAGGTGGTGCAGCCCGCGCGGACCGGTGGAACCGATGTACATGCCCGGGCGCTTGCGGACGGCTTCCAGGCCTTCAAGGACGGTGATGTCGCTGGCGTCGTAGTGCTTGCCGTCGTTGCCCTCTGTCATTTGGGGTTCTGCGCCGGTGTTTTCCAGCTCATTGTCCTCTGCCACAGTTGCCGTTGACTCCTTGTGTTCCGTCCGGGGGACTCGTGTGTCGGCGCCCTTCCGGATAGAGGACGGGCGCCGCCTAGTCAATTCTACCGTGTCAGGGCGGTGAATCCTGCACGAACATGGCTCTATGCGGCACGGAAACCGGGTTTTGACGCCGCCGCCGGGTGCCCGATGGGACCGTGTATGTCCGCGGACGTCTCCAGCGTCCTACACGCCGTCTAAGCGAGCCGGTGCCGGCTGCTTCCGGCCGGCCTCCCGCGAGGGGCGAAATCAGCCGTAAGTGTCCCGCGGTCCGCGGCCGCTAACGGACCTCTTGCCCTTGCGCCAATTGGGCGCTGTCGGCGCCAGCACTTGGATTTTAGTGACGACGCCGGGGCCCAGCTTTTCGTCGAACCGCTTCAGCAGGGCACTGCTGAGCAATCGCAGCTGCGTGGCCCAAGCCGTTGAGTCGCAGCGGACCTGCACCGTGGTTTCCTCGAAGCTCTCCGGCCGGCAGTGGGCGGCGATGTCCGCGCCGACCAATTCATCCCACCGCGAAATGACCGATCCGACGGCCACCGGGGAGTTCCAGCCGCGTTCCGCGACAAACCGGTCGAACACGCGCCCCAAGCCCTGGGGGTCGCGGCCGAAGTCCTGCGGGCCGGCGGACGGCCGCGCCCCCCGGGATGCGCGGCGGCGGCTGTTGGCCCTCGTGCGCACGTCGCCGCGGGCCGCCGCTGCAAGGCGCACCCGGTTCAGGACGGCTTTCGCGGCGTCCAGGTCTTCGACAGCTCCTTCGTCACGGGACGGCTCCGCTCCCGCCGGCCCCGCGGGCGGGGGAGGCACCGCCGGATCGGGCAGGCCCGGCCGCCGTCCCGCCGGCTCTGCCGGCTCCTGCGGCCGGTCCCGGTCAGGCGGTTTCCTGGCCATTGGCCACGCCTCCCGGCACCACCATGAACTGTTCCCCCGCCAACGCGTCGGGGATGTCTTCGGCCACCGCGGCAGTGACGATCACCTGCTCCGCCCCGGCCACGATGCCCGCGAGCCTTGACCGACGCTGGTTGTCCAGTTCGGCGAAGACATCGTCCAGGATCAGGACGGGAGTCGCGCCGGGCGTAGCGTCGTCGTCGCAGAAGACGTAGTACGAGGCCAGCCGGAGGGCCAACGCCAGGGACCAGGTTTCGCCGTGCGAGGCGTAGCCCTTGGCCGGTGCTTGTCCCAGCAGCAGCTCCAACTCATCGCGGTGCGGCCCCACCAGCGAGATGCCCCGCTCCGTTTCCCGCTTGCGCTGCTGTTTGAAGGCGGCAAGGTAGAGTTCCGCCAGTTCGGCCGTTCCCAGGCTTGCCAGCGGCGGAAGGCCCGCCCCGCCGTCGTTCTCCACCTCGCCGTCATCCGACAGCTGGCTGTGGATGGTGGAGCGGTAGACGGCGGCCGCATGTTTGGAGCCATCGGTGAGGGCGGCGTACGCCGCGTCCAGGTGCGGCTGCAGCAGGTCCACCAGTTCCAGCCGTGCCTTCAGCAGGGCGGCCCCGGCCTGTGCCATGTGCTGGTCCCACACCTCCAAGGTCGCTTCGTGGGCGGCGGTGAACCGTCCGCTGGCGCGCGCCGATTTGAGCAGGGCATTGCGCTGTTTGAGGACGCGTTCAAAATCGCTGCGGGTGGCCGCATGGTGCGGAACCAGGCCGGCCAGCAGCTCATCGAGGAAGCGGCGCCGGTTGGACGGGTCGCCTTTGACCAGCGCGAGGTCTTCGGGGGCGAAGAGCACCGTGCGCAGGTGCCCGAGAATTTCCCGCGCACGCACGGGGTTGGCTCGGTTGATCCGGGCCCTGTTGGCCCTGCCCGGAGTGATTTCCAGTTCCAGCGAGGTGCTGCGCCCGCCGCGGTCCACCCGTGCCCGCACCAGCGAACGCGGTTGGTCGAACCGGATGAGGGGTGCGTCATTGCTGACCCGGTGTGACGAGAGCGACGCGAGATAGCCGATGGCCTCGACAATGTTGGTCTTGCCGACCCCGTTGGCTCCGACAAACACCGTAATGCCGGGCTTCAGGGCGATGTCGAGCTGCGGGTAGGTGCGGAAATCGGTCAGGGACAGGTATTCAACAAACAATGCGTTACAGCTACTTCGACTCGTTGCGGGGGCCGGCCTGGTCTTGTGCGGGCTTTCTGACAGCGTGTCCGCCAAACTGGTTACGGAGGGCAGCCACCATTTTCATGGCGGGCGCGTCGTCTTGGCGCGACGCGAACCGTGCGAACAGGGCGGCGGTGATGGCCGGGGCCGGGACACCGTGTTCGATGGCCTCCTCGACAGTCCACCGGCCTTCACCGGAATCCTCGACGTAACCGCTGACCTGGCTCAACCCCGGATCCTCGTCGAGGGCCTTCACCATCAGGTCCAGCAGCCAGGACCGGACCACCGTCCCCTTTTGCCAGGCCCGGAAGGTGCCCGGAACATCCTTGATGATGTCCTTGGCTTCCAGCAGTTCGTACCCTTCGGCGTACGCCTGCATCAGCCCGTATTCGATCCCGTTGTGCACCATCTTGGCGTAGTGGCCGGCGCCGACGTCGCCCACGTGGGCGAAGCTTTCCTCCCGGGGGCCCTCCGGCCGCATGGCGTCGAAGACCGGCATCGCTGCCTGGACAAGGTCGGCGCTTCCGCCCGCCATCAGGCCATAACCGTTTGCCAGGCCCCAGACGCCGCCGGACACGCCGACATCAATGAAACCTATCCCGCCTTCGGCCAGGAGGGCTTCGTGCTTTTGGTCTTCGGTGAACTTCGAGTTGCCGCCGTCGATCACCAGGTCTCCGGCGGAGAGCTTGCCGGCCAGCTCTGTGATGACCGTGTCGGTGACCTCACCGGCGGGCACCATGACCCACACGGTGCGTGGAACCGGCAGGGCCCGGATCATTTCGTCAACGGTCGCGGTGTCACTGACCTCCGGGTTCCGGTCATAGCCGGTTACCTCGATGCCGCCGTCCCGGAGCCGCTGCCGCATGTTGAAACCCATCCGGCCCAAGCCGATCAGTCCGATGTGCATCCGAGTCACTCTTTCCTCTCGTCCATGGGTCGGCGGGGTATTACTGGTTGGGCAACCTCACCGGCATGAGCAGGTACCGGTAGTCTTCCTTGTCGTCGCCCTCGAGGTCGTCCTGGGCGGATATGACCGCAGGCTTCGGCGGCGTGGTGAAGGAAAACCGGACGTACTTGCTGTCAAAGGCGCTCAAGCCTTCGGACAGGTAGTGCGGGTTGAAGGCGACGGTGATTTCGTCGCCGGAGAGCGACGCTTCGATCGCCTCGGACGCCTGGGCGTCTTCGCCGGTTCCCGCGTCCAAGGTCAGGAGACCGTCGGTGAAGGCGAGCCGGACCGGGGTGTTGCGCTCGGCCACGAGCGACACGCGGCGGACGGCTTCGATCAGTGTGGTCGTTTCGACTGTCGCATGGATCGGGGTGTTGTCCGGGAACAGTGAGCGGATCTTGGGGTAGTCGCCGTCCACCAGCAGCGAGGTGGTGCGGCGTCCGCCGCTTTCGAAACCGATCAGTTCGCTGTTGTCCGAAAGCGCGATGTTCAGGTCGCCGGAGCCGCCCAACGTTTTGGCTACTTCGCTCAGAGTCTTGGCTTTGACCAGCGCGCTCGTGGAAATGCCCGGTGTGGCCGGACGCCAGGACAGCTCCCGGAGGGCCAGGCGGTAGCGGTCGGTGGAGAGCAGAGTGATCAGGTCGTCTTCGATTTCCATCCGGACGCCGGTCAGGATGGGCAGGGTGTCATCGCGGCTGGCCGCGATGATTACCTGGCTCACGGCCTGGGCGAACGCCTCTCCATCGACGACCCCGCTGACTTCCGGCAGCGCAGGGAGTTCCGGATAATCGCCTTCGGGCATGGTGGCGAGGTTGAACCGGCTGTTGCGGCAGGTGAGGGCAACCTTCGAACCGTCGGTTTCGATATCGACAGGTGCCGACGGCAAGCTTCGGCAGATGTCCGCCAAGAGGCGTCCGGAGACCAGGATGGTGCCTTCTTCAGTGACGTCTGCCGGGATCTGGAGACGGGCTGAAATCTCGTAGTCGAAGCTGGCAAGGCTCACCATGCCGCCTTCGGCCCGGATGAGCAGGCCCGACAGAACGGGGACAGGCGGACGTGGTGACAGGGAACGGGCTGTCCATGTCACGGCTTCCGCCAGAACATCCCGATCAACTCTGAACTTCACTGAAGTAAGCCACCTTTCACAACGAACATGCCGGGGAAGACCGCCTGCGTCTGGCCGGGGTGCAGCGAGTGGGACTGCGAACACCAGGTTGAAGCAGATGGCAACGATTCTCTGTGCAAGCTTAGCCGCAGCAACCGTCATTGCGCACCGAGAGTGCGCAGAGGTCCTGATCGGCCGATTCGGCACGATGCGTGGGAACCGGAACAGGGTCAAATGTTATTTGGAAGAACATCAATAAATGGGATTCGTAGTGTTAATAACTGCTGTGGATACTGTGGAAAACCCCGGTACAGCCTGTGCCTGAGCCGAAGTTGGGTGTTCACAAGATGTGCAGGGCGGTCGTGGCAAGCACTGACAGCCTGTGGACGCAGATCCTTGTAATTTCGGGCGTCCACAGGGGGCAGGGTACTTTTCCTCTTAAGGACTCGGGTTGTCCACTTAAGAATCCACAACCTTATCCACACCTGTTAATTTCACCGGTGTAGTACCCGGCAGGGCCGCCGCAGCCGCCGGGGAAGCTAGCTTTCGCGCTGTTGCTGCTTGATGCGGTTGGTCAGCTCCGTGACCTGGTTGTAGATGGCTCGACGCTCGGCCATCAACTCACGGATCTTCCGGTCGGCGTGGATGACGGTCGTGTGGTCGCGGCCGCCGAGTTCCTGGCCGATTTTCGGCAGGGACATGTCGGTCAGTTCGCGGCACAAGTACATGGCAATCTGGCGGGCAGTTACCAGCGTCCTGGTCCGGGACTTGCTGGTCAGCTCCTCCATGCTGAGCTTGAAGTACGCGGCGGTCTGGCCAAGGATCGTGGCCGACGTGATCTCCTGTGCCCCTTCGTCGGTGATCAGGTCTTTCAGGACTATCTCGGCGAGACCCATGTCCACTGCCTGCTGGTTCAGGCTGGCGAACGCGGTGACGCGGATGAGCGCACCCTCGAGCTCGCGGATGTTGGTGGAGATCTTCGAGGCGATGTACTCGAGGACCTCATCGGGGACGGACAGCCCCTCGCTGATGGCCTTCTTGCGCAGAATCGCAATACGGGTCTCCAGCTCCGGCGGCTGGATATCGGTCAGCAGTCCCCACTCGAACCGGGACCGCATGCGTTCCTCGAAGCCGGAGAGCTGTTTCGGCGGCAGGTCGGAAGTGATGACCACTTGCTTGCTGTGGTTGTGGAGGGCGTTGAAGGTATGGAAGAACTCCTCCTGCGTCGCATCCTTGTTGGCCAGGAACTGGATGTCGTCGATCAGCAGGATGTCGACGTTGCGGTACAGCTGCTTGAAGCTGGCGCCCTCATCGTCGCGGATGGAGTTAATGAAGTCATTCGTGAACTCTTCCGAATTCACGTACCGGACGCGGATGCTGTTGTAGAGATGGCGCGCATAGTGCCCGATGGCGTGCAGCAAGTGGGTTTTTCCCAGGCCCGAGTCGCCATAGATGAAAAGCGGGTTGTAGGCCTTGGCCGGCGCTTCGGCCACCGCGACGGCCGCCGCGTGGGCAAAGCGGTTGGAGGAACCGATGACGAAGGTGTCAAAAATGTATTTCGGGTTGAGCCTGCCCAGTTCCGGGGAAGCGGCCTGCGCCGCCGGCTGGGGCAGTGCTTCGCTGCGCACGACGGCCGGGGCCGGGCGGGGCTCCTGTTCAGGTTCCGGTTCCGCCTGCGGAGCCATATCCGTGTCGACGCTGAAAGCGCAGAGAATGTCGTCCTTGAAGACTTCGAACAGGGCGTCGTGCAGAGGGTCTTTGAGCTGTTGCGACTGGAAGACTTCGCGTGTCAGTTCGTTGGGCACGGCCACCAGCAGGGTTGTACCGATCAGGCCTTTGGCCTGCGCCAACACGATGAAGCCTCGCTGCCGGGGGGAGACACGGTCGTCCTGTTCCAGCGTCCGGACCACTTTGCGCCAAGAACTTCCGACGTCATTTATCTGGTCCGTGTCCACGTAGTACCCCTCAGAAATGCTCAGCATGCTTCGGCATTTGCCGACAGCCCGCCCGAAATCCACAGACTTATTCACAGACGGTGGATAAGGGGCTCCTGCCAAGAGTAGAGCATGAATCTGCTGGACGACAGTTGGGATCCAGGCCCCTGTGGACGTCGCTTTAGGGAGGAGCTCCGGCCGCCCAAAGCGGCTTTGGCGTGGAGTTGTCCACAGGGGTTATCCACGGAAACGCCCGGGTGCGGAGAGGGCCGGTTTGACGGTACTCGCCGCCATCGCCTAACGTTGACTAGTCCTTCATGTCTACTTTGTTGTCCTTGTGCGTCCAACGCCCCTGGCAATGGAATAGACCCCATATAGAGCGCCGACCTGTTCTTCCCCCTTGTTGCAATGGGTCCAACCGCATCTGTCGATCGTCTTGGAGTAACCACCGTGAGCAAGCGGACTTTTCAGCCGAATAACCGCCGTCGTGCCAAGAAGCACGGCTTCCGCCTTCGCATGCGCACTCGCGCCGGCCGCGCCATTCTGGCCGCACGCCGCAGCAAGGGCCGCACCGAACTGTCGGCCTAAATAGCCAGTTTGTCGACCCGGCTGTGAGGTTCAGTTCCCGCAGCGGCGTGTTTCGGCGGGCTGGGTAGCACATGCTTCCCAGCCAGCACCGGATGCGCACATCGGCGGACTTCTCAACAACTGTACGTTCCGGCGCCCGCTCAGGGCGCCGGAACTTAGTGTTATATGCGGCGGCAGCAGACCCGGCCCGACCGGCATCTTTTGGCTTTATTGTCTCGAAGGCCGTCGGGAACGCCGTCATGCGCAACCGCGTTAAAAGGAGACTGCGGGAACTGGCAGCAGCCGGCTTAAGGGAGAATGGGTATTCCCGAGGGATCACCGTGGTTGTGCGGGCCCTTCCGGCAGCTGCCGACGCAGACTTCAACGCTTTGGAACTGGATTACCGGAAGGCTCTCAAGGCCGCCCTCGGCAAATTGACCTTAACGCGCACCGCCACGACGGAAGCTGCGCACGGAGAGAAGGGGAGAGCCGAATGAGTGCCCGTGCCGTACCGGTTCCCGCCCATGCCGCCGTGCCCAGGAGGACCATGAGTCCCCTGCAGTATGCGCTGATCGGCGTGCTGCGGGTGTACCGCAAACTCGTTTCGCCCCTGTACGGCCAGGTCTGCCGTTTCTTCCCGTCCTGTTCCGCGTACGCATTGGAAGCAGTGACGGTCCACGGCGCCGCCAAGGGCAGTTGGCTGGCCGCCCGCCGCCTGCTCCGTTGCCACCCATGGAACCCCGGCGGCGTGGATCATGTTCCGGCGTCTGTATCCTTCAACCTGTGGCTGCAGGAGAACCCTTCCAGAATCCCCCGGATCGTGGAGCTTAACCACCCACTTATTCCGGCCGACGATGAAGGCCGCGGCGCGGCCCGAGGAGCAAATCAGTAATGGACTTCTTAAACACCATCCTGACCCCGTTCACGTGGGTCGTCTCCGGGATCCTGTGGGCCTTCCACGCCGGCTTCTCCTGGCTTGGGATGGACCCGGCCAACGGCTGGACGTGGACGTTCTCAATCATCGGGCTGGTGCTGGTGATCCGCGCAGCCCTCATTCCGGTCTTCGTCAAGCAGATCAAGGCCCAGCGGGGGATGCAGGCACTGCAGCCCGACCTCCGGAAGCTGCAGCAGAAGTACAAGGGAAAGACCGACCAGCTGTCGCGTCAGGCCATGACGCAGGAGCAGATGGCGCTGTACAAGAAGCACGGCACCAACCCGTTCTCGGCCTGCCTGCCGATGCTGGTGCAGATGCCGTTCTTCTTCGCGTTGTTCAGCGTGCTGAACAACGCATCGCGCGCCAGCGAGAACGGCGAGGGCATTGGCGCCCTGTCGCCCGAACTCATCCGTCAGTTCGACGACTCGTCCATTTTCGGTGCGCCGCTTTCCGCATCCCTCCTGCACGGCGGCGGGGGCGAGCAGCAGGTCGCCGTGGTCATCCTGTCGATCATCATGATCTTGGCGATGACTGCCTCGCAGTTCATCACGCAGAAGCAGATCATGGCGAAGAACATGTCCGCCGAAGCAATGCAATCCCCGTTCATGAAGCAGCAGCAGATGATGCTCTACATCCTGCCTCTCGTGTTCGGCATCGGCGGCATCAACTTCCCCATCGGTGTGCTGATCTACTGGACAACCACCAACGTGTGGACCATGGCACAGCAGTTCTTCGTGATCCGGCGCATGCCCACTCCGGGTTCGCAGGCTGCCCGCGAACTGGCAGAACGCCGTGCCAAGAAGGGCCTGCCGATGGTACCGCTGCTGGGCGAGCGGAAGACCGAGGCGCCGGCGGCCGATTCCCCGGCAGAGGTGAAAGGCCAGCGCCAGCAGCCACAGCGGAAGAACAGGAAGAAAAAATGAGCAGCGAAAGCGTATCCGAAGTGACTGAAGAACTTCCCGACGAAGCGGCCGCAGCGGACGAACAGCAGGAGGAAGCTGTTTCGAATTCTGCCAAGCGTCTGGAAGAAGAAGGAGACGTAGCTGCGGACTACCTTGAGGAGCTGCTCGACATCGCCGATATCGATGGGGACATCGACATCGAGGTCCGCAACGGCCGCACCTACATCTCGATCGTCTCCGAAGAGGAAGACAACGACGCGCTCAAGGCGCTCGTGGGACCGGATGGCGAAGTCCTCGAAGCCTTGCAGGAGCTGGCCCGGTTGTCGGTTCTCACGACGACCGGCAACCGTTCCCGCCTGGTCTTGGACATCACTGGCTACCGCGAAGGCCGCAGCGAAGAACTGCAGAAGATCGCTGAAGACGCCGTCGCCGAAGCCAAGGAGACGGGCCGCGATGTAGCGCTCGAGCCGATGAGCGCGTACGAGCGCAAGATCGTCCATGACGCGGTTGCCGAGCTAGGCATGATCAGTGAATCCGAGGGCGAAGGATCCAACCGCCACATCGTGGTGTCGGTAGAGTCCTGATCATGTCCGGCGGATTGGTCTGATAGGCAGAGGTATGTCGGTAGTTGAAATGACTGTGGCGGAGTCCAAAGCTGCCCACATGGTTTTCGGTGAACGTCTGGGCCTGGCGGAGCGCTACGTTGCGCATCTGGCCACTTCAGGGATCGAACGGGGTTTGCTGGGCCCCCGGGAAGTCCCGAGATTGTGGAACCGGCACGTCCTCAACTGCGCCGTCGTCGCCAACCTGATAGGGCGTGACGCCGCGGTCGCGGATGTCGGAAGCGGGGCCGGCCTGCCTGGACTGACGTTCGCGTTGGCGCGACCGGACTTGCGTTTGACCCTGATCGAGCCGTTGGAACGAAGGGTTGTCTGGCTCAACGAGGTCATTGAGGATCTCGCGCTCGACAACGTCACGGTGCTGCGGACGCGGGCAGAGCTGGCGGGGGACGACGTCACAGCTGACGTCGTGACGTCTCGAGCGGTGTCGGCACTCGACAAGCTCGCCCGCCTCTCAATTCCACTGTTGCATGGCACGGGCGAAATGCTGGCAATCAAGGGCCGCAGCGCAGCTGACGAGGTCCAGAAGGCCGAAAAGGTCATTAGGAAGCTCGGCGGCCGAGAAACAGAGGTCTTGACCGTCGGGGATGATCTCTTGGAAGAGCCGACGACGGTAGTCCGCATCCGTGTTGATGCGTGACCTATTCCCCCACACACCCATGCAACGCCCCGGGAATCCGGCCGCGCAACGATAGGCTAGGAGAGGCCGGTGGCGGACAGTGAAAGCGGGCGGAATCCAAGTGGCGATCAACAACACGGTGTCGGGTTTCACCGGGACCGAAGCCGAAGGCTCGTCGCGACACGGAGTGCCTGAACAACCGAATACGGTTGCGCTTATCCCCCATAGCGGTCCTGTTTCACGTGAAACTTCCCCTGGGAACGAGGCTGAGATAGCCAACTCCGACATGAAGATAGAGGCTACGGTTTCAAACGTTATGGATTCGATTGACGAAAGCACACCGCTCGCCCAGGAATTGGCGAGCGAAAACCGCAGGCGTGAGAGGCTGAAGGCCAAAGAGCTTCCCAGGCCCGCCCACACCAGGGTGTTGACAGTCAGCAACCAAAAGGGCGGGGTCGGCAAAACCACGACAACGGTCAATATCGCTGCTGCCCTTGCTACGGCCGGCCTGAACGTCCTGGTCATCGATATCGACCCGCAGGGCAATGCGTCAACGGCGCTCGGGGTCGAGCACCACGCTGACGTCGACAGCATCTACGACGTGCTGATCAACGATATGCCGCTCGGGGACGTGATTGCTCAATGCCCCGATATAGCCCATCTCATCGTCGCACCCGCCACGATTCACCTGGCCGGAGCCGAGATTGAATTGGTCTCGTTGGTGGCCCGTGAACAGCGCCTGCGCCGGGCCATCGAGGTTTACGCGCAGGAACGTGAGACGGCAGGGCTGCCCCGGCTGGATTATGTCTTTATCGACTGCCCGCCCAGCCTGGGACTGCTGACAGTTAACGCTTTCGTCGCCGCCCAAGAGGTACTGATTCCCATCCAGTGCGAGTACTACGCTTTGGAGGGGCTGAGCCAGCTCCTGAAGAACATCGAGATGATCCAGAAGCACCTCAACGCTGGATTGGTTGTTTCTACGATCTTGCTGACCATGTACGACGGACGAACAAACCTCGCAGCTCAGGTGGCAGCCGAAGTGCGGGAGCATTTCCCGAACGAAGTCTTGAGTGCGGTCGTACCGCGCTCAGTTCGCATCTCGGAGGCTCCGAGTTACCAGCAGACGGTGATCACCTATGATCCGTCGTCCAGCGGGGCCCTTTCTTATCAGGAGGCCGCAGCCGAAATCGCCGAGCGCGGCAAGTAGCTGTGAAGCCGTACTGCAACGGTAGAATTACGCCTTAAGCGAGCATTTGCATGCTAGCTCGGCGCATGACGGAAGAGGGTCCAGATGAGTGAAAAACGTCGCGGCTTGGGAAGAGGCTTGGGCGCATTGATACCCAGTGCTCCGGCCCCAGAGGAGACCGAGTCAACCGAGGGGCAGGAAGCCTCCGTCAAACGTCGGACTCAGCGACCCGTAGACGTTTTCTTTCCCGCTTCCAGTCGGAGGGAAGAAGGGGACACCGCCGTCCTCACGACGACTGACTCCGAGACCGTAACCGGATCGAGTGCCGCGCAGGTAGCCGAAGTGTTGCGGGCCCCGCGCAAGCTTGCGACCACTGGCAGCAAGAAGCCGGCGGCTAAGAAATCTGTGAAGGACGATTCTTCCCGGGCCGATGGCAATGGTGCTGCCGGCGAAACGCACCCTTCCGCTAAGGTGGCGGCAGATCCCGTCGGCAGGGACGGCGCCGGAGCTCCCTCGGCTCCTACAGAAGTATCTGTTCCACGTGAAACGACGGGCGCCGACCTGGTCGAGGTCCCCGGGGCCACCTTTGCCGAAGTCCTCGTTACCGCGATCCAGCCGAACCGCAAACAGCCTCGCACGGTCTTCGACGAGGAAGACATGGCGGAGCTGGTGCATTCGATCCGTGAGATCGGCGTCCTCCAGCCGATCGTTGTGCGTCCTTCCGATGACGGTGGCGCACAGTACGAGTTGGTGATGGGCGAACGCCGCTGGCGGGCCACCAAGGCTGCTGGCCTGGAAACGATTCCGGCGATCATCAGGTCCACCTCCGACGATGACCTGTTACGGGACGCCCTGCTTGAGAACCTGCACCGCAGCCAGCTGAATCCGCTGGAAGAGGCTGCGGCCTATCAGCAGTTGCTTGATGATTTCGGTTGCACGCATGATGAGCTTGCGGATCGGATCGGTCGGTCAAGGCCACAGGTGTCCAACACTTTGCGGTTGATGAAGCTCCCTCCGCTGGTGCAGCGGCGGGTTGCTGCCGGCGTGTTGAGCGCTGGTCATGCGCGCGCCCTCCTGGGACTCACTGATTTTGGAGAAATGGAGAAGCTGGCGCAAAAGATTGTCGCCGAGGGCCTTTCCGTTCGGGCGACCGAGGAGATCGTTTCCCTGAGCGACGGCGTGCGACGGCCCAAACGGGAAAGCAAGCCCCGTGAGGGAGCTCGGCACGAACGGCTAGATTATCTGGCTAGTTCCCTGTCGGACCGCCTGGACACCAGCGTTAAGATCACCCTGGGAGCCAAGAAGGGCCGCGTCAGCATCGAGTTTGCCAGCGTCGATGACCTGAACCGCATCATGGACGTTCTGAACCCGGCGACGCCCTAGCCTTCGTTCCACGTGAAACATGGGCTCCGTTCCGCAAGGACGGAGCCCATTGCTTTGGTGAGATCCAAGGGCATCTGGAAACCGACCGCCAGGCGTCTAGCTAAGGCAAGCACGAGGGAATGGCCGCGCTTAGCCGTGGCGGACCAATCCTGCCAGGAGGCTTGAACTAGGCCGGACCGGCTTCTTGCAGCGGCACTAGTGACGTGGAAGTTAGTGGGAAGGGCAGGGGAGCGCCTAGTCCGCTTTCCCACCTAGGGGCTGGGATCGTCGCTTAAGTGCAATTGTTCCCGGCTGCGACGCTCGTCGTGACGCAGTGCCGGACGCCGGCGCCGTCTCGGGTGTTCCCGGCGGAGGCCTTTCTCGGTGGTTCCATGACCGGAGCCGTGTCATTGGGCTGATTCGATGCAAGGTGTTTCACGTGAAACTGAGGCGCGACGTGGAGCCACGATACCTGGGCTCTTCCGGGCTTCGGGGGGTGAAGATTCACCAGGACGCACAACTTTGCTGCACATGATCATGTGCCTCTGTCCCACAGGGTGTCTCGGATGGCTGGATCCCTCATCTCTAAACCCGTAAGGGCGCCAAATTTCTGCACACACAGCTCCTTGGTTGCAGGTAAGACAGGGACCTCGCAGAGCCTATGGGCACGTATTGATCCGACGCTGGGAGATGTGCACTCAGGACACGCGGCTGGTAGTTCTGTAATGTAGCGGCAAGGCCGCTTCCGAGCAGGATGGCCGTCACTGGGTGGCCTCTATCGCTCGCTTCAAAGGATGACGTTCGTATCGGACCGTCCCCGGCAGCAAAATAGCGTGCGGCGGACCGATGTGTTTCACGTGAAACTCGAGACCCGGGCGCAAGTGCATGACCTGAGTGCCCCCAGTTCCGGCCTCGCATGAACCGGGTGGCTGGGCCCTCTGGCCGTTACTACTGCCAATAGTGCGTGCCGCTTGAGGCCTAGGGTCCTTTGTTTCGCTGGCCAGCCCTGTGAGGAAACGCGCGCAGGGCTGGCGGTGTTCCTAGTGCGAAGACGATACCCTCCAGGACACGCACGTATGAAATGCAGGCAGTGGGCAGCGGCCTGCACTTCATGGGTCTGACCTTTCGGGCCAGACTTTGCGGGGGACCATCGCGCAGTGGGGGGACAGGGAGCCGCTACTCCTGAACGTGCTGCGGTAGGCGAGGCCCACCGGTTCTCTCAAGCGCCGGAGCGACGAAGCGAAGTGTTTCACGTGAAACTTGCACAGTAGTTCTACTCTTCTGGACGATGCGTAGCTGCCTACACCGGCCACGCCCGTCACTGCGGACCGCCTTCGTGGCGGTAGCGCATCGCTGCAAGCCGAGGAGCGCCGTCCCACAAGTAGGGGAGGGTCGGCACGCCATCTCTATCGCTGACCGGACGGGACCCAGGCGCTGCGTTAATCCGACAACAGGAGTGGTTATGGGATCTATCTTTGCTCGCTCCCAGAGCTGGCTTGCGCGTTTTACGTGAATCTGGGGGCTCGTAGAGCAAGAGCGCCAAGTGGAGCATCAAGGGCACGTAGTCCTCGTCTGCGCTTAGGAGACCGGTCGAGTGCCTGCTCCTGCTGGGGAGGCCGATTCGTGCGCACGGCGACAGGATCCACATGTTTGGCGGGCCTTGGGTGTTTGCGGGCTATGTGTTGGGCGAGGCAAGGATCCACAGCTAGCTTCGACTCATACCCCGGACGTTAGCCGCAGGCAACACCAGTGGACAGGCGCAACGCCCACCGACTGATCCTGCCGGAAGCCTCCGCATGGAGCTCCCCTTTCTTGTTGGGGAGAGCTCTGTGTTTGCGACGCATAAACAGTGGCCAGCTGCCGCGGCAGCATTCGTCCGAGTTGCGGCTGGCACGTGGCATTGCATGCTGTGGGGCTTCTGGTCCAAGGAGTGAGCCCGTATGTTTCACGTGGAACGACCCAAACTGGCTTTAGACGTCCAAACCCGACTCCCGAGGCCACAACGTGCCGGTGCCGATCGGATGAGACGTGGGGTTCCACGTGAAACACTCAGGACTCCCGGCGCCTCAACAGCCGCCGGACCCGATCGGGCTCAGGATGGGGCCGGCCCACCAGGCGCTGATATGGAGGACAGTCGTGTCGCGACGGAAGCTCCGTTGACCGACGGTGCTGAACAGCAGGTTGGCAGCGGCGGACCGGCAGAAACCGAGAGATCGAGCGAGCACCCCCCTTGGGGATGAAGGGATCGATCTCTACGTGTGCTGCCAAAAGCGTTGCCGTCGCGTTAGACCGGAGTGGCGATCCCGCTGCTCAAATACGCGTGCGGAGGCCCCCAGCTAGGAATCCTCGCAGCGGCACCGCTTGGCTGGCCGACGCACTCTCTTACAGCGCGGCTTTCGTGCTGACGCGAACGATATGGTTTACGCGGATTCTTTCCCAGATTCATTCTCGGGTGCCTTAGTCCCTCTCCATGTCACAAGAGATGATCCGCCGGTCCGCTGAAAGTCGGGCCGCGGTGCCGCTTCTTGACGCACTTAGATATAAACAACAGCCCAGGCCGTTGACCAGGCACGTAGTCGCGACCCCGGCATCCACCGAGACCCGGACCGTGAAAGCGGGCGTGCCATTTAGTGCAAGTGCGACAGTGATCTAGACACGAAATCGGCCCTTGGATGCCGAGGTTTCACGTGGAACCATGCGGGTCCCGAGCCCCCGCTTGGTTTCGTCGTTGTCTCTTGACCTGAAGGACAGGCCGGACAAGAGGCGGTCGGCTTGGACCTGGGGAAATGTCCGACGGTTCTTGTTACTCGCAAAGCTGTGGCCGGGAGGGGTCGACCCCGGTCACAGGGTTTCCACCTGCCCGGCTATCAGGAGCGACGCGCCAAGAAAAGACGGAGGAGCAACGACGACTCTGACGCGCTCACGCGGACCGTCCATTTCTAGCTACACCGAAACCAACAGTGTCAGGCGCGGGTCGGGCAGTTGATGAGCAGGTTACTCTCGTTGGTTCGTTGCTGGGCCGGCTACGGTCATGCCTTTGGATCGTCCCAGACCGCGCGAAATGCGGGTGCTGATTCGGCGGCGTGGCTCGCGGGGGAGGGGGGTTTCACGTGAAACGACCGACAAGGAAAAAGATGCCCAGCCGGTTCCACGTAAAACGCAGGTGTTCAATGTAGACCGCCGGCGCTCCACGTGAAACAGGGGAGCGACGCTAACGGGCGTCAGGTTCCTGGGTTGAAGCGGAGGACGTCGTCGAGCGCCAATGTGCCTGTCGGCTCGTCGTCCTCTTCCAGCAGATACAGCCTCTGAATGGCGATGACAATGGAGTCGGCCAAGACCTGCCGGTAAATAGGATCAGCGAGGCGACGCGAGTCAAACGGGCTGCTCAAATAACCAAGATCCAGTTGCACCGAGGGGGTGCTGGGCAGCCGCAGGATATCCCAGCTTCGACCGTGAATACCCAGGTTGGTAGACCCGGTGCGGGCCACAATCTCCTTCAGGATAAGTTCGCCGGCGCGGTGCCCAATGGGAGAACGGACTTCACCTGACTCAGGACGTCCCCAAAAGAACGCGCTGACGCCGTTGGCTGCCTCTTGCGGCAACCAGTCACAGTGGAGGGCAACGCTCAAGCTCGGAGAGAATTTCTTGATAAGCGAAGTGCGGTCCAAACCACCGCCTTCGGTTTCCTTGTCAACGATTTCCACGCTGGCACCGAGTTCGGTCAGGATCTTCTTCACTCGGCTGGCGACGTCTCCGGCGACGAGCTTCTCGGTCAGGCGGCTGCCGGAGGCAACGTCGGAGCTGTCTGCCCAGTGCGCATCGCCGGCGCCGGGGGCGAGGGCGATAGTCCGGCCGCGCAGTGCCGCAGAGGCTTGGTTGAGCCGTTCGTAATCCCGGAGCGAGAACGCCTGGCTCGGACTGATCGTCCTATTAATGCGTTCCATCGAGGCAGCCAGTTGTTGATCCGCGACGCCGGAAGGTTCGAGCCCCAGATTTAACTGCAGCTCGCGGACCGCGTGGTAGGTCCGTTCGCCATACTCGCCATCGATGTGACCGTAGTAGAAGCCGAGGAACGACAACTGGCGCTGCAGCTCGGTGACATCATCGCCACGAAGAGGCGACGCGTCCAGCGTGAATATCAGCGGACGATCCCCGAGCTTGAACTGCGCCTCCGCCAGGGCGCGCTCGGTTTCCTGACCGACCACGCCGTCGACCATCAGTCCCCGGTGCTGCTGGAAGGTGCGTACGGCCGCATCCACATGGTCGTCAAAGACCGTGGGGTTGTTTACTTGATCCGGCGCCAAATAGGCCATGGAAACGCCAGCGCGTAGTAGCCCTTCACGAAGGGCTACTACGCGTCGACTAATGTCTGAACGGCGCAGGCTCTGGTCTGCAGCGTCGTCTTCCATCTGGCTAGTTAAGGAATTCTGCGAATTCCTGCTCAATGACCTGCTTCGGCTTGGCGCCGATGGATGTCGCGGCCACCGCGCCGTCCTTGAAGACATAGACGGCTGGAATTGAAGTGATACCGTACTGGGCTGCGGTGGCGGGATTGTCGTCCACGTTGAGCTTGACGACCTCTACCTTGTCGGAATGCTCAGCAGCAATGTCATCGAGAATCGGCGAGAGCATGCGGCACGGACCGCACCACTCCGCCCAGAAATCGACGATCACGGGTTTGGCGGACTGCAGGACATCCGCGTCGAAAGTAGCGTCAGTGACATCTTTTGCGTTGCTCATGCTTTTCTCCTTTTACAACCGATTCAGACTGTTGCGGGCTCGGCGACGTCGGCCAGGGTGTCTGCCCGCTCAGCGAGATAGTGTTCCACATCGATGGCGGCCGCACAGCCGCTGCCCGCGGCGGTGATGGCCTGGCGGTAGGTGGGGTCAATAACGTCGCCGGCAGCGAAGACGCCCGGCAGGGAGGTGCGGGACGACCGGCCCTCGACGGCGATCGTGCCCTCGGGCGTCAGTTCCAGCTGGTCCTTGACCAGGGACACCCGGGGATCGTTGCCGATGGCGACGAACACGCCCGTTACGGGCAGCACCGACTCGGAGCCGTCGACCGTGTTCTTGAGCTTCAGCGCGGTGACCTTCGTGTCGCCTTCAAGCCCGACGACTTCCGAGTTCCACACGAACTTGATCTTCTCGTGGGCCAGGGCGCGGTCCTGCATGATCTTCGAGGCACGCAGGGTATCCCGCCGGTGAACCACCGTGACAGACTCCGCGAACTTGGTCAGGAAGAGGGCTTCTTCCATCGCCGAGTCGCCGCCGCCGATGACGGCGATGTTCTGGCCCTTGAAGAAGAAACCGTCACAGGTTGCGCACCAGCTGACGCCGTGGCCGGCCAGGCGCTTTTCGTCCGGCAGTCCGAGCTCCCGGTAGGCGGAACCGGTGGAGATGATCACGGACCGGGCCAGGAAGGTTTCGCCCGAGCCGATGGTGACCTTCTTGACCGGACCTTCCAGTTCAAGGCTTGTGACGTCTTCAAACAGGATCTCGGTGCCGAAGCGTTCGGCCTGCTTCTGGAAGTTCTCCATCAGCTCGGGACCCAGGATGCCGTCAGGGAACCCGGGGTAGTTTTCCACGTCGGTGGTGTTCATCAGCTCGCCGCCTGCCTCTACGGAGCTGGCGATGAGCAGTGGGTTGAGATTGGCGCGCGCGGTGTAAACAGCTGCCGTGTAGCCGGCCGGACCGGACCCAACGATGATGACGTCGCGGACGGACGGTGTGGTATCTGTGCTCACTGCCTGCGAACCTCTTCCTCTGATGTTGATGTAACCCTAAGGCCGGCCACCCCGAAGGGGCGGTTAGCCCGGCACTTGTCTCAACGGCGGGTGCCCCCGGCTTATTCCGGCGAGCTTGTTGCGCAGCCGCCCCCTGGACGGGCTAAGAGACTTCGATCTCGGCCATGCGGATGCCGAACGGCATGCCGCCCATGGGGTTGGACAGCCTCGGCAACTGCGTGAAGTTGATCAGGACGTACTGCGCTTTGGGCGCGGCGCCATCCTGTTCAGGGACCGGAATAGTGGTCTTCTGTGCCGTAAAGCTTCCCTGCGCGACCTGGTCGGCACCGTCCAACGTGGGTTCATCGTTCAGGAGCACGGAGAAGTTTCCTCCGGTGCCGCTCAGTTGGGTCAACACCACCGAGCTGATGCTTGAGGACTCTTCCAGCTCGACAACCAGCGCCATGTTTCCGGCGTAGCCGCCGAACTGGTCCGACGCGTACTGGTAACTGGCCCAGTAAGTGGCGGGGTTGCCGTCGATGGCTTCGGGCAGTTTGCCGTCGTTCTCCACGTCGAGTTCCGGCAAGTCCGGGACCTGGCGGGTGAGGCCGGCGATGACCGGCTCGACGACTTCATCGGCCGGAGCCGACGTTTCTTCTGCCGCGCCCGTCTCTGCCGGTTCGGCGGCCGCGGTTTCGTTTCCGCCCTGCGAGCCGTCGGCGACCGGGCCGCCGCGGAACAGATTCAGCTGGCTCACGGCCACCACGATCGCGATCACCAGCAAGACGGCGAGCAACCCGCCCACCAGCAACCTGGAAGACCTCGGGCTGTTGCGCTCTTCGTCGTCGTATTCGTCGTACTCGTAGTCATCGACCGCGGGTTCGCTGCTGGTGCGGGCGGCGGACGGGAACATGCCGGCCGACCGCACACCCGGCTTGTCGTCGTCGTCGCCGGGCCACAAGCTGACTTTGGGCTTGCCTGCCGGAGCCGGAGTCGGAGCGGCAGCCGGCCGGTTGGCCGCCGGAGCCTGCCGCGACACCGGCGCCGTGGCCGGGCTCGCGACCTGTGGGGCCGGGGGAGCGGAGGGCGGCGGCGGCACGACCGCCCCGGCAGATGCTGCGGCGGCCGCAGCTCCCGCAGCGGACCCGGCGCCTCGGGCCGGGGCCTCAGGACGGGCGCCGAACCGGGGCTTGGACGTCCCGTCGCCGCCGTTCCGGCCCAATTTGGGCAGGTCGAGCTTGTTCAGCCTCTCGCGCAGGCTCTGGCGAGGCTCCTCGTCGTAGTCCTCATACTCGTATTCGTCCTCATACGGCTCCGGCTCCGTGGAACGGGCCTGGCCGAAGATCTCCGAACCGAGTGTGTCGGTGAAGAAGGGCTCTACATACGGCCCGTCCTGCTGAATGACCAGGTCCAGGAGGTCGGCCGCCTGGGCCTCGTTGGTCACCAGGTAGGTGAATCCGTCGGCATTGCCGAGGTCCAGCACCTGGACGTTGCCCGCCCGCTCGCCGGTGGCTATCTCACGGGCGCTCATGGCGACCTGGCTGGCATTCTCCGGCGCTGCCACCAGGATGCTGACCGGCCGGTTGAGCACCTGGTCAATGCCGTCCAGGACCAGATCGTTCTCGGCGGACGCAAGCACTTGGGCAGTGACCTTGTAGCGGCCACCAAGCAGCATGCCCACATCAACTGGCTGCGGCACTAGTTCCTCCCGGCGAAATGTCCTGGGCAGGTGCCCGTGACTGGATAATTTGGTTTCCATGCTATCCGCTGCCGGACCCGATACCCGCTTCTGTCAGGCGCGTCCGGGCAACCGTTTAAGCATCGGCCGCAGGAAGTCCTGCAGCTCCTCGACCCGAAGCGCGCGCAGGAGCAGCAGGTATACAGCGGCCATGACCAGTCCGACGACGGCGATGGTCACCATGGCGGTGGCGATGGACTGCCAGGCGAATCCGCCGTTGGCGTAACCGCCGAACAGCCACAGGACCGCTGCGCCCACCAACCCGGAGCCCAGTCCGGCATAACCGAGCCGGATGTAGGTATCCACGACGCGGCCCGCGCCGTAGTCGCCCAGCCGGCGGCGGGCAAAGTAGTGGGCAAGGACCGCCGAGACCACGTGGAACACCGTGAACAGCAGCGCCAGCGCGTAGACCACCAGGGTGGGATCGATCAACCAGGCGATCAGCACGGCCAGGACCACCGACGCGCCGGAGCAGATCGCCTGCATGATCAACGGCGTTTTGGCGTCTTCCTCCGCATAGAACACCCGGCCCAGGAAGAAGTAGATGCTCATGAAGGGCATGCCGGCCGCGAGGATGGTCAGCACCTGGCCCATCGACGCAGCGGAGGCCGCCGCGGTGGGGCCCGACCCGGCAAACAAGCGGGCCAGCGGGCCGGCCAGCACCACCACGGAGGCGGCCCCGAAGACGGTGGCGACGCCGATGGTGCGCAGCCCCGAGTTCACGGTATGCCGCACGTCGTCCACCGCCCCGCTCGATTGCTGGCGGGACAACTGGTTGAACAGCACCGTGGCCACCGAGAGGACGAAGACCGAATGCGGCAGCATGGCGATCAGTTGGGCGGTATTCAGGGCGTACTCGCCGGGGACCGAGGCGCCGGGCCCTGCCAGCTCGGCGCGCGCGGCCGTGGCGCCGGAGGCGATCGACCCGTAGAAGAGGTACGCGGTGTTGGCGATGACCATGGTGGCCAGGCTCCACATGGCCACCTTTCCGGTGGCGGCGAAGCCCATGCCGCGCCAGCCGAGCTTGAGCTTGAGGCCCATCCCCAGCCGTCCCAGCGGCCACAACAGGATCAGCGCCTGCAGCACGATGCCCAGCGTGGTGCCGCCGGCCAGCACCATTGTCTGGGCGCTGGTCCAAAGCTCCGGGTCGTCCTTGCCGGGCAGATACCGGCCGTACAGTGCGATGTACAGCGCCAGCGTGCCGATGGCGACGACGTTGTTCAGGGCGGGAGCCCACATGTACCAGCCGAACCGGCCGTGGGCGTTGAGCACCTGGCCCACCACGGCGTACAGCCCGTAGAAAAAGATCTGCGGCAGGCACCACACGGCGAAGACGGTGCCGAGTTCCAGCATGACCGGCGTCCAGCCGCGGGTCAGGGCGGAGATGATCGGCGCGGCCAGCAGTGTTGCCAGCAGCGCGATCCCGGCCAGCACCAGCAGCGTCAGGCTCAGCAGCCGGCTGACGAAGTCCGCCCCGCCGTCGCTCTTCTGGCTGGCCTTGATGATCTGCGGCACCAGCACCACGTTGAACACCCCGCCCGCCAGCAGCAGGTAGATGATGTTCGGGATGGTGTTGGCCTTCTCGAAGATGTCGCCCATCGTCGTGTTGGCGCCGATCGCGACCGCCAGCAAAGCGGTGCGGACAAACCCCAGAACGCGGGACACCATGGTCCCGGCCGCCATGATGGCACTGGACTTGGCTGTGCTGTGCTGCTGCACGGACGGGCTGGGGGAGGGGGTCTGGGTCTCGGACATCGTCCTCTATGTTCTCACCTGAAAACGGCCGAACCGCCGGATCCGGCCGGGGCTCAAAGGTGCCCGGGCAGGACTTCCCGGGCCAGGTCCACGATCCGCCGTTCGTTGGGGAAGGACAGCTTCCGGCCCAGCTCCGCCAGCGGAACCCAGGCCACGTCCACTGCCTCATGGTCCGGATCATTCTCGATGGTCAACAAGCCGCCGGTGGCCTCGAGCAGGAAGTGGTGCACGGTCTTGTGGACGCGGTGGCCGCTGACGGTGAACCAATAGTCGATGCTGCCCAGCGTGGCCAGCACGCGGCCCTTGATCCCTGTTTCTTCTTCGACTTCCCGGACGGCGGCCTCTTCGTTGGTCTCCCGGCCCTCGGGGTGGCCCTTGGGCAGGCACCACTCGAGCCGGCCGCCGCGGTTGAAGCGCGCGATGATGGCCACGTTCAGGTCCGGGGTCGACGTATCGACCACCACGCCGCCGGCCGAGATCTCCTCCACGGTGGGCAGGGAATGGTGTCCGGGCGCGGCGCTGCCCACTGACGCTGTCAGCGGGGTGCGCTTCGGGGCGCTCGGAACCGGGTGTGCCATGCAGTCCACTCTAACGATTTTTGTTACGGGCCGATGATGCCGGGGCCGAGCCGCGGGACTTTGTTAAACATCGCGCCCGGCATCTGGCACGCTTAAGTCACTATGGTTCACCTTTTTGGTTCGCAGTTCGCATCAGCACCCGGTTCCAACGTCCCGTCCCTGCCGTTGCCGGACGTCGTGATCGAACTGGGAGAACTGTTTGCGGCAGCGGGCCACGAACTCTCGCTGGTCGGCGGACCGGTGCGCGACCTGTTCCTGGGCCGGGTCTCCCCGGACCTCGATTTCACGACCGACGCCGATCCGGATGCCACCATCGCCGTCGTCGGGAAGTGGGCGGACAAGTTCTGGGAGATCGGCCGCGATTTCGGGACCATCGGCCTGCGCAAGGGCCAGCACATGATCGAGGTAACCACCTACCGGGCCGAGGCCTACGACCCGGATTCCCGCAAGCCCGTGGTGGCTTTCGGGACGTCCCTGGAGGACGACCTGTTCCGCCGCGACTTCACCATGAATGCGATGGCGCTGCGGCTGCCGTCGCTGGAACTGGTGGATCCGCATGGCGGCGTCAAGGACCTCCACGCGGGGGTGCTGCGCACCCCGGGCGCGCCGTCGGCGTCGTTCTCCGATGACCCCCTCCGGATGATGCGTGCCGCGCGGTTCGCCTCCCAGCTCAACGTGGACGTGGCACCCGAGGTGGAGGAGGCGATGACGGACATGGCCGCGCGGATCGAGATCATCTCCGCCGAACGCGTCCGCGACGAACTGACCAAGCTGATCAACGGCAAGGACCCGCGCGCCGGCGTGGACCTGCTGGTGGACACCGGCCTTGCGGATTACGTGCTGCCGGAGGTCGCGGCGCTGCGGCTGGAGATCGATGAGCACCACCGGCACAAGGACGTCTACCAGCACTCGCTCACCGTGTTGGAGCAGGCCTGCGCCTTGGAGACTGACGACGACGGCGCGGTGCCGGGTCCGGACTTCGTCCTGCGGTTCGCTGCCCTGATGCACGACGTCGGCAAGCCGGCTACCCGCCGATTCGAACCCTCCGGCGCGGTCAGCTTCCGCCACCACGACGTGGTGGGCTCCAAGCTCACCGCCAAGCGGATGAAGAAGCTGCGCTTCGACAACGAGACCATCAAGGCCGTCTCTCGGCTGGTGGAACTGCACATGCGCTTCTACGGCTACGGGGAGGCGGGCTGGACGGATTCGGCCGTGCGCCGCTACGTCAACGACGCCGGACCGCTGCTCGAGCGGCTGCACCGGCTGACCCGCTCCGACGTGACCACGCGGAACAAGCGCAAGGCGGAGCGGCTCGCCTTCGCCTACGACGACCTGGAGCAGCGGATCGCCACGCTGAAGGAGCAGGAGCAAATGGACGCCGTCCGGCCGGACCTGGACGGCGCCCAGATCATGGCGCTGCTCGGAATCCGGCCCGGCCCGCTGGTCGGCCGCGCCTACAAATTCCTGCTGGAAGAGCGGCTGGAGAACGGCCCGGCGGCGCAGGAAGAGGCAAAAGCGAAACTGCTGGCCTGGTGGCGAACGCAGCCGGAATACGCGGAGCAGGCATAGCCATGGTCGCGGCCGAACCGCATGATTTTCCGGTGTTGTGGCTGATGCGCCACGGCGAAACCGAGTGGTCGCGCGACCACCGGTACACCGGGTTGGCCGACCTTGAGCTGACTCCGGCCGGCGTCCAGCAGGCCCGCGACGCCGCGGCGAAGCTGGCGGGAGTCCGTTTCCACACCGTCTTGACCTCCCCCTTGGCGCGTGCCCGCCGGACGGCCGAACTGGCCGGCTACCCCGAAGCGGAGGTGGTGGCCGAAGCGCATGAATGGGACTACGGAGACTATGAAGGCCTCCAGAGCGCCGCCATCCGGGCCAAGGATCCCTCGTACCTGATCTGGACCCACGGCGTCCGCGGCGGCGAGTCGCTGCAAGAGGTGGCGGACCGGGCCGATCATGTGATCGCCAAGGTGCTGGACAGCACGGCCCCGCGTCCCACGCCGTCGTCCGAACCGCCAGGGCCCCGCCAGGTCTTGCTGGTGGCACACGGGCACTTCCTCCGCGTGCTTGCGGCCCGCTGGCTTGGCCTGGAACCCATCGAGGGCCGGCACTTCGTGCTGGATACCGCTGCCGTCTGCCGGCTGGGGTGGGACAAGAAGACGCCCGCGATTGCGGGTTGGAACCTCTAGCCGCTAACGGAGCATGGCCGGACGCCGCCAGTAGGTGAGGCTGCGCAGCAGCCACTCCAGCGGCCCGTACCGGAACCTCTTCACCCACCAGCCGCTGGCCAGCAGTTGCGCCACAAAGAGGAGCCCCGCCACCCCGAGCACCGCGGGCGGGGCCAACCGGCCGGTCAACGCCAGCCCGAAACCAGTGAAGACCAGGGCCATCAGCACGGACTGTCCCAGATAGTTGGTCAGCGCGAGGCGGCCTGCTGGAGCCAGCACGGCGCACAGGGCGCGTCCGGCCGCGGTGCGGAAGGACAGCAGCAGCACTCCGACGTAACCTGCCGTCAGCAGCGGCCCGGTCAACGTGGAAATGCCAAAGGCCACCACGGTCATCGCCGGACCGCCGACGCCGTGCTGCAACCACGCCTGCAGCGCAGAAGCGGCCAGCCCGGCCGGCAGCGCCGTGAAAGCCAGGCGGCGGAGCGTGCCTGGTGCGATGCCCCGCTCGAGCAGCCGTCCCTTGGCACACGCCAGGCCGAGGTAGAACGCGCCGAGGGCAATCGGGCCCTGGAGGAGCACGGCATTAGGCTGCGTCAGCGGATACAGCGACGCGTTCTGGGCCAGAACGTCGGCGGGAGAGCCGGCCAGCCCGAACGCCGGCGCGGCGCCCGCCGCGGCACTGCCGCCGAATGGCCCCGCGGCCGCCGCGATGAGTCCCAGCAACAGGACGAACACGCCCATGCAGCTGATGACCGCCACTCCGGCCGCGGCAGCGGCCCGCGCGGAGAGCGCGCGGGTGCGGAGCAACACCAGGCTCAGCAGGCCGTAGGCCAGGAGGATGTCCCCGTGGAACAGGAGCAGGCCGTGGAGCAGCCCGAGGACCACGAGGCCGGCCGCCCGGCGCACGGTCCTGACGACGACGCGCTGGCCGTCCGCCACGGCCGAAGCCCACTGCAGAACGAAGCTGTAGCCGAACAGGAACGAGAACAGGATGTAGAACTTGGCCTCGAACAGGAGGCTGACTGCGAAGCGGAGCGCGGTGTCCGCACCGGATTGGAACTTTGGGTTCGAGCCGCCGGTGACGGCATACGGGTCGGCGAAGTACCAGATGTTCACGCACAGGATGCCCAGCAGCGCGAAGGCCCGCAGGGCGTCAAGCTCGTCAACGCGGGCCGGGGACTTCGGGGCCGCAGGTCCGGTCGCGGGTCCCGGCGGAGCTCCAGTTTCCATGTCGTCGTCCCGTCCGGGGGGGGGTGCTCGCATCCGGGTCCAGTTTAGGGACCCTGCCTGGCCGCCGGAACGGGCGGCAAACCGGGCCAAGGCGGACGGAACGCGAACGAGGGGGTCGCGGAAAGGGGAAGCATCTCGTTGAGGGGAGGCGCCGCCGTCGTTATGCGGCGTGTTGCGGGCGACACGCCGGTTCAGCGGGAAAAAGATGAATAAGTTCCCGGGCGCGGCTAGGCAGAAGCAGGAGCAATCGGGTACGTTGGACGAGTCCGATTGAACTTTCTCAATCAGGAGCTTCAACTCGGACGTATCTATTGGCGCTATCAGGAAAGGGAGGTGGGAATCGTGAATATGACCAAGACGCCGGGCGGAGTGTTTAACTCCTTCGCCGCGCTCCGACGACCCGCCTCCGCCATTTCTGCGCAGTAGAACTTCGCTGATTGGGCCGGTTCAAGTCTTGAACCGCTGCCGTCTGTCAATCGCCGCACTTCTCTAGCTCCCCCGCGCGGAGGCCTCACCTTCCGCCTTGAGGACTTCGCTATGAGCACCCTTACCGCATTACCCGCTGCCGACGCGGCGACCCCCGCTGCTGCTTCGAGCACGGCCACCGGCCCCGCCCCGACAACGGCAACCCCCCTGGATACCGCCATGCGTCCTGCTCGAAATCCAACCCATTCCGGAGAGAACTCCGTCCATCCCAGAGAGGAACCCCTCATGAAACCGCTGGATGCAGCCGTGCTGCCGGCACCGGAACGATCCGTCCGTTCACCCGAGCCGGCGCAGGCCCGGGAAACGGAGCGGCGCGGCCACGGCGAGGTGATCACCGCCGGAAGCCTGCGCGGCCTTGATACCCGCGGCGACGGTCCCGGCGACGCCGGTGCCGTGAGCGGGGGTGCGGGCTTCGCCCTGCCGGCGCCGGACAGCTCGAAACGCTCCGCGGCAGCGGGCATGCCGAATTTCTTGGCCAGGCAGGAGGTGAATGCCATGATCCGCAAGCTCCGCCAGAGCGTCTCGCTGTGGGAACGAATACAGAACGTGGGTGTTGACGAACAGCGCTTGGAACAGGTGCGCGACGAATTGCTGTCGCACCGCCAGCTCATCCGCTGAGTTCCAGCCGGCAAGTGCAAATAAATACGCCGTCCTGTAGGGGACACATCCGCGAGGAGGATCCGATGAGTCGCATTGGACCCGATGTAGCTTCAGGCCCGCGCCCGGGTTGCTCCAGGCGCGGGCCTCGGCCTTTAAGCACCTCCGCCTTTAAGCGGTCGCCGCCGCTCCAGTGCCGTGGTGTTTCATTGAAGATCGGCCTTCCGGAGGTTGCGCCCCAGCGTCGTCTCAGTGGCGCCTGACCGTCGCCGGCTAGATGAAACGTTTTGCGTACGATCACTAAGTATGCTTATGGTGGGTTCATCGCAACCTGAGGAGGCAACATGATCGGTTTCATCATTGCAGGGCTGGTTATCGGAGCACTTGCCCGCCTTATCAAGCCCGGAAAGCAGAACCTGGGGCTCGTGGCCACGCTGCTGCTTGGCATAGTCGGAGCAGTCATCGGTGGTGTCATCGCAAACCTGCTGGGCACGGGCGACATCTTTGAACTGAACGTACTTGGATTCATCGTCGCCGTTATTGCCGCGGTACTTCTGATCGGTGTGGCAGAAAGCCTGTCCGGTCGGCGGGCCGTCCGCCGCTAACGGCTGCAGATAGACACGAAAATGGCCTGCCGCGCGATCGCGCGGCAGGCCATTTTTTTGATGCTCTGACCGAGAGCCGGACCAATCCAAGTGCTGCGGCGGTGCGCTGAGGTGGTTCCTGCCAGCTCACCAGGCCCCATTCCGCGGTTCGCCTACTCCCCCGAAGGGACCGGTGACGGCGGCCTTGATGGCTGATACGTTGGCTGTGGCGGTACTGCCGCCTGTATGGCCCATGTGAGGAAGAAGGACGACGATGTCTGCACCGGCTCCGCTGACCGACCTGGAGATTGCCCGCCGCGCCACTTTGCGGCCCATCACCGCCATTGCCGACGCCGCCGGCATCCCGGCGGAGGCTCTCGAGTTTTACGGCAGCTACAAGGCGAAGGTTGATCCCGCCAAGTTGGGGGATGGCCACAAGGAACCGCGCGGCCAGGTGGTCCTGGTGACGGCGATGTCGCCCACGCCGGCGGGTGAAGGCAAATCCACGCTCACGGTGGGCCTGGCCGACGCCCTGGCCAGGGCCGGGCACAAGACCATGGTGGCCATCCGTGAACCTTCCCTCGGCCCGATCCTGGGCATGAAGGGCGGGGCAACCGGCGGCGGCTATTCGCAGGTGCTCCCGATGGATGACATCAACCTGCATTTCACCGGGGACTTCCACGCCATCACCTCGGCGAACAACGCGTTGATGGCGCTGGTGGATAACCATATTTATCAGGGCAATGCGCTGGGCATCGACCCGCGCCGGCTGACGTTCCGGCGCGTCCTGGACATGAACGACCGGGCGCTTCGCCAGGTGGTGATCGGTCTGGGCGGGCCGACGCAGGGAGTGCCGCGGGAGGCGGGCTTCGATATCACCGTCGCCTCCGAGGTCATGGCGGTCTTCTGCCTCTCGTCCGACCTCGCCGACCTGAAAGCCCGGCTGTCCCGGATCACCGTCGGCTACACCTACGACCGCAAGCCGGTCACCGTGGCGGACCTGGGTGTGCAGGGCGCGCTTGCCATGCTGCTGAAAGACGCGATCAAGCCGAACCTGGTCCAGACCATCGCCGGCACGCCCGCCTTCGTGCACGGCGGCCCCTTCGCCAATATCGCCCACGGCTGCAACTCGCTGCTGGCCACGCAGACCGCCCGCCGGCTCGCCGACGTCGTCGTCACGGAAGCCGGGTTCGGGTCCGATCTGGGCGCCGAGAAGTTCATGGACATCAAGGCGCGCGCCGGCGGTTTCGCCCCGTCCGCCATCGTGGTGCTGGCCACCATCCGGGCGCTGAAGATGCACGGCGGCATCCCGAAGGAGCAGTTGAAGGAACCGAACCTGGAAGCCGTGCAGGCCGGCATCGCCAACCTGGAGCGCCACGTGGACAACGCGCTCAAATTCGGTGTCACGCCCGTGGTGGGCATCAACAAATTCACCACCGACAGCCCCGAAGAACTCGACTGGGTGCTGGACTGGTGCCGGCAGAAGGGTGTCGAGGCGGCCATTGCCGATGTCTGGGGCCAGGGCGGCGGCGGCCCCGGCGGCGACGCGCTGGCGGCGAAGGTGGCGGACGTCCTGCAGCAGCCGCAGTCGTTCTCCCCGTTGTACGACCTTGACCTGACCGTGGAGAAGAAGATCGAGACCATCGCCCAGCAGATCTACGGGGCGGACCACGTGGAGTTCACCAGCCCGGCGCGCAGGCGCTTGGCCGAGATCGAGGCGAACGGGTGGGGCAAACTTCCGGTGTGCATGGCCAAGACGCAGTATTCCTTCACCGACAACCCCGCGGTGCTCGGCGCCCCGAGCGGATTCAGCATCACGGTGCGCGACCTGATCCCGAAGACCGGGGCGGGTTTCATCGTGGCGCTGACCGGCGACGTCATGACCATGCCGGGCCTGCCGAAGGAACCGGCGGCCGGCCGGATGGACGTGGACGACGACGGCGTCATCACCGGACTCTTCTAGCCTGCGCCGCTGCGGCCTGGCTGCGGTGGCTGCGGCCTAGAACACCGCAGCATGGGAATCCGCAACGCAACCAGGGTCAGGGCGAAGGAGCAGGCCGTGGCCACCGAGAACTTCAGGAACAGGAGCGGCAGCGTCGGCTCGCGGTCCGGGAAGACGTGGAAGGTGAGCCACGTCAGAAACAGGTAGTGGCACAGGAACACGCCGAACGAGGCGTTGGACAGCTGGACGAGCAACCGGCCCAGCCAGCCCGGCGGCTGCCATCCGGCCAGCAGGTGGTACACGGCGGCAAAGATGCACAGCGCCGCCGCGGTGACACCGAGCCCCACGTAGCTGGACGGCGTGATGACGTTGAGCAGCGGCGTGGAATCCTGGTTGATCCAGTGCCAGATGTTGAAAACGGAGAGCACGGCGGCGGCGCCTCCCGCCGCCGCGGCGGCACCGCGCGGAAGGCGCACCTGGGTGAGCACCCAGCCGGCCATGAAGTACCCCAGGTAGGGAAACCACTGGGTCAGGATGTTCCAGGGGTACTGCCAGCCCCACTCGTACTGGATGCTGGCGGCTTGGAGGCTGAACAGCGCGAGGGTCAGGACCAGCACGCCGCCGGTTGCGGCGGCGGCCCGCCGTAGCCTCACCCGCTGCAGGTAGCGGGCAAGCGGCGGTGCCACCAGGTACAGGCCCAGGATCAGCCACAGGAAGTACAGGTGCGGGTACACGTGGGTGTCGAAGACGGACACCAGCACGGCGACCGGTTCGAGTTCGCGCCCGAGCATCAGGCGGCTGCCCAGGAAGATGTAGGCCAGGTGCCAGGCCACGAGGGCGGGCAGCAGCCGCAGGGCGCGTTTGCGGTAGAACGCCAGCGCGCCTTCCTTGTGCGTCCGCGGCGCCAGCACCAGGGCGCCGGAGATGATGACGAAGACCGGCACCACCCAGATGAAGGCTATGTCGATGATCGCCGCCCAGATCCAGTCCGGCTGGTGGCGGCGGTCGTCGTCGCCGGCCAGCTCGCCGAAGGAGTGGATGACAACCACGCCGACGATGCTGACGATGCGCAGGATGTCCAGCGCGTAGTTGCGGCGGCGGAGGGGGGTCGGTCCTCGGAGCTCCCCGGCGGGGGACAGGGAGGGGACGGCCATGAGCCCAATCTACCCGGAAGCCGCCGCCGGCTGGCAAAAGAAGAACCGGGGCCGGGCCCCATTGGGCCGGCCCCGGTTCTTGCGGTGCGTCTTAGCGGTCGGAGTCGCCGCGGATGAAGGCTTCGACCTTCGCGCGGGCGGTGTCGTCGTCGTACTGCTCCGGCGGGGACTTCATGAAGTAGCTGGACGCCGAGAGGATCGGTCCGCCGACCCCGCGGTCCAGGGCGATCTTGGCGGCACGGATGGCGTCGATGATCACGCCGGCCGAGTTGGGGGAGTCCCAGACCTCGAGCTTGTATTCAAGCGAGACGGGGGCGTCACCGAAGTTGCGGCCCTCCAGGCGGACGAACGCCCACTTGCGGTCATCCAGCCAGGACACGTAGTCCGAGGGGCCGATGTGCACGTCGTCGTCGCCGAGCACGGCCGAAGTGTTGGAGGTCACGGCCTGGGTCTTGGAGATCTTCTTGGATTCCAGGCGCTCGCGCTCGAGCATGTTCTTGAAGTCCATGTTGCCGCCGACGTTCAACTGGTAGGTGCGGTCCAGCACCACGCCGCGGTCTTCGAACAGCTTGGCCATCACGCGGTGGGTGATGGTGGCACCGATCTGGCTCTTGATGTCGTCGCCGACGATCGGAACCCCGGCCGCGGTGAACTTGTCGGCCCATTCCTGGGTGCCGGCGATGAAGACCGGAAGGGCGTTGACGAAGGCGACGCCGGCGTCGATGGCGCACTGCGCGTAGAACTTGGCGGCTTTCTCGGAGCCGACCGGCAGGTAGCAGACCATGACGTCCACCTCGGCCTTGCGCAAGGCAGCGACCACGTCCACGGGCTCGTAGTCGGACTCCACGATGGTCTCGCGGTAGTACTTGCCCAGGCCGTCCAGGGTGTGGCCGCGCTGGACCTTGACGCCGGTGGCCGGAACATCGGCGATCTTGATGGTGTTGTTCTCGCTGGCGCCGATAGCGTCGGCAAGGTCCAGCCCCACCTTCTTGCCGTCAACGTCGAACGCGGCGACGAACTGCACGTCGTCGACGTGGTAGGCGCCGAACTCAACGTGCATCAGTCCGGGGATCGTTGCGCTCGGGTCGGCGCCACGATAGTAGTGGACGCCCTGGACCAGCGAGGCCGCACAGTTTCCAACACCGACGATCGCTACCCGGATGGGGTTCTCTGCCACGGTTCTCCTTCGAAACACTTCTGTATGGCCGCCGCGCCGATGGCGGGCAGCCTATCCAGTCTACGCCGTGTTTCAACACATTGCCGGGCGCGTCCATTCCCGGGACGGTACGCCGCGCGGGTTAATCGCTCAGGCGGGCAGCCGCCGGGCGTTGCGCAGCCGCCGCACCAGCCTCAAGGCCGGCGCGGGCAGGACGGTGCGCAGCCTGGAGCGCAGCTTGCGCCGCTGCACCGCGGCCAGGCGATCCGGATCGGTCGAGAGCTTTCCGGCCCTGGCCCGTGCCGCGAAGTTGGCCAGCACTTCGTCCAGCCGCACCGACTGGGCGTGGAAGTAGTTGTCCCGCAACCAGCGCGGGTCGGGATGCCCGAACCGGCCGGCCACCAGGTCCTTCAGGTTGCCGACCAGCCCGGAACCGTCGAACACCTTGTTCAACATCTGCTCGGAGAGTCCAAAGTCGTCCAGGATGAGCACCGGCAGGCCGGCGTCGAGCGCTTCCAGGGCCGCGGTGGAGCTGACGGTCACCATGGCGGCTCCCGGGGTCAGCTGGTCCGACATGGGGCCGGTGCAGAACTGCAGTTCGTGCCCGCCCACCGCCCGAGCCGCCACCAATTCAGACCACAACTGGTCGAACGGGTACTGCTCGGTGTGCGTCTGCGGCTCGCCCGCCCAGGCCCGCAGCTTCACCCGCACCGACAACTCCGGCCGGCGCCTGGCCAACGCAGCAAGGGCCTGCAGGATGGCCACGCGCTGCTCCCGCTCCACCGGAACCTTGGCCTGCGGCGCGAACACCACCGAAGCCAGCGGCGTCTGCTGTGGCTCCGGACGCCCGGCCGAGGCCAGGAACGGCAGCCGTGACACCAGGATCCGCTGCGGCAGCCCCATGGCGTCGGCCAAGTCGCTGAACGCCCGGCACTCGGCGTGGCTGTGGGTGATGAACGCGTCCCCGAGCGCGCGGTAGTTCAGCGCCTTGCGGGTGGCCGGGAACGCCACTCCCGGCAGCGCGGACACCAGGGCGGGCCGCCGCGGCATCCGGGACGCCTGGGTGAAGATCTCTTCCACGATGGGCCCGGTGGCTGCAGCCAGCACGACGTCGGCGCCGGCCAGTGCGGCCCGCAGGCCCGAGGCGGGAATCACCCGCGGCGCCTTGCCGGCCAGGAAGGTCCCGGCGGTGGCTGCCTGGGTCTGCTCCAAGGTCGGAAGGATGGGGGAGCGCACCAGCAGCACCTCGCGCTCCCACCCGGCGCCGACGGACTCCAGCGTGGCGCAGGCGAACTTCAGGTAGGAGTCGCTGTCGGCGACTGCCAGCAGACGGAACGGCTGGGCCGGGTGCTGCCCGTCGGCGGCGGGCGCGGCGGGATGCCGCGGCTCGGGGGTCATTCCTTGCCTCCGTCCCGCAGGGAGCTGCTCAGGTGCCGGCGCAGTTCTTCCGTCGTCCCGGGCAGCCACCAGTCGTCCGGTACCGGTTGCCCCTTCAGCGGCACGCCGGAAGGGGCCAGGATCAGGCGCAGCGAGGCCAGCACCGTGGAGGGCAGGGCCCGGACCGCCTGCCCGGGCCGGAGGCCGCGCAGGCGCATTTCCACCGGAATGGTGTGTTCCTTGACGTGGATCAGCGGATGCTCCGCCAAGGCGCCGAGCAGTTCCGGCTGTTCGCGGCGGTGCGGGAAATACGCCACCGGGCCGTCCTCGGTCAGCGACCGCACCCACGCCAGGTAGGGCTCCGCCCGGATCAGCCCGTCGGCGGGCATCGCCGAACCCACCACGATGGTCGGCTCACTGATGTTCTCGGTGACAGGCTGGGTGCCCAGCCACTCGAAGCGGTGCCGTTCCAAATGCCCGCCGAGGGCCCGGAACTTCTTCTCCACCGACGGCTCCACGGTCAAGGCCGTGAATACCAGCAGCCGGCCCTGGCCGGCCATCCTGCGCAGGGTCCACCAGGTGGCCAGGCCCAGCGCCTTGCGGCGGGTGGTCGGCACCGCGCGCGGCCGGATCAGCGGGACTGGCCTCACGCTGACGAGCATGTGCAGCAGGCTCAGCGTCGCCAGACCGTCGTCCACGATGACCAGTTCGTCCGCGCCCACGCCGCGCAACAGTTCCGCCTGGACCTTGCCGGAGTAGGCGTCGCCGGTGACCCAGCGGTCGAGCTTTTTGTTGCGCCCCGCCGGGAGGGCGGCCGACGGCGGCGCGAACCGGACGCCGCTGGGCACCTGTTCCATCAGCGACTGCAGGGTGCTGTCCATGCCGACGGCATCGCTGCGCGGGTAGATGAGCGTGTCCCGGCCGAGCAGGCCGGCACCGTGTGCCTCGACGGCGCTGAGCAACTGCAACGGCGACTCGGCCCAAACTGCGGCCCGGCCAAAACGCGGGCGCACCAGTTCGCTCCGGCGCCCGCGCTGCGTCTTGGACCCGACGGGTGGGCGGGTCGGATGACCCTCCGCCGCCGGTCCCAGCTGGGGAAGGAAGGCCGCGGTGATCACTGTTTGCGTCATGGCGCCGGCCTCACGAGGCGGCCCGGGACCGCAGCTTGCGGACCGCACGCCGGCCCAGCCGTCCGACGTTGGCCAGCGGGCGGGCGGCCACAGCAGGCGGCAATCCGCCCGGCAGTTGAAGCTTGGTCAGCCGTCTCCGCTTGAAGTAGCGCATGTCGGGTCCGTCCTGGATGTGGTGCAGATAGGTTTCCGCGCTGGGGCGGACTGCTGCCAGCGTATCGGCCTGCATGCAGTAGGAGACGGCTTCGACCAACTGCTGCAGGCGTCCGGCAGGGGGAGTGTCTGCGGCCTCCTGGTCCGGGGCGTGGAAGTTCCGTTCCAGGATCGCGTCGATGATGGTGACCGGCACGCGGTTGCTGTTTTCGTACGGGGTCAGCCGCTCCAGCAGCAGTTCCGTTCCCACGGCCGCCGCCTCGATGCCGAACACGTACCTGGCGGTCATGAGGGCGGTGGAGAAACAGCTGACCACCAGCCGGGGCCGCAGGCGCTGCATCACCACTTCCGCGGGTACGGGGGACTCCAGGATCTCCAGCCGTACCCCGAGGTCCCCGGCCGCCGACTGGACGGAGCGCAGGGCTGCCGGTCCGGCGTTGGGATGGGGCTTGAAGATGCAGTGCCGGATGCCCCGCTCCAGGGCCTTTTCAATCATCCCGCGGTGCAGCGCCACTTCTTCCTCGGCGGACAGGATCCCGAGCTCGGACAGGTATTGGCCCAGCAGCAGCGCGCTGCCGGCGGCACCCGGCTGGGACGCCGGAAGCACCAGGGGCGGCACCGACCGGTCCAACTCCTCCATCGCGCGGCGCAGGGAGGCCGGATCCACCGGCAGCAGCTTGGGATCATGCTCGCGCAGCAACTGCGGGCGCAGCCCGGGGACGAGGTCCACGTACAGCAGGGAATCGAGCCGCTGGGCCACGGCCAGCGGGACGGGGTTGCGGGTGGGCCCGTAGCTCATCAGGCCGTCCGAGTGCACCGAGACGGTTGCCTGGGCGAAGGTCCGGGCCAGGGCGTTCGCAGGGTTGACCTGGATGGACTCGACGTAGAGATGGACCGGGTCGTCGCCCAGTTCCCATTCCGAGCGCAGCAGCCTTTGCCACAGATCCAGGTCTTGTTCGCGGGGATTGAACTGTCCCGGCCGCCGGGGCCAGAGCAGCTTGCCGAGGTCCACCACGCGGTCGAACCTGCCGGCAGCTTCGGCGAAGCCCGGCGACTCGTGGAACGGGACGGTGATCTCCGGAATCAAGGCGTTGTTGGTCAACACCAGGATGCGTTCGGCACCGGTGGCCGGAATGGTCCCGTCGTCCACGGCCGCGGCCAGCGAGACGACCTGGTAGAGCGTTGATACGACGAAAAGTTCTTTCACTTCGTGCTCCGGAGCAAAGGTGCCAACAACTCACGGCGTTTGGCATCGAGGTTTGTCACACTGCCCTGGACCACATCGGCGGGAAGCGTGCTAAGTGTTTGCCGTATGCCGGCGCGCAAACGGGCCCGGTAGGCGGCAGTCATCTCATTGGATCGCCGCAACTGATGACAGGCAATGGCGAGGAACTGTCTGGCCGCCTTCGCCCAAAACCGGGAAGCCTCAGGATCGGCAGCGACCAAGCGGAACACCTCTTGAAAACAGTGGATGAAGTCGAGCTGGCGGTCGTCGAAGACCTGCGTCAATGAAGTGGCCACACCGCGACGATAAAAAGCCCCCAGTTGGTCGCTGACGGCATAACTCGACGCCTTGAGGTGTAGTTGCCAAACCCAAGGCCTGTCTTCTGCGGTGTGCCGGCCCTCGGGAAATCGAAGCAGCCCGGAGTCGTTCAGTTTCCCGTCGAATATACCGAACGGCGGAAAACAATAGTCCACCATGGTCGACCGGTCATGGGGTGCTATGTCGTCACGAGGATTCAACCGCAAGCCCCGCTGCGCCTGCGGCGCTCTATGGACGGTGCGCACGCCGTCTGTATGGCGGATATGGTCCACGCGAAGGAAGTCCACGCCGAGATCGCGAATCTCAGAAGAAATTTTTGCTAAGTGGCCGGGGGCGTACCAGTCGTCGGGGTCGAGAAACGTGATGTAGCGGCCCGTGGCGTGGTCGAGGCCACGGTTGCGTGCGGACGCTACACCTGTCGCGGCGTCGTTGCGGAGGATCTGCAGGCCCGGGAGCCGGCCGGTGAAGGCGGCGGCCAGCTCCCCGGTCCCGTCGGTGGAACCGTCATCGATGACGATGATTTCCATGACCGAGGGATCATCGAACTGGCGGGTCAGGCTGGTCATCGCGTCACGGATGAAAGGGGCCTGGTCTTTCGCCGGGATGATGACGCTCAGTAATGGCTGGTTCATGGCGTGTGCTTAGCCGTCCACCCGGCGCAGGCGGGACAGCGGCGCCAGCTCGCCCGGGAAGACGCGCTTGACGCCGTCGCCCATGGCTTCTTCCAGGATCCGGATGTCGCGGATCAGCGCCTCGAAGCCCTTGGGCTCCAGCGAAGAGGCCTGGTCCGAGCCCCACATGGTCCGGTCCAGGGTGATGTGCCGTTCCACCGTCACCGCGCCCAGGGCCACGGCGGCCAGCGAGATCTGCAGGCCGCGTTCGTGCCCGGAGTAGCCCACCGGCACCTGGTAGCGCTCCTGCAGTGTGGTGATCATGCGCAGGTTCGCCTCTTCCGGCGGCAGCGGGTAGGTGGAGGTGGCGTGCATCAGGATCAGCTTGTCCGTGCCCAGGATTTCCACGGCCTTGTCGATCTGTTCGATCGTGGACATGCCGGTGGACAGGATCACCGGCTTGCCGGTCTCGCGCAGCGCGGTGAGCAGTTCGGTGTCGGTCACGGAGGCGGAGGCGACCTTGTGGGTCAGGGCTCCGGCTTCCTCCATGAACGCGACCGAGGGCACGTCCCACGGCGAGGCGAAGCAGTGCAGGCCCCGGTCGGCGGCGTGGGAGATGAGCTTCTGATAGATCGGCATGTCGAACTCGACCCGGTACCGGTAGTCCAGGTAGGTCATCTCGCCCCACGGGGTGGAGCGCATCTTGTCCCGCATGTCAGCGGGGGTGGAGATCTCCGGGGTGCGCTTCTGGAACTTGACCGCGTTCGCGCCGGCCTCGGCGGCGACATCGATCAGCTGCTTGGCGATCTCGATGTCGCCGTTGTGGTTGATGCCGATCTCGCCGATCACGTAAACCGGCTGCCCGGCACCGACCTGCACGTCGCCAATCGCGACGGGCGCCGGGGAACCGGCGGGAACATTGACGGAAACGATAGCTTCGGTAGTCATCTGTGCACTCTCTCTGGTTGTTGCTGTGGTGGCTTGTTGAAGGCGGCGCGGGCCGCCGGCACCGCTGTGGGCGGCGAGGATGAGTTCGCAGATCTCGCGGACCGCGCCCTCGCCGCCGTGATGCTGCAGCACGGTCCGTGCCGCGGCTTTGACCTCGGCGCGGGCGTCGCCCACAGCCACCGGCCAACCAACGACGCCCATGGCGGGCAGGTCGTTGACGTCGTTGCCCACGTAGGCAACCCGGTCCGGGTCCAACCGGTTCACGGCCATCCATTGGCGGACCGCTCCGGCCTTGTCCGAGACGTCCTGGAGGACGTCGATGCCGAGCTTCCCGGCCCGGGCGCTGACCACCTTGTTGCGTTCGGTGGACAAAATCAGTTGCGGAATTCCGGTGCTGCGCAGCCGGGAGATTCCCATGCCGTCCTCGCGGCTGACGCGGACGAACTCTTCGCCCTCGGCGTTCACGAAGGCGTGGTCGTCGGTGTGGACGCCGTCGAAGTCCATGACCAGGGCGTCAACGTCGACGGCGCCGGCCGCCGCGGCGCCCGCCGCCTCGGCGCATGCCGGGCCGGCCAGTGCCCGGACCACGGCCAGGTCTTCGGGCGAGTCGATTTCGATCGCCTGCCCGGCCGGCACTTCCTGCAGCTTCAGCCGGCCGAAGAAGCGGTGCCCGCGGTCGAGGAAGCCCGCGGTGCGCATGGCGTAGAACGCCCCTGTTTCGCGGTACTGCGGCCGGCGGTCCTGGCGGCGGGGCCGCACGTCGGCGCGGTGCCCGACGGCGGTGACGGCACCGTCGTCGTCAAGCGACCAATGGAACGCGTGGCTCTCGGTGACGGAGAAGGCGACGTCGGCGCGGTCTTCCAGCACGTCCAGGACTGCCCGGTCCAGGTGCTCCGGCTCGATGAACGGCGAGGTGCACTGCAGCAGGACGGTGACCGCCGGCTGCCGGGGCAGCGAGGCGAGCACGTGGAGCACGGCGGATTCGCTGCTGGCGGTGTCTCCGGAGAGCTCCGCGGGGCGGACGACGACGCGGGCGCCGCAACGTTCGGCTTCGGCCGCGATGTCCGGATGGTCGGTGCTGACCACCACGTCGGTCACCGACGGGGCCGCCAACGCACTGTCGATGGCGCGGGCCACTAGGCTCCGGCCGGCCACGGGCATCAAATTCTTGAACGGGATTCCCTTGGAACCGCCGCGGGCCGGGATGACGACCAGGACTTCCCGGGGATCGTTGTAACTCATTGGAGTCACGGTAGGAAGCACCGGTAACGGCCCGGGGTGGACCAGGTTACGGGAAGGCGTGCAGCAGCGGACGAAACGGGTAACCTGCCGCCGGGCCCGGATCAGCGGCCGCCGGGCCCCCGACAGTAGTCTTGGACCATGCCCGGGTCCCGCTCTTCGCGCCGCACGCCGCTGCGCATCGTGGTGCCCAGCCGGAACGACCCGTTCCTGAAGCAGTTCACCGAACTGGTGGGCGGACCGCTGGGCCGGCACAGCGCCCCGGGCCTGGTAGCGCCCGGATTTTTCACCGTGGAGCGGGTGCTGATCATCTTGACCACGGTCGCGGCGCTGCTTTCCGTCCTGGTCAAGACGCCGTGCCGGCTGGCCGGGTGGGAGCTGCCGGATTATTTCTACATGGGCTGCTACTCGGACTGGCCGGTGCTCTTCGAGTCCCGCGGGCTGGCCGGCGGAGTGATGCCGTTCGTCACCGCGGGAAGTTCCTTCGAGTACCCCGTGCTGCTGGGCCTGGTGGCCGGGGTCACGGCGTGGCTGGTTCCCGGCGAGGGCGCGTCCCCCGAACGGGCCTTGGCCTATTTCGATATCAACGCCACCCTGGTGGCCGTGGTTTGGCTGGTCACCGTCATCGCGACGGCGCGGATGAGCCACCGGCGGCCCTGGGACGCGGCGATGGTGGCGCTGGCACCGGGCATTGTGCTCGCCGGGACGATCAACTGGGACCTCTGGGCGGCAATGCTGGCGGCGCTGGCGATGCTCGCCTTCGCCCGGCGCCGCCCGGTCCTGGCCGGAGTGCTCATCGGCCTCGGCGCCGCGCTCAAGGTGTATCCGGTGCTGATCCTCGGTCCCATCCTGCTGCTGGCGGTGCGCACCGGCAGGTACCGCCCCCTGGCCCGGGCCGCGCTGGCGGCCGCCGCGGTATGGGTGGCGGTCAATCTGCCGTTCATGCTGCGCGACTTCGGCGGCTGGTTCCACTTTTTGGACTACAGCCGGCAGCGCGAAGCCGGTCACTCGTCCCTCTGGTACGCCTACAACCTGATGGCGCAGCGGCAGCAACTGCCCGTCCTCAGCCCCGAATTCATCAACGCCGCCTCCCTCCTGCTGTTCGCGGCCGCCTGCGCGGGCATCGCGCTCCTGGCCTGGGCGGCGCCGCGGCGCCCGCGGATGGCGTCGCTGGTGTTCCTCGTGGTGGCGGCCTTCGTGCTCACCAACAAGGTCTATTCGCCGCAGTTCGTGGTGTGGCTGGTCCCGCTGGCCGTGCTCGCCCATCCCCGCTGGCGCGACTTCCTGATCTGGCAGTTTTTCGAGGCGATGCACTGGTGGGCCACCTGGATGCATCTGGGCCAGGTGACGAGCGGCGGCGAAGCGGCACGCAACCTGGACACGCCGTACTACGTGCTGGCGGTCGTCGCCCATATAGCAGCAACGGCATACATAGCAGGGAAGGTGGTGCGTGCCATCTGGCTGCCGGAGCATGACCCGGTCCGCCGGGTGGACACCGACGACCCGCAGGGCGGCGACTACGACGAGGCGCCGGACAGGTTCACGCTGCCGTTGCCGGGTGCCGTCAGGGGGAGGGGCGCGGGCCCGGCAACCGCCGGCGGGAACGGGCAGGCCGAACATTCTTCGCCAGGCATAGATGCCGTGCGGCGGCCCTCGACCTGGCCCGGCCTTGCCGGTGAGGCCGCGCAGGCCACAAGGTTGAAGCCCCAGCGGGAAGGAGATCCAACGTGACGGACGTAGCGGTAGTCGGCGCCGGGCCGAACGGGTTGGCGGCGGCCGTGATCATGGCGCGTGCTGGCCTCGGAGTCACGGTCTTCGAGGCCGCAGCCACGCCCGGCGGGGGCTCCCGCACGGTGGAATTGATGGAACCGGGCCACTGGCACGACGTCTGTTCCGCGGTACACCCGATGGCGGCGGCCTCGCCGTTTTTCCGGGACTTCGGGCTGGACCAGCGGATCGAACTGCTGGTGCCGGAGGTCTCCTACGGACAGGTGATCGACGGGGCCGCCGCGGCGGTGGCCCACCGCGACCTCGACCGGACCGTGGCCGGACTGGGGGCCGACGGCGGCGCGTACCGGCAGCTGATGGAACCGCTCGTCGCGCGGACCGGCGCGCTGCTGGAGTTCACCATGGACCAGCTGCTCCAGGTGCCCGCGAGCCCGGTCACGGCCTTCCGGTACGGGCTCCGCACGCTGGAGCAGGGCTCTCCCGCCTGGAACCTGCGCTTCAACGAACAGTTCGCACCGGCGCTGCTGACCGGCGTCGCCGCGCACACCCCCGGCGGGGTGCGCCGCCTCTCGTCCGCGGGCGCGGGGTTGATGCTCGGCGCGCTCGCCCATGCCGTGGGCTTCCCTCTGCCCGCCCGGGGGTCGCAGGCCATCATCGACGCCATGGTCGAGGACCTGAAGGCCCACGGCGGCCGGCTCGAGACCGGGCACCGGGTCGCGTCGCTCGCCGAGCTGACCGACGCCGAGGCGGTGATGCTGGATACCTCGCCCACCGAACTGCTGCGGCTGGCCGGCGGCCGGCTCCCGTCCCGCTATGCGCGCGCCCTGCAGCGCTTCCGCTACGGACCCGGGGCGGCCAAGGTGGACTACATCCTGTCCGGGCCGGTTCCGTGGGCCCATCCGGACCTGCGCCTGGCAGGCACCGTTCATCTGGGCGGGACACGGGAACAGATGGCAGCCTCCGAGCGGGACATTGCCCGCGGCCGGCACTCGGAAGACCCGGTGATCCTGACCGCGCAGCCCGCCGTGGTCGATCCGTCCCGGGCGCCGGCCGGGCGCCACGTGCTCTGGACCTATTGCCACGTTCCGGGCGGTTCCACCCGGGACATGGAGCCGGTCATCACCGCTGCGCTGGAGCGCGCCGCCCCCGGCTTCACCGACTTGGTGGTGGATTCGGCCAGCATGTCCGCGGCGGACTACGAGGCCTACAATCCCAACTACGTCGGCGGCGACTTCGGAACCGGGGCCGTCAGCCTGCTGCAGCTCGCGGCGCGCCCGGTGCTGAGCCGGAAGCCCTGGCAGACCCCGCTGCACGGTGTCTACTTATGCTCGGCCGGGACACCGCCCGGCCCCGGCGTGCACGGCATGGCCGGCTACCGCGCCGCCGAGCTGGCCCTGCGGGAGCAATTCGGACTGGCTGTGCCGTCCCTGAGGCCGTAAGCCATGGAACAGCGGGCGGTGCCGGTGGAAGATGGTCCCATGGATCCTGTCGCCGCCCTGAACGAAATCGCCTTCTGGCTGGAGCGCGAACTCGCGCCCACGTACAAAGTGCAGGCGTTCCGGAAGGCGGCCGCCGTCGCCGGCGGGCTGGAGCCCGCCGAGCTGGCCGAGCGGGCGCGCACCGGCCGGCTGAAGAACATGAAAGGGATCGGCGCCAGCACCTTCGTGGTGATCCAGCAGGCGGTCGACGGCGAGGTCCCCGACTATCTGGCGAAGGTGCGGGAGCGCGCCGCGACACCCCTGGCCGAGGGCGGGCGCGAGCTGCACCAGGCCCTGCGCGGCGACCTCCACAGCCACAGCGACTGGTCCGACGGCGGCTCGCCGCCGGAAGCCATGGCCGATGCCGCCCGCTGGCTCGGCCGCGACTACCTTGCCCTGACCGACCACTCGCCGAACCTCACGGTCGCCAACGGCCTGAGCGCGGAGCGGCTGGCCCGGCAGCTTGAGCTGGTCGCGGAGCTCAACGATTCAGCCGACGCCTTCCGGGTGCTGACCGGGATCGAAGCCGACATTCTGGAGAACGGCCAACTGGACCAGTCACCGGAGATGCTCGACCGGCTGGACGTGGTGGTCGCCAGCGTGCATTCCAAGCTGAGGTCGGACCGGGGCACCATGACCCGCAGGATGCTCGGCGCCATCGAGAACCCGCGCACGAACGTGCTGGGCCACTGCACCGGGCGGCTGGTGAAGGGATCACGGGGAACCCGCCCGCAGTCGGAGTTCGACGCCGAACGGGTGTTCGCCGCCTGCGCCGAAAACAACGTTGCGGTCGAAATCAACTCCCGGCCCGAGCGGCAGGACCCTCCGGACGAGCTCATCCAGCTGGCCCTCGACGCCGGCTGCCTGTTCAGCATCGACAGCGACGCCCACGCGCCCGGGCAGCTGGACTTCCTCCACTACGGCGCCGAACGGGCCGCGGCAAACGGCGTCCCGGCCGAACGGATCATCACCACCTGGCCCGTGGAGCGCCTGCTCGAGTGGTGCCGCCAGGGCCGGTAGCCCGCCTGTAACTGCCTCCGACCCCGCCGGAAACGCCGACCGGGCCCGACGTCGGCAAGCCGCCCGGGCGTCCCCAAAACGGCGCCGCTTTAGCTATGGTCCTCAGTATGCTGAACAATTTTTCGAAGGCGCTCTTGGCGGTGCTGGCCATGCTGCTGATGACCTCCTGCGGGCTGCAGGTGCCGGCGGACCCGGAGGGGACGTTGGAGCGCATCAGCGGCGGTACCCTCCGGGTGGGCGTCTCGCACAACCCGCCCTGGACGGCAGTCCGGGACGGCGCGGAGCCCGCGGGTTCGGAGGCGGACCTGGTAAGGCAATTCGCCGCCGCCCGCGAAGCGACCGTCGCCTGGACAGCGGCCGGCGAGGAATCCCTGATGGGACAGCTCGAAGGCGGAGACCTGGACCTCGTCATCGGAGGCCTGACGAAAAAATCGCCGTGGTCGGACAAGGCCGCCCTGACCCAGCCCTACGCCGAGGGCCGCGCCCCCGACGGAGGCAAAGTGGAATACGTCATGGCCACCAGGATGGGCGAAAACGCCTTCCTGCGGGAACTGGAAACGTTTCTTCTCGACCGGAAGGGACGGGGATGAATACCAAATTCGGCCGGACCGAGCTGCCCGACGAGCAGGAAAAGGCCCTCCGGCGCGCTATCAGGCTCCAGTGGACCACCATCGCCGTGCTGGCGGTCTCCGTCACCCTGGTCGCCTTGGTCATGGGCAATTCGCAGGCGATGAAGGCGGCCTGGATCGAAGACATGCTCTCCCTCGCCCCGCCCATCGCGTTCCTGCTGGCGATGAAGATCATCAACCGGCCGCCCACCCGGAAGTACCCCTACGGGTACCACCGGTCGACCGGGATTGCGCATCTCGTGGCCGCGGTGGCCCTTTGCACCATGGGCGCGTTCCTGGTGGTCGACTCCGGCATGGGCCTGCTGAAAGGGGAGCACCCGCCCATCGGATCGGTCCAGCTGCTGGGCCATACCGTCTGGCTCGGCTGGCTTATGATGGCCGTCATGGCAGTGACCGCCGTCCCTCCGGTCCTGCTCGGCCGGGCCAAGGAAAAACTCGCCGAGCAACTGCATGACAAGGTCCTCTATGCCGATGCGGACATGAACAAGGCGGACTGGAAGACGGCCGTCGGCTCCATCGTCGGGGTCGCCGGCATCGGGATCGGTCTGTGGTGGGCCGACGCCGCCGCGGCGCTGTTCATCGCCGGGGGAATTTTGCGCGACGGCTACAAAAACATGCGGGGCTCCGTCACCGACCTGATGGACAGCCGGGCCACCACCTTTGACGACTCGGAGCCCCACCCGCTGATCGAACGCATCGATGATTATCTGCGCCAACTGGAATGGGTGGAAGAAGCGGGCTCGCGTGTCCGCGACCAGGGCCATGTGCTGCACGTTGAGGCCTTCGTCGTCCCCCGCGACGGACGCGTCCCCTCGGTCGATGTCCTCGAAGAGGCGCGGGACGGCTGCATCGATCTGCATTGGATGATCCACGACACGGTCCTGGTGCCGGTCTCCGAACTGCCCGAGGAAGCAGGCGGAGCATCGGAGCGCCAGTCCGAAAGGAACCTCTGAACGCTCCCCGTGCGGCGCGCCCCACCGTATATCGTGCAAGGAGGCCCTGCTGCCAGGGCCCAACAACATCACGACGGCGGCGCACGGCTGCCGCAAGGAGGTACAGATGCGTCTGGGGACAGTACGGCGGAACGGGACCACGCAGGCGTTCCGGCAGGACGGCGGCGTCACCGACTACCTGCCCGCCAGGGACGTCGGCGAACTGCTGAGGGGCGGGGACTGGCGGACCCTGCCCGGCGAGCGGGGCCCTGCGCCGGCGGCGTCGGAGCTGGACATGCCGATCCTGCATCCGGGCAAGATCCTCTGCGCCGGCCTGAACTATTACGCGCACGCCGAGGAAGTGGGCCAGGAGGTCCCCAAATACCCCACGATCTTCACCAAGTACCCGAACGCGCTGGTCGGCCCGGTGGACGACGTGGTGCTGCCCGCGGCCAGCACGAAGATCGACTGGGAGGCCGAGCTGACCGTGGTGATCGGTTCCCGGATCCGGTACGCCGATGCCGCCGCCGCCCGGGACGCGATCGCCGGCTACACGGTGATGAACGACGTCTCCGTCCGCGACTGGCAGGGCCGCACCTCGGAATGGTTCCAAGGCAAGAACTGGGACCGGATGACTCCGGTGGGCCCCGTCGTCGTCACGGCAGACGAGCTGGACCCGGAGGCAGGGCTGGCTGTGGAATGCGAGCTGGACGGCGTGTCCAAGCAGTCGGGCAACACGTCGGACCTGATCTTCTCCTGCGCGCAACTGGTGTCCTACGTCAGCCAGTTCATGACCCTGGAACCCGGTGACCTGCTGGCCACCGGCACCCCGGCCGGCGTGGGACTGGCCCGGAAACCGCGTGAATGGATTCCCGCCGGAGCGCAGCTGGTGACGAGGATCGAGGGAATCGGCGAATTGCATAACCGCTGCGTGGCCGAAGAGCCGCGCTGAAACGTCGAATTTCTCCCTCCGGCGTCCTAGGATCAAGGAGTGGCACAAACACGGCTGTTTGGGCGTGACCGGGAGGTGGCGCAGTGGCGCGACCTCGCCACTGCTGTGGAATCCGGCCGCAGCATCGAACTGACCGTCAGCGGCCCGTCCGGAATCGGCAAGACATCCCTGCTGGAGACGGTGTGCGCCGAGGCCTCCGCGCGCGGCTGGAAACTGCTGCGGGCGGCCGGCGCCGCCCGCCGTTCGCTGCCCGGATCCATGTTCTGGCAGTGGTTCGCGCCGCTGGCCCAGCAGGTGCCGGACCACGGCCCGCCGTTCGACGGGCAGGGCCGGGTGCTGCATTCCTTCCTGACCTACGCGGGCGGTCCGCTGCACAAGGACGCCCTGACCTATTCGGCCTCCTGGGTCCTGCGTTCGCTGGCCCAGGAGGGACCGGTGGCCGCCGTGGTGGACGACGCCCAGTGGCTGGACGAACTTTCGCTCCAGTCGCTGTCCGACATGGCGGGCCTGCTGATCGACGTCCCGCTGCTGCTGCTGCGCGGGGTGCGTACCGGCCAGGGTGCGGAGCGCGGCGACGGCATCCTGGCGGACTCTTTGCTGCTGGATGCCGACGACGGCGGTGCCCGGGGCAGCGCCGCCCGTGCCGACGGCCGCGTGCACTGGCCGCTGCAACCGCTGGACCGCCAGGCCGTGGCCGAGTGGACGGCCAACCGCCGGCCCGCCGCGGACCACGACGTGGCGGCGCGCATCCACGCGGCGGCGGGGGGAACGCCGTTCTATGTCCACGAGCTCCTGGAGGGCGGCGCCGGCCCAACTCTCGATACCGCCGCAATCGGCAAGGCCCAGGCGGAAGCCGCCGTCCTTCAAGACCGCCTCGACCGGCTCTCGGCGACCGAGCGCGCCGTGCTGGACGCCGTCGTCGTCCTGGGGGAGGACGCGAGCCACCAACTCTTGGCGCGCATGACGGGGCTGTCGGCGGCGGACCTGACCCCGGTGCTGAAACGCCTCGCCGCCGCGCGGTTCCTGAGCGCCCTGCGTCCCCGCCCGCGGATCCAGCACGCCCTGGTGGCCGAAGCGGTGCTCGCCTCGCTGGAGCCCAAACGGCAGGCCGAACTGCATGGCCGGGCGGCGGCCGCCCTGATCGCACAGGGCAGCGAGAGCGCCGTGGTGGCGGGCCACCTCCTGGCGACCGAACCGGGCGCCGACCCTGCCTCGGCCGAGATCCTGCTCGATGCCGCCGGGGGAGCCCGCCGGATCGGCGCGGCGGAGTTCGCCGTCCGGCTCATCGAACGGGCCATGGCGGAGAACGGGCTGGCACCGGAGCTGCAGCGCCGGATCGTGATTGAAGCGTCGCTGGCCCATCAGGCCGCCGGCCGCCTCCCGCAGGCGGAGGTCCTGGGACGACGGGCGCTGGCCATGACCCGAGGCACCCGGGCGCGCGTAGAGCTGCTGCTGGAGTTCGCCGAGGCCCGGTATTCGATCAACCGGATAGAGGAAAGTGCGCGTTACTACAGCCAGGCCCTGAGCGAATTGGACAACGACGGCGACCCGCACACCGAGCTCAGGCGGCGGGTGGTTGCGCTGGCGACAGGGGCGGGGTTCCAGCAGCTGCAGTTCTCGGCGGAGTACCGCCAGGAGCTGGCGAGCATCCTGGCGCAGGACCCGGCGCACGACGGCCCGAGCGACCGGCTTTTGCTGGTGCAGGAGGCGCTGCGGCTGACCGTGACCGGAATCGATGCCAAACGCAGCGGGGAACTGGCCCTGCGGGCGTGCGCCGGCGGAAAGCTGCTGGCGGAGGTCGGCGCGGAGTCCAACATCATCAATTACGCGACCGGTGCGCTCAACGGCTCGGAACAGGACGCCGCGGCCCTGGAGCTGCTGGACGCAGCCATCGCGGAGGCGCGGGCCAACTCCTCGCCGATGGCGAACGCCACCCTGACCTACTGCCGCGGCGCCATCCACTTGAACCGGGGGCGGCTGCGGCTGGCCCAGATGGACCTGGAAACGAGCATGCAGGCGGCAGACACCGGCTGGCGGACGTACCTGGAGGTAGCCTGCGTGACGCTGGCCGAGGTCTACCTTGCCCGGGACGACCTGGCCGCCGCCGACGCCCTGCTGAAGCGGGTCCCGCTGGCGGAAGAGCGCGTGCCGCTGGTCCAGGCGATGGCGCTCCAGCTGCACGGAGTGGTGGCCGCCGGACACGGCGACCACCAGCTGGCGCTCGAGTACTTCGCCACCGCCATGGACCTCGGCGCCGGCCTGGGCCCGACACTGAACCTGTGGACGCGCAGCGCCATCGAATCCGCCGCCCGTGCCGGGCAGGCCGAATACGCCGCCGCGGTTGCCGCCGAACTGCTCCAGGAGGTCCGCTCCTTCGGCGCCCCACGCCTGACCGGCACGGTGCTGCGGGCCGCCGCGCTGGCCGAGCCCGGGCCGGGCGCCGTCGTCATGCTGCGCGAAGCCATCTCGCTCCTCGAAGCCCACGAGGGCCGCTACCAGCTGGCGCTGGCCCTGGCCGACCTGGCCGAGATCTGCCTGCAGCCGGCGCAGGCCGACGCGCTGGCGGTGTTCAGGACGGAAGCGCTGGCGGCGGCGCGCAAGGCGCTGGTCCTGGGCAACCGGATCGGGGCCGCCGCAGTGGCCCGGCGCATGACCCGCCTGCTCGCGCAGCAGGATCACCACCTGCCGCTGATCGCGGAGAACAAGGCCGACCGGCTGACGCCGGCCGAGTACCGGGTCTGCTCCCTGGCGGCCAAGGGGCTCACGAACCGCAAGATCGCGGCCGAACTGTTCATCACCATCAAGGCGGTGGAGTGGCACCTGTCCCGGTCGTTCGCCAAGCTCGGGATTGCGTCCCGCAAGGAACTGGCGGCCGTGCTGGACCGGCAGGACTGAACCCCGCCAGGGGGCTGGCGCAGCGGCACACCCTAGGTTTTCCTAACTAGGGTGGATTGATCTGGCAAACCGACGCCGCCGGGACCATGATTGAAGGTGTCAGCAACCGGAACGGGAGACCACACCGGAGGCGGCGGCACCAGGATCCGTGTTGGGGGGACCTGCCTTCGGGCGGTGGATCCGATGCCGCACACGAAATGGCTCGAAGTGAGTTGGCTAATGGGGAGGCCTGACTTTGAGCCATTTCGTATGCCCGCGGCCATGACAGACTGGATCCGTGGCCCATCTCGACGTCTCCAACATCGCCTATTTCCTCTCCGACGGCCGCCAGCTGCTCAACGGCGTCGGCTTCAAGGTCGGCGACGGCGCCAAAACCGCGCTGATCGGACCCAACGGCACCGGCAAGACCACCCTGCTGCGGATCATCGCCGGCGACATCGCCCCGGACGAGGGCGCCGTGGCACGCTCCGGCACCATGGGCATCATGCGGCAGTTCGTCGGCCAGGTCCGGGACGGGACCACGGTTCGCGACCTTCTGGTCGGCGCCGCCCCGCCGGCCCTCGCCGCCGCGGCACGGGCAGTGGATGAAGCCGAACTGGCCATGATGGAGCACGACGACGAGCCCACCCAGATGCGGTACGCGCAGGCGCTCGCGGACTGGGGCGACGCCGGCGGCTACGAGCAGGAGACCGTCTGGGACGAGGTCACCACGGCCGCCCTGGGCGTGCCCTTCGACCGCGCGCAGCACCGAACCGCATCGACCCTGTCCGGCGGCGAACAAAAGCGCCTGGTGCTGGAAGCACTCTTCGCCGGCCCGGACGAGTTGCTGCTGCTGGACGAACCGGACAACTATCTGGACGTGCCCGGCAAGCGCTGGCTGGAAGAGAAGCTGCGGGAATCCCGGAAGTCGGTGCTGTTCGTCAGCCACGACCGTGAACTGCTGGCCAATGCCGCCACCAGGATCGTCACGCTCGAACCCGGCGCGCTCGGGGCCACCGCCTGGGTTCACGGCGGCGGCTTCGAGAGCTACCTGCAGGCCCGGGACGACCGCAACGCCCGCTTCGAAGAACTGCGCAAGCGGTGGGACGAGGAGCACGCCAAGCTCAAGGAGCTGGTGAACATGTACAAGAACAAGGCCGCGTTCCGCTCCGACATGGCCAACCGGTACCACGCCGCCCAGACCCGGCTGGAGAAGTTTCTGGAGGCCGGGCCGCCGGAGGCCGTGCCGATCGAACAGAACGTGCAGATGCGGCTCAAAGGCGGGCGGACGGCCAAGCGGGCAGTGGTGGCCACCAAGCTGGAGCTCACGGGCCTGATGAAGCCGTTCAGCACCGAGATCTGGTTCGGCGACCGGGTGGGGGTGCTGGGGTCCAACGGCTCGGGCAAGTCCCACTTCCTGCGCCTGCTGGCCGGCGGCGGCACCGACCCGGAGAAGGAGCACCTGCCGGTCTCCGAGGTGCAGATTCCCGACGTGCCGCACGCCGGCACGGTCAAGCTCGGGGCCAGGATCCGTCCCGGCTTCTTTGCCCAGACCCACATCCGCCCCGACCTGCTGGGCCGTTCCCTGGTGGACATCCTGCACCGCGGCGACGACCACCGCTCCGGACTGGGACGCGAGGCCGCGGCCGCCGTCCTGGACCGCTACGGCCTGGCCCGGCAGGCGGAACAGCTGTACGACTCGCTCTCCGGCGGCCAGCAGGCCCGGCTGCAGATCCTGTTGCTGGAACTCTCCGGCGCCACCCTGCTGCTGCTCGACGAGCCGACCGACAACCTGGACCTGCATTCCGCGGAGGCGTTGGAGCGGGCCATCGACGCCTTCGAAGGCACGGTGCTGGCCGTCACCCACGACCGCTGGTTCGCGCGCAGCTTCGACCGGTTCCTGGTCTTCGGCACCGACGGCAGGGTCTACGAGAGCGAAACCCCGGTCTGGGACGAGGAACGCGTTGTCCGGGAGCGCTGAGCCGCCGGGTGTCGGGGAGAACGTCGAGCGGAGCAAGGCCCTGAAGCGCGGGCCCGGCACACCCGGCCCGGTCCGCGCCGCCACCTACGCGACCTTCGCCATCTTCGGGCTCAACGGGCTGGTCTTCGCCAGCTGGGCGGCCCGCATCCCGGCGGCCGCGGCGACCCTGAACATCAGCGCCGGCAGCATCGGCGCGCTGCTGCTGGCCCTCGGCCTCGGCTCGGTCATCTCGCTGCCCCTGGCCGGCCCGCTCGCCGCCAGGATCGGCACGGCCAACAGCGTCCGCGCCGGCGGGCTGATCGCGGCCGCCAGCGCCGCCGGACTCGCCGCCGCACTGGCGGCCGGCTCCTTTCCCGCCGCCGCCGCGGCGCTGTTCTGCTACGGCGTGGGCGTGGCCTGGTGGGACGTGGCGCAGAACATCGAAGGCGCCGACGTCGAGCGGAAGCTGCTGCGCACGATCATGCCGAAGTTCCACGCCGCCTTCAGCCTGGGCGCTTTCGCCGGAGCCATGGTCGGCGCCTGGCTCTCCGTGCTCGGAGTATCGCTGGCCGCCCATCTGGCGGTGCTGGCGGTGGTGGTCGCGGCCGCTACGTGGGTGGTGCCGCGGGCCTTCCTGCCCCACCGGCCCCAGCATGACGACGACGGCGGGGCCCGCCCCGGCCGCTTCGCCGCCTGGCGGGAACGGCGCACGGTGCTGATCGGCGTCGTCGTCCTCGGGGCCGCCCTGACCGAGGGCGCCGCCAACGACTGGATCGCCCAGGCCACCGTCGTCGGGCTCGGCGCCACCGAGGCGACGGGCGCGGTCATGTTCGGGGTCTTCGTGGCCGCCATGACGCTGCTGCGCCTGGCCGGCGGGCGGTTCATCGACCGCTGGGGACGCGTGGCCGTGCTGCGGGTCAGCCTGGGCACGGCCCTGGCCGGCCTGCTGCTCTTCGTGCTGGCGCCGAACCTGCCGCTGGCCTTTGCCGGGGCCGTGCTCTGGGGCGCCGGCGCCGCGCTGGGCTTCCCGATGGGCATGTCCGCGGCCGCGGACGATCCCGCCCGGGCCGCGGGCCGGGTGTCGGTGGTCTCCACCCTGGGCTATGTGGCGTTCCTGGCCGGCCCACCTTTCCTCGGCTTCCTGGGCGAACAGGTGGGCCTCCGCAACGCCCTCCTGGCCGCCGCCGCGGTGATGGTCGCCTCGCTGCTGACCGCCCCCGCCGCCCGCGAACAGCGCCGGCCCCGGAGCTAGGCGCACGCAGACGCCACCCGCGAACAGCGCGGGCCCCGGACCCCCAGGCGCGGCCACGCAAACTCCGCGGCCCGCCCAAGGTGCGGCGCAGCGCAGGTTCGGCCCGCAGCCCCGCATACAAATTTTTTGCTGGAAATTATCCGGCCCCGGATCCATCCTTGAAGAACCCCAAAACGGGGGGCCTTCAATCGCAGGAGGCAAGGGCCATGAGCAATCAACCGGACGATTCGGGGATCAAGGCAAAGCACCGGGCCATGTGGGCCCTCGGCGACTATCCCGCCGTCGCCACCGAGGTGATCCCGGCGCTGGGCACCGCTCTCGTCGAGGCCAGCAGCATCCGGAAGGGCGACCGTGTTCTGGACATTGCCGCCGGTTCCGGCAACGCGGCCATCCCCGCGGCGCAGGCAGGGGCACAGGTCACCGCGGCCGACCTCACTCCCGAACTGTTTGAGAAAGGGCGCCGGCTGGCCGAAGAGGCAGGCGTCTCCGTGGACTGGCAGGAGGCCGACGCCGAGAACCTTCCGTTCGGCGACGGTGCTTTCGATGCCGCGATCTCCTGCGTGGGGATCATGTTCGCCCCCAACCACCAGGCCAGTGCCGACGAACTCGTCCGCGTGCTGCGGCCCGGCGGCACGATCGCCCTCGCCAACTGGACGCCGGAAGGCTTCATTGGCCAGATGTTTGCGACCATGAGGCCTTACGCACCCCCGCCTCCTCCGGGGGCGCAACCCCCGCCGCTGTGGGGCAACCAGCAGCACGTGCTGGACCTGCTCGGGGACCGGGCCACCGACGTCGTGGCCAGGCGCGAAAAGCTGCCGGTCGACAGGTTCGCCACCGCCGCGGAGTTCCGCGACTTCTTTAAGGCCACCTATGGCCCCACCATCAACACGTACCGCTACATTGCGGACCAACCCGACCGGGTCCAAACCCTCGACGAGGAACTCGAAGAACTGGCCCGCCGACACGATCTCGGCGACGGCCGGATGGAATGGGAGTATCTGTTGTTCACGGCCCGCAAGAAGTGATTGCGCTGGAGGCGGCCGGGAAGCGGGATCGGTGCCTCCGGGCCGTTTCCGTCGCGGGATGCTGTTCGGAAACCGGTTTCGGTTACTAGACTGTGGCCATGGCTGCTGCATTGGTTCGTCCCCGGAACGGCAAGCTGATCGCCGGTGTCTGCGCGGCCCTGGCCGCCCGCTTCGGCCTGCCGAAAGTGCTGGTGCGTCTCGGGTTCGTGATTTTCGGACTGGTCGGTGTCGGGGAACTGGTGTACATCGCGCTGTGGATCATGATCCCCAAGGCTCAGGTGTAGCTTCGCGCAGGGCTACTCGACGAGCTTGCCGGCCATCGAGTCGTCGGCGTCGGCTTCGGCTAGGGACCGGAAGGAGTCCGGGGCAGGGGGCAGGGCCTCGAAGCTGACTCCCTCGGTCGGGGACCACACGAAGTTGCCCTGCAGTGAGGGATCCATCTCGGGGAAGTCCGCACGGTTGTGGCAGCCCCGCGTCTCCCGCCGCTCGAGGGCGCACTCGAGCGTGGCCCGGGCCGCGAGGAGGGAGCCCAGCAGGTCGTAGGCGTGCGCGAGGTCGTCGAACCCGGCGATGTCCGGGTGCGCGGTGACGTGGCGCGCGCGTTCTTCGAGGGCGGCAAGCCTGTTCAGGCCGTCCTGCAGCCCCTGCCCGGTGCGCACGACGCCGGCGTGCTCGGTCATCAGGTTGCGCACTTCGCGCTGCAGCCGCCGGGCCGACTCAGTCCCGCGCTCACTGAGCAGGGCCTGCATCTCGGTGCGGGCGGACTCGACGGCGGAGGGGTCCCGGCGGACAGTGGTGCGGGAGGCGGCGTACTCTGCGGCGTGCCCGCCGGTGATGCGTCCGTAGACGAGCAGTTCGATCAGCGAATTTCCGCCCAGGCGGTTCGCCCCGTGCAGGCCCGAGGACGCCTCGCCGATGGCGTACAGCCCGTCCACGCCGGTGCCATGGTCCTCCGGGGCCACCCACACCCCGCCCATGGAGTAGTGCGCGGTCGGGGCGATCTCCATTTTCGTGGTCGTGATGTCCACCATCTGCAGGTCGATCAAGGTTCGGTAGACCCGCGGCAGCTTCTGCAGGATAACCTCCCGGGGCAGATGGGACACGTCCAGATAGACCCCGCCCTTCTCGGTTCCCCGGCCCGAGGCGATCTCGGTATATCCGGCCAGGGCCACCCGGTCGCGGGTGGAGAGCTCCATGCGTTCGGGATCGTAGCGCTCCATGTAGCGCTCGCCGAGCGCGTTGGTGAGGATGCCGCCTTCGCCGCGTGCTGCCTCCGAGACAAGGGTGCCGGCAGCATCGTCGGGCTCCAGCAGTCCGGAGGGGTGGAACTGGACCAGCTCGGCGTCCCGGATCCGGGCTCCGGCCAGGGCCGCCAGGCGGAAGGAGTCGCCGGTGTTCTCGTCCCGCCGGGAGGAGGTGTGGCGCCAGATGCGGGTGTGCCCGCCGGCGGCCAGGATCACCGCGTCGGCGTGGATCTGCACGGGCGTGCCGTCCACGATGTCGAACCCGTACGCCCCGAAGATGGTACCGTCCGCCACCAGCAGGCGGGTGATGTAGATGCTGTCGATGATCTGCACGTTCAGTTCGGCCGCGCGGCGCATCAGGGTGCGCTGGATCTCCAGGCCGGTGTAGTCGCCGGCGTAGGCAGTACGGCGGTACTTATGGGCGCCGAAGAAGCGCTGGGAAATCCGCCCGTCTTCCTCCCGGGCGAAAGGCATTCCCCACCTCTCCAGGTCCTCGATGCCGCCGGCCGCATTGCGCGCCACGGTTTCCACGATGGCCGGATCGGCCAGGAAATAGGACTCGCGCAAGGTGTCGGCGGCGTGCTGCTGCCAGCTGTCCTCGGGATCCATGGTGGCCAGGGCGGCGTTGATGCCGCCGGCCGCCAGCGTGGTGTGGGCGTCGTGCTTGCGCCGCTTGCCCACCGCCAGCACCTGGACCCCGCGCTGTGCCAGTTCGATCGAGGCGCGCAATCCGGCACCACCGGTACCGATGACGAGGACAGAGGTGGACAACAGTCGCTCGGCGGCGTGCTTTGTGCTCATATCTCCCATGCTAGGAAGGCGGGTATCATGAGTCCAATGCATTGTTCAACTGACCCTGATGCAAAAAGGCTATGATGAAACTCGAGCAGTTGTCCTCCTTTGAGGCCGTGGCCCGGAACGGCCACTTCACCCGTGCCGCCGAGGAGCTCTTCCTCGCCCAACCGTCCCTGAGCCGACAGATCGCCGCCTTGGAGGTAGACGTGGGCACCAAACTGTTTCGCCGCGGACCGGCCGGGGTGACGCTGACCGACGCAGGCGAGGTGCTGTTGCCCATCGCGCGGCGGATGCTGGGCGACGCGCGGTTCGCCCGCGAGCAGATGGACGAACTGGCCGGGCTTCGGCGCGGCCATGTCCGGCTCGGCGCCCCGCCGACCCTGTGCGTCTCGCTGGTTGCCGACGTGCTGGCGGCCTTCCGGGCCGCGCATCCAGGAGTGGACCTGCACATCACGGAGGGCGGCTCGCGCTCCCTGGTGGACGCCCTGAACGAGAACGCCCTGGACCTTGCCCTGATGGTCACCCGCGGGGCCGAACCATCCGTAGCCGGCACCGAGCTGATCCCCCTGCTTTCCGAGGAACTGGTGGTGATTTCAGCCGCGGGCTCCCCGATGCCGGGACACGGGCAGGAGCAACGGGGCGGACGCCCGAACCGGGCCGAGCTCACCCTGGCGGAGCTGGCGGAGATCCCTCAAGTCGCGTTCAACCGCAGCTACGACCTGCGCGTGGCCACCGACGCGGCCTTCTCCGCTGCGGGACTTACCCCGACGATCGCCGTCGAGGGCGCCGAGATGGACGCAGTGCTCCGGTTCGTGGAACGGGGGCTGGGGGTGGCCGTGGTTCCGGCCATGGTGGTCATCGACCGCCCCACGCTGGACAGCATCCGCCTGGTGAGCCCCCACCTGACCCGGACTGTCAACCTGGCCCGGCGTACCGACGTCCCGCCCTCGGCCGCGGCAGCGGCCATGCAACAGTTCGTCTTCGAAACCGTGGACCGGCTCGCCGCCCCAGGCACCGACCTCTCGCGACTCGTGACCGTGACGCCGCGTCGCGGATGAACCCTACCACTACCACGACGGGCCGCCGCTGCACCGTAAGATGCTAAGGGTGCTGTTAAACAGGCAGCCGGGAAGCAGGAGACGTTGGCGCCTCATTTAGATCGATCCGGAATGCTGCTCGACGGGCGCTACCTGCTCAAGGAGTTGGCAGGTACCGGAGCGAACGCCAAGGTTTACCGGGCTCGAGATGAGGTTTTGGGGCGGGAGGTAGCCGTCAAGGTTATTCAACGGCCCACGATGGACGAGGAAGAATTCCACCGCGACAACGCGGAGATCAAGCTTTTGGCCCGGCTAAACCATCCGAATCTGGTGACCCTGCTGGACGCAGGCATCGACAAGATCGAAGCCGGACATCCGCAAATTTATCTGGTGATGGAACTGATTGAAGGCGCCGACCTGAGGGTGCGGCTGGCCGAAGCTGCCCTCCCGCCCCGCCACGTTGCCCAAATCGGCCGCGAATTGGCCGAGGGACTGGCCTACATCCACAACGCCTCGGTGGTCCACCGCGACGTAAAGCCGGGCAACATCATGCTCTTCAATTACGACGACGACGGCTCGCGCCTGCGCGCCAAGCTCGCCGATTTCGGAGTCGCCATGGTGGTTTCCGATGATGCCCATGTTCCGGGGGTCTACGGGACAGCCGCCTACCTCAGCCCGGAGCAAGCGAGGGGCGAACCGATAGGCCCGGCCAGCGACATTTATTCGCTGGGCCTGGTTCTGCTGGAATGCCTTACCGGCCAGGCTGCCTTTCCCGGCCCGCCGCTGGAGTCGGCTGTTGCCCGTTTGCTGCGTGATCCGGACGTCCCCGAAGGATTCGGGCCGGAGTGGGCGGGGTTGCTGACCGCCATGATGGCGCGTGAACCAGAGGAACGGCCCACAGGGCGGGAGGTGGCACTGGCATTGGCTGATTTGGGGCTCGCACTCCGGGGCCGGCGTAGGGTGGACGCATCCATAATCCCTGTAGACGAAGCTCAACGTATGGAAGCTGTCCGACGCTACGAGATCCTGAACACCCCGCCGGACGGAGCGTACGACCGCATCACCGCACTGGCCTCCCGCCTTCTCGCCGCCCCGATTGCCATTGTCAGCGTGGTGGACCACGATCGCATCTGGTTCAAGTCACACCACGGCCTGGACGTCGAGCAGATCGACCGGGAACCCGGACTCTGCGCCTCGGCCATCCTGCAGCACGGACCCTGGGTCATCAATAATGCGCCCGCGGATCCCCGGGCGTTTGCCAACCCGCTGGTGGCCAGCGACTTCGGGTTGAAGTTTTATGCCGGCGTCCCGCTGAGAACCCGGGACGGATTCAACCTGGGCACCCTTTGCGTCCTGGACTTCGAACCGCGTGACTTCAGCGACGAAGATACCCAGACGTTGGAGGACTTAGCCGCCCTGGTGATGGACGACTTGGAGTTGCGCCTGGAAAGCCGCCGGTACCAGTCGCACCCTGCGGCTGTGGCGGTCTGAGCGATTTTTGGCGCGGCCCCGTGCCACCGAGGGCCCGGCAGCACGCGGGCGCCTCTTCCAGTGCGCAGCAGCGTTCCGGGAACGGTCAGGGGCCGCTCAGGGCCTCCCCCGGTAACGCGCGCCTGCCCACGGCACGTAGCGTCATCCGTAAGGACGATCCGGCCGGACGCGAAGATCATCCCGCAGTGCGGTGTGCGGCCGGCCGACGCTCCGTAACGTATTCAGTGGCGGCGGAAATCCGGGCGCTACCCCAATCCACGAAGGACGGTTCAGATGATCGAGGCACAGGGCCTGGTCAAGGTCTATGGAAACAAACCGGCAGTGCAGGGCGTCTCCTTCACCGTGCAGCCGGGCCGGGTGACCGGCTTCCTGGGGCCGAACGGCGCCGGCAAGTCCACCACCATGCGCATGATCATGGGCCTGGACCGTCCCACCTCCGGCGACGTCCTGGTCAACGGCAAGCACTACGCCAAGCACCGGGCCCCGCTGCGCGAAGTCGGCGCCCTGCTCGACGCCAAGGCGGTGCACACCTCCCGGACCGCGTACAACCACCTCCGGGCCATGGCCGCGACCCACAGCATCCCCACCAAGCGCGTGCGCGACGTGATCGAGTTGACCGGCCTCGGTGCGGTGGCGAAGAAGCGGGTCGGCGGATTTTCGCTGGGCATGGGGCAGCGGCTGGGCATCGCGGCGGCCCTGCTCGGTGATCCGCAGACCGTCATCCTGGACGAACCGGTGAACGGGCTGGACCCGGAAGGCGTCCTCTGGGTGCGCAACCTGGTCAAGGCACTCGCCGCGGAGGGGCGGACGGTGTTCCTCTCCTCGCACCTGATGAGCGAAATGTCGGTCACCGCAGACCATCTGATCGTCATCGGGCGCGGCCGGATCATCGCCGATGCGCCCATCCAGGACATCCTCAACAACCGGGCGCAGCGGGTGCGCGTACGCACCGACCGGCCCGACGTCCTCACCCGCGCGCTGGCCGGGGAAGGGGTCACCGTTGAAGCCCGCGAACCGGAACTGCTGGAGGTCAGCGGCGTCCCGGCGCGGGCCATCGCCGAGACGGCCCTCGCCCAGCAGGTGCTCGTCTATGAGCTGACCCCGCTGCAGGCGTCCCTGGAGGAGGCCTACATGGACCTGACCAAGGACGAGGTTGAATACCACTCCGGCCCGGTGGCCGATGTACACGATAACGCCGTCACCGCAGGGTCGGGACGGCATGCTGCCGTCACCGCCGGCGTCGGCCAGGAAGGAAAGTGACCATGAGCGCTGCAACCCTGACCCCGCAGGTCGGCCGGGTCACCGGCCCCGGCGTGAGCTTCCCCCGGACGCTGAAGAGCGAGTGGATCAAGTTCACCACGCTGCGCTCCACCTGGGTGCTGCTGGCCACCACCGTCGTGGTGATGGTCGGCATCGGGCTGCTCGGCGGCTGGGGCGTCGCCAGCGGGATGGAGCAGATGGAGGCCGCCGGCCAGGATCCGGCGGCAGCCGGCATGGATGCGTCCCTCCTGTACCTCATGACCAGCGGCGGGATCGACTTCGGCCAGCTGATCATCGGGTCCTTGGGCGTGCTGCTGATCGCCTCCGAATACTCCACCGGCATGATCCGCTCGACCATGACGGCCGTGCCGTCCCGGCTGTCGCCGCTGTTCGCCAAGGCGCTGGTCGTCGCCGTCGTCGCGGCCGTCGTCGGAATTGCTTCCAGCTTTGCCACCTATTTCCTGCTGCAGCCGATCCTGGCCAATTACGGCCGGGAATTCGGGCTCGACGTGGAGAATCTGGTCCAGTCCATGCTGTTGTCCGGCCTTTACCTGGCGGTCGTGGCGCTGATGGCGCTGGCGCTCGGATCCTTGTTGCGCAACAGTGCCGGCGGCATCGTCACCCTGGTCGTGCTGCTGCTGGTGCTGCCGATCGTCGCCCAGATCATCCCCTTCGACTGGGTGCAGGACGGCGTGATGCCCTACCTGCCCTCCAACGCGGGACGGCAGATGCTCATGCTCGAGACGGCCGAGGGCGACCTGACCCAATGGCAGGGCGGGCTGGTCATGGCCGCCTGGGCAGCGGTGCTGCTGGCCGGGGCGGCGGTCACCACCAAGACGCGGGACGTCTAGGCGCGGCCGGGCTCGACGCGTGACTCATCAGGCCTCGGTGAAGGAGGCGGCGGAACGAACGGCCGCCGTCTCCTTCACCGAAATATCGTCCAGGCGTCGGGGACCGATCCGGCGCTACTTCCACACCCACCCCGTGGCGATGGACTGGGTGCTGGTCGGCATCCACGTGTTGTTCGGCCTGCCGAATGCCCTGATCACGGCGGTCAACGGCGAATGGCCGCCGTTGCTTTTGCTGCTGGCCGGCGGCGCCGCGCTGGTCTGGCGACGCCGGTCGCCGCTGCTGGTGCTGGCCGCCATCGCGCTGGTGGACTTTCTGATCGTGGTGTTGACCAGTACCGGCAGCGGCTCCTTTGCCATGTGGTTCGCCGTCTACACGGTCGCCACCGCCCGGCCGGCGGTCCAGGCCGTCATCGCAGCGGTCCTCGCCGCCGTGCCCATGCTGGTGGGGATGGGTGTCCGGATGCCGCCGGAGATCGTCAAGCAGATTGCCCTCGGACAGGTCCCGAGCTACGTCGGACTGGTCACCGGCCTGGTGCTGGTCCTGGCCAACGTCATCGCCGCGGGCATCGGGGTCACGGTGCGCCGGGACCGGCTCCACGAGGCCGAACTCCAGCGGTGGGCTCATGACAACGCCCGGCTGGCGTCGGCGACCGAACGCACCCGGATCGCCCGGGAGATGCACGACGTCGTGGCCCACTCGCTCTCGGTGATGATCGCGCTCTCGGACGGCGCCGCCGTCGTCGCGCGCAAGGATCCGGAACGCGCCGGACAGGTCCTGGACCAGCTGTCGGCGACCGGCCGGTCGGCGCTGGCCGACATGCGCAGGGTGCTGGGGGTGTTGCGCAGCGAGAACGGAAGCGACGCGGCCCCGCTGGTGCCGGTGCCGTCGGGGGACCAACTGACCGGGCTGCTGGACGGCTTCCGGGCCGCTGGCTTGCCGCTGCGCACGGTCATGGCAGGACCGGCCTTGCCCGAGGACCAGAATTTTAAGCTCACCGTGTTCCGCATCGTGCAGGAGTCGTTGACCAACGTGCTGCGCTACGCCAAGGACGCGTCCCGGGTGGACGTTGCGTTGATCCGCGACGGCGACGCCGTGCACATCACGGTGGCCGACGACGGACGCCAGGAGGGGCCGGCCGATTCTCTCGGCGCGGGGCAGGGCCTGCACGGGATGCGCGAGCGGACCGCCATCTACGGCGGCCGCGTTGCCGCCGGTCCGCGGTCCGGCGGTGGTTGGATGGTGGAGGCAACCCTGTATTGGCCCGGAGAGGAAAACACGAGTGTCTGACAGCGCGGATGGGAGCCCGGCCGGGCCGGTGAAAGTGCTGCTGGTGGACGACCAGCCGCTGCTGCGGATGGGCTTCAAGCTCATCCTGGAGGGCGAGGACGACGTCGCCGTGGTGGGGGAGGCGTCCGACGGGGCCGAGGCGCTGCGGCTGGCGCATGAGCTTTCGCCCGACGTGGTGCTGATGGACGTGCGGATGCCGGTCATGGACGGCATCGAAGCCACCCGGCAGATCGTGGCCGCGGGGCTGTGCGCGCGGGTGATCATCCTGACCACCTTCGACCTGGACGAGTACGCCTTTGCCGGGCTGCAGGCCGGGGCCAGCGCCTTCCTGCTCAAGGACGTGGCACCCGCGGAACTGGTCCAGGCGGTCCGCCTGGTCGCCACCGGCGACGCCGTGGTCGCGCCCCGGGTGACGGCGCGGCTGCTGGAGACCTATGTGCGCGGCCTGGCCCCCGGCGGCAGCCCGGCCGCCCCGCCGCAGCGCGACCCCTTGCTGGACGACCTGACTCCGCGCGAGCTGGAAGTGCTGCGGACCATCGCCGAGGGTCTTTCCAACGCGGAGATCGCCCACCGTTTTTTCCTCTCGGAGGCAACCGTGAAGACGCATGTCCGGCGGATCCTCGCCAAGCTGCACCTGCGCGACCGGGTGCAGGCCGTGGTGTACGCGTACGAGACCGGGCTCGTGGTGCCCAGCCTGGGGCTGGACTACTGACGGCGCCGATCCCCGGGGCGCATCCGGCCGCCGGCGTGTGGGCGCTTCCGGCAGTCGGCGCTGTGGAGGACCGGTCGGGGCGGCGGATTCACGAGCCCGGACCGCCGTCCGGTACCATTGGTAAGTCTGTGCTGTCGGCGCCGGCCGGTATTTCCTGTGACAATAGCCAAAACACACGGAAGTCGCCGCGCGGTGGCAGGCAGGCAACGCAACAGAACCTCCTGTTACGGAAAGACCGTGACCGCTTAGCCCGAAGGAGGTGGGTTCACAATGCGTGCTTATGAACTGATGGTAATCATCGACCCCGAGGTCGAAGAGCGTACCGTAGAGTCCTCGCTCGACAAGTTCCTCAACGTTGTCCGCAACGATGGTGGAACCATCGACAAGGTGGACATCTGGGGACGCCGCCGGCTCGCCTACGACATTCAGAAGAAGTCCGAAGGCATCTACGCGGTGGTCAATTTCACCGCAACTCCCGCCACTGCTGCTGAGCTTGACCGCCAGCTTGGTCTGAACGAGACCATCCTGCGCACGAAGATCATCCGCCCGGAGGAGCAGAAGATCTCCGCTGAGTAATCAGCCGTGATCGCCGCCCCCTTTCCGGGAGCGGCATTGACGAAGACATTCCCGCGCGCCGCCGGCAAGCGGGACCAGGACATCAGGAGGCAACATGGCAGGCGAAACCGTTATCACGCTCGTCGGTAATCTCACCAACGATCCCGAGCTGCGGTTCACCCCGTCCGGGTCCGCGGTAGCGAACTTCACCGTTGCATCCACGCCGCGGACCTTCGACCGCCAGTCCAACGAGTGGAAGGACGGGGAAACCCTGTTCCTCCGGGCGTCGGTATGGCGCGAAGCTGCCGAGAACGTCGCCGAAACCCTGACCAAGGGCATGCGCGTCGTCGTTCAGGGCCGGCTGAAGTCCCGGTCGTATGAAACCAAAGAGGGCGAAAAGCGTACCGTCATGGAGCTTGAGGTCGACGAGATCGGCCCCTCGCTGCGCTACGCCTCTGCCAAGGTCACCCGTACCCAGCGCTCCGGCGGTGGCCAGGGCGGCTTCGGTGGCGGCCAAGGCGGCGGCTTTGGCGGCGGCGGCTTCGGCGGCGGCCAGAACCAGGGCGGTTGGGGCGGACAGCAGTCCGGCCAGCAGCCCGCACCCCAGGACGACCCCTGGGGAGCGCCGGCCGGCGGTACCTCCGGCGGCTGGGGCAACGGTCCGGACTCCAACGAACCGCCCTTCTAAAACAAACCCCATCCCGTGGAAAAGATCCACGGGCTCCACAAGATAAAGGAGCTCCACGATGGCTAAGGCTGAAATTCGTAAGCCCAAACCAAAGTCCAATCCCTTGAAGGCCGCTGACGTCACCGTCATCGACTACAAGGACGTAGCTTTGCTGCGCAAGTTCATCTCCGACCGCGGAAAGATCCGCGCCCGCCGCGTGACTGGCGTCACCGTGCAGGAGCAGCGCAAGATCGCACTGGCAATCAAGAATGCCCGCGAAGTTGCCCTGCTGCCCTACTCCGGCGCTGGCCGCGGCTAAGCGAAGCGAAGAGGAGAGAGTACTGACATGGCAAAGCTCATTCTGACCCACGAAGTGACCGGTCTCGGCACTGCTGGCGATGTCGTCGAGGTAAAGAACGGTTACGCCCGTAACTACCTTCTGCCCCGCGGCTTCGCCCTGACCTGGACCAAGGGCGGCGAGAAGCAGGTGGAGTCCATCAAGGCTGCACGTGCCGCTCGCGAGATCGCATCCCTGGAAGACGCGCAGCAGCTCGCTGCCCGGCTGTCCGCCAAGCCGGTCACGCTGACCGTCAAGGCCGGCGAGTCGGGACGCCTGTTCGGCACCGTCAAGCAGTCCGACGTTGCTTCCGCTGTCGAGGCCGCCGGCCTCGGCGCCATCGACAAGCGCAAGGTCGAACTGACCGAGCACATCAAGTCGGTGGGTGACTACCAGGCGACCGTGCGTCTGCACGAAGAGGTCTCCGCCGTCATCGACCTGAAGGTCGTTGCAGGCTAACAGCCTCACTGTCGCTGCAGGCCGGGTCCGTCCAGGACCCGGCCTGCGGCGTTTAACGCCCGGTACGCTGTAGGACGTGAGCACACATCAGTTCAGCCAGGTGGACGTCTTCGCCACCGGACCGTGCACGGGCAATCCGCTGGCGGTCGTGTCGGGTGCCGGCGATTTGAGCGGCGAGCAGATGCAGCGCTTCGCCAACTGGACCAACCTTTCCGAGACCACCTTCCTCCTGCCGCCCGACAGTCCCGAGGCCGACTACCGGGTGCGGATCTTCACGCCCAGCGGCGAGCTGCCCTTCGCCGGCCATCCGACGCTGGGCACGGCCTACGTCTGGCTCGCCGCCGGCGGGCAGCCGAAGGCCGGGGGAGCGATCGTGCAGGAGTGTGGCGCCGGGCTGGTCAAGGTCAAGCACGACGGCGGACGGCTGGCCTTCGCTGCGCCGCCGCGGCGGCGGACCGGGCCGCTCCCCGAGGAGAACGTCGCGAAGATCTGTGCCGCGTTGGGGATTGAACACGGCGACGTGCTGCGCCACCAGTGGGCGGACAACGGCCCCGAGTGGCAGGCCCTGCAGTTGCGCGACGCCCGGGCCGTCCTCGACGTCGTGCCCGACTATGCCGCCCTGTCACCGTTTGGCGTCGGCCTGATCGGCGCCCATCCCGGCGGCTCCGCCGTCGACTTTGAAGTTCGCGGGCTGATGGGCTTCGAGGACCTGCCGGCGGAGGACCCGGCGACCGGCAGCCTGAACGCCGCGCTGGCCCAGTGGCTGATCGACGAGGGAGCGGCACCCGCCGCCTACTGCGTTCGCCAGGGGACGGCGCTGGGCCGGGACGCGCGCGTTTACATCGACTCCGACGGCGCGGACGTCTGGGTCGGCGGGTCGGTCGAGACCGTGATCAGCGGGACAGTGGAGCTCTGAACCGGCCGCCCTAGCGCTGGCTCTGCAGGGACTCGTGGTCCGTGGTGGTCATGTGCCGGTACCCAAGCTCGATCAGTTCCCGAAGCACGTCGACGTCGATGTCTTCGAGCCTGTTGACGTAGAGGCACGAGGCGCCGGTTTTGTGCTTGCCCAGGCGCTCCAGCAGCGGTGCGGAGCCCGGCGCGTACGTCAGGCCGTAGAGTGCCAGGTTGGCCTTCCGCGGCGAGAAGCCCACGGCGGCGGCGTCACCCTCCCGGCCGCTGGCATATTTGTAGTGGTAGCTGCCGAAGCCGATGATCGAGGGGCCCCACATGACCGGCTCCTGCCCGGTAACCTCCCGCATGAGGCGCAACACGGTTTCGCCGTCGCGGCGCCGCACGGGGTGCTCCACCGACCCGAGGAACACGTCGACGGGTACGTCCGTGGGTGCAGTCTTGTTCTCGGCCATGGGTGAAGTGTTCCAGAAAGCCCTGCCCGCTGCCAGCACCGCCAAAGCCCTGCCCGCTGCCAGCACGCCAAGACCCGGGCCGTCGCGGCTCCGGTCGGGTGCTCCGGACCTGTAGTTAGGGCTCCTCGTCCGGCTCGATCAAATCCACGAATTCACGCGCTTCCAGCTCGGTCGCTTCCGAGTGCTCCAGCAGCAACCGGACGGCGCCGTCGCGATCTCCCCCCAGCGCCGCGGTGCGAATGCGCCGAAACACGTCGTCGTTCAGGCGGGTGCTCGCCACCTCCCTGATGGTGTCGCCCTTGGACACGATGGCCCGGTACCGGTATCCGGCCGGCTCGGGAAGCGGTGCGGGCGCTGGCTCCGCCGGCGGCGCGACCTTCTCCGCGGGGTAGGCGGGAGCCGCCGCCCGGGGCTCCTCGTCCTCTGGCGGGTGCGCAGCGGCTGCCGGCCGCGGTGCCTCGTCCTCCTGGCGCGCCATAGACGCCTCCCGGGCCTCTTTGTCCTCCGGGCCTGCCGGGGACGCCTCCCCGGACCCCTCGTCCTCCGGGCGGAGCGTAGGGGCAGCCTCCCGGCCGGGTGCCGTGTAGGGCTGCGGGTGCGCAGACATCTGCGCGACGGCGGAGGTAGCCTCCCGGAGCCCGGTACCGGTGGCGGTGCGGTATTCCCGGATCGCAGCAAAAGCCTGCCCCTGCGCGATCAGCGCGTAGACGGCTGTGTGTTGCTGCTGGTTCAAGCGCCCACTGGCCGCCGCGGCGGCCTCCCGGGTCGTGGCAGCTGCCGGCCTCGCCGACGATCCGCTCCCCGGGCGGGGCCCGCGGGCTTTGTTACGCGAAAGCAACCGCATAATGACCAGGCCGATCACGACCACCAGTACGGCGATGAGCAACGGCACCACAAATTCCATACTTGAATCGTACGTCCCGCACCACGGCCCGCGCGCCAACAGCCTGCGAAAGCGGGCATCACACCTCTGTAATTCACGGCTGTGGATAACCAGTGGATAACTTTTGCCCTACGCGCCTATTCCGATTCTGTCAACAGCAAAAATGGCGGGAAAATCAACAGCAAACTTCTTTTTGTCCACACCCCGTGGATAGTGTTTCCGCAGGTCAGTGCAGGGTTACTCGCGAGTCAACTATTGTTTCCACAGCTCTGCGCACAGCCTGTGCACAAGACACGCCCCCTGATCCACATTTTATCCACAGGGGGAGTGGATAACTCGCTTGGTGGGAAGGGGGAAGGGGGTTACCGTTGCGGAGTATCCCACTCGCAGCCCGCTCGCTGAATTGCAGTAGGCGCGCCTCCGGCGATCCGACGAAATGGTCCGATCCGGCTGGTAGTTCTGACTCTGAGGGGATGCGGTATCCGGTTCGAGGAGCAAAGAAAGCAGGCAGCGGTGTCGTTAGCGCACGCGGATTCGGCAACAGGTCGGGATTCCGAATTCGGCCGCACGCCGCCGCAAGACCTCGTGGCCGAGCAGTCCGTCCTGGGCGGCATGATGCTCTCCAAGGACGCCATCGCCGACTGCGTTGAAGTGCTCCGCGGCGTGGACTTCTACCGTCCCGCCCACGAAAGCATCTATGAGGCCATCATCGACCTCTACGGCCGTGGCGAACCGGCCGACGCCGTCACCGTTTCCGACCTGCTGACCAAGCGCGGCGAGATCTCCCGCATCGGCGGACCCGCCTATCTGCATACCCTGATCCAGTCCGTGCCCACGGCCGCCAACGCCGGCTTCTACGCGGAAATCGTGCGGGAACGTGCCGTGCTCCGGCGCCTGGTCGACGCCGGCACCAAGATCGTGCAGCTGGGTTACTCGCAGGACGGCGAAGTCGACGCCATCGTCAACCAGGCCCAGGCGGAGATTTACGCCGTCGCCGAGCGCCGCACCGCCGAAGACTACGTCCCGCTCAAGGACATCATCGAAGGCACCGTCGACGAGATCGAATCCGCCGGCCACCGCGGCGAAGGCATGACCGGTGTGCCCACCGGCTTCTATGAACTCGACGAGCTCACCCAGGGCCTGCACGGCGGGCAGATGATCGTCATCGCGGCGAGGCCGGCCGTCGGCAAATCCACCTTCGCACTGGATTTTGCCCGGTCTGCCGCGATCAAGAACAACATGACCACGGTCTTCTTCTCCCTGGAAATGGGCCGGAACGAAATCGCCATGCGCCTCCTGTCCGCGGAAGCCACCATCGGCCTTCAGGACCTGCGCAAGGGCACCATCAAGGACGAGCAGTGGGGCAAGATTGCCACCACCATGGGCCGGATGAATGACGCGCCCCTGTTCATCGACGACAGCCCCAACATGTCGCTGATGGAAATCCGCGCCAAGTGCCGGCGGCTCAAGCAGCGGCACGACCTGAAGCTGGTGGTGCTCGACTACCTCCAGCTGATGTCCTCCGGCAAACGCGTCGAATCCCGCCAGCAGGAAGTCTCGGAGTTCTCCCGTGCCCTCAAGCTGCTCGCCAAGGAACTCGAAGTCCCCGTCATCGCGCTCTCCCAGCTGAACCGTGGCTCCGAGCAGCGTACGGACAAGAAGCCGATGGTTTCCGACCTTCGCGAATCCGGTTCGATCGAGCAGGACGCCGACATGGTCATCCTGCTCCACCGCGAGGACATCTACGACAAGGAATCCCCGCGCGCCGGCGAAGCCGACGTCATCGTCGCCAAGCACCGTAACGGCCCGACCAAGACGATCGTGGTCGGCTTCCAGGGCCACTACTCACGCTTCGCCAACATGGCGGTCGAGCACGGCTAGCAGCTTTAGGGTCTCCTCCCTATAGGGAGGGGTTCTACCGGTGCCCCGCTGGCTTGAGGGCGCCGCGGCCGTGGGCCAGGCGGGTGGCGGCATGCGTGATCGCGGCGGTCATGATGCTCAGCGCCTCCAGATTGACGTTGCTGAGGTCATCGCCCGGCTGATGGTAGTTCGGATCGCAGGGCCGCTTGGCGGTGCCGCCGAAGAGGCGGGCCTGCTTGGTGGTTTTCTTCTCGTCGTCTCCGCTGTACAGCCCGCCCACGGCGACACCTTTCCTGACGAAAGACAACTGATCCGAGTCCATGTCCCAATCGGTGGCGACCCAGGGCTGGTCGTGGGCGTCGAAGTAGTCGGTGAAGACGTCCATGATCTCCGTAGAGCCTTCCGGCACGTCGCAATGGGACTTGGGGTCCCGTGCGTCGTAGACCCCGATGATGGGGTTGGGCGAGGCGATCATGTCGAAGTTCAAGTAGGCCGCGATCCTGTCGAGTGCCTCGCTGTCGCGCTTGGCCAGGTGCTTGACGTAGTGCCGGGACCCGTACTCTTTCTTGTACTCCTCGGCACCCCACCAAGCGAAGCGCACCGTATTGCTGAGGCCCTCCTGCCGGCCGAGCGCTTTGGCGGCCTCCAACACGGCTGCCACCCCTGAGCCGTTGTCATTGATCGCCGGACAGCCCGGCACCCCGTCGAGGTGGGCCCCGAGCATGATCACGTTCTCGTCGCTGCCGGATGCGGTCTCGGCGAGGATGTTGAAGGTCTCCATCCGCTCACCGCGGTGTTTGAAGGTGAAATACTGACGCGTGCTGCGATAGCCGGCGCTGGCGAGTTGGCGTTCGACGTACTGGGCCGCTGCCTCGTACCCGGAGGTGCCGGTGGCACGGTCGCCGTACTCCTCGGCCAGGGCCTGAAACTTCTGCAGATGCTCGTAGGCAGCGGGAACCTTGCCCAGTGAGATGACGGGACCTGATCTTAGGCGCTGGCTCAGCTTCATATCGTCCCTATCCAGTACGACACGGAGACGGTGGCAGTCTAACCTCCCGGTACAGGTCAGCGATACCTTTGCGGCCGGTCCGCAAGGGCTGGGGATCAAGTCCCTTGGCCGTCGGCCCGTTCCCGAAACATCCCGGTACGGGGAAGGCCCCGTATCTTCCGGCGTGTCGCAGTGTCGCCGGTGGGAGCATTGCAACCGGGGGGAATTTCCAACAAGGAAAGGAATCGGAAATGGCAGGCGGATCAGGACTGATCGAGCGGTTCTACCGGGAAATCATGGAGAGAGGAAATCTTGACCTGATCGACGAGTTGGGCAGCGAAAACTACACGGATCATGAAGAGCCCTTCCCCGGGCAGCCGCCCGGCCTGGAAGGCATCAGGTTCTACGTCACATCGTTCAGGTCGGCCTTCCCGGACATCAGTGTGAAGTCCATCGAGCCTACGATGGTCGACGGGGACCTGGAGGCAGCCCGTGTCGTCCTCACCGGCACTCACCAGGGCGAGCTGATGGGTACGGCTCCCACCGGAAATACAGTGGAGTTCAGCGGCGTCGACATCGTCCGCGTCCAGGACGGAAAGGTGGTCGAGCACTGGGGATCGACCGACACGCTGAAGATGCTTCAGCAGATCGGCGCCGTCCAGATGTAACTGACCACTACGTACAAAGAGGGCCTGGGCGCGAGTACGCCTAGGCCCTCTTATATTTCCACTGCGCTTTCGGCACGCCCGTCGTTTCCCCGGTCTGGATGCCTCTCCCTAACGGCCCGCGCGGGCCAGAACACCTTACAAGGCGTCGCGCGGTGATGCACACCATAATTTCACTTGACACGCTGTAAAGCTTCCGGGCAGACTGTGTTCTACGCCTCACTGCCGAGGCGCGGCTCTCCGAAGCTATGGGCGTCCGCATCGTCCGCTTCCGAACCCGCACCCAGGACGATCAAAGGAGCACACCGTGACCGCACCGATCGAAGCAGACATCGACATCTGGGATGACGACGTCCTCGTCGACCCCTATAGCACCTACGCCGCCCTGCGCGAGCAGGCCGGGGTCGTCCGCCTGCCGAAGAATGACCTCTACGTCCTGACCCGCTACGACATCATCCGCGATGCCCTCGCCGATCCGGAGACGTTCTCCTCCACGAGCCTCGGCTTCAACCCGATGGTGAACGATGCACTGCAGGGCACCTCGCTGGCCTCCGACCCGCCCACGCACACCCAGTTGCGCGCGACCCTGTCGGAAAACCTGACGCCGCGCGCCCTGCGCGGGCTGAAGGTCACCATCGACGAGAAGGCGGACAAGCTCGTCGCCGAGCTCGTCGCCAGCGGCAGCTTCGAAGCCATTGACTCGTTGGCGCGCGCCTTCCCGCTCGAAATCGTCGCCGACCTCATCGGCTTCAGCGGCCACGTCAAGGACAACATGTTGCGCTGGGGGCAGGCCGCGATGCAGGTCCTCGGACCCATGAACCACCGCACCCAGGAGAACTTCCCGATCGCCGGCGAGCTCTACGGCTGGTGCTCCTCCGTTACCGCCGAAGACCTCACCCCGGGGTCGATCGGTCGCGGCATCTTCGACGCCGAGACCCGCGGCGACATCCCGGAAGGGGCCGCCGGGCATATCATCCACCAGTACCTGGGCGCCGGCGTCGACACCACGATCGCCTCCATCGGAAACATCGTCGCACTCTTCGGACGCCATCCGGAGCAGCTCGAGCTCGTCCGCCAGAACCCTGAGCTCGTGCCCGCGGCATTCGCCGAGGTGCTGCGCTACTGGCCCCCGATCAACATCTGGGGCAGGACCGCGACCCGCGACGTCGAAATTGATGGGGCAACCGTACCCGCAGGAGCCCAGCTGGGCATCCTGTTCGGCGCCGGCAACCGCGACCCGCGGCACTACGAGAATCCCGACGTCTTCGACGTCACGCGCAACCCGGTGGACCATCTCAGTTTCGGCTACGGGCCGCACGGGTGCGCCGGCCAGGGCCTGGCGAAGCTTGAGGCCCACGCGGTCATCGAGGCCCTGGCCCGCAGGACGAAGGTGTTGGAGATCGGGGACGAGGTCCGCGTGCCCAGCAACATCACCCGCAGCCACGAACGCCTCGACGTCGTGAAGGCGGTGGCAGTGTGAGGATCGAACTTGACCGCCCCCGCTGCGAAGGACACGGACTCTGCGAGGAGGCCGCGCCCAAGCTCATGCACCTCGACGACGACGGCGAACTGGTGATCGACGTCCCCGAGGTCGACGGGGCGGAGCTGGCCGCCGCGAAGGCCGCGGTACGGGTGTGCCCGGTAGCGGCGCTGCGGCTGGCGGAAAAGTGACCATGCGGCGAATCGTCGTCGTCGGCAACGGCATTGCCGGGCTCACCGCGTGCGACTCGCTGCGCTCGAACGGATTCGACGGCGAGTTGACCGTCGTGGGCGCCGAGACGCACCACCCGTACAGCCGCCCGGCCCTCTCGAAGGCGCTGCTGCACGGCGACAGCGGGCTGCAAGCCCATGAGCTGCCCGAGCCAACCCACGAAGCGACCGAACTTCTCGGCGTCAGCGCCACAGGCATCGACCCGGAGGCGAAAGTCGTCCGGACCGACGGCGGCGAAGAGCTGCCGTATGACGGACTGGTGATCGCCTCCGGTTCACGGGCCAAGCGGCTCAGCGCCGGTCCGCTGCCCGAGGGCGCGCCCCCGGAGCTCACGCTGCGCACGATCGAGGACGCGGTGGAACTCAAGCAGCGGGTCGCGGGCCGCCCCTCGGTGATCGTGATCGGCGGCGGGCCGTTGGGCATGGAGATCGCCTCGGGCTGCCTGCACGTCGGCTGCGAGGTCACGCTGGTCTCCGACGTGCGGCCCCTCTCGCGCCAACTCGGCGACCATCTGTCCGGGATCTTCACTTCCGCCGCCGCCCGGCGCGGGCTGCGGTTCGTCAGCGGCAGCAGGGCGCGATTGGTTGACTCCGGCTCGGGGACGCGGGTTGCCCTTTGCGACGGCACCCTGCTCGAGGCCGACCTCGTCGTCACGGCCATCGGCGACGAGCCGAACATCGAGTGGCTGGCAGGTTCGGGTCTCCTCGTCGATGGGGCGCTGCGCGCCGATTCACGCGGCCGGGTCCGGCCGGACGTTGTTGCCGCCGGCGATGTGGCGTTTTTCCCGACCGGCAGGGGGGTAGGGCGGGTGCCGTTGTGGACCAGCGCCATCGACCAGGCCAAGGCCGCGGCTGCCGGCCTGCTCAAAGGCGACGCGGCGCCCGAGCTCGGCTTCCAACCGTACTTCTGGACCGAAGGATTCGGCCTCTCCCTCAAGGCGATCGGCTTCACGCCGGTGACCGGGACGCCCGACTACCTGGAGCCGGGCGGGGAGGCCGACTCGATGCTGCTGCGCTGGGGCGGCGCGGACGGCGGCCCCGGAACCGCGGCGGCGCTCAACTACCGCATCCCCATTCCCAAACTGCGGCGGCTCGCCAATAGCGGTCCGTCGGCGCTGCAACCGGCTACGCCGGCAAAGCTGTGAGCAGGTGCCGCTCCTGACGATACGTCGGGGTTCCAGCGGAAGCAGGGGTGCCGTTCTCCCGGATAGGCGTCCCTGCGCCACGGAAAGGAATGCCTCATGCCGTCGCTGCGAGAAGCCCGGAAACAGCTGACCCGCGACAGGATCGTCGAACGGGCGCTCAAACTCTTCATCGAGAAGGGATACGCCGCCACGACGATCGACGATATCGCCGCCGCTGCCGGCACCACCCGGGTGACCTTCTACGCGTACTACCCCTCGCGGAGCGATCTGATGAGGGACTTCATGGCCCGGGTGAATGCGGTCCTTGACCGCGCCGGCGGACCCGACGACGCCTCGACGGCCCCCGAGCTCGTGGACGTGGTCCGCGTGGGCGAGCTCGCGGGCATCCTCGACTGGCTTGAGTCGCGCGCGGCGCTCTGGCCCGTCTTCCGCCCCTATCTGGACGTCCTAGACGAGGCTGCCGCCGTCGACCGGGAAGTACGGGCCTTGGTGATGGACTGGCGTGAGGAAGTAGTCTCCGACCTCGTCCGCGGCATGCAGCAGGCCGGCCGCTTCTCGGGGGAGACGCACCACGTCCGCGGGGCGCTCGCGTTCACCGAGCTCAACTACGTCTCCACCCTCTGGACGAGCCGCACATCAAAACCCGACCGTGACCAGGCCCTCGGGGTCCTCGCGGAAAGCTGGTACCACCTGCTCTGCGACGAAGGCTGAGCCGAGGGCTTTTCAGATGGCGGGCGTTGGATTAGGGTGTGACGCACGGGAAAACCGTAAGCACACTTACTATTTTCTGAGAGGCCTACATCATGAAGGCACAGACTCTTCTCATTGCCCCTGCCGTCGCGCTTGGCGCCATGGCTTTCGCCGCGGGGCCGGCCGTAGCCCAAGACGGCGTGTGGCAGGCTGACCTTGCACCGGCCAACAACAGCGGAACCGCCGGACAGGCGATGATCGAGATACACGGACAGCAGGCAACGGTCAGCATGAACGTCTCGGGCGCCGCGGAAATCTGGATGAACGCGCCGTTCCCGCATGGCCAGCACATTCACATCGGTGGCCAGGGGTTATGCCCGGGGCCGGCAGCAGACACCGACGGCGACGGCGTCGTCAGTTCACCCGAGGGCGAACCGTATGCCGGTGCCGTCAGTACCTCGCTGACGGTTCAGGGGGACACCAGCCCGGCCTCGATAGTGGCAACCGACCGCTTCCCCGCCGGCGGCGCCTACACCTATCAACGGACCCTGACCGTCGATCCGGCAACAATAGCGGCGATCCAGGCCGGAACTGCAACGGTGGAGGTCCACGGCGTGGACCCGAACAGGCTTCCTCCGGCTGCCCAGCAAAAAATGAGCCCTGAAGCCCCGGGGCTGCCGCTCGCTGCCACACTTTCCGCGGCCTGCGGAACCCTGGTCGCCGCCCAGATGACCGGGCCGATGCCTGGTGCTGCCCCCGACACAGGCATTGATACGCCCGCGCAAACAGACGGAAGCGCGATGTCCGTCGCTGCAGGTCTGGGAGTGCTGCTTGCCGCCGGTGCGACGGCGGCCGTTGCCCGCAGGCGTTCCGCTCCCAGGGGCTGATCGGCGTGAAGACGGCAAGGACAGGGCCGCCCTTCTTCGCCGGGCTGGCCCTTGTCCTGGCCATGAATGCGGGGTGCGCTGCACCCTCCGCTACCGGGTCGCTCCCGCCCTCCGCACCCTCAAGCGCCGCCGTCGAGCAGGCTCCCCGCGCGGCCCAAGGAGCTGAATCGGGGCACAAGCCGGAGCAAGTTGCCAGAAACACGGCCCCTCCCCAAACCGCCGTTCCCGCTACAGGCGGCGATTCCCTCGTGTTGGAGAAAGCCAGGCCTTCAGCTGTGAGCATTCCCCGGATTGGTCTTCGCAGCGACATCATCGGCCTCGCGCAGCGGGAGGATCGCACCTTGGAGGTGCCGCCCGAAGAGGCCGGTGCCCCGGCAGGGTGGTACATCAATTCCCCGACGCCGGGGGAGAAGGGGCCCTCGATCCTCCTCGGCCACGTCAACGCCCTCGGCGGGGGGCCGGGCGTTTTCGCCAGGCTGCAGGAACTGGTTCCCGGAGACGAAGTCAGGGTCGAGCGTGAGGATGGCACGACCGCGGTCTTCCGGCTGACGGTCATCGAACGCTATGCCAAAGACAGCTTCCCAGCCCTGCAGGTGTACGGGAATACCAAGCAGGCAGAGATCCGGCTCATCACCTGCGACGGGTACAACGCCCAGAACGGCAGGTTCGAAGACAACCTTGTTGCCTACGGAAAACTCGCCGCCGCCACCGGAGGCGTGGGGGACAAGGGGTAAACGTGCTGACCGCGCAGTGCGCCGCCAATGCGGGGCGAAATTACGCGGTCCGCGTTGCTGGTCCACCGGAATCAAGGTAGCGCCGGGCAAGGGCGCTGGTGAGCTTTCCGGCGGCGGTGAGGACGAGCAGGGTGGCGCCTGTCCTGCGCAGCGCAGTTTTTCTTCTTCCGTGCCAGCCGCCTCCCGTTGCTGGATTCGGGTGCGAGGGCTGAGGCGCGTAGAGGTTTCCCGCGGTCGTGGGTGCCGGCTCGCTGCGCGAAAGATGTGTCCTGTTGACCTGGCCTGCCATGGCGTGTTCCATCAAGCGCGGGGTGAGCCTGTGCTGCAAGGCCATGACCCGTCCGAGCGGTCCGACGACGGCTTCGGCGCGGGGAGAGACCGCCAATACGGTGATGGCTTTGGCAACCCGTTCCGCCGTGTACACAGGCGGCATGGCCAGGGCCTTGCGGCCGGTGTAGTTACCGGCGTGCTGGAAGAACGGGGTATCGATGGTCGCCGGCAGAAGAGTGCAGACCCTAAGGTTTTTCCTGCCGGTGAGCCGCAGTTCCGAGCGCAGGCTCACACCCAGGGCGCGGATGGCGGCCTTGGACATCGAATAGGCGGAGGTGTAGGGCTGGGCAATTTCCCCCACGACGGAGGAAACATTGATGACCACGCCCGCTCCCTGCTGCTGCATCTGCGCCAGCGCGGCCCGGCACCCGTGCACGTAGCCCATCACGTTGACGTCGATGAGGCGCCGGAAGTCCTCGACAGGTGCCTTCAGGAATGGAGCGAAAAAGCTCACCGCGGCGTTATTGACCCAGACGTCGATTCTGCCGAAGCGTGCTACGGCGCGGTCCGCGAGTTCCTGCACGGCGGCGGCGTCGCTGACATCGGTCGGCACTGCCAGTGCTTGCGCCCCGCGCCGTTCACATTCGACGGCAAGCGTTTCCAAGGCCTGTGCCCGGCGGGCCGCGAGCACGACGCGGGCGCCCTTCCGGGCGAAACGAAGGGCAGTGGCGCGGCCAATTCCGCTTGACGCGCCGGTGATCACAACAACGGAATCCTTGATGCGCATGACCGCTCCTCCTCGAGGGCCGGGTGCCCGATCGGGGCAGACACTTGGTGCTAAACCCTGTTTTTATAAGCACGCTTACTGTTTCGGTAAACGCTAGCCATGGCCCTCGCGGTCCGCAAGGGAGGCCCTGATTGTCGGGACTTTTGGTGTGGCCAGCGGCGGGGTCTCCTGATTCAGTGACATCTGCCGGGCGGCCGGCACCGGTGCTTTGGCCGGACTCATCGGAGCGGGATGATGACGGTAGGGGAGAAGATTGAGCAGGCGGTCACCGGCCGTCGGACTCCTACGTACCTGCCCGCGCCCTGCTGACCCTGCTCGGTCAACGGCCCGCCAACGATGCCAGGCCCTTTCTGTGGAACCACCTGATGCATTACTGCACCGGTGCCAGCCTCGGTGCTTTGAGGGGAGTGTGGGCCATCACGGGCATTCGCGGACTGCATACCAACCTATGGCACACCGTGAGGCGACTGGGGCTTTGACCAAACAATTGAGAACGCCACCGGGCCGGTTCCCCACCAATCACCTGGCCTGCCGAAGAGAAACCCGTGGACATCCTCCACAAAACAATATTCTCGATGGTGACCGGAATGGTGGCCGACCGAATGCTGCCCCCGACGTTAGCCTCTTCCCGCGGGCCGCACTCACTGAATTGTCCCGCCCTAAAACTGTTGCCCTAAACCTATTCCGCCCATACCCTGAGCTCAACGACAGGAGACAGGTATGGAATTCGCCATTATCGTTGCCATCCTTTGTGCGGCATGTATCGCCTGGGTGGTTCTGGGTGCCCGCGCTGACCGCCGACCAGTAAAGGGTACCCGGGCTCCCGCTAGCACGGATGCAGCCAGCACGGGAGCTTTTGGAGCCACTGCCTACGGAGGAGATGCCGGAGGCGGTGGCGGCGACTGCGGCTGACAGGAAACAAAGAAGCCCGGACCGCCGTCGGTCCGGGCTTTTCCTGTGGTGACGGTCAGTGCTGACAACCTGATGGTTGCCAGTCCTGCGAAGGGAGCCGGATGTCCATGGCTTCGGATATCAACTCAATCCCGTCTGGCGCTGTGGCCGGGTCATTAGCCCTCGGACGGACATGGAATGTTTTCATGGCCGCATAGCAGCGTGGACCGACCCGTCTAGTCGCCCCGTCCGGCTTCAGTACTGATGCATAACCGGTTGCCTTGGGCATCGGTGGCCACTACCCACATGGGTGCATGTTCATGATCGAGTGTGGCACCAATGCTTACCAGGGCATCCAGAGTCGAGGCGCTCTCGCTGAAGGGGACAGTGACGTCCAGGTGGAAACGGTTTGCACTGGGACTCTGAGACTCCTGAAACCAGATGGCCGGACCCCTGCCGTAGGGATCTATCAGGCTTCCGTCTTCGTGCATCTTGTAGCCCAGTGCAGTTCGCCAGACTTCCGAAATGGCTTCCCGGGCATCTGTGTCTATGGCTATCTCCACTGTGCGCAAGAGTCCCGGGAGGGGCGTGGCGCTATGGGCGTGGGCCTGCTTCGATATCGAGCGGGCCAGCGTTACGTCGCGCGCCGTCACCCTGTCTCCGGCATCGTGCGAAGTTAGTGTGATAAACAATGTGTCGTACCGCCAGTCCACATCAGGGTGGTGGTCGGATTCCTGCGCCAGCCCGCCAATGGTGGAAAGCAGATCCAAGGCAGCTGCGGAAGATTCACATCGAAATGCGGTCCGCAAAGCACCCAGACCGTAGCGCCATTCCGGCAACTGGAGCAGATTTGCTTGGATTTGCTCCTGGTTCAGAACATCTCTTGCTTGCATAACTTTCCCCTCCAGGTTTCGAGTTAGGGCTTGAGGCCTTCCAAAGTATCTGGAATGCCCGGGGGCGCACTCTCCGAATTCGGGCTGGTTCCGATTTTGAGTTCGGTCACCGGGAATGCTATGTGTAACGATATCCGGAGCCCGTAGTTATGGTGCTTCACGCCAAGATGAACCCGGCTATTCCTGAGTGACCGGGTTCAGCTTGTTGCTGATGAGGCATGGGGATACGTTACTGGGGAGGCGGAACCTTGGGTCTTGATTCGGTCTGAAGGCTATGTGGGTTACCCGCCTTGGGCCAGGGCGTCGTTGACGAGTTTGATGAGTTCGTCCTGTGCTTTTTCCTCGATGTCGAGTCCGATTTTCACTGCGGTGGCCGCGAGCGGACCTTGCGCTCCGGCTACAGACATGACCTGCTGGCTTTGCCCGTTCGGCAACTTCTGGGTGGTGATGGAGCCGAGGGACTGCTCACCGTCTGTGGTCACGTTCAGTGGGGTGATCTTGCTGCTGATTTTCTGTCCTTCAGCTTCGATTTCGAAGTCGGCGCACTGCTGCATGGACTTTTGTGCTTGTTCGAACTGGTCGGCGACGACTTGCGGGTCTTTGACGGCGACGAGGGTGATGACGGTCTGGGACTTTTCTTCGGCCGAGTGGCTGGCTCCGGCGGCGTAAGTGCTGCCGTCAGGTATCCGGGTCTGTTCGGTCGCAAACATGGAGCAGGCTTCAGGGGTGATGGTCGCGTTCGCCAACAATTCCTTCGCGGCCGCGAGTCCCTGATCGATTTGGGCCGCCGGAACGACTGAAAGTTGTTGGCCCTGCGCGTCTTCCAGACCCGCGATCACTTCCTTGAGGTCGTCGTTGGTGTATGTTTTGGCCGCCGAGGTGGCCTGCGGCGATTGGGCGGTAGGGGAGGCGGCCGGCTCGGCGGTCCCTTCTGGCGCTGCTTCACCTCCGCAGGCTGTGAGCATCAGCATTGTGGACAGGAGCACTGCGTGAACCCCGGTTGTGCGCGCCATTCTTACCGTCTCCCTCGGTTCGCCGGTCACCGGCCGTGGACATGCCGGCATGATGCGCGGCATAGGGCGTATCCTTCGCTGGTCCTCTTGTAAAAAGCTTGTTCCAGCATCCACCCCGGTTGTGCGGAGGCACCGCGAGACCAACCAGCGCGCCGAAGTTGGCGATGCCGTGGACGTGGCTTCTCCGTCGGGCCCGGGTAGGTGCAGTCTTTTCGCGGTATCACTACTACTCGCCGCCATAGGTGCTCTCCGCGGGCCCGACGGTGCGGTGGATCTATGGATGTCCTCGTCTCAACCTTCGGATTTGCCGCCTGGATCCTACCCCTGGTCATCGTGTTCAGCCGGCATGTCGTCTGCAAGGGCCGAGGAGGGATCGGGCAGGGTTTGGGCGTTGTAGTCGATGATCTGCCAGCCGCGGTCCGGGTGCTTTTCCAGCACCGTCCAGGCGCAGTTTGCCATGCCGGCAAACATCTCGCGCATGTGGGCCGGTGCGTCAAAGAAGGCCAACAGCCCGCTTCGGAGGGCGGCACCGTGTCCCACCAGGACGCCCGTGCCGCCCCGTGCCAGCTCTGCGGCGGCGTCCTGCATGACCGACTTCATCCGCCCGTTTACTTCGGAGGGCAGCTCGGCTCCGGGGACCCGGTAGTTCTCCTCCCTGAAGAACTTCTCATAGATGCCTGGATGCTGTTGCCGGAACTCCGCAAAGGTGGTGCCTTGCCTGATGCCCACAGCGTACTCGCGCAGCCGCTTGTCCAGCACCGGTTCCAGCCCGGTTAACGCCGCCAGCTCTGCGGCTGTGTGCCGGGCGCGTTCCAGATCGCTGGACCAGATGAAATTGGGTTGGAACGTTGCCAGCAGCCGGGCCGCCTGCTTGGCCTGGACACGGCCGGTCGCATCGAGCGGGATGTCGGCATGGCCCTGGGCCTTTTCCAAGACGTTCCATTCGGTCTGGCCGTGCCGCCACAGCACCAGGCGGGGCCGATGGACGTGGCCGCCGGCGGGGACCTGCTGCTGCATCAATTCTCCTCACTGCCGCCGCCTGCCGGTGCCTCGCGCAGACGTTCCTAATCCGCCTGCAACGGTTACCGCCGCCCTTTCTTGGGGCCGGGCGTCCCTGCCAATCTCGCGGAAACTATTCACAGAGCAGGATCCGGACCCGTAGGCTTCGACTTGATCCTACGACAGCCGGCCTTGGGGGATGAACCGGCGCTCGATGAGAGGAAGCCGGAATGCGGGCAGACGTTCTGGAGTGGTTCTCCGCCAGGAATTATCAAGGCAAAAGCTTCGACCGGCACGAACTCGTGAAACGCAAGGGCGGCCAGCTGATCAGCGTGGTGCTTCCGGCCAAGAACGAGTCGGCGACGGTCGGGTCGATCGTGACCGCATTGCGCACGGAACTTGTCGAGGCGGTACCGCTTTTGGACGAGATCATCGTGATCGACTCCAACTCCACGGACGACACCTCCGCCGTCGCCGCCGCCGCCGGCGCGAAGGTTGCCCACCAGGACCTGATCCTGCCCGGCACCGGATGCACTCCGGGCAAGGGCGAAGCCTTGTGGAAATCCCTGGCCATCGCCAACGGCGACCTTCTGGTGTTCATGGACTCGGACCTGCGCCGGTTCGATGCACAGTTTGCCGTCGGATTGATCGGCCCGCTGTTGACCGATCGCCGGACCCACTTCGTCAAGAGCTACTATGACCGGCCGCTCGACGACGGGGTCAAAATCATGCCCGCGGGCGGAGGCCGCGTCACGGAACTGGTGGCACGCCCCCTGCTGAACCTGTACTGGCCCGAACTGGCCGGGATCGTCCAACCGCTGGCCGGCGAATACGCCGGCCGGCGCAGCCTGCTCGAACGCATACCCTTCGTCTCCGGCTACGGGGTGGAAACCGGCATGCTGATCGACGTGTTGGAAGCCGTGGGCCTGGACGGGATGGCCCAGGTGGACCTGGGCGAGCGCTGCCACCGCAACTCCACAGACGCTGAGCTGGCCCGAATGGCCCTGCAGATCCAGCTCACCGTGCAGGCCCGGCTGCACCGCCGAGGCCTGGCCCCGGCCGCCCCTCCCGCCGTCGAACTGACTCAGTTCATGCGCCAGGGGGAGGACTACGTCGGGCAAAGCTGCACCGTTGAGGTCTCCGAACGCCCGGCGATGCTGGACGTGGGCCAGTACCGGATCGCGACCGGGCACGTGGCCTGAGCCGTGCGGATCCTCATCAACGCCGGCCCCTGGTTGCCTGTCCCGCCCCGCGGGTACGGGGGCATCGAAACGGTGATCGCCACCCTGATTCCGGAGCTGCGCCGCGCCGGGGCGCATGTCACCCTCGCCACGGTGGGTCCGAGCACCATCGAGGCCGACGCCTACCTGTGCCCGCTCGACGAACCCCAGTTCGCCTCGATCGCCCTGCCCTACAACCAGGTCTCGGGTATCGTCCACGCGCATATGCACGGCGTTGTGCAGGCCATGTACGACGGCGGCGCCTGGGACCTGGTGCACGACCACCTCGAGGTGGTGGGACCTGCGGTATTCGCCGCCATGGGATCGGCTGCGCCGCCGGTGCTGCAGACCCTGCACTGGGACCTGGCCAAGCACAGCGCGTTCTATTCGTCCTTCAACGGCCGCGGCCGCATCCGGTTCGCGGCGGTCTCGCAGTCCCAGCTGGAGCGCGCACCAACAGCACTGCAGCGCCAGACGATCGGCGTCGTCCCGCTGGCCGCTCCGCCCGCCCTGGACGTCCACGCAGAGAGCGCCGGTCACGCCCTGGTGCTGGCCCGCATCACCCGCGACAAGGGGCAGGACACCGCACTCAGGATCTGCCGCCTGGCCGGCCTGCCGCTGGTACTCGCCGGCCCCGTTGCCGGAATCAACGACCCGGCCGAGCTGGACCGCCGGCTGGCCGAAGGGGACCCGCACCTGGCCTCCCACCCGGACGCCACGTACTTCCGGGAGGAGGTCCGCCCGCTGCTCGACGGCGGCCGGTACCGCTGGATCGGCGGGGTCGAAGGCGAAGCCAAGGAGCACGTCCTTCGCTCGGCCCGGGTACTGCTGGCCCCCAACCGGTGGGCCGAACCCGGAGCCACCGGGGTGGTGGAAGCCCTCTCTCGCGGCATCCCCGTGGTGGGGACACCGCTGGGAGTGTTGCCCTCGCTGGTGGACCACGGCCGCACCGGTTTCCTCGCCGCCGATGAACAGGAAATGGCCCGGTTCCTGCAGGAACTGGACGATATCAGCCCGCAGGACTGCATCGACGCGGCGGCGGCATGGACACCCGAGGCGATGGCTGCCAGTTACCTGCACCTGTACGACCGACTCCTCCAGCAGGCCAGATGAGCGTGAAAGTAGCACTGATCGGGGCCGGCTCCGTCGGGCGCCGGCACGTCGGCGTCCTGCAGGAGCTTGGCGCCCGGATCACGAGCGTCACCGACGCGCATTCGGCTGCGGCCGAGAAGCTGGGGCGTGAGGTGGACGCCCCGGCCTTCACCAATCCCGAGACGGCCCTCGACCACACGGAAGCGGACGCCGTCTACGTGTGCGTTCCGCCGTTCGCGCACGGTCCCGGTGAACGGGCCGCGCTTTCCAGGGGACTGCCGCTGTTTGTGGAAAAGCCGGTCGGCCTGGGCCGGGAAACCGCGGAGGAAATTGGAGCGCTCGTGGAAGCGGCCGGCGTCGTCACCGGCACCGGCTACCACTGGCGGTGCATGGACGCCGTCGGACATGCCCGGGGCCTGCTCGAGGAGGCCCCGGCCCTGCTGGCCAACGGCTACTGGCTGGACAAACGGCCGCCGGTCCCCTGGTGGGGGCGCATGGACCGCTCCGGCGGTCAGGTGGTCGAGCAGCTCACGCACGTGCTGGACACCGCGCGCTTCCTGCTCGGCGAGGCCGTCGAGGTCTACGCCGCCGGGGTCCGCGGGACGGAGACCGGACATCCGCCGGACGACGGATCAGGGCCGGAGCCGGACGACGTCGACGACGCCACCGCGGCCACCGTCCGCTTTGCCAGCGGGACCGTCGCCACGCTGGCGGCGACCTCGGTGCTGGCCGCCAAGCACCGCGCGGCCCTGCACATCGTGAGTCGGGGCCTGTACCTGGAGCTGTCCGAGGCCGGCTTGAGCAGTTTCGACGGCACGTCGCGCACGGACCTGGGCTGTGCCGAGGACCCGCGCATCGCCGTCGACCGGGAATTCATCGAAGCAGTCCGCGGCGAACGGGAAAGCACCCGCGCACCCTATGCCGAGGCCCTGCGCAGCCACCGGCTCGGCTGTGCCATCGCCGAATCGGCGCGCACGGGGCTGCCGGTGAAGCTGCCCGAAGAGCGGCCGGCCACGGCAGGGGCAGCGCCATGAGGAACCGGCGCAACCTTGTCATTCCCGCAGCAGGAGCCCTGGAAATCGTCGAGGAGCAGCTGCCCGAAGTCCCCGACGGCGGGCTCCTGCTCGAAACCCTCGTCACCGGCCTCTCTGCCGGCACGGAACTGGCCTTCGTCAAGGGCGACCATCCCGGGCTGCGGTCCCGCCTGGATCACGAGCTCGGCCTGTTCCTGCAGGACTCAGCCGAGGCCGCCTACCCGATCCGGCGGCTGGGCTACATGGAGGTCGCCCGGGTCGTCGAATCCCGCACTCCGGCCTTCGCCGAAGGGGACATCCTCGCCACGGCCTATGGCCACGCCACCGCGCATGTGGCCGACCCGCTGCGCGAGCATCTGGTGCCGCTGCCCGACGACCTTGACCCGCTGCTGGGCGTCTTCGTCGCACACTTCGGGCCCATCTGTGCCAACGGCCTGCTGCACGCGGCGGCAGACGAAACCGGCGGCCAGGTCCGCGCGCTCGGCGACGGGGTGGACGGCCGGCTGGTGCTCGTCACCGGCGCCGGGCCCATCGGGCTGGTCACCGCCCTGTTCGCCCGGTCTCTCGGAGCGCGCGAAGTCGCCGTCGCGGACTCCGACCCCCGCCGCCGGCAGCTGGCCGAAGAGCTGGGCTTCCTGGCCCTCGACCTGAATGACGACCCCGGCAAAATCCTGAAAACACGATGGCGCCACGGTCCCGGGGACCGTGGCGCCGACGTCGTCTTCCAATGCCGGGGACGCCCCGAAGCGCTCCACGCCGCCCTCCGCGCGGCCCGCCCCCAGGGCAGCATCATCGACCTCGCCTTCTACACCAGCGGAGCCGACGCCGTTCGGCTGGGCGAGGAATTCCACCACAACGGACTCAACCTGCGCTGCGCGCAGATCGGCAGGGTGCCGCGCGGCCTCACGGCACAGTGGGACCGGGCGCGGCTCTCGGCCGAAACCATCAAGCTGCTCGGCACCCACGGCGACACGATCCGCAAGCACCTGATCACCGACGTCGTCCCCTACGAAGACGCGCCGCTGCTGATGCACGACGTCTCCCGCCGCCAACGGCACGTGCTGACCGCCGTCTTCGCCGTAGCCCCGGCGTTCCTGTGAGCACTTGAGGTTGATTAGCGGTCCTGCACGAGCCTGTTCGTGCCCTTGCTCAGTGTGGCGAGATGACGTGCTTTCCGCCCGTGTTGCCGACGGCCTGGCCGAGAACCGTGGATCACCACACGACGTCCTCGCCGAAGGTGTCCAGCCGGAAGCTCTGCTGTGGCCGTTCGTCGACGACCTCGAAGGCGAGGGTCTCGGTGTGTTCGTTGCCATAGCGGTCGGTCCAGACCACCTCGGCCAGGTGTATGCCGTTCTCGAGGTCGGCCGACAGCGGGATGCGCCACAGGTGTGGGGACCCATCGGCGAGGTTGCCTTCCACCGGCCGCGGTGCGGAGGGTCCGTAGACCTGGCCGTTGTACAGGTGCAGGCCCTGGGCCTCCGGGTTCCCCGAGGTCGACTGGTAGGACATCCGGGCGCTGGTGAGCTGGCGGATCAGCGCGGACGGGTCGGACCACTCGACGCCGCGCCGGACCTCTTCGCCCGCCGCGGGCTGGGTGATCTCCGCGGTGACGGGTTCGGCACCGTCGATCGAGACGGTGACGGCGGAGTCGGTGGTGCCCGCCCAGACGTTGGCGGTCAGGTAGGTGCCCCCGTCCAGGTCGTCGCGGGTAATCATGTTCTGATCCCCGAGATCGCCCAGGGTGAGCGGGGGCACCGCGTCCTTGTGCTTGTTCTCCCACGTGACGGGGTGCTCGTCGCGCCAGTCGATCAGGGTCTGCGCCCAGTGGCGGTAGTGCGGGGAGCTCAGGCCCAGGCCCATCTGGTCACCGTCCCGGCCGGTGGCATGGAAGGCGTGCCGGTAGTCCGTGCCGGAGAAGTCGAAGGTCCAGAAGCCCGGTAGCGCGCCGTCGCCCTGGAAGCTCATCGGCTGGCCGTCGACGTCGTAGTCCCCGGCGTACCAGTCTCCCGACACGGCGCCGGCGACGATGTGGTCGAACGGCACCGCCTTCACACCCACGGCCTCCTCCCACGCCCCGAGCGAATCTCCCTCGGCCATCGACTCGACCCAGTGCGAATGACCGGACAGGGACAACGCCTCGCGTCCTTCGAGGAGTTCGTAGAGTGTGCGGACGTCGTCGGTCTGGTGCTGGGCGCTGTCAGCGCCGGAGTGGGACACCAGCGGGATGTGCGTGGCGACCACGACGCGCTTGTCCTTGGGCACGGTGGCCAGATCCTTCTTAATCCAGGCCAGGGTATCTTCCCCGAGGCGGCCGTTGTACGCCGGGGCGCCGGCCGGGCCCTCGCAGGCCGGCCGCTTGCCGTCGGCGTTGTCGTCCTCGGGCGTGCACGGGTATTTCACGTTGTTCAGCGCCAGCACGTGTACCTCGCCGACATCGTAGGAGTAGTTCTCCGGTCCCCAATGCTGCCGGTAGGTATCGAACGACCACCGGGCGTCCGTGGCGTCGAAGTCCAGGTCGTGGTTGCCGGGGATCGCGCGCACGGGCATGCCCATCAGACCCAGTGCCTCCTTCGCCCGGTCGTACATGCCCAGGTCGTCGCCGGCGATATCGCCCAGCAACAGGGCGCCGCAGTCGGCGGCATCATAGGCCGCTGCTTCGCGCAGGGCGCCGTTGCGCGCATGCGAGATCTCCTGGTTGGAGTAGGCCTGCGGATCGGCCAGCACCAGGCACCGAATGTCCTCGCCGGCCGAGGAGGGATTCTTGGTCAGCGGAAAGTTCACCGCGGCGGGCAGTTCCCCGGTGGGCTCCAGGCCGCCGAAGCGCAGCTCCTGCTCCGCGGTGCCCTGGGGGGCGTGGGTGTAGGAGAACTGCGCGATGTTGTTCTCATCGACCGGGGTGTCCCAGCCGGCGGGCTTGGTGACGAAGAAGGTGTCCTTGTCCTTCGCCGGCAGCTCGTAGCGGCCCTCGGCATCGGTCTGGACCACCTCGCGGCCGTTGGACACCGTCACCCCCGGGACGCCCTTCTCGCCCTTATCCCGGACCGAGTTCTGGTTGGCGTCATCGAAGACCACACCATCCAAGACATCCTCTCCGGTCTCGCCCTCGGTGACGACGTCGGGACCGCCTACGTACGCCGTGGGGTCCACCCCATCATCAACGGCCTTGTCCCCGCGGTGACCCTTGGCGGGGGCATGGGCTGGCGGGTTGCCCTCCGCGCCGGAGTGCTTCGGCGGATCCGCCGAAGCGATCTGCACGCCGAAGAACGCCAGCGGTGCCAGCAGGGCCAGGGCGGTGCCGCCCGTCAGGGCACGACGACGCCGGGAGACAGGGGAAGACATACAGATTCCTTTCGCCAGGTGATTGCTGTTGGAAGCAATCCCTCAAGCTAGGACTTCCGTATGACTGACCGGTCCCTGTTCCGCCACGACCGGGTGAACGGGCGGCAAAGCCTGGCCTGCGGAGGTGCCCATGTCGGCACCGGGGCGGATCATTAGACCTCGCAGCACCGCTTTCGCCCGTGTGTTCCTGTACCGCCGTCATTGGCCTGTGCGGTCCTGTCTCCGGCCTTTTGATCATTCCGTCGTTGCGCGGCGGAGGCCCACAGCGATGTCACCCGCCGGACCCCGCTTACGTCGCCTTTGGGCCTGGGGAAGACAAGCTCACCGCTTGGACGAGTTGCCCACCAACTAACAACCATCCCTATGCAGTTTCTTACCACCGAATCCCGTCACACTTGTGGCTGCAGTCCCGTTCCGCCGCGCAGGAGTCGGTTCGTTCGTGCACGCGGAGAATTCCGCCCGGGGGACACCCCAACGAACATATGCGCTGTTATCGGCGTTTGGGCGGCGCTTGGGGATTGAATGCGCGGAGATGATGGGACCCCGCCCGCCGCCCGGCCGGCGGAATAGCGCTAGGGGCAGTCCAGGCACGCACGGAAGTGCCCGTAGCGGGTATTAGGGTCCTCCAAGTTCTTCCGGGTCCTCGCCGAAGGCTTCCCCTCTTCCCTTTTTCAGTCTAAGTTTGCCGGCACTGATCGCCCGATGAATCTGGTCTGACGTCCGGTATTTTGAGACATCGAACTGGCCTTCCACCAGGTCTTTCATGAACTGAAACCGGGTGCGGGACCAAAGCGTGATGACTTGTTCGTATCCAAACGCCGGTAAACCAAGTCCGTCGCTGGGATCGGGGGCTCCGCTGGGGTCTCCCCCCAACGACTGCAGAAGTCCTCGAAGGTCCCGCATATCCTGGGCTGACGAGCGAAGTCGCCGGACCGCGCGTTCTGCTTCTTTAGCCTGATGGGGAGCCTCTTCCGAAACTTTCGCAATGAACCCCTCGAGGGCGCTGGCGGATTCGATACGCTTCAGGTCTCGCACTTCGTCCATGACAAGCAGGTGCTCATCGAGGCTCGGATCCCAGCCGAAGTGCCCGGTCCTGACGTCGAGTGCGAAGTCACGAGTCAGTTCGGCATGCTTTTCGATGGCGGTTCGAAGCTGACGCCCTACGGTCAGGAGCCTGATGGCATCCCACCCACTTTCGCCGTAAGTGGCCTCCAAGATCATTCCCGTCATGGGCATGACAGCGGGCCCGTTCTCTGCAAGCTCAGCCTCCATGCTTGCCCGATCATCGCTCCACTGACTCGGCGCATCCAGCCCGGCTACCCAGTCAATGATGTCGATGGCACGGGGACGAAGCAGATCCTTTTCCCCGGTGTTGGGGGTAGGTATCGGGGACAACGGCTTGGTGACATCGAAGAGGATGGCGACAGGCGGGACGCGAAGCGCTCTGGAAATGGCCAGAAGTTCAGTGACAGTGAGGTCATCGCGGCGCCCGTTTTCGATGTTCGCGATGACCGAGCGGGACATCCCTGCGTCTTCCGCCAGTTCTTGCGCCGATAGTCCCTCACGTTTGCGGAATGCAGCAATCCGCTGACCCATGCCGTGCATTCTTTGTGTCATAGAGACACAATATCGCACAATTTGAATCAATGATACACAGCCATGTAGAGTGCTTGCTAAGGATGCAGGAATAAGGTGCGTTGTTCGCGGCACAGGTCGCATGTATCACGCCGAACAGGTAAGTGGAGGGCATGAAGGACAGGACTGCCGACTCCGGGGCCGTCGGTGCTTGGGGGGATGAAAGCATGCGGACCAGCAAGGTCGCAGAGCCTATGTACCTGCTGGGAGCAGCTCTGGCAGATGAGGCGACGGCAGCGGAAGCCCGCGAGGCCATGCGCATGATTCATAGGTCCGGTCCGAAACTGCACTGGAGGGATCTCGACCATAAGGCCAAGCTTCAGTCCGTCGAGACCATAGCCTCATTGAGTCTGGACCACCTCGTGGTTGTCGCCTCCCCTTTGGACCCAAAACGGCAGGAGCGCGCTCGTGCCAAGTGCATCGAAAGGCTTTGCTGGGAGGTTGAAGACTTGGGAGGATCCCAGGTGATCCTCGAGGCCCGCACACCTTCACTAAATGCCCGCGACCGCAATCTGATTCCGAAACTTCGTGGGAAGAATGCGCTTCCGGTGAACCTGCGCGTTGACTGGCTGCGTGGGTCGGAAGATCCCATGCTCTGGGTTGCTGACCAAGTGCTAGGCGCTTACGGAGATGCCGAGACAGGAAATGAGCAGTACATGTCAGTCATCGTGCAGGATCTCCTGATATCACGCATAAAACTTTAGAAAGCGCGAAGGCCAGGTCCCGTCATAACCGCGCGGGGGTCCTGGCCTCACTTCTTCCATCCCGCAGGAAGGAAGCTCGGTAGTAAGCATAGATGTCTGCGTCCCAAACAGCAATCCTTCCGGTCGCAGGACCTGCTTGAGGCCCGCTTCGGGGATCTCGTCAATGGACGGTTTCTTGATCCCGCCCTCGGTAGCCGGCCTATTCCCGCTGCTGTTGACGAGTCTGGGTCAGTACTTCGTCCGCCACGCGGAAGGAGGCCAGCGCGGCCGGCGCGCCGCAGTAGGCCATCGTTTGTAGCAGAACCTCTTGAATTTCCTGTTCCGTGACGCCAGTCTGTAGGGCTCCTCGGAGGTGCCCGGCTAGCTCGTGGGGCCTGTTCAGCGCTGTGAGCATGGCGAGGTTGAGCATGCTGCGCACTTTCGCGTCTAGCCCAGGTCGACACCAGATTTCTCCCCACGCAAATCGTGTAACCATCTCCTGAATGGGTTGCGAGAATTCGCTGGCCTGATCCAGCGAGCGTTCCACATGGGACGCACCCATGACCTTCGTGCGCATGGCGAGTCCGGCCTCGTATCGCTCATCCTTGGTATCCAGCATGGTTGTAATATCTCTCGTTCTTCCTCGCCCGGGTTGTGGATATTGGTCGGGGCGCGCTACTTCCCTGTGAGGGACTGAGACGGTCGCTCTTCGTGAGCGGCGATGATCCTCTGTGCCTGCTGGATCAAAGGTCCGTCGACCATTTGGCCGTCCACCTTGATCACCCCGCCGGTGGAACAGGCGGCGAGCACTCTGCTGGCCCAGGCTACTTGTTCGCTGTCGGGGCGGAAGGCATCCCTAATGACCTGGACTTGATCGGGATGGATGCATGCCTTCCCGGCGAATCCGGAGGCGGCGGCTTCAATTGCTTCGGCCCGGAGCCCATCCATGTCTTGGGTGTCAACGTAGACCGCGTCGAGGGCTAGAACTCCTGCTGCCCTGGCGGCGAGGAGAACCTGTGATCGAGCGGTTCGTGCCAGGTCGTAGTACTGCCCCGCGCTGTCTCGGCTTGTGCGCCCCCCAGTCGATACGACCAGATCCTCCGCACCCCACATTAGGCCGCAAACGGCAGGGTGTCGTGCCAAGCGTGGGGCTTCCAAGACTCCTTTGGCGGTCTCGCACAGTGCGATCACGCGGAAGTCCTCCAAGGTTTTGAGTCCTTCTGGCTGTTCTGCCTTCGGGAGCATGACGTGCGTGATGGCGGTTTGTCGGATGGCGGCCAGATCTCGGTCGTATTCCTCGGTGTCCATGGGGTTGATGCGGACTACAACGCGCTGGGGATCAAGGGGCGCCTGCAACAAGTTCTGTCGGGCAGCAGATTTCCGTTCCTCGGGTACAGCGTCTTCAAGATCGAGGATGACGACGTTCGCGCGGTCCAGAGCCTTCGGGTAGCGGTCGAGCCGGTCAGCCGGGCAGAAGAGCCAGGCGTATCCTGCGGGAAAAGTCATGCTTGGCACCCGGCCTTCCACATCAGCGAGACGCGCTGGACCACGGCCACGATCTCCCCTCGTTGGTTTCGTGCGCTGTGGCGGAATGTCGCAATCCCCTGTCCGGGCCGAGTGGCGGAGTCACGTTTCGCCACGACGACCGTTTCGCCGTAGATCGTGTCCCCGGCCACTACAGGCTTGGGGAAGGAAACGTCGGAGAATGCGAGATTCGCGACCAAGGTTCCTTGGGTGAGATGACTGACTGAGAGGCCCACCAGAACGGACATTGTGAGCAGACTATTGACCAGGCGTTCGCCGAATTCACTTTGCGCCGCGAATGCCGCGTCGAGGTGCAGCGCCTGCGGGTTCATGGTCAAGGTCGAGAACGCGGTATTGTCCGCTTCGCTCAGTGTGCGTCCGGGAGCATGCCGATACGTCACACCGGTCTCAAGCTCGTCAAACCACAATCCTCGTTGTTCGACCACTCGTTCACTGACTGTTTCCGTCACGTCGCGTGTCCTTCCTTTTGTTTTGTTCCTCAAGCAGGTGCGGAATAGCGCAGGCACCAACGGCAGATGGCGCCGACTCGCAACTCTGCGGAGGGTGCCTGTCCGGTTTGTGGAGGAATGTCCGACTCGTGCGGACTCGTTTCCTGCTTGACGGGCCGTCCCTCGCAGTCAAACCGGCACTGGCCGATCACCCGCGCGGGTCTGGACGATCAGCAAGGTTAGGAGGTTGGGACGCGAGGTCGCGTCTCGACTCCTTCGTAATTAATGGCCGTTGCCATGGATTCAAATGCCGAGATGTCTTTGGCAACGCTCTCCAGCTTTGCGCGCACCCGCAGATAGGCATCCGTGCCCAAGGGGAGCCGGAACGGCGGTTTGTCCGTGTCTGCGACCGCCATGAGAACGCGGGCTGCCTTGCGCGGATCTCCGGGCTGCGTGCCGTGGCTCTGGGCGATGAACTCCCGGGTGTTGCCGCAGGTCTCCGCATAGTCCTCGATCGCGCACCGAGCGGCGTGCATGGACGAGCCGCGGAAGTTTGTGCGCAACTGCCCGGGCTCCACCACTGTGACGTGGATGCCGAAGGGGGCGACCTCGACGGCGAGGGCCTCGCTGATTGCCTCGACGCCGAATTTCGACGCCGAGTACAAGCCGAACGCAGCTGATGCGCTGAACCCGCCAACCGACGAGATGCTCATGATGTGGCCCGCGCGGCGAGCCCTCATCCCGGGCAGCACCGCGCGGATCATGGAAAGTGTGCCGAACAGGTTCACTTCCATCATCGGCATCCACTCTTCACGCTCTCCCTCCTCGATTGCGCCCACGAAGCCGAAACCAGCGTTGTTGACGAGAACGTCCACGCCGCCAAACGCGGATTCCGCCAGTGCCACGGCTTCGGAGACCTGAATGGGGTCCGTGACGTCAAGCGTCACGGGCCGGGAAGTATCGGGGTGGCGAGCCACCAGGTCCTCAACGTCGGACGCGTGCAGGGCGCCGACGACCACCTGGTGCCCGGCCGTGAGTAGTTCCTCGGCCAGCGCCCGGCCCAAACCGGACGTGCAACCGGTGACGAGCCAGGTTTTCGGGACAATCGCGTTCATGGGTATTCCTCTGTTCTTGACGGCAACGGTATCCAGGGAAGTTAATGGCGGTAGTGGAAGCGAGGCTGGCGCTGCGAAGTGCAGGGATCATTTCGGGCTGACCGGAACGGCTGAAGAGTGGGCCTGTCTGGAGACCCAACCCGGTCAAGGCGCCCTGAAGTCGAGCACGTAGATGACGCCAGTCGCCTAGTACCCGTCCGATCCTCAAGAGGTGTTGATCCGGGCAGGTGAAACGAGGCGGATCGTGGCCACGGGTGTTCGCAGGTGCCGCGACGTGCATGGTCGGCTACGGTGCGAACCGTCCCCTGCTTTGCTGACGGGCTGTGAACCCGCGACTGCAGGGCCTGGGTGGAAGGCTCAGATGGCATCCTCGACCAACATCCTGGCCGGGTTTTCGGTGATGGAGCCTCCGGCAAGCACCCGGACGGGAGTTTCGGTGAGCACCGCTTCGAGCTCGGTTCGCGACACCCCACGGCTCTCGAGGGCCGGGAGGATTCGGTTCAGCAGTAGGCGGTAGTTCCAGTTAGGCAACTTCTCGGCCTTGAGGGCTTGTCCGTAGTCGTCGAGGAAGTGCTGCATTGTGCAGGCGGAGTCGTGGCTCATCACCACGTTTTGGCCGAGGCCGGCTCCGAAGGCTGCGACCATGTTGTCCAGGTACGCCGATACAGGGTAGAGCATCTCGAAGCCGATGCGGTCGAAGCCGATGTACGCTCCTTGGTCGGCGATCCACCGGTGGTAGTCGAGGTCGTCGGACTCGCCGGCATGCCCGAGCACGACCCGCGTCGGGTCGACGCCGCGCTCAGCGAGGAATCCGAGTGCGTAGCGACCGGACTGGGCCGCGCCGCTAGTGTGAATGGTGATGGGGGCTCCAGTCTGGGCATGCGCTTCCGCAACCGCTGCCAAGACCCGGTCTTGGATCGTGGTGGAGCAGTTCTTTTCCACCACGCATTTGATCATGCCCGCGCGCACACCAGTCTCGCCGATCTCGTCGGTGAGTTCACGAAGCATCATTGCTAGTAGCGGATCCGGACCCCCCAGCTTCGTACCGGGGCCTCGAAGGGCGAAGACACGTGGCGTGTCTTCCACGGTATACACGCCGGTGGACACGACAACGTTGAGGGGGATACGGTCGGCGATGCGCGCAAGGCGTTTCACGTCACGTCCCAAGCCCAGGACCGTGCAGTCGACGATGGTGTCCACGCCCTGGTCCTTGGCTTGCTGCAGTTGGACGAGTGCGTCGGCAACTATCGCGTCCTCGTCCCACAACTGCGTGTTCTCGTGGAAGTACTCGCTGTTCGCGGTGAAGATGTGCTCGTGCATCAGCGTCGTCCCAAGTTGGGAGGCAGGGATCGGTCCACGCAAGGTGTTGATGGTGGGGTTCATGAAAGTAGTCCTATCTGAATCGTGGGCCAGGTGGTGATTACAGCTGCCTTAACTTGGTGACGACGGTCTTGATCTTCGTGCACTCGAGGATCGCCTCCCGGCCCGACTTTGCGCCGTAGCCGCTCTGCTTGTGGCCCCCGAAGGGGAGGGCGGGGTCGTAGAGGCTGTACCCATTCACCCAGATCATGCCTGCCTCTATCGCCTCCGCGGTCCTGTGGGCAACGTTCAAGTCGTTGGTCCAGATGCCGGCTGCCAATCCGTAGTTGGTGGCGTTGGCAAGTCCGACGACCTCATCGAATGTTTCAAATGGAGAAACCGTAACTACGGGGCCGAATATCTCCTCACACGCGATCGTCATCTCCGGTTCCACGTCTGCGAACACGGCTGGGGAAATGAACTGTCCGGTCGGCCGCTCGGCGTCCTGGAGCCGTTCCCCTCCGACAACCAGGCGGGCGCCCTCGGCCAATCCGTTGCGGATGTAGCCCTCGACGCGGTCCGTCTGGCCCGTGGAGATCAGTGGGCCGAGTTCCGTGCCTGGCCGGAGCCCGTTGCCCACTACGATCGACCGGGTGAAGTCGGCAAGACGCGACAGGAATTCGTCGTGGATCCTCCGGTGGACGAAGAGCCGTGAGCCGGAAACGCACACCTGCCCGCTGTTCCGGAAGGCCGCCCAGGCAGCCAATGGCACCACGGTGTCCAAATCCACGTCGTCGAAGACGATGTCGGGGGACTTCCCTCCCAGTTCCAGGGTGAGATGGGCCATGTTCTGCTTCGACGCGTCGATGATCTCCCGGCCCACCCCCGTGGATCCTGTGAATGAGATCTTGGCGACATCCGGGTGTTCTGCCAAGGTTCGGCCCGCGGCGGTCCCGGTACCGGGGACGACGTTGAGGGTCCCTGGCGGCACGCCGGCTTCCAGTGCGAGGTCGGCCAGGCGAAGTGCTGAAAGGGGGGTCAGCTCGGACGGCTTGACGACGACCGAGCAACCCGCAGCCAGTGCCGCTGTCACCTTCAGCATCATGTTGATCACCGGACTGTTCCAGGGCGTGATTGCAGCAACCACACCCAGGGGCCGCCGGACCGTGTAGGCAAGGTGGTCCCCACCGGGAATCGAGGGTGAGATGGTGTCGCCGGTCAGCTTCGTCGCCCATCCGGCGTAGTAGCGCAGGTGGGCAACAGCGCGCCGGACCCCGGCCCGGGACCCCGCAAGCGGTGCTCCGTTGTCGAGGGTGTCCAGGAGGGCGAGCTCCTCGAGGTGAGTCTCCACCGCGTCGGCGAAGGCCATGAGCACCCGCTCCCGCTCGGACGGCATGAACCTCGACCAGGTCAGGAAGCCTTCCTTCGCCGACTCCACTGCGGCGGTGACCTGTTCGGGGCCAGCCAAGTGAACGGTGCCCAGCACTTCGCCGGTCGCCGGGTTGGTCGTCGGGATGGTCTCCTTGCCCGGCACGTGCTCGCCGTGGATCCGCAACATGTGCTCGGCGGACCTTAGGAAAGGGATGTCTGGAGTGGTCATGCCGTGAGCTCCTCACTCATTGCTGCAGGTGTATCCGCCAACCGTGTGGCTACCCAAGCAGCAACCTCTGCGGGGCTGAGAGCCACCGGGATACCTGAGGCCTCCAGGGCCTCTCGTTTTGAATTGTAGGTGCCCAGTCCGCCGCTGATCATTGCCCCGGCGTGTCCCATCGAGACGCCCTCCGGTGCGCTCCTGCCCGCAACTATGGCAATGACCGGCACGAGGGAACCACGGAGCAATTCTGCTGCCTGTTCTTCTTCCGTGCCCCCGATTTCTCCGATGAGCACGACAGCGCGCGTGGAGGCGTCTTCGAGGACCGCCGGGAGGATCTCGGCGAACGTCGTCCCTTTGACGCGGTCGCCTCCCAACCCGACCCACAGCGACAGTCCTATTCCTGCGTCGCTGAGCGCGTGCACGACCTCGTAAGACAGGGTCCCGCTGCGGGAGAGGACAGCACAATGCCCGGAAGCCACGGTGTCTGTCGGCATGAATCCGAGCTTGTACGCCCCTGGAACCATCAGCCCGGACGTATTGGGTCCGACGAGGCGCATCCCATGTCGATGGGCATGCTGGACAGCCTTCACCTCGTCGTGCAGTGGCACTCCTTCGGTCGTGCAGACGAGCAGTTCGATGCCTGCCTCGGCTGCCTCCAGCACACCTTCGACGGCCGCCTGCGGTGGTAGGAACCCGATCGATGCGCGTGCCCCTGTTGCCCGAACCGCTGCGGCGACGGTATCGAACACCGGGACGCCATCCACTTCCTCGCCACCCCTTCCTGGGGTGACTCCGGCTACGATCCGGGTTCCGTAGTCGACCATTTGCCGTACCTGTCTCCGTCCGGTGGCGCCCGTCACGCCTTGGACGATGACGCCTTGGCTGACAGCTTCCTCGAAGATCGTCATGCCGTTTCTCCTTCTACCGTTTGCGCCGACGCCCGGCGGGCCATGTCGATCAGATCCTCAAGCCGGTCGGGAGTGTCGATCCCACCGGCTTGGAGGGCAACGCGGGCGTCGTGCATTCCCCGCCCCTGGAGCCGCGCGTAGACCGGCACTTGGACCGGTACCCGCGACAGGGCCTCGAGGATGTCGGGAACGAGGTCGGTGAGGAAAGTGACCCCCGCGAAGATGTTGATCAAGATGCAGCGCAGGTTGGGCATGTCTCGTAGCTCCCGGAAGGCGGTTTCGAATCGCTCCTGCCGCCCGCGCGGCGCCCCGGACCTGATGTCGCAAAAGTTGATCGGGCGCACACCGGCGTCGGAAAGCAGATCGAGCAGCAACATCGTGCCGCCTGCCCCGGTGGTGATGAGACCCGCCTGGCCCTGAGGGTCAAGCATGATCAAATCAAAACCTTGCTTCGTCGCCGCGGATTCCTCCTCGGGTGCCGTTTGTTTTGCGCCCAGGATGGGTGGCGCCCCGGGATCGGGTATGACCCGGACGTCGCCGGCAACGAATTCCTCACCCTCGGTGAGAAAGAGGGGATTGACCTCGACCAGCACCGCGCGGGTTTCCACGAAGACCCGGTGCAGGGCCTCGACCGTTTCGTACAGGGAGGGCACCTGGGCTGGCCTCAGGCCGATGCGGTCTGCGGCGTCGCGAACGTGCCAGCTGCGTAGCCCGAGGTCCGAGGGAATGGGGACAACGACGATGTGCTCGGCGGCCCCGTGCTCGACGTCCACGCCCCCGGCGGCGCTCATCATGAGAACTGCGCTCTTGAGCACCGGGTCGAAGGTCAAGGCGACGTACAATTCGGCCGATTTCGACAGAGCCTTCTCGACCAGCACGGATTCCACCGGGTAGCCGCGCACGGTCGAACCCAGCAGACGTGCACCGATCTCGCCGGCGCGGCCGCTCGGAGTGACGAGGATTCCGCCCGCTTTGCCGCGTCCTCCGATGGGCACCTGCGCCTTGAGTACGACCTCTCCGCCCAGATCGGTTGCGACCCGGTGAATTTCCTCAGGAGTGAACGCCAAATGCCCGAGAGGGACCGCCACGCCGGCGGCGGAGGCCAGATTCTTGCCCTCGTGTTCAAGGAGTTGCCTCACCGGTCGTCCCCCTTTTCCTTCAACAGGTGGCGGGCGATGCCGTTGCGCTGGATCTGGGGAGTGCCCCCACCCAGCGGCCCATACCGGGCCCACCGGAGGTATCGCTCGGCCGGGAGGGAACGGAGCCATCCGTGCCCACCATGGATCTGCATCACGGAGTCGGTCACGGTCAGGGCCATCTCATTGGCGTGCGTCTTGGCCACGGCAGCCTCGAACCGGGAGGGGAAGCCCGCGCCCGCCCGGGCCGCAGCACGGCGAACCAGCAGCCTTGCCGCCTCGATCTGGATCGCGTTATCGGCCATCATCCACCCGATGCCTTGGTAGTCGCCGATTGGCCGTCCACCTTGAACGCGCTGTTTTGAGTACTGGATCGCGGCATCCTGCGCCCCTTGGGCCAGACCAACCGAGATGGCTGCGTTGAGCGTCCGTTGACCGTTGAAGGCCGTCAGCATCTGCGAAAGCCCGCCGGCAGGTACAAGCACGTTCTCGGCAGGGATCCGGCAGTCCTCGAAGTGCAGGTCGTAAAGGCTCTCCCCACCCAGCGTCTCGTGAGGCTCGCTCGCCGAGAAGCCAGGAGTGCTCCGCTCGATGATGACGGCGCCGACGCCGGCGGCCCCAGGCTGGTCGTCGAACCGCACGTAGACCAGAAACAAATCGGATACATCCCCACGCGATATGAGCGCCTTCGTGCCATTGACCACGTAGCCCCCAGCTTGGGACTCTGCCCGTGTTGAAAGTGCGCGGAGATCCGACCCGGTGTCGGGTTCGGTAATGCAGATGGAGCAAACCAAGGAACCGTCGGCGATGCGCGGTAGGAATCGCTGTTTCGCCTCCAAAGTCCCATAGGCCGCGAGGGCCCGCGTTTGGACGCCCAGTTCACCCAGGGCGGCCATCGCGGTCGTGTAGCACGTCCTCGCGACTTCCTCCAAAATCACTGCCGCCTCGAGCCACGACCCACCGCCGCCTCCGTACTCGGTAGGAACCGACATTCCGAGAAGGCCGGCTTCGGCCAGGAGTCGGAGGTTTTCCCGGGGGAATTCACCCGTTCGCTCCCATCGCAAAGCCTGGGGCCGGAAATGTTCCTCGGCTATCCGCCTCGTGGCGAGACGAATCTCTTCCTGTCTGGCGGTCAGCTCGTACTGTTGGTTCGCCGCAACTTCGGGTGCTTGTCCGGGCACTTCCAAGAGGCCTGTCTGAGCGTGATGGTCGGTTGTCATTCTCACCGCGTCCTTGTCATGTGTCGTTTGAGGCTGAACCTCGGCCACGTTGTATACCGCAGTATACAATGTGATGAAGAATACGTCGTGTGGGATCGGAAATCAATGGCGATCACCTGCTGCTCATCCCGATTGGTCCCTCAGCCTGCTATACGCTGAACTCATTTACTGCCTACGGAGTTGCTGATGCCGTCGTCCAAGATCGAACTCGACAAGTCCCTGCCGCGCGCACAGGCGCTCTATGCGCACCTCCGGCAACTGATCATTGCTGGCGAGCTCTCACCCGGGGAACGGCTGGTGGAGCTCTCCATCGCCAACGAATACAACATCAGTCGCACGCCGGTGCGCGAAGCGCTGCATCGCCTATCCGTGGACGGGCTGGTGGAGAGCACCGCCACCGGGACGCACGTTCGCCAAGTTGGCCTGAAGGAGCTCGGCGAGATGTTCGTGGTGCGCGAAGTCCTCGAAGGGCTGTCCTCCCGGCTTGCCGCAGCCATGAGGAGCGATCTGGATGTCTCGCTCCTGCAGGAGACGATGCAGGAACTGGAATCCGCGACGTCCTCTCACGACTTGCGGGAGATCGGCCGTCTGGGACGCAGGCTTCATGAGCGGATCGGTGAAGCAGCCGGCAACGCACATCTGGCCAAGCAGCTGGCCGATCTGCGGGCTTTCATCAATCAGGTTCAAGGTTCGGCCTATTCCACGGCCGGCCTGCCGGAGATCGGGCTAAAAGAGCATGCCGCAATTGTCCAGGCAATTACCGTCCGCGATGCAGACCGGGCCGAAGAGCTGACACGAACACATTTCCGGACCATCGCCGACATTCGGATGCGCCGCGCACGCCAAGAGGGAAACAACTAGCTCGGGCGACTCCATGCCCCGTTTCGGGTGAGGGCCTCGCAGTCCGTGTCCGGAGGCCCTCACCCCGTTGGCTCAGTTGTCGACGAGCGGGCGCCCGGCGGTTTCCCGTGTCTTGAGGACAGCCACACCGGTGATCAGCAGGGCCACAGCCATGTAGAGCACGAACCACCAGACCGTCCCGGTGGCGACGAGAAGCCATGTAGCGATCAGGGGAGTGATGGCACTTCCAAGGACTGCGCCAAGCTGGTAACTGATTGAGACGCCGGAGAACCGAACCCGGGTGCCAAAGAGCTCTGCAATCCATGCGGCCATCGGTCCATACAGGAACGACTGCAGCACCATTCCCCCGGCAATCGCCAGAATGATGAGCCCCACTGACTTTGTGTTGAGCAGTGGGAAGAACACGATTGCCCAAGCGAGAGTGCCAACTACGCCGATGAGATAGGTCGGACGCCTTCCGATCCGATCCGAGAGGGCTCCGCAAAGCGGGTATAGGGCCAACTGCAGCACGGAACCCAAGAGCACAGCCATCAAGACGATGTTGCGATCCTGACCTAGGACTTCCGTGACGTAGTTGAGCGCGTAGAGCGCGAAGGTGTAATAGGTTGCCTGGGATCCAATGCAGAGCCCGATGCCGCGCAGGATCGCACCCGGGTGGGTCCGCACCGCTTCCACAAGCGGCATGCGAGATTGCTGTCCGCTGGCCTGCAGTTCCTTGAATTGAGGTGACTCCACGACCTTCAGGCGCATGTACATGCCGACTACGACGATGACAACGCTGATCAGGAACGGGAGGCGCCACCCCCAAGAGAAGAAGGCGTCTTCGCTCAGGACCGCGGATAGGAGAAGGAACAGCCCGGTGGCACTGATGTTACCGACTGGTACGCCGAACTGCACCCAAGCGGCAAGGCCGCCTCGGCGTCGGTCATCCGCATGCTCGACAACCATCAACACTGCGCCACCCCACTCGCCGCCCACAGCCAGCCCCTGAACCAGGCGCAAGGCGATCAGCATCAAAGGTGCCGCGATACCGATCTGGGCATACGTTGGCAGGATACCTACGAGAACGCTCGCCACTCCCATCACGATAAGGGTCGTGATCAGCACGTTCTTGCGGCCGTACTTGTCGCCGAAATGACCAGCCACAAATCCACCCAAGGGCCGCACTATGATGCCCAGCCCCCACACCATGAAGCTCAGAAGCGTGGATACCAGGGCACTGTCGGTAGGGAAGAAGATGTGCCCAAAGACCAGTGCCGACGCTGTACCGAAAACGTAGTAGTCGTACCATTCGAGCGATGTTCCAACGGCGCTCGACTGGACTACCCGTCGGAGAGCGGCGCTCTTCGCGACCACGTCTAGCGAGGGCTTCAAAGTTTCACTCATAGGGGACCCCAATCAGTAAGGCATACTGCGGTATACAGTCGCATGCAAACCGTAGCGTTGATTCGATTCTGTGACAAGCGCCACAGTGCGAAGATAGGGATTTATGACGCGCAGCCCCACGTCCTCCCCGTCCGGCAGGTACCCGGGCACGATGTTCCAGAGGGCGAAGGCCTGGCGGGGCAGGCCCGCCTCGTGTGCCAAGGTAAAGCAGTTGGCAGCGGTTGCATCGTTGTTGTCGATCGAAATCAGTCCCGAGCCACGGGAGGCTGAGGACCGGCTGCCCGGGGCCTCGAGCAGGAAAAGGATCCGGGCGTATATGCCGCCGCCGCTGGGATCGAACCACGGCACCAGCGATTCGGCGGCCGCTTGATGTCCGGCCCGCATCCGGTTCAGGTCCCGGACCCAGTCGTTGAGGTCTTTGACGTGCGGTTCGTCCAGCAGCGCCAACTTCCGGTCCACCTCCGCACGATGCCGGTGCGCCCGCGGACTGTCCGGCCACGGCCCATGGTCGTCGTGCCTGCTCATGCGGGTGCGGATTTCATTGCGGGAGTCCTTCGTTGGCGCGGCATCAGGAGGTCGGTGTCCGTTGCACGATGCGGTAGACCGTGCTGCGGGCGACCTTGAACAGTTCGGCGATCTCGGCGGTGGTGTGTTGTCCTCCCTTATATAGGGCGACGAGGTGGGCTTCCTGGCTTTTGGAGAGTTTGGGCTGTTTGCCGCGGAGCCGGCCTTTGGCCTTGGCGACCTGCATGCCTTCGCGGGTGCGGGCACGGATGAGGTCGGATTCGAATTCGGCGACCATGGCCAGGACGTTGAAGAGCAGCCGGCCAACCGGGTCGGTCGGGTCGTGCACGGATCCGCCGATGCTTAGCTTCACCTTCTTCTTTGTCAGTTCTTCGACGATGTCGCGGGCGTCGGGCAGGGATCGGGCGAGCCGGTCGAGTTTGGTGATGACCAGGGTGTCGCCGGCGCGGACCGCGGCAAGGGCTTCACGGAGGCCGGGACGGTCGCGGTTGGTGCCGGTGAGCCCGTGGTCGGTATAGATCCTGTCTTCGGGCACACCCAATGCGGCCAGTCCGTTTCTTTGGGCGTTGAGGTCCTGCTCGTTGGTCGAGACGCGGGCGTAGCCGATGATGTGCGCGGACATGCCCTAACTGTAGCGTTTAGGCAACCTTCACCGGGCTTTTTTGCGGGCGGGGTATACGCGAATCTAAGAAGCCGGTACTTGTATGGGATTTTTCCCGGCCCGGGAGCGGGCCGTAAGTGTCGCGGTGGAGGACCGGCTTATGAGACAAGACCCAGAAGGCGGCTTTTGGGTGTTAGGCGAGCGTGGGGCTGCCACCGAGGGATGGCAGCCCCACGCGCAGGTGATCGCTAGTAGCTGATGACGTGGGGCTGGCCGAGCTGCTTGAGGCCTTCGACGCCGAATTCCAGCCCGTAGCCGGACTGCTTGGCACCGCCGAACGGTACACGGGGGTCGACGGCGCCGTGCTTGTTGATCCACACCGTGCCGGCCTGGATCTGGGCGGCGACTTCGCGGGCCCTGTCTTTGTCTGAGGACCAGACGGAGGCACCGAGGCCCACCTCGAGGGCGTTGGCCATCTCGATGGCTTCGTCCACGCTGGAGTACTTGACGATCGGCAGGGCCGGGCCGAACTGTTCCTCGGCGACCAGCGGGTTGTCGTTGTTGATGTCGGCGACCAGGGTGGTGGGGTAGAAGTAGCCCGGCTGGCCTTGTTCGGGGTTGCCGCCGAGGACGATGCGGGCGCCGGAGTCTTTGGCCGCTTGGACCAGGTTCGCGACGATGTCGTACTGGTTTTTGTTCTGCAGAGGGCCGAGTACGTTGTTTTCGTCCAGGCCGACACCCATGGGCATGGCTTTCGCTGTTTCGGTCAGGGCGGTGACGACGTCTTCGTAGATGTCCTCGTGCACGTAGAGGCGCTTGAGCGCGGCGCAGGTCTGGCCGGTGTTGATGAATGCGCCCCAGAACAGGTCCTGGGCTATCGCCTGCGGGTTGGCGTCGGGGAGTACGATGCCGGCGTCGTTGCCGCCGAGTTCCATGGTCAGGCGCTTGACGGTGTCGGCGGAGTTGCGGATGATCGCTTTGCCCGCGGCGGTAGAGCCGGTGAACATGATTTTCGCGATTCCGGGGTGTTCGACCAGCAGGTTGCCGACGGTCCGGTTTCCCGAGATGGCGTGCAATACGTTGTTCGGGAGCGCGGTGTTCAGGACATGGACCAGTGCGAGGACCGACAGCGGCGTGGAGCTCGAGGGCTTCATCACGACGGTGTTGCCCATGCGCAGGGCGGGAGCGAGCTGCCAGACGGAGATCATCATGGGCCAGTTCCACGGGCCGATCGCGCCGACCACGCCGAGGGGGCGGTAGTGGAGTTCGGCGCGGCCGCCGTCGTCGTCGACCAGCACTTCGGGCTCGAGTTCAAATGCGGCAGTGGCGCGCAGCCAGGCGGCGCACGCCCCGACTTCGAAGCGGGCATTGGGGCCGTTCAGAGGCTTGCCCTGCTCGCGGGAGAGCAGCTCGGCGAGGGCTTCGGTGGAGGCTTCGACGGCGTCGGCGGCGCGGTTCAGGTACTCGCTGCGCTTTTCGTGGCCGAGCGCGGCCCATGCCGGCTGGGCCGCGCGGGCAGCGGTGACCGCGGCTTCCAGATCTGCGGTGGTGTGCTCGGGTGCGCAGCCCACGAGCTCCCCCGTGGCAGGGTCTTTGATCTCGCGACCGCCCTCGGCCGGCTGGATCGCGGCGAGGAGGTCAGCGAAGGTGATCGTCAGGGTTTCTGACTGGGTGGTCATGTCGTGTCCTTCGTGGTTGGTGGATTTCAGGCAGGAAGATCCGGCTGGGCAGGGATGCGTGAGAACGCGACGGCTGCGTATCATTCGGCCGTTGCGGCCCCGATTCCCAGCCGCCGCCTGTGTGATAACGACGGCCGACCCCAGACGTGGGTCCAAAGAACGTCATCTGCTGACCCAGCCCAATGTCATTGCGGTTTCTGCGTGTCTGCGACGCCGAAGTGGTGGCCGGTGATGAATTCGGCGGCCTTTTCGCCAATGAGTACGGACGGGGCGTTGGTGTTGCCGGTGGGCACCAGCGGCATGATGGAGGCGTCGGCGACGCGGATGCCGTTCAGGCCGCGGACCTTCAGGCTGCGCGGGTCGACGACGGCGAGTTCGTCCAGGCCCATCTTGCAGGTGCCGACCTGGTGGTGGTAGGTCACGGCGGTTTCGCGGACGTAGCGCTCGAGGTCCTCGTCGCTGTCCGAGTACTCCGGTCCGGGGTAGATCTCTTCGGGGCCCCATTCGGCCAGGGCGGTGGTGCGGCCCATTTCGCGACACTGGCGGACGGAGGCGGCCAGGGCGCGGACGTCCTCTTCGGCGCTCAGCGCACCGAGGTCGATCCGGATCGGGTCCTCCGGGTTGGGGCCGGAGAGCGTGATTTCGCCGCGGCTGAGCGGGCGGACGATGCCGCCGATGAGCGAGAAGCCGTTCTCCGGGCCGGTCATGTCGTCGAGGAAGTACATCGGAAGGGAGAAGTGGATCGGCTGCGTGTCCGGCACGGCCAGGTCCGGACTGCTCTTCCAGAAGTGGTGGGTCTCCGCGGCGGCAACCTGCGAGGGCGGGACTTCCTTCTTTGTCGTCGTGAAGATGACCGGCGAGAGCAGGTGGTCGTGCAGGTTCTTCCCGACGCCGGGCAGGTCCAGCACGGGTTCGATGCCGGCCCTGCGCAGTTCGTCGGCCGGCCCGATGCCCGAGCGCAGCAGCAGTTCCGGTGAGTTGATCGCGCCGGCTGCGAGGACGGTTTCTGCCGCCGCCAGGGTGAGTAGCCGGGCGTCCTTTTCGTACTCGACGCCGGTCACGGTGCCGTCCTGGATCAGCAGCCGGCGGACGTGGGCGCCGGTGATGAGCGTGAGGTTTTCATGTCCGATGACGGGCTTGAGGTAGGCGTGCCAGGTGTTGAAGCGCTTGCCGCTGCGGACGTTGAGCTGCATCTTGGAGACGCCCTCGACGTCGCCCGAGTTGTAGTCCTCGTTGAGCTTCACCCCGACTTCCTGCGCGGCTTCGAGGATGTCGTCCTGGACCGGGTTGCGTGGGAAGTCCTTAACGACGTCGAGCAGGCCGGAACCGCCGCGCGTGTCGGAGGCCCCGCCGTCGTAGTTCTCGATCGCCTTGAAGACAGGCAGGACCTCGTCCCAGTTCCAGCCCGGGCAGCCCAGGTAGGCCCACGTGTCGTAGTCCTGCTTCGCGCCGCGGACCCAGATAGTGGCGTTCAGCGCGTGCGAGCCGCCGGTGACCTTCCCGCGCGGCAGGTGCAGTCGCCGGCCGGCGCACCCCTCCTGCTCCGTGGTGTAGTAGTCCCAGTCCTCCGGCCCGTGCCAGAGTGCACCGGCCGCGAACACGTCGGCGATCACCGGGTTGGTGTCTTCGCCGCCGGCCTCCAGCACGGCCACGCGCTTGCCGGCGTCGATGAGCCGGCGTGCGAGGACGGACCCGGCCGATCCCGCACCTATGACGATGAAATCCAACTCTGCTGCCATCTTTGGCCTCCCAAACTCTGCGGTGATGCAGCTCACTTACAACTGATGCTCCAGTCTTATTTGCGCGTGGCGCAATCCGCTTGTCAGTGAGTGCAGGGGCCATGACAATCAGTGCCATTTTGACCTGGCTGCGGGCACACACTCGAGTGGATCGACGTCTCGTTGTTAGGGCCAGGCGGCTGAACGGCGGAAATGGAGAGCCGCTGTATCAGTGACCCGGACGCCCCGGTGCGTGGTGGCCGCTGCCTGCTCGTCCTGATTTGGGGCCCAACGGTGCGAGGTGGCACCCGGGATCAAGGACCGCGACGCCTTGGTGGGATTTAGGCCGGCAGGGCGGCTAGTCCATTGAAAGGTGGCGTTGATGTGCCGGTGGCACCATCAATGCCACTGTATTACTCCGGCCGCGGCATGACCGCCGTCGGCGGGACGCCGAAGGCCTGCTTGAACGCGCGGCTGAAGTGGGCCGTGTCGCTGAAGCCCCATCGAAAGGCGACAGCGGTGACCGTCGTGGAGCCCGAGGCGCCGGCCAGATCGCGGCGGCAGCGCTCCAGCCGCTGCTGGCGTATCCATCGTGCCACCGGTGTCCCCGACTCGGAGAAGATGAGGTGCAGGGTGCGCACCGAGATCCAGTGGGCGGCTGCGATGGAGCTGACAGACATTTGCCGGTCGTCGAGCCGCTCCAGGATGTACTGCTGAATGTCCGCGAGAAGCTGCGCGCGCTGCCCGGAGGCTGTGCCTTGGGCGGGGGCCACCGCGGTGTCGAGGAGATCGAGGAGCCCGTTCACCGTCCGGTGCAGGGCATCATCACTGAGGTGGTCCAGCTCGCGGGCGATTGCGCGGATCTGGCTTGCAGCAATGGAAAGTGCGCCGGCTCCGGGCCGCGCGGCGAGGGGACGACTGCTCCCGAGCATCGATGCGATGGATTGCGGGACCCGCGCCATCGGGACGAGCAGCGACAGCTGGCGGTGCTGCCCAACGCTGTCGAAGGTGCCTTTTCGGTCGCTGTCCCAGAGGAACAGGTCGCCTGGATTGAGCGTGAATCGGTCATCTCCATAGGTGCACGTCAGCCGCCCACTGAGCTGCAGCTGGATGCCCACGACGTCAGGGGTGTTTGATGAAGGGGCGTGTTGACCCCCGAACGCCGCGCAGCGCACGTCGGCGACGTTGAGGTTCCCGGCCCCCCGGTAGCGGATACGGGCGGCATAGGTATCCTCGACCGGCGTGGAGAGGTCCCAGTCCATGTGCAGCGCGCGCATCTTCTCCGCCCACGCTTCGAACCGGGCTTTCTCCGGCAAGAGGTCGGTGGACCAGGTCTGCACCTTTGTCATGGATCGTCTCCTTCAACACCCTCACGGGACTTGCCGTCCGCTGCCGGCCCCAAGGTCAGGCTTCGCGGCGGACGCCCAGACTTGCACAGACGGGCAAGGCCGGCTGCACGGGCAGTCATGCGCCCGGCCCTGCAACAGACATACCGTGTGTCCTAGATCATACGGGCTCTAGCCCGCGTGGACGGTACCGCGCATTGGGGGACCGTTCCGAGCACCCGCTTCAAAGGAGAGACGATGGCCGTGGCCACAGAGCATGTAGACGTTTTGATCATAGGTGCGGGCCTGTCGGGCATCGGTGCGGCCGCCCATCTGGTTCGGGAGTGTCCCGGTAAGCGGTATGCCGTCCTGGAGTCGCGCGGCGCCATCGGCGGGACCTGGGACCTGTTCCGCTACCCCGGTATCCGCTCCGATTCGGACATGTACACCTTCGGCTACGCCTTCAAGCCATGGACGGAGCCGAAGGCAATCTCTGACGGGGCATCGATCAAACGGTACGTCGAGGAGACTGCCGAGGAATACGGAATCACCGGGAAAATCCGCTTCCACCACCGGGTCTTGTGTGCGGAGTGGTCTACCGCCGACGGACGCTGGACGGTTACCGCCGAACGGTCCGATACCGGGGAATCAGTTGTCTTTACGGCCCTCTGGGTTATTGGCTCCACCGGCTACTACCGCTACGACGAAGGCTACCGGCCGGCGTTCGAGGGCGAGGAGCGCTTCCGCGGTCAGATCGTGCACCCGCAGCACTGGCCCGAAGACCTGGACTACGCGGGCAAGCGCGTCGTCGTCATCGGCAGCGGCGCCACAGCCGTGACACTGGTACCGAACCTGGCGGAGAAGGCAGCGCACGTCACCATGCTGCAACGCACCCCCACGTACATCGCATCGGTGCCGGCTGTCGATCCGCTGGCCGATGTGCTGAGACGCGTGCTGCCGGCCTCCGTGGCATATCCCGCCTTGCGGTGGAAGAACATGCTGAACCTGCACCTGAAGTACACACTGAGCCGCAAAAACCCGGACATGGTTCGCGCCAAGATCCGCAAGGATGCAGTCAAGTTGCTCCCCGCCGGTTACGACGTCGACACGCACTTCAACCCGCCCTACAACCCCTGGGACCAGCGTTTGTGCGCGGTCCCGGACGGGGACCTGTTCACGGCACTGCGGGGTGAAAAAGCATCGATTGCCACCGGGCGAATCCGCACTCTTAACAAGGACGGGATCGTACTTGAATCGGGCGAGGACCTGCCCGCAGACATCATCGTGACTGCTACCGGGCTGAACCTTCAATGGCTGGGCGGCATGACTGTGAGCGTCGACGGCGAGAAGGTCGACGTCGGCGAGCGGTTTGCTTACAAAGGCATGATGATCTCAGGAGTGCCCAACCTGAGCATGGTCACGGGCTACACGAACAACTCCTGGACGCTGAAGGCTGACCTGGTCAGTCGGTATGCGTGCCGCCTCCTGCAACATCTGGACGCGAACGGCTACGTTTCCGCCACCCCGCTCACCCCCTTCGGCGAGACCCCACGCCCTTTCCTGGACCTCGACGCCGGCTACATCCGGCGTGGAGTGGACGGGATGGCCAAGCAGGGCACGCAGGTGCCTTGGCGGTTGCACCAGAACTACATGAAGGACATTCGGCTGCTAAGCGGCCGTCAACTGGAGGACGGGAGCATGAGCTTTCAACGGCGGCGGGCAGCCGGGGAGTCATCAGTGGAGGCGTTCTACGCTCCCGCCACGCAAACGGTTGCAGTAAACGGCGGGCAGGTCCGCTACCGCGATGAGGGGGAAGGAACCCCTGTCGTCATGGTGCATGGCATAGGCCGCAGCCTTGAGGACTGGAACGAGCAGCATGAGTTGATTGCTGGTCAGGGGTACCGCCTCATCAGCGTCGACTTGGCAGGCTACGGTGGGTCCGAACCGCTGAGCGAGCCATACTCACTGCCCGCTCTGGCCCGTTTCCTCGGCGCCTTCCTGGACGCGGTGGGCATCACCCAACCCGCCCACATAGTGGGCAACTCTCTGGGCGGTGCCGTCGCCATGCAGCTAGCCGTGGACGCGCCCCAGCGGGTGCGCAGCCTCGTACTCGCCGGCAGCGCCGGTTTCGGCAGGGAGGTCGCACTGCCGGTCCGTCTGATGTCAGTCCGGCCGCTAGGCAAGATGCTGCTGAGCAAGCCCAGCCCCGCCTCGTCACGCCGGCTGGAACTCAGCCTCTTCAACGACCCGGCGCAGGTCACCGACGAGCGGGTGCAGCTGGGGTACCGTCTGGCCTCCCGACCACACGCGAGCCGCGTGTTCCTGGACACCGCCGCAGCCCTCGGCACGTTCCGCGGTACCAATGAGGCCTGGCGCAAGGAGCTCATGGAAGGCTTGGCCGCCCAGCGTGTACCGACCCTGGTCATCTGGGGAGAGCAGGACAATATTTTCCCGTTCGCCCATCTCGCCGCCGCCGGCGAACACCTGCCGCACGCCCGCACACACGCCATGCCCAAGGTCGGGCACATGCCGCAGATCGAGCGGGCCAAGGAGTTCGCCGACCTGACCACCGGCTTTTGGGCCGATACACCAGCCCGGCTCGCGCCCGTTGGCGAAGGCGCTGCATAAGCGCCCAAAGCGCACGATCGCCGTCCCGCGCCTCTTTTCCGGGTGTCCGGCGCCCAGTCAGCAAACCGAAAGGAACATACGACATGTCGAGTCTTCAAAACCTGGGGCTCGGATCCTGGCCGCGTCGACGGGCGATGCTCAGTCCAGACCGCGTGGCCTTGGTCTTCGAGGGAACGGAGCTGACATTCGCACAGTTCGCCGATCGGGTGGAGTCGCTATCCGCATGGTTGGCCTATCAGGGCGTCCATGCGGGTGACCGGGTGGCCTACTGGGGAGCAAACAATGTGGCACTCCTAGAGACGCTGTTCGCCACCACTCGGATTGGAGCAATCTGCGTGCTGGTCAACGCCCGGCTCGCGCCGGCAGAGGCGGAGTACATCCTGCAAGACAGCGGCGCCGCTCTGCTGTTCTTCGGCCAAGGGCAGGCAGAAGCAGCAAGAATGATCGCCGGGAGGATACCCGCCCGTCTGTTGGTCGACGTCGATGGCACCGGCGCGGGGACACCTTACGGGCAGATGCCGGAAGAGGAAGCTCGCCCGGTGCCGGAAGCCTGCTGCGGTCTCGATGATCCGGCCGTGCTGATGTACACCTCCGGCACCACCGGGCGTCCCAAGGGCGCCGTGCTGACCCACGGAAACTTGTTCTTCAATGACATCAACGTCCTGATCGAAAACGACATACGCCCAGACGAGGTGTGCTTGGCGGCAGCCCCTCTGTTCCACATCGCCGGACTCAACGGGCTCGTGCTGCCAACGTTCCTCAAGGGCGGAACAATCGAGGTGCACCGGCGCGTGGAACCTGAAGCGATCTTCTCCGCGATCCAGGGCCGGGGGGTGACCAGCCTGTTCGCCGTCCCGGCCATGCTCGATGCCCTGGCCCACCACCGCCTGTTCAGCCAGACCGACCTGTCCTCGCTGCGCACCATCGTCGTCGGCGGGGCCCCGGTGCCCGAACGCATTCTGCGGGCGTGGGCCGCGCGGGGCGTGGCCGTCCAGCAGGGCTACGGCCTCACCGAAACCGCCCCGGCGGTGCTCAAGCTTGCCGCCGAGGACGGGATCCGCAAGGCCGGATCGGCCGGCAAGCCGCAGTTCCTTGTCGATGTCCGCCTCATCGCCCCGAACGGCGAGCCGGCATCCCCCGGGGAAATCGGGGAGATCCAGACGGTGGGACCGAATGTGATCCGCGAGTACTGGCAGCGCCCCGAGGCCACCGCCGCCGCGTTTGCCGACGGCTGGTTCCGCACCGGGGACGCAGCGGTGCGGGACGAGGAGGGCTACTACTGGATCCGGGACCGGTACAAGGACATGTACGTCTCGGGCGGGGAGAACGTGTACCCGGCGGAGGTGGAGTCCGCCCTGCTGAACGTGCCCGGTGTCGCCGAAGCCGCCGTCATCGGAGTACCCGATGAGCAGTGGGGCGAGGTCGGCAAAGCCTTCATCGTGCCCGAAGCCGGCGTTGAGCTCACGGCCGAGGACATCCGCGCAGCCGTCGCGCCTGCCCTGTCCCGGTTCAAAATCCCCAAGCAGATCGAGTTCATCGAACAGATGCCGCGCACCTCCACCGGCAAGTTGCTGAAAACCGATCTGCGCACCCGCCAAGGAGTTTCCCGATGAGCTTGTCCGCCACAACCACCGTCCAGTCCCACGACCTGCTGCTCTTTGAGACATTGTTGGATCCCGCGGAGCAAGCAGTATTGGAAGACTTCCGTTCCTATCTGGCCGGCGTGGATGACACCGCGCTGAACCGTGCCTGGGAGAACGCGGAATTTCCGGTCGAACTCGTCCAGTCACTGGCCGAATCCGGCCAACTGGGCCGGCACCTGCACACCGGGCAAGAACCCAGCCACCTGCTGCGCGGCATGCTCACCGCAGAACTCGCCCGCAAGGACGCCTCCCTGGCCACCTTCGTAGGGGTCAGCGGCTCGTTGTTCGCCCTGTCGGTGCGCCGCTTCGGCTCACCCTCCCAACAGGCCCACATCCTGCCGGCCGTCGCCACCGGCGAACTGATCGGCGCGTTCGCGCTCACCGAACCGGGCTCAGGCTCCGACATCGCCGGCGGCATGACCACCACGGCCCGCCGGGAGGGAGCCGGCTGGGTGATCAACGGTGCCAAACGGTGGATCGGCAACGCCACCTGGGGCCACCAAGCCATCGTGTGGGCGAAGGAGCAAGGCGGAGACGGCCGCTTCCTCGGTTTCATCGTCCCCACCGACACCCCGGGATGGTTGGCCGAGAAGATCGAAGGCAAGTACAGCCTGCGCACCGTGCAGAACGCCCACATCACCCTCACCGACGTCCGCATCCCGGACACCGCGCGGCTGCCTGGGGTCAGCTCGTTCCGGCAGATCTCCGAAGTGCTGAAATCCACGCGGCTGGAGGTCGGGTGGACGGCACTGGGCAATGCGATCGGTGCCTTCGACGCGGCCTTGGCCCACGCCATGGGCCACCACCAGTTCGGCCGCCCCGTGGCACGGTTCCAACTCGTGCAGGACCTGCTCGTCCGTTCCGAAATCAACATCACCTCCTCCCTGGGGGCGCTGGTCCAGGCCGCCCGACTCGCCAACCGGGACGCACTGGAAGAGGAACACGCCTCCCTGGTGAAGCTGATGGCCGCCTCCCAGGCCCGCCAGACCGTCGCCCACTGCCGGGAAGTGCTCGGCGGCAACGGCATCAAGTTGGAAAACAAAGTGATGAAGCACTTCATGGACGCCGAGGCGATCTACACCTTTGAAGGCACCCACCAGATCAACACGTTGATCGTCGGCCGGGCCCTCACCGGAATCTCCGCCTTCGTCTGAAACGCCTTCGCCCGACATCCACCCGCCGCGAAACCCATCAGGAGAGCCACCGTGCGCCAAACCGTCCTCGTGTCCTACGCCCGCACCCCGATCGGCAGGGCATACAAGGGGGCCTACAACGACACCCCGGCCCAGACACTGGCCGGCCACGCTATCGAGCACGCGGTCCGGCGTGCCGGGCTTGGCCCCGCCGAAATCGACGACGTCATCCTGGGCGCAGCCCTGCAGCAGGGCAGCCAGGGAATGAACCTGGCCCGGCAGGCCGCCCTGCGAGCCGGCCTACCGGACACGGTGCCCGGGATGACGGTGGACCGCCAGTGCGCCTCTGGACTCATGGCCATCGCTCTGGGAGCCCGCATGATCGAAGCCGGGGACGCCGACATTATCGTCGCCGGCGGAGCCGAGTCCGTGTCCCTGGTGCAAAACCAACACTTCAACACCCACCGTGCCCATGACCCTTGGCTGAAAGCCAATGTTCCCGGCCTGTACTCCAGCATGCTCGAAACTGCCGAACTCGTCGCCGACCGCTACGGGATCTCCCGCGAGGCCCAAGACCACTACGCCGCCGAGTCCCAGCGGCGCACCGCCGCAGCCCAACAACGCGGGGCCTTCGACGCCGAAATCGTCCCACTGTCCCAACACCCGGACAGGAACGCCACCGCCCCGGCCGGGACATTAGCCCGCGACGAGGGCAACCGACCCAACACCACTGCTAAGACTCTGGCCGAACTCAGCCCGGTCCTGGACCGGGACGGAAAGCACCCGGGCCGGTTCAGCGTCACCGCTGGCAACGCCTCCCAACTCTCCGACGGGGCCGCCGCCGTGGTCCTCATGGACGCCACCGAGGCTTCCCGCCGTGACCTTGAACCGCTGGGCATCTTCCACGGTGTCGCCGTCACCGGCTGCGCACCCGACGAGATGGGCATCGGCCCGGTCACCGCCGTTCCGAAACTGCTTTCCCGGCACGGGCTGGCCATCGACGACATTGACCTCTGGGAACTCAATGAAGCATTCGCCTCCCAGACCCTGCACTGTCGCGACACCTTGGGTATCGACCCGGAACGGTTCAACGTCGACGGCGGAGCGATCTCCATCGGCCACCCATACGGCATGAGCGGCGCCCGCATGACCGGGCACGCACTGCACGCCACCCGGGGACGCGGCGGAAAGTACGCCGTGGTGACCATGTGCATCGGCGGTGGCATGGGCGCCGCAGGCCTCTTCGAGGCGCTCTGACCCCCTGATCTCCCGCTGACCACGCCCAGGCAACGCCCCGGCTGACTGAACCTGCACAGCCACCCACGACAAGGAGAAACCATGCAAAACCTCACCGTGCTCGGCACAGGTGTCCTCGGATCGCAGATCGCCTTTCAGGCCGCCTATCGGGGCAAAGATGTCGTCGCCTACGATCTCAGCGACGAGATACTTGCAAAACTGGCTGTCCGCTGGGAATACCTCAAGCCGCTCTACCTGCGCGATCTGCCCGAAGCCACCGCCGAAAAGCTCGATGCCGCCGTCGGACGCATCCGCACCTCCAGCGACCTGACCGATGCCCTGAAGGACGCCGAGATCGTCATTGAAGCGGTCCCCGAGGTTCTGCAGATTAAGCGCGATGTCTGGGCGAAGGCCGGAGCAGTGGCACCCACGAACACGGTGTTCGCTACGAACTCTTCAACGCTCCTGCCCAGTGACATCGCAGATGCCACGGGCCGTCCGGAAAAATTCCTGGCACTGCACTTTGCCAACGAGGTCTGGCGCCTGAACACCGGCGAAATCATGGGACATGCGGGCACTGCCGCGCAGTACCTGGACGCCGTTGCTGAATTCGCCGAGGAGATCGGCATGGTCCCCATTAAGCTGAAGAAGGAACAGCCTGGATACATCCTGAATTCGCTACTGGTTCCGTTCCTGACCTCGGCCGCGAAGCTCTACGTACGGGACGTCGCCGACGTAGCGGTCATCGACGCGACCTGGCGCAGGGCCACGGGCGCACCCTTCGGCCCCTTCGAAATCCACGACATCATCGGCATGGAAACCCCATACAACCTCAACACCCATAGTGAGGACCCGGAACTCCGGGAATTCGCGAATATCCTCAAACGCGACTTCATCGACAAGGGCCGGTTGGGACTTGCCACGGGGAAAGGATTCTACGACTACGAGTAACCCGGCTCGACGACTCTCCCTGACCGGGTGAAGGTTTCAAAGCCGGTCCTCAGGTCCGTTGCCGGTTGTTTTCGGGTCTGTTGGCAGGCGACCGGTACGCCCAGCTTCTCGTGATCCTGCCCTCCGTGCCGGACGGGGAGCCCGGGCAGGACCGGCCCGCCCGGCTCCGCACCTACCGCTGCAAGTGCGGAGTTACCCTGTACGCATCCGGGACATGGACCGAAAAGTAATCCGCCGATAACCGTGAGTATGTCCCGGCAGTGTCTCGATGAAGCATCCGCTAACGGGACATACATGAACCTTGGTGGACATGGCGTTCATAAGTTCCCGCTCATCTTTGTCGCGGTGTGCGGCCGGCTTGCGAGACTGTCAGGCCGAGGCGCGCAGGGTTCGGCCCTGAGCAGGGAAGGAATGCGACTTAGATAACCATGCTCCTCCATTGCGGCCACTTGTATGGCACTGCTCATTGTTCTCCGGCCAGTGCCCGCATATCAAACGGAGACCCGGTGTCGCGTGAACTATGGCCAAAGGGGGATACTCGTGAGGCCAACCGCTCCCCGGTCGGGAACCGGGTACTACAGTGGGTGCATGGCTGCCAGCCGCAATCCGCTCGACGACCTGCGCGAAACCATCGGCCATCTGGCCGATCAGCTCAAGCTGCACGGTTCGGAGCGCGTCGACGATTTGGTCGGGGATCGCATCGGTGCGAGGCCCGGGCCGGCCCGGCCGCTGTCCGAGGTGCAGGCCGAGCTCGACACGCTGGTGGGGCTGGGGACCGTGAAGGAACAGGTGAGGGCCCTCGTCGCACTGCTCCAGGTCCAGGCCCGTCGAAAGGCGCACGGCCTGCCGGAGGTGGCCACATCACAGCATCTGGTGTTCCTCGGAAACCCGGGCACGGGCAAGACCACCGTGGCGCGGCTCCTGGCCGAGATGTACCGCGCGGTCGGTCTACTGCAGAAAGGCCACCTGGTCGAGGTCGACCGTTCGGGCCTGGTGGGGCAGTACGTCGGCGCGACCGCCATCAAGACGGACCGGGTGATCCGGCGTGCGCTGGACGGCGTCCTGTTCATTGATGAGGCCTACGCGCTGGCCCCGGACGACGGGCGGGCGGACTTCGGACCAGAGGCGATCGAGGTCCTGCTTAAGCGGATGGAGGACCACCGCCACCGCCTGGTCGTGATCGTGGCCGGGTACCCGCAGCTGATGGAGTCCTTCCTGCTCTCGAACCCCGGACTGCGCTCCCGATTCGCCCGCGAGATCACGTTCCCCGACTACTCCATCGACGAACTCCTGACGATCTTCCACCGGATGCTGGCCCAACACGAGTACACGCTGGAGCCGGGCGCGGACCAGATGCTGCGCCGCATCTTCACCGGGCTCCACGCGGGCGAGGACTCCGGCAACGCACGGTTCGCCCGCACGTTGTTCGAGCAGGCGCTCAACCGTCAGGCGCTGCGGCTGTCGCTGGACGGGGAACAAAGTTTCGATGCGCTCGATCGTGAGGCCGTCATGACGCTCACCGAGGACGACATCGTCGAGGCCGCGCTGGCCTTGGGCGAGGAGCCGGAGCCGGAACCAACGCCGGAACCGGAGCAGTCACGTTGGCGGCGCTGGCTGGCCTGACCGCATCAGCGGCGGCGGCCAGGCAGCCCTCTGAGCGATTGAGACCGTGGCCGGATGCCGCACGTATTCCGCACCAGGGGCAGACGGAAGGCCCGCGACGTTGCGGGCCTTCCGGATGTAACTACTTCCCATGAATACCGAGGCGTCTTTGCCTCGGGCCTGCTGTTGCGGCCAAGCCCGGCTATCCTGCCGGGCGTGCCGGCGGGGCTGGGCGGCCGTTGACCCGGCTCACCCTGGGTGTCAGCCGCCGAAGAACGGGGCGATCGACTTGACCAGCTGCTGGATACCGAGGACGCCGAACAGCAGGGCACAGATTCCCAGCGCGATGTTGGTGTGCAGTCGGTTGGCCCACGCCTTCGGGATCCGCTTGCCGTTGAGCAGGCCGAGCAGGGTCAGGGCAAGGAACGGCATGAACAGCGAGCCGAGGACGCCGTAGGCCAGGATCAGCGCGATCGGCTTGCCCATGATGAACAGCAGCATGGGCGGGAAGGTCAGCCAGAGCACATAGAACTTGAAGTACTTGCCCCCAATGCGGGTGTCCGGATGGCCGGAGGGCTTCTTGCGCATGTGGCCCCAGAAGTCGGCAAACATCAGGGACACACCGTTCCAGACGCCGATGATGGAGGAGAACGACGCCGCCCAGAAGCCGATCAGGAAGGTGGTGCCGACGACCTCGCCGTAGCGATCGTTGAGGACGTTGCCCAGATCCAGCAAGCCCTCATCGCTCCCGCTGATGGAGACTCCGGCCGAGCGGACGACCTCCGCGCCGACGATCAGCATGGCAATGACGAAGATGCCGGTCATGACGTAGGCCATGGAGTTATCGATGCGCATGACACGCATCCACTTGGGGGTGTACCAGCCCTTTTCACGCAGCCAGTAGCCGTAGGCTGCCAGCGTGATGGTGCCGCCGACGCCGCCGGCGAGGGCCAGGGTGGACAGGAGGCCGCCTTCGGCCGGGATCGAGGGGATCAGCCCCTTGAGCATTTCGGGGATGTTGGGAACGGCAATGATGGCCAGGCCCACGACGGTGACGAACATGATGCCGACCAGCACTGCGGTGATTTTCTCGAAGGTGGCATATTTGCCGAACCAGATCATGACGAAGCCGGCCAGGCTGTTCAGGATGGCCCACGCCCACAGCGGGAGCACCGGGAACATGGCGGCCAACGGCAGCGCTGCCGCGGAGGTGGCGGTGGCGCCGTAGACGAAGCCCCAGATGATGATGTAAGGGCCGAAGTACCAGGTGGTCCAGCGGCCGAGCGTCAGCCAGCCTTCGAAGATGGTCTTGCCGGTGGCCAGGGTGTAGCGTCCGGCGCCTTCGACCAGGACGATTTTCATGACGACACCGACGATGACGGCCCAGAAGAGCTGGTAACCGAATTGGGTGCCGGCCACCAGGGTGGCGACCATGTCCCCTGCCCCCACGCCGGTGGCCGCTACGACGAGCCCGGGGCCGACAATTTTCCATTTGGCGGGCTTGCCGCCGTCGTCGTCAATCCGGTCGGCGTGGTTCACCGCTCCGGTTGGCGCGTTGTACTCAGACATTTGGATTTCCTGTTCTTGGAAGAATTGGTGCAATCGACGTGAGGCTTGTTCCGTCAGGGCAGCCTCTGGTTCTTTCCCCTTTCTCGATCGGGCTCGCAGCGGGCAGGTGTCAGGACGCCTGGGGTTCCAGCCGCCGGCAGAAAAGAGCCATCAGGAGAACCAGGGCGGTGGGAACGGCGAGGGCCGTGAGGCCGGCAAAGGGTACGACGGCCGCACCGACGATGGCGCCGCCCAGCATGCTTCCAACGGCTGCCAGCTGGCGTGCCGAAACGCGCCGTTTGCGCCAGGTTCGGCCCGCTCCGGCCTCGGCGAAGAATTGCGAGAGGGTGGAGGTGACGACCACGGTGTTGATCTCGGGGACCGCCAGAAGTCTCGCGGCGAGGCTCTGGCAACCCATGGCCACCCCGATGAGGGCGGTGATGACCAGTCCCAAAGATCCGCCCCCATTCATGAAAGCGAGGGCGGTGCTCACGGCCAGGAGCACCCCGGTGGTGAGGAACAGCATCCGTGGGGCCGGGGATCCCCGCTTCTTTGCCTCCAGCAGCCTGTTGCACAAGCCCGCCACCATGCATCCGACGCAGAACGCGAGGAGGGCGACCAGCGGGTGGATCAATTCGGCCCAGTCCCCGCTCAGTCCGATCCCCACCAGAATCAGGTTTCCGGTCATGTTGGCACCGAAAATACGGTCCAGTCCGAGGTAGGTCAGGGCATCCAGGAAGCCCGTGCCGAACGAGAGCACCGTCAAGAGGAGCGGATCGGGAAGCAGCCAGCCGCGCCTGACACTCTTTGCCGGGCGCCTTTCCGTCAGCGTCATCCGAGCGGTCCGTAGCGTCCGGATCCGTCCGATCGGGGATCGCTGGCCGCCACCGGAGCGCCGGCGGAATCCACCGTGACCAGCTGCATGTGCCCCAGCCCGTCGGTGAAGTCCGGCTCCATGCGGGTCCGGCCGAGACTATCCGCCAAGTGCTCCCGCGTCCCGGCATCCACGGACTGCTCAATGACGGCCACATCGGCACCCTGGTCGTCCTGCACGATCATCCAGCGCGGGCCCAGCAGCGCAGACGCCGGCGATTCGCCCGCCCACTGCCTCAGCAGGACCTGGGCGTGGATCTGCGGCTGGGCTTTGCCGCCCATGGTCGACTGGATATAGCGGATGCGTTCGTGCTCGTCGGTCACCATGACCGGCATCAGCGTGTGCGGCGGCATGGCTCCGCCCCGGAAGGCGTTCGGCTGCGAGTCGTTCAGCGAGAACATAGAGCCCCGGCACTGCAGGATGACGCCGGTGGCCGGATCCATCAGGTACGAGCCGAAGGCCGAGTACAGGCTCTGGATCCAGGACACGCTCAACCCCGTGCTGTCCACGCACGAAATTCCGACCGTGTCTCCATCGGCCCGTGCCGAGGCGAGTGCGGGAGTTCCGGATGACGGCAGGTCCTCCAGGCCGTAATCGCGGTAGAAGTACGGTTCGGAGTCTTCGCTGAGGATGTTGTCCCGGAGGTGGTTGCAGATCCGGGCATTGACCTGCATGGCCTCGACGACATCCGCCGAGGTCACCGCGTGGCCCGTGGCCGCGGACAGGTTCTCCAGCAGCCGGATCAGTGCGAAGCCCTGGGTGGGTGGCGGGCTGGTGTACACGGTGTGGCTTTCGCCGCGGTGTGACAGCGGCGCGGCGGTGACCGGGACGACCGATGCGAAGTCGTCGGCACTGAATTCGGCGCGGTGGCCCTGCATGAACGAGAGCAGTGACTCGCCCGTCGTGCCCCGGTAGAACTCCTGAAACCCTGCCGAACCCATGCGGCGCAGCGTTTCCGCCAGCGCCGGGTTCGACACGCGCTTGCCCGGCTCAAACGAGGAACCAAACAACGCGGAGACCAGGTCGGCACTTATTCCGCCGGCAGCTGCTGCTTTGACCGCTGCCATCGTCACCGACCGGGACAGCTGATAGCCGCCGGCGAGTTCCGCCGCCCTTTCGAGCAGGGTCGAGGGCGCCAGCCGTCCGTACCGCTCATGCAGGTGCTGCCAGCCGGCGGGGGCTCCGGGAACCGTGAGGGTCGCCGGTCCGCGGGCCGGCATCTTCTCGCCAAACCGATCCCTCATGTCCGCCAGGCGGCCGGCTCCGGGGGCTCGGCCTACGGCAAGCACGCACTCAGGCTCTGCATCGGGTTCCTTCACCAGCGCCACCAGATCGCCGCCGATGGAACAGTTGTGCGGGTAGACGACGGACAGGACGGCGGCCGCGGCGATGGCGGCGTCGACCGCGCTTCCGCCTGACTGAAGAACGGCCCACCCGGCCTCCGTGGCCAGGTGGTGCGGCGTTGAGATTGCTGCTTGATTCATTGCTGGGGCTTCCTCTGCTAGTTCACAGAACCGGTAGGGTGGTTGGACCACTTTGGGTAGCATAGTGAGGTGAGTCACTAAACCACAAGGGTGTGGGGCCGCGAAATACACTTTTAATTGCCGGAACTTGTGCGGTCAGGGGGAAACCCGCTAACCGGTACCCATAGAGAGGACGAATATGCGCAGCCTGAGGCAGGAGCCCTTATTGGTATTCAGCGATCGCGTAGACGTTCTCGCCGAGGCAATTCGGACCCGGATTGAGGACGGTACCCTGAGCCCCGGAGCTAAACTTCCGAGCGAACGGGAAATCGCCGAGAATTACCGCTTGTCCAGGAATACGGTGCGGGAAGCCCTGCGCGAGCTCGAGGCGGTCGGCCTGCTGTATCGCCGCCCTGGCAGCGGCACCTACGTAGCCGACGAACCGCTTTTGGCCTTCGGCTCCTCGTCGCTGGGCGGCAGCGCCGGTGCCGGTGACCCGATGAATCACGTCATGGATCTCCGCCTTGTCATCGAACCGGGGATCGCCAAGCGGGCGGCCATCAGGGCGCGTGGCCAGGTATCCAAATTGCGGTCGATCCTCGATGCGGCCACCAAAGAGGCGGCCCGCTCCCAGCCCTCGAACGCGGAATTAAGAAAACTCGATCTGGATTTCCATGCGGAACTGGCCCGGCTGTCCCTGAACCCGCTGCTGACCGAATTGTTGGCGATGTCCAACGACCTGATGGCCCCCTCGCGTGCCGACGAATTCCTGACGCTGGAACGCGTCCGGAGCTCTGTCATGTGGCACGGCCGCATTTTCGAGGCAGTTTTGGCACGCGACGGCGACGGGGCCTTCGATGCCATGGAGGAGCACCTGATCGACATCAAGGGCCACACCGAAAAGGGACAGTGAATACGGGGGCACCATACCGGCGCCCGCGGGTCTTCGCCTGACCGGGCGCGCCTAGCACTCGACGACGTTGACGGCCAGGCCTCCCATCGCGGTTTCCTTGTACTTGGAGCTCATGTCCTTGCCGGTTTCGCGCATCGTGATGATGACTTCGTCCAGCGAGACGCGGTGCGTCCCGTCGCCCCAGAGCGCCATCTTGGCCGCGTTCACGGCTTTGGCGGCGCCGATGGCGTTGCGCTCAATGCAGGGGATCTGCACCAGGCCGCCGATCGGGTCGCAGGTCAGCCCCAGGTTGTGCTCCATCGCGATCTCGGCGGCATTTTCCACCTGCGCGGGACTGCCGCCCATCACCTCGGCCAGTCCCGCTGCGGCCATGGAGGACGCGGAACCCACTTCGCCCTGGCAGCCGACCTCGGCGCCGGAGATGGAGGCCTGCTCCTTGTAGAGGACCCCGACGGCGGCGGCCGCCAACAGGAATTTCACGATGACGTCTTCCTTGTCCGCCTGCGTCGCCTTGTCCATGCCCGGCGCGTAGTGCGTGGCGTAGAACATGACCGCGGGGATGATGCCGGCCGCTCCGTTGGTCGGTGCGGTGACGACGCGGCCTCCCGAGGCGTTCTCCTCGTTCACGGCCAGGGCCACCAGGTTGACCCATTCCTGCCAGTATTTGTGGTCCCGGTCCTTGTCCTCCTTGCGCAGCCGCTCATGCCAGGCCGGGGCCCGGCGGCGGACGTTCAGCCCGCCGGGCAGGAAACCTTCGCGCCTGATGGCGGAGTCCTTGCAGTCCTCCATCACCTGCCAGATGTGGATCAAGCCGGCACGGATCTCCGCCTCGGAGCGCGAGGCCTTCTCGTTGAGCATCATGATGTCGCTGATGCCCAGGCCGGTGTTGCGGCAGTGTTTCAGCAGTTCCGCCGCCGTCCGGAAGGGGTAGGGGAGCGTCTCCTGGGCGGCATCGAGCTCCCGGGCCGCCGCACCTTCCTCGCCGTCGCGGACCACGAAGCCGCCGCCCACGGAAAAGAACGTCGCCTCGTGAAGGACGGCGCCGGCGTCGTCGGTCACCTGGAATTTCATCCCGTTGGTGTGCCGGGGCAGCACGGTGAGCGGATGCTGCACCATGTCCTCGACCCGGTAGTCCAGGACCCGTCCGGCCGAGCCCTCGACCCGCGCGCACAACTGCAACTCGCCGGTCGAGGCCATCTTTGCCAGCCGGGATTCGACGTCGTCCGGCAGGATCTGCTCGGGCTGGAAACCTTCCAGCCCGAGCATCACCGCCGTGAACGTGCCGTGGCCGCGGCCGGTGGCCGCGAGGGACCCGTACAGGTCCACCCGCAGCCCTGCCACCCGGTCCAGCACGCCGCGTGACACCAGTTCACCGGCAAAGACGGCGGCCGCCCGCATCGGACCGACGGTGTGCGAACTGGACGGACCGATGCCTACGGTAAAGAGGTCGAAGACGCCTACGGCCATGAGGCTCCTCAGCGCCCTTCGGTGGGCGTGGAAACCGGTGCCAGGTCCGGGTAGAGCGGATGCGCCTGGGCCAGTGCCTCCACCCGGGTCTTCATACCGGACAGGTCAGCGGCCGGCCCGGCGATGAGGGCCTCGGCGATGATGTCCGCGACCTCGCGGAACGCCGCGTCGCCGAAGCCGCGGGTGGCCAGCGCCGGCGTGCCGATGCGCAGGCCGGAGGTGACCATGGGCGGCCGCGGGTCGAACGGCACCGCGTTGCGGTTCACCGTGATGTCGATGGCCGCCAGCAGGTCCTCGCCCTGCTGGCCGTCCAGCTCGGAATTGCGCAGGTCAACCAGGACCAGGTGCACGTCGGTGCCGCCGGTCAGCACCGTGATGCCCTTCTCCGCGACGTCCTGCTGCGACAGCCGCTCGGCCAGGATGCGTGCGCCCGCCAGCGTGCGCTGCTGGCGGTCGGCGAATTCTTCGGAGGCGGCAACCTTGAACGCCACGGCCTTGCCCGCGATGACGTGTTCGAGCGGCCCGCCCTGCTGGCCGGGGAACACCGCGGAATTGATCTTCTTGGCGATGTCCGCCTCGTTGGTCAGGATGATGCCGCCGCGCGGACCCGCCAGCGTCTTGTGCGTGGTGGACGTGACCACGTGGGCGTGCGGCACCGGGCTGGCGTGCAGGCCGGCGGCCACCAGGCCGGCGATGTGCGCCATGTCCACCATCAGGTACGCCCCGACGTCGTCGGCGATCCGGCGGAATTCCGCGAAGTCGAGTTCGCGCGGGTAGGCGGACCAGCCGGCGATGATCAGCTGCGGCTGGTGCGCGTGCGCCAGCCGCTCCACCTCCGCCATGTCGACCCGGTGGTCCTCCTCGGAGACGCCGTAGGCGGCCACGTTGTAGAGCCTGCCGGAGAAGTTGATCTTCATGCCGTGGGTCAGGTGCCCGCCGTGGGCCAGGTTCAGGCCCAGGATCGTGTCGCCGGGCTTGATCAGGGCGTGCATCACAGAGGCGTTGGCCTGCGCGCCGGAGTGCGGCTGGACGTTGGCGAAGCCGGCGCCGAACAGCTCCTTGACCCGGTCGATGGCCAGCTGCTCGATCACGTCGACGTGCTCGCAGCCGCCGTAGTACCGGCGCCCCGGGTAACCCTCGGCGTACTTGTTGGTCAGCACCGAGCCCTGCGCCTGCATGACGGCGACGGGGGTGTGGTTCTCCGAGGCGATCATTTCCAGCCCGGACTGCTGGCGGCGCAGCTCATTGTCGATCTGGGCGGCGATTTCCGGATCGAGGACACCCAGGTCCGCGTTCAGGCTGGTGCTGGCGACCGCCGTCATTGCCGCGGTCATGCTACTTCACCACCGTTGGCGGAGGCGTACTCCTCGGCGGAGAGCAGCGGGCCTTCCTCCGACACCTGGACGGTGAACAGCCAGCCGGCACCGTAGGGGTCATCGTTGATCACGGCGGGATCGGCCACGGCGTCGCCGTTGACTTCGATGACCTCGCCGGTCACCGGGGAGTAGAGGTCCGAAACGGACTTGGTGGACTCGATTTCACCGCAGGTCTCGCCGGCCGTCACGACGGTACCGACCTCGGGGAGATCCACGTACACGATGTCGCCCAGCGCCTCGGTTGCCACGGCAGAGACGCCGATCCTGGACGGGCCGGAACCGTCGGCGGCCACCCATTCGTGCTCCGCGGAGTATCGTAGTTCGGCGTTGACTTTGCTCACTGTGATGCCTTTCTTAACACGCTTTTGTTGAGGAGATGAGAGGAGGTCGCCTCGGCCCCTGTAGTGCACCCGTTTTTGTTCGCCGTGACGCTTAGTGCGCGGAAGCACGTGCGGACGGCGATCATGGCTTCGATGAAGCGGTCGCTGGCCGCCAGATCCCCGGACTCCTTGGCTCGAGGATCAGGGCGCCGGGCACCGGGAACGACGGGGCGGGGATCAAGGTGGGGCCAGGGCCGGCAACCAAGTCTTTGAATGTCTGCGGAGGACGCGCCGCTGCAGGTAGGAAGTCATGAGGAACTCCAAGATCGGGCCGGCCCGAGGGCTCGGCTGGGATTGGGGTTCCTCCCCGCTCTGTATCTGACCTGAGAGATTCCGCGGAGTGTGTTCCGCTTGCACCGTCGGTGAGCCAGGCTGCTGCCTGACTGCTTTCCAGAGTTGCCTCGCCGCGGCGGTACATGGGCCTGAGAGATTCCTGGGGAGGATTTGCTCCTACGGCGCCTGCCCGGATGGTGTGCGGAGAGGACTCTCCCGCCGCGGTTCGAAAGGCATTCAGTTGTGGGTGATTCGCCTCACACCCTACACGCAGGGCCGGTGGGATCCCAAATTGCCGCCGCCAAACATCGGGCCCCGTCGCCGCTCCAAGGTTTGCGCCGGCCGCCAATTCAAGGTCCCGTCCCGCTAGCCGTCACTCTCCGGTCCCGGCGGCCGCCACTCTCCGATCTCGCCGGCCGCCTCTCCGGTAGTGCCGGCACCCGTCCAGGGTCGCGTGCGCCGCTGCGCGTCCGGGAGAACGCCGATGCCTACACAATGAATGGATTCATCAGTATGCTTTCCGTTGATGTCGTCGAGAGGAAGGCTGATGACCAAGGCGCCGGTACCGCCGGGCCGTTGACAAGAGTCGACAGGTTTCGACAACGGGTTGGAACGAATGGCGCTTTGCGCCGGAGACGGAGATTTTGATGAGCAACGACATGGGACGCACGCCGCTATCGCCGGAGGAACTCGAATCGCAGTCCGGGACCGCGCTGCCGGACAAGGAAGTCGCGTCCATCCTGGATCTGAATGCCGATCTCGACCTGGCCATCGATGCGGCCGCGCCGATCGACCTGGCCGTCGCGGCGAACGCCAACGTGGCGGCCCCCATCGATGCCGCGGCCTCGGCCAACCTCCTCTCGGCCGGCTCCACGGCGCAGGCCCTGTCCGACCAGGGAGTCATCATCAACCAGGGCATCACCGCCGACGCGACCGCCGAGTCCACCCAGGACAGCACCATCGACCAGGGCAATGACACTGTGGAGGATGCCGGGACTACGGCCGGGTCCGCTGCCGGGACGGGCGCCGCCGTCGGTGATTCTGGCCTTGCCCAGAAGGCCACCGGGCAGGAGGCAACTGCCCCTGCGCTGCTTCCCGACGGCACCCTGCCCGACACCGGATCCGTCACGGAAGGCCTTGGGTCGACCCTCGACGGGAACCTGCTCAACGTCAACGTTAATCTGGCCGCGGACGCCGATATTGCCGCCCCGATCAACGGCGCCGTTGCCGCCAACGCCAACGTTGCCGCGCCGATCGACGCCGCGGTGGCCGCGAATATCGGTTCGGTCGACAGCAACGCCGTCGCGGTGGCGCAGCAGGACGCCATCATCAACCAGCAGATTGACGGCAGCGCCGAGGCCAGCGCCGGCCAGCAGTCCGATCTCGAACAATAGTCCCTGAATGAGCATCAGTCCGAGCCGGCCGCCGGCCAAGAGTGACCCGCTGCCCGGCGGCCGGCCGGCTGCCCCTTCGGTTGACGTCCCGACGCTGGCCGAGGGCGTGCAACTCCTCGGACCGGCACAGGGATCCGGCTACCGGGAGCCGCCCGCCCTGGTCCGGCGCGCAGACGGCCAGACGCTCCAGCTCACCCCACTCCTGTATGCGGTCCTGGAGGGCGTGGACGGCTCCCGAAACCTCGACCAAATTGCCGAACACGCCGGCGAGACGTCCGGCCGGCTGATCACTGCCGGAAACGTGCAGACCCTGATGGAAAAGCAGCTGCTGCCGCTGGGCCTGCTGCGGCTCGCGGACGGCTCGCAGCCCGAAGTCAAAAAGGCCAGCCCGCTGCTGGGCATGCGGTTCCGCTACACGGTCACGGATCCCGCGCTGACCCGGAAGCTGACCGCTCCGTTCGCCGTCCTCTTCCACCCGCTGATCGCCCTGCCCGTGACCTTGGCCTTCCTGGCGGCGTGCTGGTGGGTGCTCATGGTCAAGGGCCTCGGCTCGGCAACGCACCAAGCCTTCGCCAACCCCGGGCTGCTGCTTTTGGTGTTCGCCATCACCCTCCTTTCGGCCGGCTTCCACGAGTTCGGCCATGCCGCCGGCGCGCGCCGCGGCGGCGCAACCCCGGGAGCCATGGGCGTGGGCCTGTACCTGATCTGGCCCGCCTTCTACACCGATGTCACAGACTCCTACCGGCTGGGACGCGGCGGCCGGCTCCGCACCGATCTGGGCGGCCTGTACTTCAACGCCATCGTCGTGGTGGGCACGATAGGCGCCTGGTGGCTCACCGGGTTCGACGCGCTGCTGCTGGTGGTGGTGACCCAGATACTGCAGATGGTGCGCCAACTGCTGCCCCTGGTCCGCTTCGACGGGTACCACATTCTCGCCGACGCCACCGGGGTTCCCGACCTGTTCCAACGGATCAAGCCCACCCTGCTGGGGCTGCTGCCCTGGCGGTGGTCCGATCCCGAACCCAAGCTGCTCAAGCCCTGGGCCAGGGCCGTCGTGACAGCCTGGGTCCTGGTCACGGTTCCGCTGCTCCTGTTCTGCCTCGTCATGATGGTGGTCTCGCTTCCCCGGATTTTGGGGACGGCCTGGGCCAGCATCATGGACCAACAAAGGCTGCTGGCCGCCGCCGGTTCGGACGGCGACGTCGCCGGAATGGCCGTGCGCGTCCTGGCGATCACCGCCGTCGCGCTTCCCATTCTCGGGATTGCCTACATCCTGCTGCGGATGGCCCGCCAGCTTGGCACGGCGGTCTGGGCGAAAACGCGTGGCCGGCCGCTCCGGCGGGTGACCGCGATGGCCGCCGCCGCGGCCGTTCTCGCCGGCCTGGCCTGGGCCTGGTGGCCCGACGACGGAGCCTACCGCCCGGTGCAGCCCTACGAACGCGGAACCCTGTTCGATGCGGCGGCTTCCTTCGCCCCGATATCACCGGCGGGGCTGGCCGAAGGCCGCTCAGGGCAAACGGTGGCGGCGTGGCCCTCCGGTACTGATCTGCCCACGGCGGAGGATCCGCAACTGGCCATGGTCCTCGTTCCCCGCGACCTGCAGGCCGGGCAGCAGGAGACCGCTACGGCGGCCACCGGCGAGGATTTACAGCACGACGGCGGTTCCGGCACCGCCGGTTCTGAAGCCGGCGCCGGCACACCGCCGGCCTGGGTCTTCCCGTTCGACCGGCCGCTGGCCCCCGAGGAGGACGGAAACCAGGCCCTTGCCGTCAACATTGAGGACGGATCCGTGGTCTACGACGTCGCCTTCGCCCTAGTGTGGGCCGAAGACGGGCCGGTGGACGCCACGAACGAGGCCTACGCCTTCGCGTCGTGCCGGGGCTGCACGGCAGTCGCCGTCGGCTTCCAGGTTGTCCTGATCCTCGGCCAGGCCGACGTCGTCGTCCCCCAAAACCTTTCCGCGGCGGCCAACTACAACTGCGTCGAGTGCCTCACCTACGCGCTCGCCAGCCAGTTGGTCCTCACCTTGGACGGCCCGCTCAGCGACGTCGGCATGGAGAAACTGGCAGCCCTGTGGGAGGAGATCGCGGCCTACGGCCGGTCGCTCGAAGACGTCCCGCTGGATGAAATCCAGGCCCGGCTGAACGACTACAAGATGCGCATCCTTGGCATCATCGAACGGGACGCCGCCATCGGTGACGGCAGCGCCGACGCAGGCAACGATGATGCGGCGTCCGGTACTGAGCAAACCTCCGAGCCGACCTCGGAGCCGGAGTCCCCGTCGGGCACGCCTCCGGCGGACACCGGCAGCGACCTGCCGCCGGCCCCAGCAGAGGCGCCCGCCGGAGAGGCCGACCCCGGTGCGGCGACGACGTCCCCGGCACCGATGCCTACCGGCACGCCGCAACCCGACCCCGCCCCCGCGCAGGAGCCTGCCCCCGCACCCACTCACGCCGACGAACCCGCTCCGGCGCCAAGCGGGTGACGCCCGGCAGCTGCCGCCAGAGCGTGGCGAGCGGCTACGGGCAGAGCCCCGCAGCGCTTGGGTACCGCCAGCGCCCAGCTGCGCCCGGTTGGCCCGGGGGCAGCAGGGTCACCGGGTGGCGCCGGCGGGTTCGTCCTCGAGGTCCTCGGGCGCCCGGAGGTCCATCTCGAGCAGCGGCACCACCTTGGACTTGGTGATGAAGCGGTGGGCCAGCCACAGGGCGATAAAGACCGGCAGCCCGATGTAGGAGGAAAGCACCTCCATGCCCCGTCCGGCAAGCACGGCCTCGTAGTTCTGTCCGGCGATCACCAGGACCAGCAGGGCGAAGGCCAGCAGCGGACCGATGGGGAACAGGGAGGCCTTGTACGGCAAGTCGCTGACCTTGTTGCCCTGCGCCAGAAAGCCGCGCCTGAAGCGGTAGTGGGAGACAGCGATTCCCGCCCACACGATAAAGCCGCACAGGCCGGACATGTTCAGCAGCCAGGAGTAGGCAGCGCCCTGACCGACGATCGCGGAGAGGAACCCGAAGAGACCTACCGCCGCGGTGGCCAGCAGCGCCGGAATCGGCACACCGCGCGCATTGGTGCGTCGGAAGATCTTCGGCGCCTTGCCGTCATGGGCCATGGCGTAAAGCATGCGCGTGGAGGCATACAGTCCGGAGTTGCCCGCCGAGAGGATGGCGGTCAGGATCACCGCGTTCATCAAAGCCGCCGCGAAGGCAATCCCGGCGCGCGAGAAGACGAGCGTGAACGGGGATACTGCCACGTCGGCCTCGCCGGAGGCCAGCAGACTCGGATCGGTGAACGGGATCAGGCAGCCGATGATGAAGATGGCGCCAATGTAGAAGAGCATGATGCGCCAGAAGACCGTGCGGATGGCCTTCGGCACTTCGCGGCGCGGGTTCTTGGCTTCGCCCGCGGCCACGCCCACCAGCTCGGTGCCCTGGAAGGAGAACCCGGCAATCATGAAGACCGAGATGATCGAGACCCAACCGCCGTGGAACACATCATCGCGGTTTTCCCAGTTGCTCAGGCCCGGGGAGTTGTCCCCAAGGATGCCGAAGATCATCAGCACACCGGCGATCAGGAAGAGCACAACTGCGGCGACCTTGATCAGGGAGAGCCAGAACTCCGACTCCCCGAAGGACTTGGCGGAGAGGGCGTTGAGCCCGGTCAAGACGAGCAGGAAGATCCCGGCCCACACCCAGCCCGGGACTCCCGGGAACCAGAAGTCCATGATGATTCCGGCGGCGACCAGCTCGGCCGCCACCGTGATGGCCCAGTTGAACCAGTAGTTCCAGCCGATAGCGAACCCGAACGACGGCGAGACAAAACGGGTGGCAAAGGTCTGGAAGGAGCCGGCGACCGGAATCTGGGCCGACATTTCGCCCAGCGACTGCATCAGCAGGAACACCATCAGTCCGACCAACGCATAGGCGGCCAAGGCTCCGCCGGGACCCGCCTGGGAAATCGTGCCGCCCGAGGCCACGAACAGCCCCGTGCCGATCGCACCGCCGATGGCGATCATTTGCAGGTGGCGGCTGCTCAGCCCGCGCTTGAGTTCGTTGTCGGCCCTGCCGGAGGTGCGGCCCGCCCCTGTCCCTGGCAAGGATCCGCGTCCTGTTTCTGCAGCGGGTGTGGGTGCGACAGCACGGTCGTCTGCATGCGTGGGGGAGCCAAGTCCCATTGTGCCTCCGGAAGGTAGCAGCGGTGGTTCAGCTTTCCGGGCGGGCCCGCCGGAAAGGACGGTGATCAAGCTAACACGCGCAGAAAAAGAGTCATTAAGCGGGGCAGATGTTGCTGACAAGAACTTCAAAATCTTACGAGTACCGGTGTCTCCGCACGAAAAGCAGCAGAGTTGCTAACCCAGCCGCGCTTTTACGTAGATGTCTCTTGTTCATCTGATAGGGGCCCTGCTGGATGCCCGGTGGCTGACATGCAGGTTCAGCGGTGTCCCTGGAATGCCTGCCATGTCAGCTCGGCCAGGGCGGCCTGGCCGCCGGGGCCGGGGTGGAAGTAGTCCAGGGTGCTGATTTCGTTCGCGGAGAACTTGTAGGCGTACACGGCGCCCCGGTCCCAGTGGCAGTTCCCGTACCGCGCACAGGTGTCCGCGAGGATCTCATTGAAGGCCCGCTGGCGGGCAACCACTTCCTGCCGCTGGTCCTCGGTGACCGCTGCGCCGAGCATGGACGGGCAGGTTCCGGCGGCCGCCCAGACCCGCCTGGCCTCCTGATCGGTGCGCAGGACGGACCACAGGCGATGAAGGTCGGGAATGCTGCTGACGTAGATGCGGGCCTGCGGCAGCCCGCGGTGCAGCGCCTCGAGGGCAGTCGCGACGTGCCTGGCGAAATCGGCGGTGGACGTCATCGCTGATGCCGACGAGGCACACAGGTCGTTGGCCCCGATGAGCAGGGTGATGTAGTCCGCCTTTTGGGCCACGGCCATGGACGCCTGTCGAGGAATATCTGCCGCCTTGGCGCCGCTTGCCGAGTCGTTGAAGTTGTTGTTGTTGATCTGGGGGTGCAGCGCCGCCAGCCGCTCGTAGTGGCTGCGGATGTCGTCGGACCGATCGTCGCCGGTGGACCAGGACTTGGCCGGGTAGTTGCCGGGCCGGCAACAGGTGTTTGCGGCCTGGGTAATGGAATCTCCGAGTCCCGCAATGGCACTTGGATCCGATCGCGGGGCGACGGATCCAGGCAAAGCAAGCAGCGCCAACAGCATCAGCGGCAGGATCAGGAACCGGACGGTGCTGCCCACGGAACCTTCTCCATGTCGACGACTCTAATCACCGACAGCAACTGCCGCCATAGAACGAGGACGATACGTGAATCCTCCCGGGCGTCATGGATGCCTGGCAGGAGCGGCACCAAGCAGCAGATGGCGCGTGTCTTGGTCCGGGGAGCGTCCGGTCGACGTAGGCTCAAGTCATGGATGGCGAAGTGACCGAGTTGGAAGGGCAAACCACCATCAATGAGCTGCTGGACGAGCCGGTCGGCGTTTCACACATCCAGATGACCCTGCCGATCTATGTCCAGCTCCGGGCAGGCGAGTTCCGCCGTCTTTCCTGAACACTCCGGCGCAGGTCACCCTCTGCCCGGCGGCCGCGCCGGCGATGCTTTTCCGGAGCGCCTCGCTACACTGACGGCATCGACGGTGATCGGGGGACGGGCACGGTGAAGCGGAAGCGGCGGCAGGGAAGCCGGGGCCGGAGGCCTGGGTCGGTGATGGCGGCAGTGCTGGCGGTGGGCACCCTGGCGGCCTGCGGGCAGCTGCCGGGAGACCCGGGGGAACCAGCAGGGCCCGAGGCCGAGTTGGTTGACGCCGTCGATTGCACAACAGCACAGCACATGGTCGAACCAGGGAATCCGTCCGCACCTCCGCCGCCGGCGGTCGGCGCCGTGCCCGAAGGCTTCGCGCCCGTCGACGTCATCCGCTGTGATGCCCTGGCGATGGCAACCGTCGAGGACGAGGAAGGCCTGTGGTCGGCGGTCACGGAAGAGCGCCTCACCGGAAACGTTGACGCGCTGCTCACTGCGCTGGCGCAGCCCAGCGACGGACCCAGGGCGAACCTGGTCTGCACCGCTGACATGGAAATGGTCCCCGATCTGTGGTTGGTGGATGCGGCCGGCAAGGCCATGCGTGCCGCGTGGCCGACGGATTCCTGCGGCAAGACGAAACCCGGGGTCCGCGAGGTCCTGGCGGGCATGACCGTGATCGAGTCGACCCAGCACCGGCTGGAACTGATCCAGCCGAGGGCGGCACTGGATGCCGGTTGCCCCGCCGAGTGGGGCTTCAAGGCGATGCCGGGAGTGACTGAGCTGGCGCCGTTCGAGCAGCCGGGAGCGGCGCAGCCGCGCGGCAGCGGCGAGGGCGTGCCGGGTTCCCCCGGCCTTTTGCCACGCGCCGGCGAGGTCGACGCCTTGAGGATCTGCCAGTACCGGACCGCGCCGGTGCCGGCCGCAGAGGATGAACTGCCCGCCGACGCGCAGCCGGATCTGAATTTTGGCGTCATCCAGATCGTGTCGGGGATTTTTTCCAAGGGCGGGAGCCTGGAGGGCACGGCAAAGGACGCCCTCCTGGACGCGGCCGCACAGGATCCGGATGCTGGCGAATGCGCCGACGACGCAACGGAGTTTGCGGTGCTCTGGCCGCTCGCCGAGGGGCAGGGCGCCGGTGCTCCGCTGACGGTGGAACTCGACGGTTGCCGGCGGCTCTTCGCTCCCGACGGCGCCGGCCGGACGTTGCCGGACGAGGCGCGCACCGCCGTCGTCACGGCACTGGAAAAGTGAGGCGGGCCTGATGGTGACGGACAAAGTCGCCCTCGTAACCGGAGCGTCCTCCGGGATCGGGGAACACACCTCACGCGAACTGGCACGCGAAGGCTTCACCGTCTACGCGGCCGCGCGCCGGGTGGAGAGGATGCGCCCGCTGGAAGAGCACGGGGTGCGCGTCCTCGAGATGGACCTGGCCGACGACGCATCGATGGTGCGCGGGGTGGAGCACATCCTGTCGGAGCAGGGACGGCTGGACGTGCTGGTCAACAATGCCGGGTACGCCTCCTACGGCGCCATCGAGAACGTGCCGCTGGAGGACGCCCGGCAGCAGTTCGACGTGAACCTGTTCGGCCTGGGGCGGCTCATCCAGCTGGCGGCCCCGGCCATGCGGGCCCAGGGCAGCGGGCGGATCATCAACCTCTCCTCGATCGGCGGCGTGTTCTACGAACCCCTCGGCGGCTGGTACCACGCGGCGAAATTCGCGGTCGAGGGTTTGTCGGACTGCCTTCGAGTCGAGCTCAAGCCCTTCGGCATCGACGTTGTGATCGTCGAGCCCGGGCCGATCCTGACCGAGTGGGACGCCATCGCGGTGGAGAGCCTGCAGCAGAGTTCCGAAGGCACGGCCTACGCGCCGCAGGCAGAGAGCGTGGCGCGGGCGATTGCCGGGGCGTACACGGAACGCACGGGAACGCGGCCGGACGTTGTTGGCCGCCGCATCGCCCGGGTGGCGGCCGCTCGGCGCACGCGCACCCGGTACCCGGTCGGCAGGGGCGCGCGGACGATCATGGGCGCTCGCCGGCTGCTGCCCGACGGGGTCTTCGACGCCGTGCTCGCCAGGATCTACCAGCGCTGAGCCGGAGCGGAAGGGCTGCTAAGACGCGCCGGAGCGGCTGCCTTTCAGGGAGGCTCCCAGGTGATCGCGCAGGGTGTGTCCCGAATAGGCGGTCCGGAACCGGCCCCGGGCCTGCAGTTCCGGCACCACGCCGTTGACGAAGTCTTCGAGCGAGGACGGGTAGAGGGCCGACATGATCACGAAACCGTCAGCCGCCTCAGAGTCGTAGAGTTCGCACAAGTAGTCGGCGATGTCCGCCGGATCGCCCACGGGCTGGGGTTTCAGCTGGTTCATGGCCTGCGCCATCGCCAGCTCGCGGACGGTCATGGATTCCCGGCGGGCTGCGGCCAGGAGCATCTGTTCAAAACCCTCGCTGCCCGTGGCCCCGCGATGGGCCAGCAGCAACTCCTCGGCGCTGCCGTCCGGCGTCAGGTCCTCCCGGGCCGCGTGGAGGAGCCGGCCCAACTTCGTCAGGACGTCCTCCTCGTCGAGTGCCGCCTCCAGACCCCGCAGCGCCCCGCGGGCGGCGGCTGGCGTGGCACCGGTAATCGGCTGAACCGCCGGGAGCACGGCCAGCTGATCCGGATTCCGTCCGGCGGCCGCAGCGCGGGCCCGCAGTTCGGTCCGCACCGCGCGCATGGCGTCCGGAGTGTCGGCGACGGCGAACACGACCTCGGCCCAGCGGGCGGCGAACTCCATGCCGCGCGGGGAGGATCCGGCCTGCATGAGCACCGGCCTTCCCTGCGGGCTGCGCGGCAGGGTGATCGGACCGCGGCTCAGCGGACCCTCGTCGCCGCCGGACCGGGACCGTTCCGGTACCCGGTGGACACGCTCCGGATCCGCAAACCGGCGTCCCGGCACGTCCAGTGTCAGCGCCCCGGGCTCCCAGGTCTCCCATAGGTCCACCACGGCCTGGACGACGTCGTCGGCCCGGTCGTAACGCTCCGACTTGGGCGGGATGGCGGCCAGGCCGAAGTTGGCGGCCTCGGCGTCGGTGGTGGACGTGACGATGTTCCAGGCGACCCGGCCGCCAGAGAGGTGATCCAGCGAGAGCAGCTTCCGGGCGATGGTGTAGGCAGGGGTGAAGGTCGTGGAGATGGTGGCGGCCAAGCCCAGGTGCCGGGTCGCGCCGGCAACCAGTGACAGGGTGACCAAGGGGTCGAGATAGATGGCGCCCTTGCCGCCGGTGACCAGCGTGGTGGCGTAGTCGCCCGCGTTGTCCTCGGGGACGGCCAGCGCGTCGGGCAGGAACAGCATGTCGAAGCAGCCTCGTTCCAGCGTCCGGCCCAGATCGAGGTAAAACTCCGCGCTCATCCAGTCCCGCCGGGAGAGCGGATGCCGCCAGTTCTCGGAATACTGGCTGGTCGGCGGGTTGACCATCGCCACCAGGTGCATGCCGTCGGATGTCTGCACTGTCGCGCCCTTCTGTTGAGTGAACAGGGCACGGGTGTGAGGGTTGCTCCCTGCGCTGGCATGATCCAGATCAGGTTCAACGGTCGAAACTTGAGAAGCTTCCTCTCAGCCCGGCTCACCGGACTCCCGTGTACAAGCCAGCAGCCTACCGGCAGCCGCACCGGGCGGCGAAAGGCCGCCGGCACGACGGCGTCATACTCCCGGCCGTTACTGCTGTGCGGGGAGCATGCTGCCGGTCTCCACGAAGCGCTGGTGCCAGGACAAGGCCTCGCCGAGCAGGTGCGGGGTGTGCTTGCCGAAGCTGTCCCGGCAGGCCCGGTCGAAGTAGTCCTGGAGCATGGGCCGGTAGTCCGGATGCGCGCAGGTCTCGATGATCTTGCGCGCCCGCTGCTTCGGCGCGAGCCCGCGCAGGTCGGCCAGGCCCTGCTCGGTGATCACGATCATCGTGTCGTGCTCGGTGTGGTCGACGTGGCTGGCCATCGGCACGATGCTGGAGACCTTCCCGCCCTTGGCCATGCTGGGGGACATGAAGACGGACAGGTAGCTGTTCCGGGCGAAGTCGCCGGAGCCGCCGATGCCGTTCATGACCTTGGTGCCGGCCACGTGGGTGGAGTTGATGTTGCCGTAGATGTCCGCCTCGATCATGCCGTTGAGCGAGATGCAGCCCAGCCGGCGGACCAGCTCGGGGTGGTTGGAAATTTCCTGGGTGCGCAGGATGATGCGCTCGCGGTAGTAGTCGACGTTGGCGTTGAACTCCTCCAGGCCGGTGCGGCTGAGCGAGAAGGACGTGGCGGAGGCCATGCGCAGCACGCCCTCCTTGAGCAGCTGCAGCATGCCGTCCTGGATGACTTCGGTGTAGGCGGTCAGGCCGCGGTAGCCGCCGGCCGCCAGGCCTTCCAGCACGGCGTTGGGGATATTGCCGACGCCGGACTGCAGCGGGAGCAGCTGCTCGGTCAGCCGCCCGCGCCGGACCTCGTGGTCCAGGAAGTCCAGCAGGTGGCCCGCGATCTGCTGCGACGCGTCGTCGGGCGGGTTGAAGGGGGAGTTCCGGTCGGGCGCGTCGGTGTGCACGACGGCCACGATCTTGTCCGGATCCACCTGCAGGTAGGGTTCGCCGATCCGGTCGTCGGGGTGCTCGAGCGGGATGGGCCTGCGTTCCGGCGGCAGGGCGGTGCCGTAGTAGACGTCGTGCATGCCCTCGAGACCCACCGGCTGGGCGTTGTTGATCTCCACGATGACCTGGCTGGCCTGCCGGAGCCAGGTCATGTTGTTGCCCACCGAGGTGGACGGGATGAGCCGTCCGTCCTCGAGGATGCCCACCGCCTCGACCACGGCCAGGTCGACGTCGCCGAAAAACCCGAACCAGGTGTGCTGGGCGACGTGGCTGAGGTGCATGTCGATGTAGTCCAGCTCGCCGGCATTGATCCGTTCGCGCAGCGCCGGGTCCGACTGGTAGGGCAGGCGCAGCTGCATCCCGTCGACCTTGGCGAGGGCGCCGTCGAGCTCAGGGGCCGTCGAAGCGCCGGTGAGTACGCGGATCTTGAACTGCTCCCCGGCCGCGTGCGCGGTTTCCATCCGTGCCGCGAGCGCCTGCGGCACCGCCTTCGGATAACCGGCGCCGGTGAAGCCGCTCATGGCCACGGTCATGCCGGGTTTGATCAGTTCTGCCGCCTGCTCCGCGCTCATCACGCGCTCGCGCAGGCGGGCGTTGCGAATGCGGTCTTGCATCGTGCCCCTTCGTCTAAATCTCTCCCTCCACTGTAGGGCCGGGCACGGGTGCCGGGGTTCGGGGCGGAGAAAACGGCACCCCTGGCAGCGGGCGGAGGCGCCGCGCGCCGCGGGATTTCCGGGCGCTGAGCTAGCGCTGCCGCAGTTGGTCCAGCGCGGTCTGCCGAACGCAGGCAGTCAGTTCGTCCAGTACCGGCGAGCTGATTTTCCAGCGCTGCCAGTACAACGGCACGTCCACCGGCAGGTCGGGTGCCAGTTCGTGCAGCGTCCCGTTGCGGACGTCTGCCAAGCACTGTTGCTCCGGCAGCAGGGCCCAGCCGATGCCCAGCCGGACCGCCGAGGCAAACTCCGCCGAGGCGGGCAGATAATGGCGCGGCGCCGCCAGCGCAGCGCCGGTCAGTTCCCGGTAGAAGCGCTCCTGAAGGTCGTCCTTGCGGTCAAAATCGAGCACGGGCGCGGCCGCCAGCCACGCCGGGTCGGCGTGTCCGGTCCCGGCGGGACGCCAGTGAGCCAGGTAGGCCGGGCTGGCCACCGCCCGGTAGCGCAGCGAGCCGAGCGCCTCCACCGAGCAGCCCTGGACCGGTTCCGGCGTCGCCGTCACCGCGGCCGTCACCTGTCCGGCCCGCAGCAGGGAGGTCGAATGCTGCTCGTCTTCGCGGTGGACTTCGAAAAACACCCCGCGGTCGCGCGGCATGCGGGCCAGCGCGCCCAAGAACCAGGTGGCCAGCGAATCGGCGTTGACCACCAGCGGCAGGGCCACGCCGTCGCCATCGCCGCCGAGTTCGCGCTGCGCGTCGGCCTGCAGGACCCGCACCTGCCGCGCCAGCCGCAGGACCACATCTCCGGCCGCCGTCGGCCGCACCGGAGCGGTGCGCTGCAACAGGACCTGCCCGGCCGCATGCTCCATCGCCTTGATCCGTTGCGACACGGCCGAGGGTGTCACGTGGAGCGCGCGGGAGGCGGCATCGAAACTGCCCTCCTGAACGACGACGGCGAAGGTCGCCAGATGGTCGAACTGGAACGGCTGCATAAGGCAAGCTTACGTAACTGAAGTTTCTTTAGCTGTACTGAAGCTGCGGTTGTCAGTAGCGTCGACTGTTGTGACTACCGCTATTGCTCCCACAATCTTGCTGGGCCTGGGCACCGGGCTGGCCCTGATCGTCGCCATCGGCGCGCAAAACGCCTTCGTGCTGCGCCAGGGCATCCGCGGCGAGCACATCGGCGTCGTCGTTGTCATCTGCGCGGTGTCCGACGCACTGCTGATCACCGCCGGGATTGCCGGCATCGGCGCCGTGATCGAGGCCGCTCCGGCGGTGGTGGACGTCATCCGGTTGGGCGGGGCGGCGTTTCTGCTGGCCTACGCGGTGTTCGCCGCCAAACGGGCGATCAGGCCGGGCGTGCTGACCGCCTCGGCCAATCGCGCCGGCGGCGGATTGGCCGCAACGGCTGCCACGGCGCTGGCCCTGACCTGGCTGAACCCGCACGTGTATCTGGACACGGTGCTGCTGCTCGGTTCCATCGCCAACACCCAGGGGCCGGAACTGCGCTGGTATTTCGGCGCCGGGGCCGTAGCGGGCAGCCTCATCTGGTTTTGCGCCCTCGGCTTCGGCGCCCGGCTGCTGCGTCCCTTCTTCGCCCGGCCCGGCTCCTGGCGCCTGCTCGACGGGCTGATCGCCGTCGTCATGCTGGCGCTCGGGCTACGAATGGCCTTCGGCCTCTGATCCGATATGCGAGGATGCCGGTATGGCCACCTCCTTGCTGCTGCTGGCGGACACACACGTGCCAAAGCGGGCGCGGCACCTTCCGGACCAGGTGTGGGACGCGGTGGAGGCGGCCGACGTCGTTTTCCACGCCGGCGATTGGGTCACCGCCGGGCTGCTCCACGACCTGGAAGAGCGGAGCCGGTGGCTGGTCGGGGTGTACGGCAACAACGACGGCGACGACTTGCGCGCGCGACTGCCGGAGATTGCCCGGGCGACCATCGCCGGCGTCCGGTTCGCCATGGTGCACGAAACCGGCGCGGCAAAGGGGCGCGAACAGCGCTGCCAGGCTCGCTTTCCCGATGCCGACGTGCTGGTGTTCGGACATAGCCACATCCCCTGGGACACCACGTCGGCCGGCGGCCTGCGGCTGCTGAACCCGGGTTCGCCCACGGACCGCCGACGCCAGCCGGTCTGCACGTACATGACCGCGACGGCCGACGGCGGCCGCCTCCTCGACGTCGAGTTGGTGCCGGTGGACAGGACTGCCGGCCGAAGGCCTTAGTTGCCTGCTACTGCCTTGCTGACCTCGGCCGGGCTTTCGTACTGCTTGTCGGGGAGATTCTTGAGCGCCGAGAGGACGTCGTCCCCGGCTCCGGATTCTTCCGCCTTCTTCACCAAGTCGCCGGCGGATGCCGGGTAATCGACGCCGCCCAGCGCCTTCTGGATGTCAATGGGACTGGGATTCTCTGCCATGGGAAACCTTCCGATCGAATGGGAATCCCCACGCTACGTGCTGGGCCGGGCACTGGGAAGGGCCCACAGGGGCGAGGGCGCGCCTAGCCGTAATTCGAGCCGCCGCGCGCATCGACACGCTGGTGGCAGATCACGGTTTTGCAACGTTGGTTACTTTACGGTAACGTGCAGTTCGTGCGTGGGTCAGATGACCGCGCCAGGGGATGCCGGAAGTTCCGGCGCGATTTACCCATGGAATGCCCGGACGCTGCCCACGCCTTTCGCCGTCAGAATGGCAGACGTCCACATGACCTCGATTTTGCGAGTGGCTGACGGCGGTGCGGAGACGTTCGGGGACGGACTGAGCATAAGGCGGCCGAACCGGAGCATTGTGAATCCAAATAAAAACCTGAACCTCAGCCGTGCCCTGCGTGGCGGCCTCGCCGCCGTCGCCCTGACCGGAGCCAGCGTTGCGCTGGTTGGACCGGCCGCGAACGCGGCCGACGGGGCAACCTGGGACGCCTTGGCCCAGTGTGAGTCGGGCGGCGACTGGAACATTAACACCGGCAACGGCTACTCCGGCGGCCTGCAGTTCGCCCCGGGCACGTGGGCGGCGAACGGCGGCAGCGGTTCTGCCGCCGACGCAAGCCGCGCCGAGCAAATTGCCGTGGCCGAGAACGTCCTGGACAGCCAGGGCTGGGGTGCCTGGCCTGCCTGCTCGTCCAAGCTGGGACTGTCCGGCGGCGGCGGAGGAGGGTCGCAGGTGAGCAGCCAGTCGGCGCAGATCCAGCAGGCACCCGTCCAGCAGGCACCTGTCGCCCAGGCCCCGGTCCAGCAGGCCCCGGTCGCCCAGGCCCCGGCCGCCGCACCGGCCGCACCCGCGGTCCAGGCGCCGGCGGTCAGCGGCGAAACCTACACCGTCCAGCCCGGCGACACCCTGGGCAAGATCGCCCAGTCCCTGGGCCTTCAGGGCGGATGGCAGGAGCTGTTCGCAGCCAATGCGGACACCGTTTCCGATCCGAACCTGATCTTCGTGGACCAGGTTCTGCAGCTGCCCGCGCAGTAATCCGGCACGTACCCCCGCAGCGTCCCGTTCTCCGTCAGGAGGGCGGGGCGCTGCTGGTTGGGCCCAAAAGACGCGCCCTAGACTGGTAGCAAACCGAGTGAGAGGACGGGCCACTGCTGTGTCCACCGTTGAGAATCGCCCGTGGCTGCAGAACTACCAGCCAGGCGTGCCGGCCGAGATCGACGTACCGACCGAATCCCTGTCGCACATGCTGGAGGACTCGGTCCGCCGGTTCCGGAGGAAGACGGCCCTCGACTTTTTCGGCGCCGCGACCAGCTATCGGGAGCTGGGCCGGCAGATAGACCGGGCGGCGGAAGGCCTGCGCCGGCTCGGCGTAGGTCCGGGCAGCCGCGTGGCCTTGATCCTGCCGAACTGCCCCCAGCACGTGGTGGCCTTCTACGCCGTGCTGCGCCTGGGCGCCGTCGTCGTCGAACATAATCCGCTGTACACCGAGCGCGAACTCCGCCACCAGTTCGAGGACCACGGGGCGACCGTAGCCATTGTCTGGAACAACGTGGTGGCAAAGGTGCAGGCCTTTCCGCCGGATATCGAGGTCAAGGCGATCGTGTCCGTGGACCTCGCCCGGGCGATGCCCCGGGCCAAGCGCCTGGCCCTGCGGCTGCCCGTCCCGGCGGCCAGGACCGCGCGCAAGGCGCTGACCACGCGGGTTAAGGGGACCGTGACGTGGGAGAGGCTGCTGCAGGCCAGGCCGCTGAAGAAGTCGCATCCCGGGCCGGCGGTGACCGACCTGGCGGCCATCCAGTACACCTCCGGCACCACCGGACAACCCAAGGGCGCCATGCTCACGCACCGGAACCTGCGGGCCAACGCGGAGCAGGGCCGCGCGTGGATGCACGGCGTGTCCGAGGGCAAGGAGGTCATGTACGCCATCCTGCCGATGTTCCATGCCTTCGGGATGACCCTGCACCTGACCTTCGGGGTGCTCACCGGCTCGCGGGTGGTCCTGTTTCCCAAGTTTGACGTGGACCTGGTGCTGGCGGCGGCGAAGAAGACCCCGCCCACCATCTTCTGCGCCGTGCCGCCCATCTACGAGCGGACCGCCCGGGAGGCCAGGAAGCGCCGGGTGGATTTGGGGTCCGTGCGGTTCGCCATCTCGGGTGCCATGAACCTGCCGCAGGCCACCGTGGACCTGTGGGAGGAAACCGCCGGCGGCCTGCTGGTGGAGGGTTACGGGATGACGGAGACATCGCCGGTGGCCCTGGGCAACCCGTTCGCGCCGACGCGGCAGAACGGCACGATCGGTGTCCCGTTCCCCAGCACGGAGATGCGGGTGGTTGACCCGGAGGACCCTGCGCGCGACGTCGCGCCGGGCCAGCCGGGCGAACTGCTGATCCGCGGCCCGCAGGTCTTCCAGGGGTACTGGGGCAAGCCGGAGGAAACGGCTGAGGTCCTGCTCGACGGCGGCTGGGTGCGCACCGGCGACATCGTCACCGTGGACGGGCAGCACAACGTCCGCATCGTCGACCGGGTCAAGGAACTGATCATTACCGGCGGCTTCAACGTGTCGCCGTCCGAAGTCGAAGACGCGCTCCGCTCACACCCGGACGTGATGGAGGCCGCCGCGGTCGGCCTTCCCCGCCCGGAGGGCGGCGAGGAGGTGGCGGCCGCCGTCGTGCTTCGCCCCGGAGGTGCCGTCGGGCTGGATGAACAGGGGATGCGGGACTATTGCCGCGGCCGACTGGCCGCGTACAAGGTCCCGCGCCGGATCGTCGCGGTGGAGGAGCTGCCCACGTCGATTTTGGGCAAGGTGCTGCGCAAGCAGGTCAAGGCGCAACTCGCCGCCCGGTGAGGTGCGCGTCCTTGGCGGTTCCGGCAACAAAGTGGGTGACGCGAACAGAGGGGTGACGCGAGCAAAGTGGGTGACGCTGACAGAGGGGGCGGGCACGAGCAAAGTGGGTGACGCTGACAGAGGGGGCGGGCGCGAGCAAAGTGGGTGACGCGTCACATTTCGTCCGCGCTGCAGGCGCCCGGTGTGAGCCGTGACATAGTGGTCCCCGGTGACAGCGCAATGACCGCGCTCTCCGGTTGGGGGAGACCGCGGGCGCTGTCACTTGATTTTTTCGAACTGAGGAAGTGACATGAAGCGAACATTCCTGACGCTGCTGGCCGGTGTCTCCGCGCTTGGCCTGGCGGCTTGTGGATCCGGATCGCCCAGCGGCGGCGGCAACGAGGCCGGCGGGAACGAATCCGCCGGCGCCGGCGACCTGACCAAGGTGACCGTTGGCGTGATCCCGATCGTGGACACCGCCCCCCTCTGGCTCGGTGACTCGAAGGGTTTCTTCGAAGAAGAGGGCCTGGATTTGGACATCCAGAACGTGGCCGGCGGCGCTGCGGCCATCCCCGCCGTGGTCAGCGGTGGCTTCGACTTCGCCTTCGGCAACGTCGTCTCGGTCATGGTCGCCAACGACAAGGGCCTGGACATCCAGCTGGTGGCCAACGGCAACTCCACCTCCGGCGACACCAAGCACGATTTCGGCGGGGTAGTGGTGAAGGGCGATTCGGACATCAAGTCGCCCAAGGACCTGGCCGGCAAGACCGTGTCCGTGAATACCCTCTCCAACATCGGTGACACCACCATCCGCAGCGTGATCGAGGCCGACGGCGGCGACCCCGAGAGCGTGAAGTTCGTCGAGGTCGGCTTCCCGGACGCCCCGGCAGCGCTGGCCAACGGTCAGGTGGACGCCGCGTGGATCCTGGACCCGTTCCTGTCCCAGTCCGTCGAAGATGGCGGCCGCGTGGTCTCCTACAACTTCGCCGACTTCGACAAGAACCTGGATATTTCCGGCTACTTCGCCACCGGTGAGACGGTGTCCGGCGATCCGGAGCTGGTGAAGAAGTTCCAGGCCGCGATGAACCGCTCGCTGGAGTACGCGCAGGAGAACCCGGACGAGGTCCGCGAGATCGTGGGCACCTACACCAAGATCGACGAAGACTCCCGCGCGGAGATGGCCCTGCCCACGTTCCGCAAGGACTTCAACATGGAGGCGGCGCAGAAGCTCGCCGACGCGGCCCTGAAGTACGGCACCCTGCAGAAGCCGGCAGAGCTGGACAAGTTCTTCCCGTAGGCCTCAAAGCCTCACACGGTCGACGGCGGGGCCTCCCCGCGGTCCGCTGCCACCGACAGCGCCTCTCCCGGACGGGAGGGGCGCTGTCTGCATTCCGCAGAGGTTGCTAGATGCGGCTGCGCTCGCCGGGGTCCCGCCACTTGCGCACCGGCGGCGTCCAGCCCTCGATGGCGTCTAGCAGCTCGGCGGCGGAGCCGGCCACGATGACCGCATCCCGGTAGTCCTGCTTGAGGAAGCCGCTGGCTACCAAGCCGTCGATGGTCGCCAGCAGCTGGTCCCAGAAGCCGTTGATGTTCAGGAAGGCCACCGGCTTCTCGTGGATCCCGAGCTGAAGCCAGGTCCAGGCCTCGAAAATCTCCTCCAGCGTTCCGATGCCGCCCGGCAGCGCCACGAAGGCGTCGGCCAGGTCCGCCATCATTTGTTTGCGCTCGTGCATGGAGTCCACCACGTGCAGGGTGCTCAGCCCGACGTGCCCCACTTCGGTCTTGTCCAACGACTCCGGGATCACGCCCACCACGTCGCCGCCGGCTGCCACCGCGCTGTCCGCGACGACGCCCATCAGGCCCACCTGCCCGCCGCCGTACACAATCCCGATGCCACGGGAGGCCAGTTCGGTGGCGAACCGCTCCGCCTCCCGCGCGTAGATGTCGTCCCTGCCGCTGGCCGATCCGGTGAATACTGCAAGTCGCATGCGGCTATTATTCCAGTGCCGCTAGACTCGCTGACCATGAGCGACGTGGACGAGCAAGGCCGCACCGACCCTCCGCTGGCGGCGGGGGAGGTGGAGACCCTGCTGGGTTTCCTGGAGTTCCACCGCGCCACCTTCGAATGGAAGTGCGCCGGCCTGGGTGCCAAGGAGTTGGCGGCGCGGCTGGCTCCGTCGACCATGACGCTGGGCGGGATGCTCAAGCATTTGGCGTTCGTGGAGGACTACTGGTTCTCCCACCGCTTGCACGGGCAGGAACCGCAGCCACCCTGGGACACAGTGGACTGGAAGGCCAGCCCGGACTGGGACTGGCAGTCCGCGGGCGAAAACACGCCGGGACAGCTCCGCCGGATGTGGCAAACAGCCGTGGCACGCTCCCGCTCCCTGACCGCCGAAGCCCTGGCCGACGGGGGCCTGGACGGGACCGGCTCGGCGGCCGGGTCCGCTACCGGGGTTCCCAGCCTCCGCTGGATCCTGGTCCACATGATCGAGGAGTACTCGCGGCACAACGGGCATGCCGACCTGCTGCGCGAGGCAGTGGACGGATTGGTCGGGGAGTAGCGGGCAGCACGGCACCCTGCACTGCCCGTGGCCGACTCCCCGCAGTTGCCAACGTCTTTAGGCCGGACCCCCGCGTCCCGAGCGGACCGGTCCTACTCGGCTTCCCCGCGCGGATACTCGTCGTCCTCGTCGGACTTGACCGGTTCCAGCTGCTCCTGCAGGTCCGCCTCGTTCGCCTCCCAGGTGGAGGTCACCGCCGGCGATGCTTCGTGTTCCAGGTCGTCACTGCGGACTGGAAGGGCCTGTTCCTGCACGTCCGCCTCGTTGGCTTCCGTGATGTCTGCTTCGTGCTGGCTGTTGCTGGTCATCGGGTCCCTCCTCCAAGTTGCGGCGGCTATTGGTACACCATTGTCGGCTTAATCGTGGATCCTATCCACCGGCGACGGACTGGATAATCAGCAGTTCCTGCCCGGGTGCGACCAGCGTCGCCGGTCCCTGCAGCGTGCGGATGTCCTCGCCGTCGAGATACAGGTTGACGTAGCGGCGGATGGCACCGGTTTCGTTGCGGACGCGGCGGTTGAAAACCGGGTAATCGCCGGCCAAGGCGTCCAGGATCTCCGCCACGGATTGCGGACCGGTTGCCGGCACGGTCAGTTCGCGCTGCTCGCCGGTCACCTTCGCCAGCAGGCTGGGCACGACGACGGTGACCGCTTTTTCTGCCACACCCACCACGGGGATCCCTCCTTACAGGGTGGCCGCGCGGACGCACAGGACGTCCGGCAGCCCCGAGGCCACTTCCACGAAGACTTCGCCCTCGTCGGCACTGGCGTACACCGAGCCGCCGCGGGTGCCGAAGTAGACGCCGGCCGGATCGCCGGTGTCCACGGCGGCGGCGTCACGCAGCACCACGTTGTAATCCTGGTCCGGCAGCCCGGTGGCGAAACGCGCCCAGGTGGCGCCGCCGTCGTCGGTCCGGTGCACGGCGAGATGCCCGTCCGGCGGAATCCGCTCGCCGTCGGCCTTGATCGGGACCACCCACGCGGTCCGGGGCCTGCGCGGGTGGGTGAGCATCACGAAGCCGAAATCGGTGGGCAGCCCGTCGGCAATGGACTGCCAGTTGTCGCCGGAATCGTCCGAGCGGTAGACGCCGTGGTGGTTCTGTGCGAAGAGCGTGGACGGATCTGCGGCATCCCGCGCGATCTTGTGGACGCACTGGCCCACCTCGGGATTCGGATCGGGCATGAAGTAGGCGCTGATGCCGTGGTTGCGTGCCTGCCAGCTGGCGCCGCCGTCGGTGGTCCGGTACACGCCCCCGGTGCTCATGGCCACGTGCACGGTGTCCGGATCCTGCGGACTCGGCAGCACCGAATGCACCGCCGCTCCGCCGTAACCGGCCCCCCACTGGTCCTTGTCCGGGTGGTCCCACAGGCTGCGGTTGAGCTCGAAGTGTTCACCGCCGTCGGTGGACTTCCAGACCGAAATCGGTTCGCAGCCGGCCCAGACCACGCCCGGCCGGTCCGCGGCGTCGGGCTGGATCTGCCAGATCCGCTCCACCGCGGCGCCGTCGTTGTCGCCGAAGCGGATGGCGCCGTGCTCCGGTTCGGTCCAGGTCTCGCCGAGGTCCTCCGAGCGGAAGATTGTGGGCCCCCAGTGTTCGGAGCGGGCGCCCACCAGCAGGCGGGTGGAGCCGCCGCGCTGGTCGATCCCGATGCTGGGGATCTCGTTCATCAAAAAGTGCGGGCCGGACAGGGACCAGTTGGTCCGGTCGCGGCTGGTAGCCAGCCACAGCCCTTTCTTCGTCCCGATCGCCAGGACGGTCTCCCCAGTAGCCATGCCACCCATTCGACCACCGGGGCACCGGCGGCGCAACGGTTTTGCGACGAACGGCCGGGCGCGGGGCAGAATGGGGAGGCCGGCCGTACTTCAGGAACGAGGACATGAGCACCCACCCGCCACACCAGCCCGGCTCACGCCTCTGGCTTTGGGTCCTGATGGCGGCCGCCGTGCTGACCCAGACGTCCCTGAACGTGTCGCGGCCGGTGGTTTCGTACAAGCTGCTGGCCCTGGGCGGCGACGCGGCGGTCATCGGCGTGGTGACCGCCGTTTACGCGGTGCTGCCGGTGGTGGCGGCGCTGTGGCTCGGGCGGGTGAGCGACCGGATTCCCTCGCTCAAGGGCATGGTCGCGTTGGGCGCGGCCCTGCTGGCGGTGGCCACGCTGGGGCTGGCCTTGGCGCAGGGGGTCGCGGTCATCGCGATCTCCATGGCCCTGCTCGGAGTGGGGCACCTGCTGTTCACCATTGCCGGCCAGTCCGCCATCGGGCGGTATGCGCCGCTGAACCAGATGGACAGCGGCTTCGGCTGGTTCACCGCCGCCTTTTCGCTGGGGCAGTTGCTCGGCCCGCTGCTGGCCGGGCTGCTGCTGGGCAGCGAGACCGCGGGAGTGGGGCCGAGCTGGCTCGGCGCCATCGACCTGACCCTGCTGCTGGCGGCCGGCATCGCCGCAGCCGGGGCGCCGGTGATGCTGATCGGCGCGCATCCCGGTGCGGCGGCCCGCCGGTTCCGCCGCGGCAAGAACGACGGCGGTGCGGCGCGGGCACCGCTGGTGAAGGAGCCGGTGCGCCAGATCCTGCGGCGGCCCGGCGTGGCCTGGAACATGCTGGCGTCCATGGCGCTGCTCTCGGTGATCGACATCTTGGTGGCGTTCCTGCCGCTGGTCGGCGAGGAGCTCGGGGTGCCGCCGCTCTGGGTGGGCGTCCTGCTGGCCGTGCGGGCTGGCGCGTCGATCATCTCGCGGGTCCTGCTGCCGTGGCTGGTGCACCGCTGGACCCGGATCCAATTGCTGGTGGTCAGCCTGCTGGGCTCCGGCGCGGCGATCGCGGTGACGCCGTTCGTCCTGGAGCCGTTCTGGGTGGCCGCCGCCGCTCTGTTCGTGGGCGGGTTCCTCTTGGGCCTGGGCCAGCCCTTGACCATGACGCTGATCAGCCACGCCGTCCGGCCGGAGTCCCGGGGGTCGGCGCTGGCGCTGCGGCTGCTGGGCAACCGGGTGGGGCAGGTCGTGCTGCCGCTGGCGGCGGGCCTGGTGGCCGCCCCGCTCGGCCCCGGCGGCGCGATCTGGTTCTCCTGCGCGGTGCTGGGTGCCGCCGCCGCAGCACGGTTGACGGTGCGCCCCGGCGGTGGCGGCGGCGGGCGGCGGCCGGCCGCTTGAAGCCGGCCTGGCGCTCCGGTTCGGCCGCCTGCTCCGGTTGTTGAGTGGAGCAGGGACCCGAAACGGAGCGACGACGGCGATGGCTGAGCACCGCCGTCGTGCGCCGCGTCTTGCGCAGTCCGGAAATCAGACCCCGAGGGTCTCGCGCAGCCGGGCGACGTGGCCCTTGGCGTCCACGTCGTACTCGGCGTGCATGATGGTTCCGTCGGGACCGATCACGAAGGTGCTGCGCAGCGTCCCGGTGAAGACCTTCCCGCCGAAGGTCTTGTCGCCGTAGGAGCCGTACACCTTGGCCACCGCGAAGTCGGGGTCGGAGAGCAGCGGGAACGTCAGGCCCTCGGCGTCGCTGAACGCCTGGATGGCGTCGGGGTCGTCCGGTGAGATGCCGACGACGTCGTAGTTGGCGGCCTGCAGGGAGTTGAGGCTGTCGCGGAAATCGCAGGCCTCGGTGGTGCAGCCGGGAGTGGCGGCCTTGGGGTAGAAGTAGAGCACCACATTCCAGCCGGCGTAGTCGGACAGCGAGACCTTCTTGCCGTCGGCGTCGGAGAGGGTGAACGCGGGGGCGGGCATGCCGGGTTGGAGCTGGGACACGAAGATCCTCTTTCATCGAGACGTACAAGATGCGAAGCTTTGCTACTGGTCCGAGTGTAGTGGGGGGCCCGCGCCGCACCCGTGCGGCGTCGTCAACCATTGCGTGCGGCGGGCATAGCATCGAAGGCGTGAGTAGCGCGGAACAACCCTGGGCGGGCCACCCGAAAGGCAGCCCGGGATACCGCAACATGCTCCTGGCGTTGCTCTTCGGCGGCTTCGCCACGTTCGCCCAGCTGTATTCGGTGCAGGCGGTGCTGCCCGGCATCGCCCGAAGCTTCCAGATCAGCGCGGCCGACGCCGCGCTCAGTCTTTCCGCGGCCACCATCGGCCTGGCCCTGGCCGTCATGCCGTGGTCCGCGGTGGCGGACCGGGCCGGCCGCAAGCGCACCATGACGTGGGCGATCGGCGCCGCCGTGATCCTGGGCCTGGCGCTGCCGCTGGCGCCGAATTTCCCCGCCCTGCTGGCGCTGCGCTTCCTGGAGGGCGCCGCGCTGGGCGGGATCCCCGCCGTCGCACTGGTCTACCTGAACGAGGAGGTGCAGCGACTGCATGCGGCGGTCGCGGCCGGCACCTACGTGGCGGGCACGACCGTGGGCGGCCTGGCCGGCCGTCTCATCGCCGGACCGGTGGCGGAGTGGGCCGATTGGCGCGCCGGCGTGCTGGCGGTCAGCGCCGCCGCCGCGCTGACCGCCGTGCTGTTCGTCCGGCTGGCACCGGCCCCGCGCGGCTTTCGGCCGATGATGCGCGGACAGGGGCCCGGGCTGGGGCAGCGGATCCTGGCCAACCTGCGCTCGGCGCCGCTGCTGGCGCTCTATGCCCAGGGATTCCTGCTCATGGGCGGATTCGTCGCCGTCTACAATTACCTGGGCTTCCGGCTGGAGGCGCCGCCGTTTTCCCTGCCCGCGTCGCTGGCCTCCCTGCTGTTCCTGGCCTACCTGGCCGGCACCGTGAGCTCCCGGGTGGCCGGCGGCCTGACGTCGAGGACCGGCCGGCTGCCCGTGCTGCTGGGCGGGATCCTGGTCAGCATCGCCGGGCTGGCGGTCACCCTCGTCGACTCGCTCCCGTTGATCCTGCTGGGGCTGCTGGTGTTCACGGGCGGATTCTTCGCCGCCCATTCGGTCGCGTCGGGTTGGACGCCGCGGCTGGCGACGGTCGGCGCGGCCCAGGCGTCTGGCCTCTACAACCTCTTCTACTACGCCGGGTCCAGCCTGTTCGGCTGGGCCGGCGGCCTCTTCTTCGGCCGGTTCGGCTGGACCGGCGTCGTCGCGTTTACCGCCGCGCTCGCCGTCGTCGCGGGCACGACGGCGGTGCCCGCCCTGCGTACCCGGGGCGCCGGATAACCGGGAGAACCAGTAAGCCTTGTGGAAGTGCATGCATAATGCATGCACGATGGCTAAACTTGGATCATGACGGTTTCCATCACCATTCGCCACGTACCTGAAGAGGTGAGGGACCGGCTGGCAGAAAGGGCTGCCCGGTCGGGGCGCTCCCTGCAGGAGTACCTGAACGCTGAACTACGTGAACTGGCGACACGTCCCAGTCCAGTGGATTTCGTCCGAGGGCTTGAAGCGGATGTCGAGCTGAAGACGGGTGGCGGGGTTACTGCACAAGAGATCCTCGACGCTTTGAACGCGGATCGTCGGTGACCGCGTCGCAAGGTCTTGTCGTAGACGCGTCGGTCATTGTGTCTGCGTTGATCGGCGCAGCTGAAGAGCAGGCCTGGGCTCGGAAGTGTCTGCAGGTCCAACAGAATCATGCGCCGGAGCTGGTGCTGTTCGAGTGCACGGGTGCTTTGCGTCGAACGGAGCAGGCAGGTCGGGTCAGCAGCGGACAGGCAGCGGCTGCTTTTGGGCATCTGGGACGCTGGCCCGTCCAGCTCTGGCCGTTTGCCCCGTTGGCGGAACGGGCCTGGGAACTGCGGCACTCCGTAAGCCCTTACGATGCGTCCTACGTGGCACTGGCCGAACTGCTCGCGGTTCCCCTGGCGACGCTGGACATCCGACTGTTGAACGCTCCAGGGCCGCGCTGCCGGTTCGTCACGCCGGAATCCGGGCTGCAAGGCGCCTAAGCTGGTGGGCGTGAACCCGGAGAAGACCGCCGAGCTGCGGCAGGGACGGAGCCTGAACCGTCAAATCCTTGCACTCGCCATCCCCGCATTCGGCGCCTTGATCGCCGAGCCGCTGTTCCTGGCGGCCGATTCGGCCATCGTGGGGCACCTCGGCGTGGCGGAACTGGCCGGCATGGGGCTGGCCGCCACCGTGGTGCAGACCGTCGTCGGACTGATGATCTTCCTCGCCTACTCGACCACGCCGGCGGTGGCGCGGCTGCTGGGCGCCGGCCGGATGTCGGATGCGTACGGCGTCGGGCGGGACGGCATCTGGCTGGCGCTGGTCGTCGGCGTGGTGCTGGCCGCCGCCGGCTGGGCTTTCGCCCCGGACCTGACCGCGGCCATGGGGGCCAGCGGGCAAGTGCAGGGGTTCGCGGTGGACTACCTGCGCTGGTCGATGCCCGGCCTGCCGGGCATGCTGATCGTGCTGGCGGCCACCGGGGTGTTGCGCGGGTTGCAGGACACCAAGACCCCGCTGCTGGTCGCCGGCATCGGCTTCCTGGCCAACATCGGCCTGAACTTCCTGCTGGTCTACGGGATGGGGCTCTCGGTGGCCGGGTCCGCCATGGGCACCAGCCTGGTCCAGTGGGCCATGGCGGCGGTCTACCTCGTCATCGTCTACCGCGGAGCTGTGAAGCACAGCGTGCGGCTGCGGCCCACCTGGGTCGGCCTGAAGGCCACCACGCACGTGGGGTCCTGGCTGATGCTGCGGACCTTGAGCATGCGGATCGCGCTGCTCGCGACGGTTTTTGTGGCCACCTCGCAGGGCCCGGTGAGCCTGGCCGGCCACCAGCTGGTGATGACCATGTACAGTTTCCTGGCCTTCGCGCTGGACGCCATCGCGATCGCCGCGCAGGCCCTGATCGGGAAGGAACTCGGGGCCTCGAACAAGGCGCTCGCACACTCGCTGACCCGCCGGATGATCGTCTGGGGCGTGGGATTCGGCGTCGTGACCGGCCTGCTGCTGGCCGCGGTGGCGCCGGTGCTCGGCTGGGTCTTTACCTCCGATCCGGCCGTCCACCAGGCGTTCACGGCCGCGATCTGGCTGCTGGCCCTCAGCCAGCCGATCTGCGGGCTTGTCTTCGTCCTGGACGGCGTGCTGATCGGCGCCGGCGACGCGCGCTACCTGGCGATTGCCGGCGTGGTGAATCTGCTGGCGTACGCGCCGCTGCTGGTGTGGGTGGCCATGGCCGGGCTGACCGGCACGGCGGGCCTGCTCTGGCTGTGGGCCGCCTTCGGGCTCGGCTACACCGCGGCGCGCGCGGTCACGCTCGGCTGGCGGGTCCGCAACGATGCGTGGATGGTCACCGGGGCACACTAGGCTTGAACCGTGACGATCCCGAGTACTACCCAGGCGGCCGTATTCTGGCAGCCGGTCCTGATCCGCGCCCTGGTGGCCGCCGCCTTCGGCGCCACCACCATCTTCTGGCAGGAACCCGACCGCACCGTGATGGCACTGGCCGGCGGGCTGTTCCTGCTGCTCAGCGGCGGGGCGGTCTGGCTGCTGGCCCGCAAGCCGGCCGCTGCTGCCCACCGCCAGTTGCTGCTCCTCCAGGCAGCGGTGCTCGCCGTGGCCGGCATCCTGGCCTGCGCCCTGCAGACGGTGCCGATGTTCACAGTGCTGGCCACCGCGGCGCTGCTGGTCTCGGGCGGGGCCGAGCTGATGCTCTGGTGGAGCAACCGCCCGACCCGCGGCCGCGACGTTCCAGGGAATCCCGCGGCTGCCCCGGCCGCGACCGGTGAGGCCGGGTCCGTCCTGGCCCGCGACTGGCTGATTACCGGTGCCGTGTCCGTGGGCTTCGGCATCGCGCTGCCGTTCTTCGCGCACCTGGGCCCGCATGCGCTGCTGGGGGTGCTGGGCGGGGCGGCGATCATCATCGCCGTCGTCCTGCTGATTGCCGCCCTCAGCCTGCGCCACGACGCCAGGCCGCCCGCGGCCGGCTGAGTCCCGCCCGCAGGTGTGGCCGGCGCCACTGGCGCCTGCGCGGCAACTTCTACGACCGGTAGACTGGATGCAGGCTTTACCCGTCAGCAGGAGGAAATCATCGTGGGCAAGAACGCGTCTGGCCGTCCGGACGAAGGACGGATGTCCGTCAAGGGCCCGCTGATCTTCTCGGCGGTACTGGCCGTGATCGCCGGCGCCCTGACCATGGTCTTCGCCACCGGCGGGTCCGGAAACCTGCTGCGCTGGGACCTCGGCGTGACGGCTGCCGGCATCGCCTTCATCGCCTCGCTGCTGATTGTGGCGGTGCTGACCATGTCCACCAAGGAGAACCCGAGCCACCTCAGCGAGGGCTCCGGGATCCATCGGGTCTCCTCGAAGATCCCCGGCGGCGCGGGCACCGTTCCGGCCCCGGGCACACCGCAGAGCCGGGCCCAGGTGGAAGAACAGCAGGCGGCGGAGGCCGCCGCACATCCCGACCAGGGCACCAACCGCCTTTCCGGCAACGACGACGACGGCGACGCGCGCCGCTGATGCCTGGCGCCGGCCCGGCCGGGCCCGACAAGCAAGGCAACATGACCTCCGGCCAGCCTTCCCCGCACCCGCCCGACCCGGCGCATCCCGGCGAGGCCGCGGCGACCGGCGGCGGACAACCGCCCGAGGCCAAGAGCACGGTGGCCGCGGAGCTGTGGTACCGGAAGGACCCCCTGCTCTTCGGCGAGGAACTCCAGGCGCGGTTGGCGGAGGAATTCCCCGGCGCCTCCTTTTCCGACGGCGTAGCCCTGCTGCCGCATGCCGCGCACTCCTTCGACATCAACGGTGCCTCCGGCGTGAAAACCATCCGGCTGAGCACCGGCGTGGCCGTTCCCCGCGGGCCGCTGTCGGCGGCCGAGGCGCTGGCGGCAACACCCGCGGACCAGAGCTGGTCCTGGCCCGACGCCGAGCAGCAGGTTCCCGGCTGCACCCACCGCATCCTGGTGACGGAGGTGGTGGCCAGCGGGTTCGAACCCAAGCCGCGGGTCGAGTCCTTCCAGCGGGTGCTGCGCCTGCTGGCCGCCGAGACGCGGCCCGCGGCGGTCCGCTGGCTGCACAACTCGCACTGGCGGGACCCCCGGGAGCTTGAGGCGGCCCACCCGCTGGCGGGCCCGGTGAACATGCGGTTCTTCCTGGTCAGCAACGACGAGGGCGCCATGGTGGTGGACAGCCTGGGCATGTACCAGCTGGGCCTGCCGGACGTGCAGGTGCACTTCCGCGACAAGGACCCGAACCAGATGGTGGAACTGGCCTTTAACGTGGCCGCCTACCTCTACGAACACGGGCCCGTCATCGAATCCAACAGCCGGCTGAACGGTCCGGACGGCCTGGCCTTCACCGCCAGCTGGGAAGACTCGCTGCTGCCGCCGCTGCGGACGGTCATCGACCTCGATCCCGGCCCGCCCTACTCCGCCGGCAGCCGCTAGGGCCGTTCTCCGGTCAACCGTTGGCAGCCGACTTGCGCGCCCGGTAGGCGGCCACGTGCGTGCGGTTGGCGCAGTTGCCGGTATCGCAAAAGCGCTTCGACCGGTTCTTCGACAGGTCCACCAGCACCGCGGTGCAGTCGTCCGCGGCGCAGGTCCGCAGCCGGTCCAGCTGCTTCTCGCGGATCACGTCCACCAGCGCCATCGCCGCCTCCACGGCCATGCGCACCTCCAGCGGCGCGTCCGGGCTGGTGGCATGCAGGTGGTAGTCCCACTGGTCGTGCTTGACCAGCTGCGGGATGGCACCGGCGTCGGCCAGGATCGTATTGACGACGACGACGGCGCGGTCCTCCGTCGCGGTCCACACCTCCTTGAGCACGGGGCGCAGGGCGCGGACCGCCTCCAGCTCCGCCGTCGTATGCCTGCGCGAGCCGGTGAAGCCGAAGTCCGCCACGAGGGCATCGAGATCCGCCACGCTGGCGAGGGTGTCCGGGGAGACCTCGGCCGTATTGATCAGCCGGGCGGCGTCCACCAGCGAGTGCTCGGTGTCATGAGCAAAGACCACATTGACTCCTGAACAGCGGCGGCGATATTGTCAGGAGTATACCGCTCATGACTCCTGACAGACCCGTTCTGCGCCGGGAGCGAACCCGCACTTCCCCTAGGATCCGTCATGGCCTCCACCGCCGCCGAACAGCGTACCCAGACAGCCCCGCCGCACCCGCGCTCCGCCGTCGCCGGCGTCGGCATCGCCCTGGCCTCCTCGGCGATCTTCGGACTCTCGGGGCCCTTTGCCAAGTCGCTGCTCGAGGCCGGCTGGACGCCGGGCTCCGCGGTGGCGGTGCGCATGGTGGCCGCGGCGCTGGTGTTGTCACTGCCCGCCGCGTTCATGCTGCGCGGCCGGTGGGGCCAACTGCGGCAAAACTGGAAGACCATCGGGCTGTTCGGGCTGATCGGCGTGGCCGGCTGCCAGCTTTTCTACTTCAATGCGGTTGCCAGCCTCTCCGTGGGGGTGGCGCTGCTGTTGGAGTTCCTGGCGCCCGTGCTGATTGTGCTGTGGCTCTGGCTGACCAGCCGCCGGCTGCCGCGGCCGGCGACCATCGCCGGTACCGTGCTGGCGGTGGCCGGCCTCATGCTCGTCCTCGACGTCTTTGGGCCGGTCAAGCTGGACGTTGCCGGCGTGCTGTGGGGGCTCGGTGCCGCCGTCTGCCTGGTGGTCTACTTCTTCATCACCGCCAAGCAAAACGACTCGCTGCCGCCGCTGGTGCTGGCCGCCGGCGGCCTGCTGGTGGGCGGTGCAACCATCGTCGTGCTGGGCGCGGTGCAGATTGTTCCGATGGCCTTCAGCACGGCCGGCGTGGAGCTGGCAGGCTGGCAGACCCAGTGGTGGGTGCCGCTGGTCGGACTGGTGCTGCTGTCCACCGTGCTGTCCTATGTCACCGGCATCATGGCCGCCCGGGCGCTCGGCACCAAGGTGGCTTCCTTCGTCTCGCTGACCGAGGTGCTCTTCGCCGTCATCTGGGCCTGGCTGCTGTTGGGCGAACTACCCGCGGCCATCCAGCTGGTCGGCGGCGCACTGATCGTGGCGGGCGTGGTGCTGGTCCGGGCGGACGAGCTGCGCGGCCCCAGGCTTTCGGAGAAGCGGAATTTCGTCGGCGCGAAGACGCCAGACGGCCAGCGCTAAGCCGCCGGTTTGTTGAGGGTGCGGGACGAAGGCGTCAACGCGACGAGCTGGCCGGTGTGTAGGGGGTGTCGGGGTCGACTTCGACAGCGTAGGAGGTGATGGTGCGGATCTGGCCGCCGGCGAATTCGTAGATGTCGCATGAGGAGACAGCCGTGACGCCGTCGTTGTCTTCGTACCTGCCAATGGCGTCGACTGCGATGCAATCGCCCTCGCCGGTGGATACAAACCGGAGCCACGTCGTGGTGGTGTCCTCGATCTCTGCGGCCGTTGCTCGGCAGGCGTCGATCACGGCACTGCGCCCCTCCAGCCTCCCCTCGCCCACAAGGTTCCACACCACGTCGTCGGCGAGGTGTTCGATCGCCTCCTCGAAGCGGTGGCCGGAGAATGCGCGGGCCGAATCCTCGTTGCTCATCGGAGTTCTCCTTGATCGCCCTGTGGACCGCAGGTGTTGCGGCTCGAGGCCTCCGGGTCCTCCCGTCAGGCGTGTCAACAGGAATACACGCAGCCAAGCGCCAGTCTAGGACGGGCCGGGCGGGCGGGAAAGACTACTGGGCCGGTCCCGACGCCCAACGGCGGAGCACCCCGGTTCAGATGGGTACCGCCGGTGTTGACGCCGCTCCCGGGATGACCGCGGCGTGCGCGCCAGAGCCTCGAGGGGTCAGCGGACGATCTTGAAGTTGAAGTGGGGCGTGCCGAGCGCGCCCCAAAGGCGGAGCCAGGCGGGCAGGAGCATCTCGGCGCCGCGGGCGGTAGTGATGTCACCGAGGTCGATGACATCCTGATGGCCGAAGTCCTTCAGGAGTTCGGTGACCGTGATCTTGGCATCGGCGTCGTTGCCGGACACGAAGACCGTTCCGGGGTCGGAGAGCAGTCCGGGGCGGGCCTGGAGATCGGCGGTGAGCGTGTTGAGGGACTTCACGACGCGCGCCGCCGGGAAGGCGCGCTGAATCTGCTCGCCGAGGGAATCAGTGTCCTTGACGAAGAGGCTCGGGGGCATCCCGGTGCTGGGGTCCAAGGGATTGGCGATGTCGAGGATGACTTTGCCGGCGAGGTTGTCGGCCCCCGCCTGGGCCAGCACGTCCAGGGAGGCGCTGCCGGTGGTTGCGTTGATGATCAGGTCGGCGCCGGCTGCGGCGTCGGCGAAGCGGGTGACTCCGATGCCGGGGTTCGCGGCGGCCCAGACAGGAAAGGGCGGGGTGCCCATGGCATCTGTCGTGGTCCTGGACAGGGTAGCTTCCGGATCGCGGGTTCCGATCGTGACGGTGTGCCCGAGCTCGGCGAGGCGCGCCGCGATGGTTTGGCCGACCCTGCCGGTCCCGAGGACTGCTGTTTTCATGATGGTCTCCTGTCCGGCTCGGGTTACCCCGGTCGAGTGTGACTCCCTCACCACTTACTGTGCTCCTTCCGCCGGAGGCAGGCCAGTGGTCGAGGAAGCCGCAGTGTTCCCCGCCTGAGAACGAGGCGGGGGCAGCAGTTGCGCGTGGGAAAGTGTGCGGCCCCGCCGTCGTGCCCGGCCGGGGTGGTGCGATGCCGCGGCGGGGGAGCAAACTGGTACCAGCCAGCACCCACGATCCGAACCGGAGGCCCGCCATGTGCCGGAACATCCGCCAGCTCCACAACTTCGAACCCGCCGCCACGAATGCCGAAATCGAGGCCGCGGCGCTACAGTACGTGCGCAAGGTCAGCGGCAGCAACAAGCCGTCGAAGGCGAACGAGGAAGCATTCAACCGGGCCGTGCACGAGATTGCGCACATCACCGCCCACCTGCTAGACGACCTGGTGACCGCGGCGCCGCCGAAGAACCGTGAGGAAGAAGCCGCAAAGGCCCGGGCACGCGCCGCCGTCCGCTACGGGGCCAGCGTTTAGGCCAGGCGCCGGGAACACGGGCCCGCCGGAGGCTGGCGAGCCGCCCGGCGGGTAGTCGCCCCCGCCCGCTACCGTCCGAAGCGGCGCAGGCGCAGGGAGTTGGCCACCACCAGCACGGAGCTGGCGGCCATCGCGGCCCCGGCGATCATCGGGTTGAGCAGCCCTAGCACCGCCACCGGGATCCCGAGCGTGTTGTAGGCGAAGGCCCAGAACAAATTCGACTTGATGGTGGAGAGCGTCCGGCGGCTGAGCTCGATGGACTGCACCACCTGGCCGAGGTCGCTGCCCATCACGGTCAGGTCCGCGGCCTCGATCGCCACGTCGGTGCCGGCGCCCATGGCGATGCCCAGGTCGGCCTGGGCCAGCGCGGCGGCGTCGTTCACGCCGTCGCCCACCATCGCCACCGTCTTGCCCTCGTCCTGCAGCCGCTTGATCGCGGCCACCTTCTCCTCGGGGAGCACGTCGGCGAAGACGTCCCCGGCGGCGATGCCGACTTCGGCGGCCACCTCGGCGGCCACCGCTGCGTTGTCGCCGGTGAGCAGGATGGGGTGCAGCCCCAGGTCCTTGAACCGTGCGATGGCGGCCGCCGAGTTCTCCTTCACGGTGTCCTGGAGGCTGACGATCCCGGCGACGGTGCCGTCGACGGCGACCCAGACCGCCGTGGACCCGGCCTGCTGCTGCTCCAGCAGGGCACGGCGGTGGGTGTCGGTGAGGGCGATACCGTTCTCGTCCATCCAGTTGTTGCGGCCGACGACGACGGTGCTGGCGCGTCCGTCGCGTCCGGTCACGGTGCCGCGGACTCCGCCGCCCGCCGTGCTGTGGAAATCGGAGAGGGCGGGCAGCGCATCCTTGCCGGCCGTCGGGCCGGCTGTCGCGCCGGCCGGCGTGGCGGTGCGTGCCGCGACCTTGCGGGCCGCTTCAACGATGGCCAGGGCGATCGGGTGCTCGGAGCCGGCCTCGACCGCGCCGGCCAGCAGCAGGACCTCGTCTTCGCCGCGGTCCGCCAGGGCCAACACGCCCTCCACCGCCTGCCGCCCGGTGGTCACGGTGCCGGTCTTGTCCAGCACGATGGTGTCCACATGCCGGGTGTCCTCGAGGATCTGCGGCCCCTTGATCAGGATGCCCAGCTGGGAAGCCCGGCCGGTGCCGGTGAGCAGTGCGGTCGGCGTGGCTAGCCCGAGCGCACAGGGGCAGGCAATCACCAGCACGGTGACGGCCGCGGTGAACGCCGCCTGCAGGTCGCCGGCGAAGACCATCCAGAGGGCGAAAGTGACAACGGCGATGACCAGCACGATGGGGACGAAGACGGAGCTGATCCGGTCGGCCAGCCGGGCAATCGGGGCCTTGCCCGCCTGCGCCTGGCTGACCAGGCGGCCCATCTGCGCCAGCGTGGTGTCGGAGCCGACCCGGGTGGCGCGGACCAGCAGCCGGCCGGAGGTGTTGATGGTGGCACCGGTGACGGTGTCGTCCACATCCACTTCCACCGGCACGGATTCGCCGGTGAGCAGGGAGGTGTCGACGGCGGAGTGCCCGTCCACCACGTAGCCGTCGGTGGGGATCTTTTCGCCCGGCCGGACCACCATCATGTCGCCCGGCAGCAGGTCGGCGGCGGGTACCTTTACCTCGGCGCCCTCCCGCAGCACGGTAGCGTCCTTCGCGCCCAGGTTGAGCAGGGACTTCAGGGCGTCGCCGGCCCGCTGCTTGGCGTTGGCTTCCAGATAGCGGCCCAGCAGCAGGAACGTGACCACGACGACGGCCACCTCGAAGTACAAGGCGTGCTCGGTCATGTCGCCGTGCACGTGTTCGGTCATCATCGGGTCCATGACCAGCTGCCAGGCGGAGAAGAAGAAGGCCGCCAGCACGCCGAGGGACACCAGTGTGTCCATCGTGGAGGCGAGATGTCGGGCGTTGATCGCCGCGGCGCGGTGGAACGGCCAGGCCGCCCAGAACACCACCGGGATGCTGAGCGCGAAGGCGACCCAGCCCCAGTGCGGGAACTGCGCGCCGGGGATCATCGAAATGATGAAGATCGGCAAGGTCAGGACCGCGGCCGTCCAGAGGCGCGGACGCAGCTGGCCGGCGGTGCCGCCGTGGGCCATGTGGTCCTCACCCTCCACATGATCGGCGTGCCCGTGGCCCGTATCCCCATGCCGTGGGGCGGGCGCGGAGCGCGGCTGCGGTTTCACCCGGGCCTTGTAGCCGGTGGCATTCACCGTGTCCACCAACTGCTGGTTGGTGACGCCGTCCGGGACGAGCACGACGGCGGACTCCAGGGGCAGATTGACACTGGCCTGGACGCCTTCGATCTTGCCGAGCTTGCGTTCCACCCGGTTCACGCAGGAGGCGCACGTCATGCCCTCGATCGCCAGCTCGACAGTTCTGGTCGGGTTCGGCTCGGCTACGGGATCCATGGTGCCGGGATGGGAGGCCATTGGTTGGTTGTCTCGATTCTGCGTGGGACGGTGCGGGGCAGCACGTCTGCCGGGGATGAAAGGGGGCCGACGGCGGCCGGCGGGCACCGCCGTCGTACGGTCCTCAGGCGGTCTGGCCCTAGGCGTTCTGGGCGACGACGGTGTACCCGGCCTCGGCGACGGCCTCGCCGATCTGGGCCGGGTCGAGATCAGCCTCGGAACTGACCCTCGCCGTGGAGATTCCGCCCTTGTTGAGTTCGATGCTGACGTCACGGACGCCGTCGAGGGCCTGCAGTTCTTCTGTGACGGCGTCCACGCAGTGGCCGCAGGTCATGCCGTCGATGCTGATGGTGGTGGTGCTCATGGCAGTCTCCTAGGGGTGGGGTAGGTGTTGGGCGGGGAAGGTCAGCGCAGCAGCCGGCCGATGGCGTCCGAGGCTTCCTTGACCTTGTCCTCGACGATCTGCGGGTCGCCGCTGAGTTCGGATTCCTTGGCGGCGCCGATGACGCAGTGGCCGATGTGGTCCTCGAGCAGGCCAACGCTCACCGCGTGCAGGGCCTTGTTGACGGCGGCGACCTGGGTCAGGATGTCGATGCAGTACTTGTCGTCCTCCACCATGCGGGCGATGCCGCGGACCTGGCCCTCAACGCGCTTGAGCCGGCGCAGGTACGCTTCCTTGTCCGACGTGTACGCATGCCCGATGTGCTCGTCGGCGGGGGCGGTGACGGTTTGGGTTTCGGCAGGCGGTGCTGTGTGGCTCATGGCTTCCTCAATTGGTGGACTACGCCACCAATCTATACCCCCTAGGGGTATCACGCAAGGGTGGGCGGCCGGCCGCACCCCCGCGTCACTGGTGCTGCGGGACGCGCAGCGTTCGGAAGGCGAGCCAGGCGGCCGCGACCATGAGAACCACGGCCAGCCCGGCGGTGACGGTCACGCCGCTGTCGAAAGCATGGACCGCGGAATCGAGCAGGGCGGCCCCGGTGCGTTCGGGCAACTGTCCGGCAACCGTGATGGCGCCGCCGAGGGTCTCGCCGGCGGCTTGCTGCTGTTCGGCGGACAGCCCGCCGGGCAGGGCGATGTTCCGCCGGTAGGCGCCGACCAGGATGCTGCCGAGCACGGCGGTCCCGAAGACAGAGCCCACTTCATAGGCCGTCTCCGACACGGCGGAGGCGGCCCCGGCCTTGGCCGCGGGGACGCTGGACAAGATGAGGTCGTTGGAGAGCGTCTCGGAGGCGCCGACCCCGGCACCGAGCAGCGCGAAGGCCGCCATCAGGGTCACCGCCGACGCGTCCGGGGACGATGCCACCAGTGCGTAGGCCGCCGCGGACAGCAACAGGGCACAGGCCACCACCCGGTGCGGGGGAATCCGGCGCACCAGCGGGACCGCGAGCAGGCCGGCCGTGATGGTGACCGCCAGGCCGGGCAGCAGGACCAGGCCGGCCCGCAGCGGGCTGAGCCCGAGGACCAACTGGAGATGCTGCGAGACGAAGTACAGGAAGCCGACCAGGGAGAACACGGCCAACAGGTTGACCAGCACGGCGCCGGTGAAGGGGCGGTGGCGGAACAGCCGGACATCCAGCATCGGGTTGGTGCGGCCCAACTGGCGGCGGACGAACAGCCAGCCGGCCAGGATGCCGAGCGTGAACGTTGCTGCTGCGACGGCCGGATCTCCGCCGCCGGCCAGCTGCTTGATGGCGTACACCACGGGGAGCAGGGCGGCGACGGAGAGCAGGATGCTGGCCGCATCGATAGGGCCGGGCTCGGGATCGCGCGACTCCGGCACGAACGCCGGCGTCAGCACCAGCATGGGCAGCAGCATGGGGACCGCGAGCAGAAAGACCGAACCCCACCAAAAGTGCTCCAGCAGCAGGCCGCCCAGCAGCGGGCCGAGGGCGGCGCCGGCAGAGAAGCCGGCGGCCCAGATGGCGATCGCCAGGCGCCGCTGCGCCCGGTCCGTGAAGATGTTCCGGATCAGGGACAGCGTGGCCGGCATCAGCATGGCCCCGAAGATGCCCAGGCCGGCGCGTGCGGCAACCAGCAGTTCGGCGCTGGGGGAGAAGGCGGCCAGCGCGGACAGTGCGGCGAAACCTGCCGCGCCGATCATCAGCATCCGGCGCCTGCCGAAACGGTCGCCCAGGCTGCCCATGGCCACCAGCAGGCCGGCGAGTACCAGAGGATAGATGTCGATGATCCAGAGGAGGGTGGTGCCGCTGGTGCTGAAGGCCAGGGAGATCGCGGGCAGCGCGAAGCTGAGCACCGTGTTGTCGACGGCGACCAGCAGGACCGGAAGCATCAGGACTGCCAGGGCGGTCCATTCTCGGCGCCCGGCGCGCTGGGTGACGGTAAGCATGGTGGTCTTTCTGAATCGGGGAAGTTCGACCTACTGTACCGTCTGGACGGTTTACCTGCAAAGTGGCAGCTCCGCCGGTGGGGGGAGTCCTAGGATGGGTGAATGGCCAGTGCGAGAGACCGGATCCTCGATAACTTCGAGGACATCCTGATCAAAGAGGGCGAACGAGCCGCCACGATGGACGCCGTCGCGGCGGCGGCCGGTGTGTCGAAGGGCGGGCTGCTGTACCACTTTCCCTCCAAGGAGGCCATGGTCGACGCCCTGTGCGAGCGGCTCTCCGCCCTGACCGCCGCCGACGCGGAGCAGATCATCAGTGCCCCGGAAGGTGCGGCCCGCTACTACGTGCGCACGTCCAGGTTCGTCGATTCGCCGCTGGACCGGGCCATCGTGGCCGTGGCGCGCCTGGTCCAGCAAGGCCACCCGTCCGCGGCGAGGACCTTTGCCGGGATCCAGGAACTCTGGCTGGATGCCTTGGAACAGGCGCTTGGCAGCCGGCCGGTGGCGCAGGCCGTGAAGCTCATCGGCGACGGACTCTACTACAGCGCAACCTTCTTCTCGCCGGATGCGCAGCAATACCAATTGGCCGACGGCGAGATGGATGCCTTGCTGGAACAGGTCGACACGCTGGTGGGCCGGGGCTGATCCGCGGCCGCCGGACATAGGGTGTTTGGGGATGATAAATCGTTTACGCACCGACGAGAGGAACCACATGTCTACTCCCACCGGCCACGGGGAGCACCACGAGCCCACGGCCTCCCAGCAGCCGCAGTCCACGCAGGGCGCCTACCCCGCTCACCCGCAGCAGGGCACCGGCCAGGCATACCCGCAACAGGGCGCCTACCCCGCCTACCCGCAACCGGGCCCCGGCCAGGCCTACCAGCAGCCCACCGAGCCTTACGGGTACCCGGGACAGCCCGGTCCCGGACAGCCCGTTCCCGGCAGGACCATGGGGATCGTCGGCTTTGTCCTGTCGCTGCTCGGGCCGCTGACGGTGGCCGGGCTGATTGTCAGCATCATCGGCATGGTGCAGTCCAAGCGCGCGCGTGCCAAGAACGGCTTTGCGCTCGCCGGCATCATTATCGGCGCCGTGGGCACGGTGCTGTTGATGCTGTTCATCATCATCGCGCTGGCCGGCGTCGGTTACCTCATGGAAGCCTGTGGCGAGCTGGGACCGGGCACGCACGTCGTGGACGGCGTCACCTACACCTGCAGTTAGTCACCTGCACCTGTAATTACCCCGCCACATTCCGGTGCCGGGAGTTGGCGCGGCTGAGCAAAATTTTGCCGTGACCGCGCCTGGGCCTGGTCAGTACACTGGGACGCATGACCGAGCAGGAACCGGGATTTACCGGGGCCCCGGCTCATCAGGAGGGCGCGGGTCTTACCGCGGGGGCGGCCGGTGCAGCGGTGCCGGTCGGGGACGGCGAAGCGCCGAACCTCGTCGATCCGGCCGCAGTCGACACGACCGTGCGCAGCCCTGCACAGCGGTACCGCACGTTCATGGGGATCCTGGTGAATACGGCCTTGGCCAACATCACCACCAGCTACCTGTGGTTCGCCTTGACGTTTTGGGTGTACCTGGAGACGCGCAACGTCATCGCCACCGGGGTGATCGGCGGGGCATACATGCTACTGATCGCGCTTTCCAGCATCAGCTTCGGCACGTTCGTGGACCGCTACCGCAAGCTGGCCGTGATGCGCTTCGCCGCCGTCTTCACCTTGGTGATGTTCCTTCTGTCCGGGGCCATGTTCCTGCTGACACCCCAGGCCTGGCTGCTGGACCTCGCCCGGCCGTGGTTCTGGGTCTTCTCCCTGATCATTCTGATCGGCGCGGTGGTGGAGAACATGCGCAACATTGCCCTCTCCACCACGGTGACGATCCTCGTCGACCCCGAGCGGCGGGCCAATGCCAACGGGCTGGTCGGCATGGTGCAGGGCCTGACCTTCATCGTTACCTCGGTGCTGTCGGGGCTGTCGGTAGGCCTGCTCGGCATGGGCGGGACGATCGCCGTCGCCTTGGTGCTCACGGCGCTCGCCTTCCTGCACCTGCTCACCCTGCGCATGCCGGAGGAGGTGCGTGCGGCCGCCACGGACGCACGCGGCGGCTTCGACCTGCGGGGTTCCCTCGCCGCCGTGCTGGCCATCGCCGGACTGTTCGCGCTGATCCTGTTCTCCACCTTCAACAATTTCATCGGCGGGGTTTACATGGCGCTCATGGATCCCTACGGGCTGGAACTGTTCCCCGTGGAGCTGTGGGGCGCGTACCTCGCGCTCGGTTCCACCGGATTCATCGTGGGCGGCGCGGTGATCGGCAAGTTCGGGCTCGGGCGCAATCCGCTGCGCACCATGCTCATCGCGGTGATCGTGATGGGGGCCCTCGGCGCGGTTTTCACGCTGCGCGAGTGGGCCTGGCTGTACATTGCCGGGATCTGGCTCTACCTGGCGTTGGTGCCTTTCGTGGAGGCCGCCGAGCAGACGGTCATCCAGCAGGTGGTTCCGCTGCAGCGGCAAGGCCGGGTGTTCGGATTCGCCATGGCCTTCGAATCCGCGGCTGCGCCGATCACCGCGTTCCTGATCGCACCGATTGCGCAAGTCTGGATCATCCCTTACGCGCGCTCGGTCGACGGCGCCGCCACCCTCGAACCGCTCCTGGGCGAGGGCACGTCCCGCGGCATCGCCCTGGTGTTCCTGGTGGCCGGGATCGTCATGATCGTGGCCGCCGTGCTGGCCTTCCTGACCCCGGTCTATCGTCGGATCTCGGCCTCGTATGCCGCGGCGGCCACCGAGGCGGCTGCTGAGGCGCCGGGGGCCTGATTCCGACGCGGTCAGGCTCCTGCATCCAACCTGACGTCCCGTGAGGGCTCTACTGGAGTGGCGGGCCTTACCGGGGTGCGGGCCCTACTGCGCGTCCGGGTGCAGGGCCGGCTGCAGTTCGGACAGCAAGTGCTGGACCCGGTGCTTGATGTCGTCACGGACCGCACGCACACCGGCAGCGTCCCGGCCGGCGGGGTCGTCCACGTCCCAGTCTTCATAGCGCCGGCCGGGGACCACCGGGCATTCGCCGCCGGAACCCAGGGTGACCACCATCTGCGCCTTGTTGACCGATTCGTGGGTGACCGCCGTGGGACGCACGGCGGACAGGTCGATGCCCTCTTCGGCCATGGCCTCCACGACGGCGGCGTCCAGCCGTCCGCCGGGCCGGGTTCCGGCCGAGCGGGCCTCGATGCCGCCCTCGGCGAGCTGGGAGAGGTAGGCCGCGGCCATCTGTGAGCGGCCGGCATCCCGCACGCCCACGAACAGGACGGTCGGACGGGTAGTGCCCGTTGTTGAGGCAGTCATGGCGGACCTCCGCGTCGATCGGCTCCCGGCCCGCTGCCGGTGCCGGCTGCTTCTCTTCACTGTGCCAGAACTTCGGGCAGACCCATAGATTCGCAGGCAAGAAAGCCCAGCGCCTGCAGCCGGAGCCAACCACGGATAACCCCCGGGCACACCGCGACTGCCCGGACGGATCGAGGCACTTCGGGATGCCGCGGGCAGGCAGGGAAATCGGGCCGGCAGGGAAACCGGCCGGCAGGGAAAACGGGCCGGCTCAAGCTACTGCGCCCCCGCTGCGTTGCCCGCCGCGGTGTTCTGCTCCGCGGCCGCCTGCATCGCCTCTGGTGACATGTGCACGATCTCCCAGACGTGTCCGTCCGGGTCCGCAATGGCGGCCCCGTACATGCCCGGCATCTCTTCTTCCGCCGGCCGGTAGATGGTCCCGCCGCCGGACGTCGCGTCGGCCACGAACCGGTCCACCTCCTCGGTTGAGTCCGCGCTGAGGGCCAGCAGCACTTCCTTGGCGCTCGAGCCCAGATGCGGGGTGCCGTCGCGGAGATACTTGCCGAAGTGTTCCAGCGTCACCAGCATCACCACGATCGTGTCGGAGATGACCAGGGACGAGCCATCCGGCGAGGAGAAGTCCGGATTCAGCGTGTAGCCGAGACCGGTGTAGAAGTCCGTGGACTTCTTCAGGTCGCTGACGGGCAGGTTGATGAAAACCATGCGGTCCATTGGCTGTTCCTTCCAGGCGGGCGCGCCGGCCGGCGCGGCGCAACGGGAGTGCGGACGAGGTCTACTGTGGCACTCCGGCAGGTACGAGCCAACAACTACCGGCAGAGGTAGTTGCCGCCACTGCGGGCGGCCCCGCGTGCAGGCCTCCCTTGTCCGCGGGAAGGCGCAGACCTACGGTGGAAGTAGTAGCGGCGAGGCACAAGGAGGCGCGAGATGGCGGAATTGCGGATTGAACAGTGGTGGCTGAAGCTGCCGACCGGCCACAAGCAGTGGTTCCGGGAAAACCTGCGGGCCGAGGTAGTGGACGCAGATGCGGCGGCGGCGGTCTACGAGGCGGGCGGGCCGGACCTGAAGGAAGCAACGCTGCCGGAAGAAGATTGGGAGTTCATCGAGACCCAGTCGGAGTTCGTGGACTGATAACGACGACGGCGGCCCGAGGCTCCCGGCGGATCGCCCACGGGGCGGGTAAGTTGGTGTGAAACGGCCCACGTGGCCGCCAGACGACGTGCTCGAAGGGGTGGCCCGATGGCCGGAATCATCATCGTAGGAGTAGACGGCAGCGATACCGCCATGAAGGCGGCGCGCACGGCGGCGAAACTCGCCGCGTCCATGGGCGCCGAGCTCCGGGTGGTTACCGCCCACGAATCCGATGCGACCGAAGTCGTGGCCATCGGCAACGACAAGTGGTTCATCCACGAGTCGGAGCGGGCCGAGAAGGTAGCCAGGGACGTCGCGGCAGAACTGGGCGCGGAGGGCCTGCGGACCAGCTACACGGCGGTGCTCGGCAAGCCCCAGGACGCGCTGGTGGCAGAGGCGGAACGCGTCAACGCCCGCCTGATCGTGGTCGGCAACGTGGGCATGCAGGGGCTGGGCCGGGTGCTCGGCAGCGTGGCCAGTTCGGTGACCCACAAGGCCGCCTGCGACGTGTACATCGCCAAGACCGCCGGGACCGCCGGCTGATTCGGGGATCGTGAACGAACTGCAGGTGGCCGGCCGTGCCCAGGTGCCGCCGTTCCAAGTGATGAGCATCCTGGACCGGGTTGCGCAGATGCGCGCTGCCGGCCGGGACGTTGTGTCGTTGTGCGCGGGGGAACCGTCGGGCGGCGCCCCGCGGGCAGTCTCCGAGCGGGCCGCCGGGATCCACGCCTCCGGCCAGCCGCTGACCTACACCAGCGCGCTGGGCATTCAGGAGCTGCGGGCAGCGATCGCGGGCCACTACCGGCGCTGGTACGGGTTGGACGTGGCGGCGGAGGAAGTGGCCGTGACCACGGGGTCGTCCGGGGCCTTCATGCTGACGTTCCTGAGCGCGTTCAACTCGGGCGACCGGGTGGCGTTGGCGCGGCCCGGCTATCCGGCCTACCGGAACATTCTGCGGGCGCTCGGCTGCGAGGTGGTGGAGATCGACTGCGGCCCCGAGGTCCGCTACCAGCCGACCCCGGAACTGTTGGCCGCAGCGGCGGCGGCCCACGGGCCGTTGGCCGGCCTGGTGCTGGCGTCGCCGGCCAACCCCACCGGCACCATGGTGTCGCGGAGCGAACTCGCCGCGCTCACGGCCTGGTGCGCCGAGCATGGGGTCCGCCTGGTCAGCGACGAAATCTACCACGGCATCACGTATCCGGCAGATCCGACGGAACCGGATGCCCGCGGAACCTGCGCCTGGGAACTGGACCGCACCGCCGTCGTTATTTCTTCCTTCTCCAAGTACTGGGGGATGACGGGGTGGCGGCTGGGCTGGGCGCTGATGCCGCGCGACCTCGCCCCGGCCTTCGATGCCCTCGCCGGGAACGTGGCGCTGTGCCCGCCGGCCCCGGCCCAGCTGGCGGCACTGGCGGCGTTCGAGGCGGACTCCTACAGGGAGGCGGAGGCCGCGGTGGCCGCGTTCGCCGAGGTGCGCGCGGTGTTGCTGCAGAACCTGGGCCGGCTCGCGTGGGGGAGCGCGGCACCGGCCGACGGGGCCTTCTACCTGTACGCCGACCTCGGGCGGCAACTGGAGGGTTTCGCCGATTCGGCCGAATACTGCCGGGCGCTTTTGGAGGAAGAGGGCGTGGCAGTGGTCCCCGGCGCCGACTTCGACGCCGTCAACGGCACCCGCTCCGTCCGGCTGTCCTTTGCCGCCGGTGCCGACGCCGTCGCCTCGGCCATCGAGCGCATTGTGCGCTTCCAGGAGCGCCGGCGACGCTAGCCTCCGGTTGTACGTGCGGCTCAGTTGATTCGAGAAGCCGCTGACTGAATGGCCTCGGCGAGGTCGCGGGGGCGGCTCCACATAGGCCAATGCCCCGTCGGGAGGTCAAGGGAGTCGAGGTGCTCGATGTTCGCGACTTCGGCAAACATGGCATGGCCTGTGCGGGCCAGCTCCAGCACCTGCGCGCTCGGGATCGAGCAGCACACCAGGGTGGTCCGGACCTTGCGGCGGGCATCGTTCGTGAGCTCGACGGGCTGGCGAAGCACGGGTCCGGGCTGAGGGACCGCCCGCGCCTGAAAACGCTCGAGGACCTCTGCGCTCAGGCCTTCGAGGCTCGCCTGCTGTGCGAGGACGTCGAGGGGCGGCAGCGGAAGCTCCTCCAACTCCTCCGGGAGGTCCGGGGCGAAGGCGCTTCCCGTCGCCACAGGGCCGGAGTCGACCCATACCACTCGATGGACAAGCTCGGGGTGACGGTCAAGGACGAGGCTGACGGGGGCGTTCGCCCCACTGTGAGCGACGAGAGTTACGGGCTGATCCTTGGAGACCCCGAGTTGAGTGATGGCATCCAGGATCGCTGCGGCTTGATCGTCGAGAGTCTTCGCCGCACGCTGTGGATCGTCCCCGTCGAGACCGGGCAGTGTCATCGCGATTGCACGGGCGTGGTCGGTTGTCAGGTGTTCAAGGACTTCATCCCACGCCCAGGCGCCCAGCCAGTGGCCGGCGATGAGGATGATGGTCGGACTGCTTGCAGTAGTTGTCATGGCACTACCCTCGCAGGCGCTACGGACAAGGGTATGTCACTATTCATGTCATGAATTTGTTGGGGTCTGAACCGTGAAGCGGGTCGAGCGGCTCCATGCCCTGTCCGAGATGTTGCGCCGCAGCGGCGCGCGGGGAGTTTCCGCCGAACGGTTGGCTCGAGAGTTCGCGGTATCCGTGCGCACCATCAAGAGAGACCTCGATGCGTTGGAGAACAGCGGTGCGCCGATATGGTCCCGCCCCGGTCCGGGCGGTGGCTACGGATTAACTATCGGCGCGTCCCTGCCGCCGGTCAGCCTGTCCCCGGCGCAGGCCGTGGCGCTCATGGCGGCCGTGTCCGCTGCACCCGATGCCCCCTACGCCGATCTGGCAGCAGCGGGTATCCAGAAGATCCTGGACGTCCTCGATCCCAATACCCGGGCACGCGCCGACGAGTTGGCCCACCGCGTCTGGGTCAACGCGCTTCCCTCCTCTTCGCGCGCCATCAAGTCGGCACTGGAGGAGGCGATGGCCGAGCAGCGCGTGATCCGCATTCGCTACACATCGGGAGACGAGACCACGACCACCCGCGATGTCGAGCCAGTGCTGTTCGCCTCCACGAACGGCCAGTGGTACCTGGTTGGGTGGTGCCGGCTGCGCAACGCCATGCGATGGTTCACCGTGTCACGCATCGAGCGGGCCAGCGTAACCACGACGGCTTGCGGCGGCCACACTATCCAGGAGGTCGGAGAACCCCCGGCGAACGCCAGGCCGGTGCACGGCCGGGGCGAGTGAGTCACTCAATCAATCTCTTCGGTCGGTACAGCTGGCCTCCGACTAGGCCATGTCCGGGCCCGGGCCCAGAGCGGTTCACGCGGGGGCGGGAAGGCGTCACACCGGCCGTTCCCAATCCTCCACCGGACCCTCGACCGTGGTGAACAACGGATGCGGGTCGGGGACCCCTTGGCTTTGCTGCTCCAGCCCCTGGTTCAGGACCACGGCGTGGGCCGGGTCCCGCACCGCGAGTTTTGCGATCAGATGCCTCAGTTCGAAGCTGAGCTGTTCCGAATGGACCGGCAGGCGAGGCTGCCGCTCCCTTGCGGCGGCACCGGCCGCCGAGGTTCCCGGGCACCGGATCAGGCCGGTGTTAAAGGCATAGCCGCGGGCCGCAGCCTCGGCTGCCAGCCCCTCCAGGTAGGCGCCGATGGCTGCCATCGGGTCCTCCGCGGCACGGAACCGCTGCAGCTGCGGGTGGTTGCGGTAGCCCTTGGTTTCGCCTGCGAGGACCTTTTGCGCCAGCAGGGCCTCCCGCCAGCAGGCCACCAGGCCCCTCCGGTCAAGCAGCCGGGGGTGCAGGCTCCATATCCGCATTGGACCAGAATAAGCACACCTCGCCCGTCCGGGGCGGCGGCCGGGCGGCCGGGCAGCAGCCGCGCTCCGGGGCGGCCGGCGGCGAAGGGAGAACTATATCGCGTCTGTGAGACAATAGGTGGCAATGTCTTCGCAGATTTCTTCCCCCCAAAAAACTTCCGACCGGCCCCAGGTGCGTCCCGCCGCCGAGGGCTGGAACCAGGCCGTCACCAGCGAGGGCCGTCCGCTGCTGCAGTTCAAGTCCCCGCGGGTCACGCAGCCGCCGGTCCATCTCGCCGACATGACGCTGGCCGAGCGGCAGGAAAAGATGAAGGAGCTGGGACTGCCGGCGTTTCGCGCCAAGCAGCTGTCCACTCATTACTTCCAGCACTACACCACCGATCCCGAGCGCATGAGCGACCTGCCCAAGGAGCGGCGCGCGGAACTGGCCGAGACCTTCTTCCCCACCCTCCTCACCGAGGTCAAGCGCCTGACCACCGACAACGGCGACACGATCAAGTTCCTGTGGCGGCTCTTCGACGGCTCGCTGGTCGAATCGGTCCTGATGCGCTACCCGGGCCGGGTCACGCTCTGCGTTTCCAGCCAGTGCGGCTGCGGCATGAACTGCCCGTTCTGCGCCACCGGCCAGGCCGGCCTGACCCGCAACATGTCCACCGCGGAAATCCTGGACCAGATTGTCCAGGCCAACCGGGTCATCGCCGAGGGCGGCCTCGGCGGCAAGCGCAAGGACGCCGGCCCCGACGCAGGGCGGGTCACCAACATCGTCTTCATGGGCATGGGTGAGCCGCTGGCCAACTACAAGCGCGTGATGAATGCCGTGCACCGCATGGTGGACGAGGCACCCGAGGGCCTGGGCATGAGCGCCCGCGGCATCACAGTCTCCACCGTGGGTCTGGTGCCGGCGATCAACAAGCTGGCCGACGAGAACCTGCCCTTCACCTTCGCGCTCAGCCTGCACGCCCCGGACGACGAGCTGCGCGACGAGCTGATCCCGGTGAACTCCCGCTGGAAGGTCGACGAGGCACTCGACGCCGCCTACGGCTACTACCAGCGCACCGGCCGGCGCGTCTCCATCGAGTATGCGCTGATCAAGGACATGAACGACCACGCGTGGCGCGCCGACCTGCTGGCCAAGAAGCTCAACAAGCGCGGCCGCGGCTGGGTGCACGTCAACCCCATCCCGCTGAACCCCACCCCGGGCTCCATCTGGACCTCGTCCGACCCGGACGTCACCCGCGAGTTCGTGGCCCGGCTTAACGACGCCGGCGTCCCCACCACGCTGCGCGACACCCGCGGCAAGGAGATCGACGGCGCCTGCGGCCAGCTGGCGGCGACGGAGTAACCCCGCACTAACAACAACGACGGCGGGCGGGCCGGGTCCTCGGACCCGGCCCGCTAGTCTTGGACCGCCGAGGGGTCCAGATGTTGCCGCGGGACCCGGTCACGGGTGTACGTGATCTCGGTGAAGCCGTGCGGTGCGGGCTTGCCGTCCTCGCCCAGGTTTACGAAGACGATCTTTTCGATGGTCAGGATCGATTGGCGCGTGAACATGTTCCGCACCTCGGCCCGCATCGTCAGGGACGTCCGGCCGAAATGCGTGGCCTTCAGGCCCATCTCGATCAGATCGCCCTGACGGGCCGAGCTGACGAAGTTGATCTCCGACATGTACTTCGTCACTGCCTTGCCGTTGCCCAGTTGGACGATGGCGTAGATGGCCGCCTGCTCGTCGATCCACCGCAGCAAGCTTCCGCCGAACAGGGTGCCGTTGGCGTTGAGGTCTTCGGGACGCACCCACTTGCGGGTGTGGAAGGAAATGTCGTCGGTGCCCATGGGACGACTGTATCGGAACGGGCCGGCGGCTCGTCGGGAGTCATTCGCCCGCCGAGACGCCGGCCCGCCGAGGCGCCGGCCCGCCGAGGCGCCGGCAGCCGGTCCTAGGTTTCGTCGAGTCTCTCGACGTCGTCGGCCGCCTTGGGCACGTGCGGAATCGACTCGGTCGTCGGCGGCACCACGGGGGTGAGCACCGAGGCGTAGGCGTGTTCGCTGGAGTATTTGAGGAACGCCAGGTGCGCCTCGTACCGGTCGAGGACGTCGTTGATGACCTGTTGCTGGGTCAAACCCATGAGGTCGTAGCCCTCGCTGCCGGTCTGGGTGAACACCTCGAGCCGGTAGTACGTGTCGATCTCGCGGGGCATGCTGCGGCCGCCGAAGGTCGGAACGGGGGCCTCGACCGCGGCCACCTGGTAGTGGAAGTCGCGGTGGTCGTCCATATTCACCACGAGGATGTGCTCGTCGATGCCGGTCTTCGCGTTCGGCGTCGTCGTCATCTCTGCCTCGTAGCCGAGTTCGGTGAATTCCTTGGCGACGTCCTGCAGCGCCGGCTGCACGACCCGCTCGGCAAATTGTGCCACGGCCTTGTTCGACGGGTAGGACCGCAGGCGCGCCAGGCGTTGCCGCCAGGTTTTCTCCGGTATCTGCCCGCCATGGGCGGCAGCAGTGCGCCGCCGCAGCACCTGCCCCTCGCGCTCGGCCCGTTCCATCCTGAGCACCTTCGAGAAGGAGGCCATCACCAGATACGCGATGACGGTCACCGGCAACGCGAAGATCAGGGTGGCGTATTCCATGGTCGTGACGCCACCGGCCACCAGCATGGCCACCGTGAGGAACGCCGTGACGAGGGCCCAGAAGATGCGCAGCCACTTGGCCCCGTCCATCGCCGGATCGGGGATCATGGAGGAGAAGTTCGACATCACCATCGCACCGGAATTGGCGCTGGTGAGGTAGAACAGCAGGCCCGAGAGGGTGGCCAAACCGATCAGGAACGGCGCGCCCGGGAACATCTCCAGCAGGGCATACCACCCGTGCTCGGGGCTGTCGATGGCCTCCTGCGCGAATTCGGTATTGCCGGCGAGAACCTCGCTCATGGCGCTGTTGCCGAAAATCGAGACGATGAAGAAGTCGCAGAGGACCGGGGCGGTGATGGCCGCGATGACGAACTCCCGCAGCGTCCGGCCACGCGAAATCCGCGCCAGGAAAAGGCCCACGAACGGGCCCCAGGCCAGCCAGAAGGCCCAAAAGAAGAGGGTCCAGCCGGCCATCCACGCCGAACCGTCCTCCTCATAGGCCAGGGTCTGCAGGGTGCGCTCCGGCAGGGAGAAGATGAAGCGGCCGATGTTCTCGACCATGGCGTTCAGCAGGAACGAGGTCTTGCCCGTGATCAGGATGTAGAGCATCATCGCTCCGGCAGCCCACAGGTTCAGTTCGGAGATCCACCGGATCCCCTTGTCCACGCCGGAAGTACACGCCGCCACGGTCATGACGACGGCGACGAGCACGAGGGCAATCTGCAGGGCCAGCCCCTCCGGCAGGCCGAACAACCAGCTGAAGCCGACGTTGAGCAGGACGACGCCGATGCCCATCGACGTGGCGACGCCGAAGACGGTGCCGACCAAGGCGAAAATGTCGATGACATCGCCGGTGGCGCCGCGCACCCGCTTCCCCAGCAGGGGGTAGAGCGCGGCCCTGATGGACAGTGGCATGCCCCACCGGTAAGCGAAATATCCCATTGCCATGCCGAGAAGGGCATACATCGACCAGCCTGCCACTCCATAGTGGAACATGGTCCAGACGACGGCGTCCTGCGCGGCTTCCGCCGATTCGGGGGCGGCGGTGGGAGGAGTGATGTACTGCGTGATCGGGCCGGTGACGGAGTAGAAGAGCATGTCGATGCCCACGCCGGCGGCGAAGAGCATGGCGACCCAGGTGAAGAGGTTGTACTGAGGGCGTGAGTGGTCGGGGCCGAGCCTGACGCTGCCTTCCTTGGAGAGGGCAACCCACAGGACGAAGAGAATGACGAGGGTGACGGTTAGGACGTAGAACCAGCCCAGATTGGTGGCGATCCAGCCGACCATGGTGTGCATCGTGCCGGCCGCGTTGCCTGGGGCGACGATGGCCCAGATGGAGAAGGCGAGGACGATCGCCGACGAGATGATGAAGACCCGCCAGTTGACCCGGGGGCCGCGGTTCTCGGTGAGTTCGGCGGGCCCTTTGCTCAGTTCCGTGCTGGATATGGGCGGGCGCCTGGCCTCGGAATCGGCGTCGGCCGGTTTGCGCCGTTCCGCCACGCCGAAGCGGCTGCGTTCGACCAGTGGTTTGAGCGCCTCATTGTTCGAGATGCCGTCGTCTTCGGCGTTAGCCATCGGATTCTCCTTCTCTCGCGGGCGGTGCCTGCTGCTCTGGTCAGCGGCGGCACGTCACCCAAAAAACCGTGGCGGTGAACAGCGTAGACCCCCCAAGCCCGTCCGTGCCCACCTGCGGGGGAGCAATTTTGCCGATCCCCGGCTCCGCCTCCCCGCCCTGGACGGCCGCTTGCCGGGACAACCTGCGTCGTGGCTGCCGCCATGCGCTGCTGCTGGCAGCGGTGTCGGCGGCCGGGCTGCTGCCCGTGCTGCCACCGGGTCCTTCTTCGGGCGCTGCCGGCTGGTGCCGGGCGGCGCTCCGGCAGGGGAGTAGGCCAAAAAAGTGGGACCCCGGCCTGAAACAGGCAAGGGTCCCACTAGTAGTTGCGGGGGTAGGATTTGAACCTACGACCTCCGGGTTGTGAACCCGGCGAGCTGCCGAACTGCTCCACCCTGCGGCGCCTATGACTGTAGACCCCCCAGTTTCCAAACGACAAATTTGGTGAGGGGCGTCACGACATGCTTTAGGAAAACCTGTGATTCAAGCACGACGGCGGGCGGGCGCCTTTCCGGCAGTAAAGGGCCGCCGTGCGGCGGTGACCTCGACCGCTGTTTCGTCGGTCGAGGGCACCGCCGATGGTGCTTAGGCGCCGTCCTGCCGTCGGGCTGCTTCGCGTCCCGCCAGGTAGCCGAACACCAGTCCGAGCGAGATCGTCCCGCCGGCGCCTCCGTAGAACCCCTTTGTGGGGGCTCCGCCCGCGTTGCCGGCGGCGTACAGGCCCTTGATGACCTTGCCCTCGGTGTTCAGGGCACGCCCGAATGCATCGGTCTTCGGGCCGCCGACGGTGCCGAGTGCGCTGGCCTCGACCTTGAGCGCGTAGAAGGGTGCAGTGTCGACCGGCCCCAGCACACTTGACCGCGGGCTCTTCAGCACCGGCCGGATGATCTTCGCCAGGGGCTTGACCACCACGGAACGGAGGCGTTCGGGGTCGTTCCTCTTTGCCACCCGGCCGGCGAGCTTGCTCGCAATCGGACCGACGGCCTTGGCGATGAGCACCCTGGCCTTTGCGGTGGCGGCAGGGAAGCGCGCGTCCGGCGAGTTCTTGCCCAGCCGCGGATAGTAGGCACCGAAGTAGCGGTCGAACATCGTGTCACCGCGGTTGAACTGCGGATCGCGGCCCCGTGCGGCCTCGGGGTTAAAGCGGTCGACGGTGCGGAGCAGTCCCACCTCGTCGACGCCGATCTTGGCCGCCAGTTCCGAGAGGGTATTGGCGCTCTGGAGGTACTCGGGCACTTCTCCGCCCGGCGTGATGCCGAAGATCCCGAACTTCTCCCAGTAGTTCTGGTCGAAGATCAGCCATGCGGTGGCGTTGGGCATGGTGCCCGTCTCCGGGTCGACCTCGCGCATGATCTGCCCGAACTGGTCGTAGGCCAGCGCCTCGTTCGCGAAGCGCTCGCCCTTGCTGTTCACCATGAGGCTGTGCGGCAGGGCCCGCTCACCCAGGAACACGCGGCTGAGCGGCTGGCCTTCCAACTCCTCGCCGGGCAGCTGCACGCCGGGCATCCACCAGGCGTCTTCCATCCCGGTCAGGTCGGCGCCGACCTCGTTGGCCAACTGCACCGCGATGCCGTCGTGGCCCTTCGGTGAGACCTGCACGCCGAAGGGTGCGTCGAGGTAGGTGGTGGTGACCTCGTCGGAGCTTTCAAAGCCACCGCTGGCCAGCAGGACGCCCTTGGTGGCGCGCACCGTGTGCTCCACACCATCGGCTCGTACGACGATCCCCTGCACGCCCGACTCGTCCGTCACGAGCCGGACTGCGGGCGCCTCCACACGTACGTCCACGCCGTTGCGCAGGCTGCCCTCAAGCAGGGCACCGACCAGTGCCGGTCCCGCGAGCCAGACGTCGTCGATGCCGATACCGCCGAGCAACCAGAACGGGAGCGGGTTCTTGGCCATGCCCGTCGTGAGGGCCGGCCGCACGTACTGTGCGGCCTCTCCCAGTCCCTCGGGGGAGTAGGGGCCGGGGAAGAGCGCACGGCCGACGGACGCGCCCTCAATGTCGGAGCGGTAGTCCGGCCAGATCGTCGGGATCCACCCGAAGGAGGTGTGCTCTTCGATGAAGCGGGCGACGTCGGGTCCGGCTTCCAGGAAACTCTCCACCAGGTCGTGGTCGAGAACCTTGTCCCGACCCTGTCCGTAGATGTAGCGCCGGGCCTGGTCCAGGTTGTCCTCGACCTTGAGGTCCTTGGTCGAGAAGCCGTGGTTTGGGATCCAGGCGGCACCCGCGGAGATGCCGGTGGCGCCTCCGACGAGTTCCCGCGACTCGACAACGAGAACCCTTGCGCCCTCCCTGGCAGCAGTGAGCGCCGCCATCAGGCCAGCCCCGCCGGAACCGACAATGGCTACATCTACCTCGTCGGGGATGCCCTTTTGAGACACGGTCCCGATGGATCCGCTGTGCTGAGTCAAACTGTCAACCACGATTTCCTCCTTACAGATAGTCCCCGTCACCGGCCTCACCGGTTCAGTGAGGCGCTGCAGAAGTCCATGCGGGGACGCTTGTCGCAGCAGCCCTCGGGAGTGCGAACCGATGCAGGCGCTAAGACGAGTACATGCAGTGCATGCATATGCATCTACGCTAAACCACAAATAGTTGACGTGTCAACTATTTGCTCCTTCCGTTTCCATCAGATCAAGGACCATGCCAAGTGTCGAATTCCGGGAGAGCGTTCAGTTCGGTTCCGAATACTGGCAGACACGGGCGCCGAGGTCGCCGGTTTGTCGTCAGCACCGAGCACCGACAGCGCCCCGGTGGTTCGGATCTTATCGTGTGGCGCCTTCGGTTACAGGGGCACTCCGAGGGTGCCCCGCGGCCGGGGTGTGCGCATCGGGTACCTGCCGAGGTGGTGGGCCCTGCGTCAGGACCTCGGCGGAGGGGAGCCGTCCCATGTGCTGGACGAGGAACAGGGTGGCCGCCACGATGATCGCCGACGCGGTTCCGGCGATCAGGTCCGTCATGGTGTCGAAGTTGGTGCTCTGGGCGGCGGTGCCGAGTACAGCATCGGAGGCGAACTCCGCAATCTCCCACAGCAAGGCGACGAAACCGCTGAAGGCGACGATCATCACCGCCGCAAGCCAGGGCGGGATCGAGAATCCGTAGCGGCGGCCGGTGACGCCCAGCGCAAAAACGATCCCGAGCGCGACGACGAATCCCGAGTAGAAGTGCACGACCGTGTCCCACAGTGTCCATACGGCGTAGAAACCCAGTTGGCTTCCCAGGTACGGGCCACCGACCAGCAACACGGCGTACAGCCCTTGTAGGCGTGCGGGGATCTCAACGCGCGCCCACCGCTCCAGGAGCAGAACCGGGAACGAGGCCAGTAGCAGTGCGACGGGGATGACGGCTGCCGTGGACTCGCCGCGAATGAGCGCGCTGAGTGCGGAGAGTGCGAAGAGGGCTTCGGCCGCGATCAGTGGGGCGTGGCGCCTGAGTGCGTCGCTGGACGTCACCGTTTCTTGTATTTCGTTGCTTTCACTCATTCAGTCAACCTTCACAAAATTTCGGGGAGCGATTTGGGTGCAGTGCGGAAAGCACGCAGTGCCCTCCAGCGAGGACAGCAGTTCGAGGGCACGAGACACAGGGCGGCAATACGGCCGCGACATGGCAGCGCACACGGGGCAACGGCCGGCCTCAGTAGCGCCCGGCCGCCAGCATGTCGGGTGTCAGGTCCCCGAGGCCCTTTTTCCTAGGAAGGAATCTCCTATTGCAAGGCAACGGATATGGGGGAGTATTGCGTCGCGAGTCGAAGACGCCCGGAAGTCTCGGGCCGGGGTGGTGTTCAGGGGTTGGGGGTTCTTTTCGGATTATGGGCTGGAGGAATGTCGTTGGGGGCTGCCGCGGTGCTTTGGAAGAGCCGGGGCGTGGAGGCGGAGAGTTCGTTGGCGAAGCGGACCAGCATGGCTCCGAGGATTTCCCTGTCTTCCGGTGACCAGCTGGAGAGTATTTCATCGAACGCTGCCGCGCCGGCGGCGCCGATCTGCTGTTGCAGTTTAATTCCGGCGGCGGATGTCTGTAGGAGGGTTGCCCGCCGGTCGGCGGGGTCCGGCCGGCGGTCGATTAGTTCCCTGGCTTCGAGGCGGCGGATTTGCGGGGTCATGGTGGATTTGTTCACTCCCCACTGTGCGGCCAGGTCGGATAGCCGCATCGGGCCGTTCCTGGTCAGGTATTCCAGCAGCGCCGTGTCGGTGGGCGAGAGGTCCTCGGCTTCGGGGCCGAAGACGTATCGGCGGATCTTTTTCCTGCTGGCCCATTGGAGCAGCAGGGCGAAGCCGTGGCGGACCTGCACCCCCGGTGTGGGCTGCTCACCGCCCGTCTCGACGACTTTGGGAGAATCTGGCATGAGACCAACCTAGCAAAAACAGTTCGGTTCGGCTAACCGAACTGTTTTTGCTAGGCCTGGGCTGTCGGGGATTGCGCCGCTGTTCCACCCTCGTCCGTCGTCGCTCGACGGGGTCACAGCCGCCGGTGCCTCCTGCCTGAGCAGCAACTTCAATCACTCGAGCACCAGTATCTGGCCGGGGCGTCGCCCAGCCCGACTGGACAGGCTCCTCGCCGGATCTGCACCATCGAAAATATGGATGATTATCTCTACCTGATCCAGCCGGCGACAGTAGTGCTGATCGCCGTTGCCGCAGCACTGGTGATCACGGCGCTCCTGCGGGTTGCAGTGAACCAGCTCTTCCGGCGTGTGCCGAACATCCGGGATGTCTCGGCCCGCGGGCGCAGCCCCTTCCGGGTGGCGCTGGCGGTCATCGGAATCCGGGTGGGCCTGCGTATCACTTCCGCCGATGAGCCGTGGCACACCGCCGCGGACTTCGTCCTGATCGTGGTGCTCATAGCTGCGCTGGCCTGGTTCGCCGTCGTCGTACTCCTAGTCATTGAGGCGGCCATCCTGGCCAAGTACCGCACGGACACCAAGGACAACCGACGGCTGCGCCGGCTCAAGACGCAGGTGATCCTGGGGCGCCGTGTGGCAGTGGCGCTGATCGTGACGATCGCGGTCGCTTGTGTGCTGTTGACCATTCCCCAGGTCCGGGCCCTCGGTGCCGGTATCCTGGCCTCCGCCGGCGTCCTGTCCGTGGTCGCCGGCCTTGCGGTGCAGAGCTCCCTGACCAACGTCTTTGCCGGCATGCAGCTGGCCTTCACGGATGCCATCCGAGTGGATGACGTCGTAGTAGTCGAGAACCAGTGGGGCACGGTGGAGGAAATCACGATGACCTACGTGGTGGTCCACATTTGGGATGACCGGCGGCTGATCCTGCCCTCTACCTACTTCACCGGCACCCCCTTCGAGAACTGGACCCGCCGGACCGCCGCCCTGCTGGGAACGGTGGAGCTGGACGTGGACTGGCGGGTTCCCCTGGACGAGCTGCGCGAGCACCTCAAGGCCGTGGTGGAGGCGGCCGAAATCTGGGACGGACGCACCGCCATCCTGCAGGTCACCGACGCCGTCAACTCACTGGTCCGCGTGCGCATCCTGGTCAGTGCCGTGGACAGCGGCACACTGTTCGACCTTCGCTGCCTCGTGCGTGAATCTATGGTTACCTTCCTGCAGCGCGAATACCCGCAGGCGCTGCCCCGGCAGCGGTGGGAAGCCGTCGGCCCGGTGAACAGCGGCGAGACCTCCGTCGTTGGCCGCCGTCGTCCCGCGGCCGCGGCGATGACCGGCGCGGGCGACGCCCAGCTGTTCACCGGCTCCATCGACGCCATCGAGCGCAACCAGGCGTTCGCCGGCCCCGGGGACGAGGCCTACGAGGAACGCGAGCGAAAGGCGAACCAGGGCGGGTAGGCGCGCAGCCTCGTGGCAGCTCCTGTGGGTGCGTCTGGACTGTCCGGCGCTGGGGCTCCACTCGGCTGAGTCTGCGCACGTCCGCGGTGCCCCGACTGCATGTTCGCGTCGCTCGGCGACTCTAGTGTCTAGGACGCGGCGCCTCTCAGCACTGAACGTGGGCGTCCGCCAGTCCAAGCGCCTCGTCAAGGATGGTCAGGCTGACTGACTAGGGTGGAGATGTTCATCGGCGGGCCACGTGGGTGCGGTTGAGTTGGCGGACGGAAGCAACCGGCGCTTATTGCGCGACCAACTCATCCATCGGTGGCGAAAAGCCCGAAGAACTTCCAGGTGGTTTTCGGCACTGGGAGTGCCGTGGCCACCAGCAGGACAAGCATCAGATCAACGATCCCAATTTCCGGCGGTTCGGCCCGGCTGAGGAGGTTACAGGCATCGTTGAGGCAGTTTCCAAGGACGGTATCCCTGCGGGACCGTACGCGTCGTCCTTTGCAGCCGCAGCACGATCGAGGCCGCCAGTACTACCGGGTCCACCGAGAGGTGCGGCATCGAGCCGTGGGTTGGATGTACAAGCTGGATAAGCAGCAGCGGGCGACCGAGAGTCGGACGGTGTCCCAGGCCAGGAAAATAAGGAGGCGTGGGGCTGTGACGCAGGCCAGCACTCTTCCGCCGTGCAAGCCGGATTTGGGGGGACATACCCGTGATGCGGCGGGAGTCGCACAGCTACGCCTCCCCGTCACAGGAGTCGCAGTTGCACGGCAACTTTCGGGACCACTGGAGAATGCACACCTCGCATCGCTGACCACGCCATAGCGCGCCCTTAAATGGCCTCAAGAGCAAAGAAGCTAATTCGTTGGTGCTCGGCGCGCCGGGGCGGAGCAACTGCGACCCAGCGCGCTCAGCTGTCCTTCCGCCACATGACGCTGGTTCCACGCGCGACGGCGGCTCCGTGGGCGGCCTGCCCCTCGGGAATTTCCACTTGGTGCACCCCCGTCGCTGCGAGCCAAATCGAATCGGTTCGTCATACTCTCCGCTGAGGGTTGCTGTTAAATCAGTCCCTGTCGGCATCACTGTGAGGAATCCATCGAGCATGAGTCGACCCACCCGGATCATTACCCGCTCTCGTGGACGTTCGATGGGTCGCAAAGGGGTCTCGCTGAAGATGAGGTTCGCAAACATCGTCGATGTCACCATTCGCTACCCCCATGATCGAACTTCCACGGTGGGTGGTCTGAAAATCTCATTCAGTGTGATTGGGGCCCCTGTCTCTGACGCAGCTAGAGCGCTCAAACTGCAGACCAAGATGCGCCCCGGAGGCATTCTCGAGATATTTCACAATGGTCATCGAGCGGACAAGATACAGCCGGATTCCAATGGATCCGGCGAACCTGCTGGGGACCCGTATACGGAGGAACTCGTGGACGATCTCCTGGCTCTTCAGGGGCAATTAGAAACGTCATTCACTGTTCCTGAAGAGATGACCACGTCTAGTGCGGTTCATCCGTGAAGGCGGAACGTTCGCTAGCCGCCCGGACGCATTTGCTCTCGACATCCAAGGCAGCAGGTACAACTAGGGCCCGCCACACTTTTCCACCGGAACCTTAGAGTTGTCGATGCGTCAAAGGTGATTGCGGCTCTCGAACGAGACAGCAAAGATCCCATATCAATTCGAATGAGGCCGGAGGGCCCCGAGCCAGTACAAGTCTGGCGTGGTACAGCCACCGATTTCATACCGGAGTTCCGACCGTGGAATCTCAGCAACTTTGAGTCAGCCCCCAAGTGATCTCAAAGGACGCGGAGGGAGTCTCTTAGAACAGAGCCAGGGCTGAAAGATTACGCTTTCCCCTTAGCGCTGTCGTGCCTGACGCAGGTAACCGTCTACCTTCCCGTCGAATCGACCTTGGGAGTAGCCTGCTTCGTCTATGAAGTTGAACGTGACCGTCTCTTTGGGGTCGACGGTAAGAGCTGGAGCGACCATGCTAAGAGGTTCCGTTGCCTTCGGGGGGAGGGGTTGCACCCAGGAGGGTCCCTTACGGACGAAGGTAGCGGCACTCGCAGGAACGTCTATAGGGTCGAACGATCCCCAATCGAGGGTATCTCTCACACGATCTGCGATTTCTCGATCACTGTCACCGAATGTGAACGAGACTTGCGTATGAATAGGTTCTATCTTCATCGCATCAGGGTGTTTCGGCGTGTAGGTCTCGATGTACTCGCCGTCCTGCATGCTGAAGTTCGTGGTCCAGTAGAGGCTGCGCCCTGCGGCAATTTCTGACAACGCCACAACGCGCTGCGATAGATCTTTACCACCGACGAGAGCAGCTTTCTCCAGTGCCATCCCAGTAAGAACTTCTTCAAGTTCATTTCTCAGGCAGGCCCGTTCGATGTCTTGATGTTCTGCCAGCTCGTCGTCGAAGACGGCCTGCCCCCAAATGCTAACCTCAACATCCTTACCGTGCGCTAAACGCTCAAGGTATTCGAGTTCCTCGATCCTTCCATTCGGTGGCATGACGAGGATCCATGCAGTCGGTGAATAGTTGTCCCAAGCCCTGTTGAAGGACTTCTTTATCTGCTCACGTCTCCCAACGAACGCGCCACTGGCTCCTCCCAAAAAATGTTTGAGCTGAAAGATTTTTTCTGCTTCACGTGTTTCGTTCCACACCACGACGTCGATGCCTTTGTCTCCGCCTGCTCCGCGAATTACGTCAACGGCGAAGGGGGGGCGGTCATACATACAGTCGTCGCAATAGAGCCTCGACAACACGGTTGAAATCAGGTTCTTTAATGGTCTCCCAGTCAATACGGCTGCGGTGCAGAGAGTTACTCCGCTTCATTCCAACCCACCGGCTCTCTGGTTGTCGATTTGTATATACAAGATTGCTCTTAAGGCGCCAAAAGTAGTTGTTTCTTGTGCCGGCAAGCCATTTCTGCGGCCGGCGAAGCAACCATTTGCGAGTCGGTGGAGTGTTCTCCTGTCGATAATCGGGCGTATCCGACAGATGCCATTACTCAAGCGTACGCAAACCTACCCGATGAAACAGGTATTTTGGACAGGAAATAAAGACACTTTTAGCGACAGTCCCCACCGGTGCCACCAGCCTCCTTGCACTGGACACTTAAACTGCCCGGAGCTTCCGGGCGGCATTGACCATGCCGGATGTGTCCGCGAGGTCGGTGTACGCGGCCCGGTTCACCGCCGTATCGTGTCCAAAGAAGGCCGCCCGGACCACCTCAGGCACCTGATCGAGCAGCAGCGAGTTAAGCGTCGCGCGCCAGACGTGCGTCCTCGCCGTACTCAGAAGCTCGATATTGAGCGACTCGCCCAGCTCAATGTAGAGAGGCGTGGTGGCCTTCTGGCAGTTGTCGCGGTCCCAGGCCATCATCTGGTTCGTCGGCGCACCAATGACGTGTGCCGAATCGTTTACCGCTGCGTTCCGCCGTGCCAGCAGGCGCTCAGCGACCCGAGGGTCCAGGACGGGCACACGGCGAGGCCTATGCGTCTTGGAGACGGACTTCGTCACGGTCACGTGGAGCGTGTCGTCGTCGGTGTCGATGTGCTGCCAGGTAAGCGCATTGGCTGGTTCCAAATCCCGAGCAGCAGCACCAGTATCCCGGCGATTGATACAAGAGCAGAAGGAGTGGGTGGATCGGCCTGCACTGTGGGCGCTGATGTTTGCGCGGGTGGCGGTGTAGATGGGGCAGACCTCGGAGGGGCGGCTTGGGGCGTTGGCTCGTCCGCGGGTTGGGACGAAGGGCGATAGACCTCTCCGAGGTCAATGGGCTCGTGCCATGAACCGAGTCCAAAAACCTTCTCCCACAAGAGAATTCGCATGCGGTGAGCATCGGGCCCGAACGGGTCCATGGACAGCAAATCTACAGTCTGATTGATTTCCCAACTCGCCTGCTGCCGCTCAAGAACCGTGCGAGGGACACTCTGTGATCTTTTGTGCTCTGGAATGTAAGCGGCTTGTCCCAAACAGAACGCTTCCGCGGGAGTGAACCCGACGTGAAGCAGCCTTAAAATCATGCCCTTCACGGCACCGTCCATGAATGCCACGCACACCGAAAACTTTTCCGTTAGAAGCTTCCAGCGTGACGCGTGCTGGACGCAGAAATATTCCATATGAACCGGCGTGCTGGCAGGAGGGAAATGGGTGATTACGATCCCTTCTCCTCGTCTGCAGCTACTGTCGAGGGCTGGGGCCGGGCGGGCTCCAGGACCGTTGCTTCCCTCCAGATGGCATCGAGCCGCTGGCGTATAGCTGCACTGCCTTCGGCCTCGATCTTGGTCAGGACAGAGAAATTGTTCCGCAGGCCGTTCAAACTCACGCCAAGCATCCAAATGGCGTCTCCCTCGTCTGGGACTATGAAACGGTCGTGCAGGGCGCCGATATACCGAACGCATACTTCGGGCTCATGTCCCAGAGCCTTGGCATAGGTAGCTTTAGCCTTCACACTAACCTTGCGGCGCCCGTCTTCGAACGCTTTCTCAGACGTGAGGATTCGCGTTACCTGAGTGGTCGTCACGACTTCCATGAACTGGTCAAGTCTCAAATACGGGTCTACGAGAAGTGATGGCCCAAGGTCGTTGAAACGGCCAAGGAGTCGTTCATATGCAAAGGGGTCTTCAGGGCTGAGAACCACTTCAGCGAAGTCTTGAGTCTCGTTTTCTAGTTTTGGACTGCTCAGGGCCGACACAAGGGCGAGCTACACCTGCGTCAAACGGAGATTATCGTAAGGCCCTTCGAGCCAGCCGAGGCGCTGTCCGTAGTCGCTGAAAGTCTCGCTATAGCTAGCAAAAACGCTGTCATCCATCGATTCACGGAGCGAACTCCGCCATGTGCTGCGCTTGATCTCCGGCCGCATGTAAAAGGCGTCGAGATGCGGACTTGGAATTCCGAGGCCCCTTGAGTGCAGGAGCGCGAGATAAGCAAGGGTGCGATGCACTGCCTCGGGAATTACCTCCATGGACGGCTCACCTTTCGTTCATGGTTGCGGAGAGGGGCTTCTGCTAGTCGAGCCAACCGCGATCAGCGGCATCCACACAGACCGGCGTCTGAGCTGCCCCGGAAACCGAGCAACGGGTGAACAGCAGCAAGGCATCAACAGCGTCTTGGCGCGTGACCCCAACCATGGTCGGCTTCTTGCGCGCCGCGTCCAGCCACGCCTGTGCATCCTCGCAAGCGCTGAGCGGAGGCAGTTCGATGGCGTTGAACGTGTCCGCCGGAACGTTCGGGTTGCTGGCATTCAGTCGGTCGTAGGCGTCACTGGCCGCCTCCAGAGCATCGAAACAGGCGTCGCGCTCCAGCAAGCTATCAACTATCCGGTCAGTCTCAGCGTCAGCGGCAGCCTGGCTAACGGGCGTCGGACGGTTCAGCGAAGAGCCGATCATTAACGCCGCGAAGCCAAGCACCAGCACTCCAAGAATCGCGCTCAGGACTTTGTAATAGGTTTTTCCCCCCCATCCGCACAGCCTAAGTCGATTGAACGATTCAAACGTACTATCGCGACGGCGTCGGAGGGGACGTCACAATGCCGTGTTACCGGCATTTCTCCAGTAGTGCGTCACACCCTCGAGTTCTTAGCAGCCGTCGCGCGGTCCGAACGCAAGTTGCGTCGCGGGAACGACGGGAATCAGAAACACTCATAACTTCAAATAGCGGAGGTTCTCTCTGTATAGCTGATTAGATTGGGTTTGGAATTGGCGTCGCCGCGCCAAAAGCACATGAGAAACGAAGGCGACACTCGGCCGCCTGGGCGAAGAAAACTAGACCAAAAGATACAAGTAACGTTGGGGAACAGATTGGCAAAGAAGCAGTTCTTGGCGATCGTGCATGACGCCGAAGAAAAATTGATCGGGCAAGGCGAGACCAAGACGCTGGCCAGGGTCCGCACCATCGAGATCATGGACAGCGCTGGCAGGACCGTGAAGACGTTGGAGAGTGCTGACAGCGACGCCGACACCCACGAGAAGATCACCAAGGCCGGCTACATCATCGGAACAGCCGAGGGCGAAAAGATACACCTCACTGAACGGCCAATGACAGGCGGTGAGCGCACCGCAGTAGGGTGCTTCGTTGCGATCCTCGCTGTGATAGTGCTTCTTTTTGTGAGCTGCCAAGTTGCCATCAACTCGCCCAACGAAGCTGACGAAATCGACGCCCGGGTCGCCTGTCACGGCTTTGTGAAGCAGAAGCTAAAGTCACCCTCCTCCGCAAAGTTCAGCTCGGAATCCGAATCCGGTTCAGGAAGCAGTTGGCGTGCCAGCGGCACTGTCGACTCAGAGAACTCCTTCGGCGCGATGATGCGCTCTTGGGGGCTCCAACTCCAACGGCCGGCTCCAAAGTTTCGACCACGCCATATCGTTATTCTCTGTATCTTCGGTGCCGAGTGATGACCGTGTTGCTCTGCTGCAGGGGCCATCATCAAACTGGGAGTCATGGCAGACTAATGCGCTCCGGGATGTCAGTGAAGTCCGCGACGAATTGAGCATCATGGCGCTTGTCGAAGATCTTGAAAGCCGTGACGCGGCGTAACAAGGTAAGCCGCAACATCCGGGTGTACTCAGACAGCGCGTTGTTGATGCCCGGCTGAGGGGTGGGCGTCCTCCGAGGGAGCTGTGCGCTCGTTGGTGGTCGTGGCGCCCGTCAGGAGCGACAGTATTGCAACCACGCTGGCCGGCTCCATCGTCCAGCGTCGTTCCGAAGAGACTAAGGCGGATACGCGGGCCGGTTCGTTTCCCCTCCTTCCGAAAGCCGTTGAGCAGCGCCGGTCCGCTTTCGGGATTAAGGGGGCCGCGGATGTCTCGATGGCAACGGTCTCGATCATTTGCGTTGTGGGCGCCCCGGTCAAAGCCTGGGATATGAGACTCCCCTCCCAGAGGTCTGTTTGTAGCAAGAACAAAAATTTTGAGGCCTCTTGCGTATCGAAATCGAGGTCCACGAGCACATGGTTGTTCTCATTCAGGCCCCGGGATATTTTGTAGGACCTGACACACGAAGGCCCGCGGCCCAGCAGATCCCTGTCGAACGCCATTCTCCACATCCGGAAGTCTCTAACAGCGGCGCGTCGAGCAGGAACTGGCCAGGGCCAAGGAGAAGCTGGAGAAGGAGCGCAGCCACTACCAGTCCACCCTGGCCGCCCTGGAAGCAAAAGGCGACGCCGAGGGTGCCGTGCGGGTGCGTACGCTGATCGCGGACGCCGAGAAGGCCATCTCCGAAGTCGACTACAGGGCCGCGAACATCCGGGCCGCCTATGTTTACGTGATCTCCAACGTTGGCGCCTGTGGCGAAAACATGGTGAAGATCGGCATGACTCGTCGGCTCGAACCCATGGACCGAGTCCGAGGACTCGGTGATGCCTCGGTACCCTTCACCTTTGACGTCCACGCCCTGTTCTTCGCGGAAGACGCCGTCGGGGTCGAAGCGGTGCTGCATCCCACCTTTGCCGAACAGCGGGTCAACAAGATCAACACCCGGCGCGAATTCTTCTACGTCAAGCCCGCCGAGGTACTCGAGGTGCTCAAGGAGCACCGGGTCGAGGTCGTGGAATTCACCAGCGAGTACGTGGCCGAGGAATACCACCTCAGCCGCGGCGACGTCGATGAAAAGGTCTAGAAAAGGAGTCCATGACTCGCCTTACCGAAAGCACCGGCGCCACAAGTCCAGTGGGCAAGGAAATGCCCGCCGTGATGTCTCGTTCGCCCGGCTCGAGCGAGACAAGCTGGCCGAGCGAACTCGGGCGGCTTGGCCGTAGCCGCCCGGCCGCGGCCTTTTGCGGCTATGGAGCATGGCGAGCCGCGGCATTGACAGTATGTGCAGGTGCGGGATGGACCGCTTTACATCACGTCTAGCGGTTATGGCGATTTTCTACTGAAGAATAACGCTAATGAACCTTGCAGGGCGACAGGTTGATCGTCCAACTTCGCGCAATGCTCACGACTTTAGACTCAGAACCCCGATTTAGGTCGGTACAATCAGCGCAGCAACCAATATTGTAACTAGAAATTGCTGGCCGGTTACGGTTGGCGAGCTCCGCCACTCGAATCCCGACCATCCTTCAAAGGGAATCCCAAAGCCACGTAGGCCTAATCACTGAAGTATTCCAACGATCAAACCTAATATATCGAGGGAGCAAGGATGCATACCAGACACCGTATTCGACACAATAGAGGTTTGGCGATCCTCGGTGCCACAGCAGTCTGCACGATTATGCTGGCGACCGGATGTGTCCCGCAGGAAGCTGGCAGCAGCGCTATTGAAGGCATCGATCCTGGTGTCACTGAGGCTTTGATGAGTGAAGGCCTAATTGAATTTGCCGACAACCTGTACATGGAAAGCTCTGTTCAAGCGCATCTAATGGCGCATGTCGTGAATGAGCTTGGGGGAGAAGCGAAGGTTATTCAAGGAGGAGAGGCCGAGACGATGGCGGCCATGGCTAAAGGGCAGCCCATTGTTGCGCTGGATATCTGGAGGTGGCAATTCCCAGATATCTGGCAAAAATACGTTGAAGATGAGGCGACGGTCGTAGAAATTGGCACCTCAGACTATGCGGGTGAAGAAGGCTGGTATGTCCCCACCTATGTCATCGAGGGAGATCCTGAGCGTGGTATTGAAGCTTCCTGCCCGGGTCTTCCGGATTGGGAGGCACTGAACGATTGTGTTGACGTTTTTCGCACCGCGAAGACCGGGACGAAGGGACAGTACATGTCCGGAGCGGAGTCTTGGGCATTCGCTTACGGAGACCCCCAGCGCATAGAAAATCTGGCACTTGACTATGAGATGGTATTCGCTGGATCTGAAGCCGCACTCTTCGCGGAGCTTACTCGAGCATACGAGCAGGGCAAGCCGTGGCTTGGGCTCATGTGGCGCCCCAACTACATGACCCACAAATACGACCTCACTCGAGTGGAGTTCCCTGAGCACACGGATGAATGTTGGGGAACAACGTATGCCTGCCAGTGGCCTAAAACTGACATTTACCAGATCGCCTCATCCGTTGTCGAAACTGAACACCCTGCGCTTTGGGGAATCCTAAAGAACTACAGTTTGAATAATGAGCAGTTGCATCAGTTGCAGTCCCTGGTGGTGGATGAAGGAATGTCGCCGGCAGAGGCGGCAGACGCCTGGATGAATGACAATCGTGAAGTGTGGATGGAATGGATCTAAGAGACCACACGATGTCCGGGGCTTCCCAGACGCCGCAAGCGACAAAATCGATTGAACAAAATAGCTCCTCTCAACATGCGAGGCGTTCAACTGAAGGACGTCGCAACCTCAGCGGAGGTACCGTCGCAAAGCCAAAACCTCAAAAAAAAGGGCAAGGCTTCAAGTGGCAGTCATGGCACGTGATTGCCGCTGTCTTAGCGCTCACGGCGATCTCAGCCCTCGCAGGGGGGCCGAGTAGCTTCCCGGCGTTACTTAGGATCCCCGTTGGTAGTGAATTCGAGCGCGCTTTCACTGCTTACGCGGAGAACGCGCCCTGGACCTATGAGCCATTCGCAAACTTCATGAACATGGCGTACGAGGAGTTGCTAAATGGCTTGGTGGGTGTCTCTCCACCGGTGTTCGTAGCCGGGGTCGTCTTGCTGCTGGGATACTTTCGAGGCATCAACTTGGCGGTGCTCGCTCTCGCTACATTTGCGTGGGTGGTTCTGACAGGTCTTTGGGCCGAGACGATCCAGACTGTGGCATTCATGCTCGTGGGTGTTGGCGTTGCGTTTGTTCTCGGAATTGTTCTGGGGCTTTTCGGAGCAATAGGATCGAAGGCCAACGCGGCAGTTCGACTATTGCTTGACGCCATGCAAGCGTTCCCCGCATTCGCTTACTTTGTACCGGTCGTGTTTTTGTTCGGGATGAGTAGTACCGCGGCCCTGGTGGTGACTGTGATTTGGGCATTGCCCCCGCTCGCGCGAATGACGAGCGTGGGTCTTCGAAATGTTTCTCCAGAGGTCGTGGAAGCGGCTATTTCATTCGGGGCGAATCGATGGCAGATCCTCTCTGATGTGAAGATCCCGATGGCGGCGCCGAGTATCCGTGCAGGCACCAACCAGCTAATTATGTACGCAATCGCAATGGCGACGATGGCCGCAATGATTGGAGCTGCTGGCTTGGGAGCGCCGGTGTGGAGCGGATTGAGCCGGTTGGCATTCGGGGATGCTTTGGAGGGCGGCATCGCGCTCGTGCTGTTGGCAATTTTAGTAGACAGAGCGACCTCACCGCGGCAAAGGCCCCTAAAACCCAGGCATTTTACGCACAAGGCTTCCAGCGGGACACGTCGGTTTCAGCGGTTCCTCCGATTGCCGTTCGGCACTCCGCACATTTGCTTGCTTGCATTTCTAGCAGTATTGACGGCTACTCAGATGTTCCGTGGTCCCTGGCAGAACTTCGCAAAACCCCCTTGGGGGACTCCACTGCGTTTGAGAGAGCCGGTGGATGCCGCGGTGCAATGGCTGACCAGAGTTTGGGGCCCGATGCTTGATTCGATTGGTGATGCGATTCAGCTCTATGGCCTCAACACATTGGGAGGATTTTTCGGGGCCATCCCATGGGCTGCCGTTGTTGTATGCACGATGCTAGTTGGAACCATCCTCAATGGAAAATTCCAGGGGCTGCTTCTAGCCGTAGGAGTGGTGCTCATCGGATGCCTTGGCATGTGGAATTCTACTGCGGAGACTCTGGCGGTGGTGACCACGGCTGTCGGACTGGTGATTCTAGTAGGGTTCCCCGTTGGGCTCCTGATGGGGACCAGTAACGCGGTGGCCGCCGTCATGCGTCCAGTACTGGATGTGTGGCAAACGCTGCCCGTATATCTTCTAGTGATCCCCGCGGTTATGGTTCTCGGGACTGGTGAAGTCGCGGCAGTATTCGCAACGTTCGTCGCCGCGGCACCACCCATGATCCGATTCACCGACGCCGCCTTACGGGGTGTAGATGCTGAAGTAGTTGAGGCTGCACTCATTTTTGGGGCTAGACCGGGACAAATCATGCGACAGATTCGAATCCCGATGGGACTGAAAACGATCATGGTCGGTCTCAACCAGACGTTGCTAATGGCTCTTGCGATGGCAGTGGTGAGCGCGATGATCGGTGCACCGGGCCTTGGCGGCGACATTCTCATGTCTGTGCAACGGGCCAATCTGTCACTAGGAATTGAGGCAGGACTCGCGATGTTCCTCCTGGGCGTTATCTTGGATCGACTGTTCGATGGAGCAACCCGACTTGTGGCTTCCACAAGACACACGTCGGTCACTGCTGGAAAGGTTGCATAATGACGCAAAACAATTCTCAAGAGCTCGACGAGGCTGCTAATGGATCGGCTATCGCTGTTAGAAGTCTATGGAAGGTTTACGGGCAACACCCAAAGCGCCTCCTCGATGAAATTAAATCCGGCCGAAGCGCTATGTCCGTCGAGAGGCATACGTTGGCCGTGCGAGACTTATCTTTTGACGTATCGCCGGGTGAAACTTTCGTGGTCATGGGGCTGTCGGGCAGTGGAAAATCTACGCTCGTCCGATGCCTAACCCGACTTGTGGAGCCGACGGCAGGTTCAGTGGTGATGGACGGCGTCGAAATCCTGACTCTGCCGCCAAAGCAGTTGGCGGAAATGCGCCGTAAGAACTGGGCAATGGTGTTCCAACATTTCGGCCTGCTGCCCCACCGACGCGTGTTGGACAACGTTGCGTACAGTCTTGAAATTAGTGGTGTGCCCCGTGAAGTCCGTAATGCGCGCGCGACAGAAATGATCGAATTGGTCGGTCTGGGAAATGTGGGGCATAAGTTCCCGCACGAGCTCAGTGGAGGTATGCGACAGCGCGTTGGACTAGCACGTGCGTTGGCGGTAAGCCCGCGATTGCTCCTGCTCGACGAACCGTTTAGCGCCCTTGACCCACTTATCCGCACGGACCTGCAGGATGAACTCCTGAGACTGGCTAAAGACCTCAAACAGACGTCGATTTTCATTACTCATGATTTGGCGGAGGCGTTGAAAGTGGGGGACCGAATCGCGATTATGCGGGACGGTGAACTGGTGCAAATCGGTACTCCGGCGGATATTGTTCTCAATCCCGCCGATGACTACGTTCGCAGGTTTGCTGTCGAGGCCCCTCGAGCAAAGCTAATTCGAGCGGGAGCAATCGCGACCCCAGCGGTATCGGCCAGCCCTTCGGACCACCCGGCTGACGTAATTGCCAAGTTGAAGCGAGCACAAAGCGAAGTTGCTGTCGTCCAGCCAGGAGACGGAAATAGATCTTATCTAGTCACGGAACGACAGCTGCTACGCCGTCAGACAGATGGCTTGCGGCTTGAGGATCTTGCTCAAGGTATTTACGCAACTGTGGATGAAGACGTGAAACTAAATTTCGTGATGGAAAAGCTGGTTGAAACCGGCAATCCGGTGGTTGTCCGAGCTAACTCAGGTCAGACCTTGGGATATGCGGATGAGACTGCGGTGGTAAAAGCTCTCGCGACCCCGCCGGCAGCGGTGTAACGGTCAAATTGGTGTTGGGGGTGAAGGGCGACAAGGCAAGACGGCCTGATAACTCCGTGTGCCCGCCCGCCAAGGGCAGCTTCACCGGGACATTGGCCGGTGCAATGCCGCTCATGCCAGCATGTCCAAGAGTAAGGGTGCTCGGCGGCACGTGGAGGTACACACCACGGACAGACCTATAAGTCTGGTGTGAGCATTGGTGCTCCGAAATCCGATGGTTGGTCGCGCCGCGCCAACACTTGACGGCAGATGCGATTACGCAAATCGCTGCAGGCCGTTGTATTGCAACTTCTCATTTAACGCAGAAGGACAGTTATGCCTACACACCTCACACATTGGGGCGCCTTTGAGGCCGATTCAGACGGGCACGCGCTGACGTCGGTGCGTCCGTGGAGCAAAGACCCGGATCCAAACCACATCTACAGGAACGTCGCCAGCTCCCAACACCACCCGGCACGCCTGCTGCGGCCCGCGGTCCGGGAAGGCTGGCTGCGGGACGGACCAGGCGGACGGGGCCGAGGAGACGAGCCATTCGTCGAGGTCAGCTGGGAACGTGCCCTCAGCTTAGTCGCGAGCGAACTTGAACGGGTTTATCGCGAGCGTGGCTCCGCTGCAGTCTACGGCGCCTCCTACGGGTGGGGGAGCGCTGGCCGATTCCACCACGCGCAAAGCCAGATCCATCGCTTTCTCAATGTACTAGGAGGATATGTGGCTGGCCGGGGCGATTACAGCTACGGGTGTTCCGATGTCCTTTTGCCTCATGTAATCGGCAAGACTCCGGGTGACATCACGGCCGAAGCTACTTCTTGGGCGGTCCTAGAGGCGGAGACGGATCTTGTTGTAGCGTTCGGGGGGCTATCGGAGAAAAATTCCTCCTCCGGACCAGGCGGCATCAGCAGGCATCTGGGACGGGCGGCAATCGTCCGGGCCCGAGAAAGGGGCTGCGAATTCGTCTCCGTCAGCCCCATCGCCGATGACACCTTTCCAGAAGCTGATGCTGAATGGATAAGCTTGCGGCCGGGGACCGACGCGGCACTCATGCTTGCCTTAGCATTCGCCCTTGACGCAGAACAACGGGTCGATCATGATTTCCTGGAGCGTTACACAACCGGCTATGGCGTTTTTCGAGATTATCTCTATGGCTACCGGGATGGGCAGCAGAAATCACCAGAGTGGGCGGCGGGCATCACAGGAATCCGTGCAGAGACCATTCGAAAGCTGGCTCGAAAAATGTCCGGGCGGCGAACCATGATCAACCTCAGCTGGTCTTTACAACGGCAGCAGCATGGGGAGCAGCCAATTTGGCTCGGGATCACGCTAGCTGCCATGCTCGGCCAAATAGGCTTGGCGGGCGGCGGATTCTCCCACGGTTACGGCTGTACCGCCGACATAGGGATGCCCCGCCGGGTCACGAGCGCACCATCGTTTCCACAGGGGAGGAACCGTGAGCGGGCCTTTATCCCAATGGCCCGTATTGCAGACATGCTCCTGCAGCCAGGTGAAGAGTACGACTTCAACGGACAGCGTCTCAAGTACCCAAATATTGAGCTGGTGTACTGGTGCGGTGGTAACCCTTTCCACCACGCCCAGAACCTGGCACGGCTCCGCCAGGCTTTCAAAGCACCCAAAACTGTGGTGGTGCATGAGCAGTTTTGGACTGCCACCGCACGACATGCGGACATCGTCCTGCCAGCCACTATGACAATTGAAAGGGACGACTTCGGCGCCGGGCGGAACGACCCGACATTCCTTCCCATGCCTGCGCTTACCGTGCCAGCCGGCGAAGCCCGCGATGACTACTCCATTTTCTCGGATTTGGCATGGCGACTCGGCCACGGCCAGGAGTTCACGGAAGGTCGCAGTGTGAACCAGTGGCTGGTTCACCTTTACGACCGCTGGCGTGCCCGCTTGAGCGAGGCAGACCACGACGTTGTGGACTTTGAGACTTTTTGGGCGGGTGACGGCATCCGGATTCCGGTGACCGATCCGGAACAGGTTCTGATGCGTGATTTTCGGGAGGATCCGTTGGGGAGTCCGCTGGACACCGCCAGCGGTAGGATCGAAATCCGCTCAGCGACAATTGCAGGCTTTGGCTACCCTGATTGCCCTGGACATCCGGTGTGGCTCGAACCCGACGAGTGGAGCGCTAATTCGGCCTCACAGTACCCGCTCCACCTTGTGGCTAACCAGCCCAAAACCCGACTGCATAGCCAACTCGACGTCGGCGCCTACAGCCAGGAGAGCAAAGTACAAGGGCGGGAGCCGGTACGTATGCATCCCCTCGATGCTGCAGCGCGCGGACTCATGGACGGAGACGTCGTGCGCATTTATAACAATCGAGGCAGTTGTTTGGCCGGCTTGGTCGTCTCCGAGGCGGTGCGGGCCGGAGTGATCCAACTGTCGACGGGCGCTTGGTATGACCCGGATCCCGAGGATCCAACACACTGCCGGCATGGCAACCCCAATGTCCTGGTTGCGGACCGGCCCACGTCCCGCCTCAGTCAGGCTACGACCGGCCAGCACGCCCTCACCGAGGTAGAGAAGTTCAGAGGTGATCCCCCTGAATTAACTGTCCTTGGCCCCCCTGAAATTGTTCCGAGCTCTGCCGCAGGTAACAACAGGATCTCACTCAATTGAATCTGGTAGGCGCATGTCGACCTCGCCGAGTTTGATGGTGCGCGAATGGTTAGCAAGGCAGGCGGTTGACGGTCGAGTCTGCGGGTGTTCCTGTTAGGGAGTGTTTCGACCTAGTAGGCGGGGCCCGACCGACCGAGGAACTGGCATCGGTCCTTCGGGACGAACCCGATATGCACGCGCACGTTGCGTAGCAGATACATGACCGCCGCGAAAGCGCCGTGACCCGGAAAAGACAGTGCTCCGGTGTGGATGCGTCTTCGGCCTTGGCCATAACGATCTCCTTCTTTCACGGGCCGGGCGCGCCGCCCCCGAAAGGCACGGTACTCGGACCTTGGCCGACGCATGTTGGAGCGGGAAGCCTAGTTCCGATACTTGGCTATCTCTCAACCTCGCCTGCTTGAGCCTCTGGCCACGAGACCCGAGTGTGCGTGCCAGCTCCGCAACGACGTTGACACAAGCAATGGGGGAATAGGAAAAGCTTGCCTGGATCGTCAGATTCCGTCGACCCGCAGCTTTACGTGAGTGGTGTCCGAACGTGCCGGTTCGAGGAAACCTCGTTAGTTCCAAGGGCGGAGGCATAAAAACCCGCGTCTTATCAAGGACCCTGCTACCTGGGAGCGTTGGGCAGAAACATCTCGCTGATTGGTCTTGTCCCTTCGTCCAAATCGCTCTCCATACGATCGAGGTGGTCTAGAGTCAAAACACGCGATAGCTTCAGTTCGGCGGTGAAACCGATCTCGATACCGGCTCGATCGACCGCGTCCTGTAGCCCTTCCAGCGCGATGTCGCGGAGTCCGACGATGAGTCGCCCGAACTGGATTGCGCGTTAACTACAGCATTTTCATGGGGAGGGGAGACAAGGGGCAGTGGTCGCACTGAAGTGCCGGCAGCTGCTTCACTTCGTTGCGCGGTCGATTGTCAAAGTCTTCGTATCAGCCATATCGGCTCCTTAGGATATGTAGCTCAAAGTCTTTGGGCCCACTGTGCTGGGTTGGGGTGGGTTTTGCGACGGAGATATTACGAAATGGGAGAGGGGCCACTCGTGGACCTTTGGGGTGTCCTGGTTCAGCTGCTAATACAGCGGCAAGAACTAATTGCCTGGTCCGTCTCCCTGGCCTGCCCGCGGGAGAGTTGATCTCAGGACATGCTTTCAGGTGCAAGGCGTTCATAGGCCATGCCGGGAGGCAGTTGGCTGCAGTGCTCCAAAGTATAGGTCCAAGGACCGTGCCAAGTGATGAGAAGACCACAGCATTGAGCTCTTGCCAGTTCTGACCATAGATGCACAAGGTCTTCGTTCGACGGAGGATCCCCATACCGGTACTCGATACATCTTGTGCCGGCCGACTCATAATCGACTTCAAGAGCTTGGCGTTCAAAAGGGCGATGGGGTTTCACACTGTGACCTTCAAGCCAAAGGTTTGAATGCAAATGTAGTGCCATCTCGGCGCTTTGCTTTCTATTAGGAGGATCGAATGCCTTCCCTCCGGGGGGGCCTCTATGGTTTTCGTCAAGCGGCGGGGGCGAGGGGTGCAGGCTTCGGGTCTTGATAAAGGGTGCTGTCGCGGAGCATTGCGAAGAGGGCGTCCGAGCGGCGGCGGGCGAGGGCGATGATGGCTTGGTTGTGGCGTTTGCCTTCGGCTCGTTTGCGGTCGTAGTAGGCGCGGGAGGGCGGATGGTGCAGTGCGGCGAAGGCGGAGAGGAACAGGGCGCGTTTGAGTTTCTTGTTGCCTCGCCGGCTGGTGTGCTCGCCGCGGATTGAGGTCCGGAGCGGCGGGTGACGGGCGCGATGCCGGCAAGAGAGGCCAAGTGTCCGGCGTCTTTGAAGTCTTTGCTGACGACTTCGGTCAGGATGCGGGCGCAGGTCCTGACGCCGATGCCGGGCATCGAGGTCAGGACCTGGTGAAGAGGGTGGGCCTCTACGAGTGCTTCGACCTGGGCGGCGACTCGCCGCGTCGCCGGCATCGGTCTTGGCCTGCCCCGGGCGAAGGTCCGCGATCCGGCGCATCGCCAGGCCAAGCAGATAACCGACCGTTGCGCCCATGTCCCTTGCAACGGCCACGGGCAGCGCGCCGATCGTAGCAGGCTGGTCGACGACGAGCAGGACCTTGTCGTGCCGTCCAAGGTCGGTGAGGATTTCGCGCAGTCTGGCTTCATCGTTGGGCAGGGTTTTGTCGTATAGCCGTTTGCCGGATCGGTCCAGGGCGACGGCGTGGTGATCGGATTTTCCGACGTCCAGGCCGACGAAAACGTCGATGTCCTGCTGGTCAAGAATCACTGCGTACCGCCTTCCGAAGAGCCGCCTTCTGCTGCCTGTGCCGGCCTGACCATGGCGGCAGTCGTCGGCATCCACGTTACGAATGACCCCGCAAGCCGTGCCTCTATCAGCGATCAACTCCCGCCGGGCCGATCCCGGTGGCAACACCCCTGATCATCAAACGACTGGGGGCAACAACCATACCGGGACCGGCCGGCCAGGAAACCCTAAATCCTGCAACGGGAACGGGCTACGAAAAAGGTAACGGGGGGCACACGATCCATCAAAGAGTAACGAGTTCCTGCCAGTCAACGAGATTGTGCCCATGCGCGTCACTGACAGACGGGTGCGTAACCCTTCCTGCCGCAACGTTCAGGCCGGCACGCAGCGCGGGGTGCCGGTCAAGTGCGCCCTTAACCCCGTGGTTGGCCAGCGCTACGGCATACGGAAGGGTAACGTTGGTCAGCGCGTAGGTGGAGGTGTTGGGCACGGCACCGGGCATGTTGGCTACGCAGTAGAAGATGGTGTTGTGGACCTGGTAGGTAGGTTGCTGATGGGTGGTGGGGCGGGTGTCCTCGAAGCAGCCGCCCTGGTCCACGGCGATGTCCACCAGAACAGAGCCTGTCTTCATGCGGGACACGAGCTCGTTGGTGACGAGCTTGGGCGCTTTGGCACCGGGAATGAGGACCGAACCAATGACAAGATCGGCATCGACTACGGCCTTCTCAATTTCGTAACTGTTGGAGGCGACGGTCTTGAGCCGGCCCTGGTACTGAGCATCGAGTTCGCGCAGGCGGTTGATGTTGATGTCCAGGATAGTGACGTCGGCGCCGAGCCCCAACGCCATGGCCGCGGCATTGGTGCCCGCGACTCCTGCGCCCAGGACCACCACCTTGGCGGGCCGGACGCCGGGTACGCCGCCCAGCAGTACGCCTTTACCCCCGAGCGGCGCCATTAGCGAGGAGGCGCCCACCTGGATCGATAGCCGCCCTGCAACTTCGGACATGGGCGCCAGCAGCGGGAGCACGCGGCCTTCCTGGACAGTCTCATAGGCGATGGCTGTAATTCCGGATGCTATGAGTGCCTGAGTAAGTTCGGGTTCGGCTGCAAGGTGAAGATAGGTGAAAAGGAGCAAGCCCTCACGGAAATGACGGTATTCAGTAGCGATGGGCTCCTTTACCTTCATTACCATGTCCGCCCGCGCCCACGCCTCATCAGCAGTTCCCACGATTTCAGCACCCGACAGCGCGTACTCTTGGTCGCTTATGCCCGAGCCGGTACCGGCGCCAGCTTCCACGAGCACGTCGTGGCCACTTGTTCTGAGCTCATGCACACCGGCGGCGGTGATAGCAACGCGGAACTCGTTGTTCTTTACTTCCTTGGGAACCGAGATGATCATGTCGAGGCTTTCTGTAAGGATTGGCGCTTGTGACGACTAGGATGACAGAAAGTTGCAAAGAATCACCTTGAATCTGCAGAAACTGCATAGAATTGAGGAAAAATGGCCAAGGATCTGCTACTGGAAGGTCGCGTGACGTGCCTCACCCGCAGAAATTGCAGCGCACAGCTTCTGAGGACATTGACGATAAGCTTCTGTCCCTGCTGGCAAAAAACTCGCGGCAGACAAACCAGTCTTTGTCGGAAAGACTCGGGCTCGCACCATCCACCTGCCTTGCGCGAATCAAGGCGCTCAAGGAATCAGGAGTCATAAAACGCTTTACGATCGAAGTGGATCCCGAGGCCATGGGGATGCCCCTTCAAGCCTTGGTCAGCGTCCGGCTTCGCCCAGGTGCCCGACACCTGATGAATGCATTCGGCAACGAACTGCGGGACTTACCCGAGATCAAGCAGTTCTTCGTCCTCGGTGGCGCCGACGATTTCCTGATCCATATCACCGGGAGAAACACTGAGCACATCCGCCAGTTTGTCCTCGAACATCTGTCGTCGAACCCTGCTGTAGCTGGCACCCAAACAAACCTGGTATTTGAACACGGACGGGGAACAACATCGGGGCTGTAAAGGATTTCCCCACGGCGGCCACTTTTGAATGCTGAGGTGGGCTCGCTCCGGCTGCCAAAACGTGCTCGATGCCCTGTACCAAAGGGTGGCTTTCTGGCCATGTTTCACCGCAACAACCCTCCTGCTTTACCCCCAGAAAGCGCCAGTACTCCAGGTCCCGACTGGTCGCCGAATCTTCAAGCCTATGCACACCGAGCCGGGTGGGCACGAAGTCAAAAATGTTTGGTGGAGGATGTATGTACCGGAAGTTGGAAACGGGCACCAATCCGGACCTTGTGGGGAAGGGTAACTGCTAGTGAAAAGTGACGCGGGAGAACCTGCATGTGGCAAGTGAAGACTGAGGATCCTATGGGACATTCCCTTACCTTGAGGACAGTCCTGTCCTTGGACGCTCTGAAGAACGGAGCACCAGAGGTACTCGTGGGAAACGAGTGGTTGGACAGAGAAGTTCGATGGGTGCACGTGGCCGAAAGTCGTGACATCGCAGGCGCGCTAAGGGGAGGGGAGCTGCTTATTTCGGAAGGGCACATGTTCTCTACCGAAGCAGATGATCGTCGTTTTATCAGGCAGGTATCTGAAAGAGGTGTAGCTGGCCTCATCATTGAGTTAGGTTCGGTCCTTGCGACCATCCCGCGGCATGTAGTCGATGAGGCCCGCAAACAAGAGGTTGTTCTCATCGCGCTACATGTCCATGTGGCCTTTGTGGAAGTCACGGAAGCTGTACACCGCAGGTTGATCAGTGAAAGCTTCTCAGCCCTTGACGCCTTACAGAGGTTTCAAGACATGCTGTTGGATCGTCTCCTTGCCGGTGCGGAGATACCCGAGCTCCTAAGGCTCCTTTCGGATGAGTTGAGTAACCCCGTCGTCTTGGAGAGGGGGTCCGGGGGATTTCTTGGGAAATCCATGGCTGGGTTCACCGAACAGCAATTGACCGCGGTTTGGGAGAGCATTCAGCGAGATCTCCCCTCTGCCCCCGAGATAATCCAGAAAGAGGTTAGGCTGGGGGACGCGCCAGCTGGCCGCCTTATCGCCCTAGGACTTGGCGGGGAGTTCTCGCCTCAAGATAGGTTGGTTCTTGAGCGGTCCGCATCGTTGCTTAGTCTCGCGCTCACAAGTGACGAGCAACTTCTAATCCGTCCTGGCGGAGGTCCAAAGGGGTTCCTCTCTGCGGTTCTGAACGGAAACATGCCTCCTTACATTGCAAAAAGCAGGGCATCATCCGTCGGCTTTGATGCGCCAGTGCTCCTGCCTTTGGCTGCCCGCATGGCAAGGCACAGGCGTGCTCGCCCAGTGTCTGTTGAGGATCAGTTGTGGCAGTCCGTTTGGCGTGACGTGATCAGTGAGTTAAAGAACCGCCACATACCTGCAATCGTGGAACTGGACACTTCCGGCGACACTATCTTGGTGGTACTTGGCATTAAGGACACAGACCGACGCGCTGAAGCCGCTGACCGTTTAGCCCTGTTTTTGGGATCGGCCGCTGAGCGCTACTTTGATAAAGCCGACAGCGCCGTCCTCTGTGTGGCCGGGGCAGTGCATACCTGGCATGCCGTCGCCCACGGGCTAGGGACGGCGATCGATGCTCTTGACGGTGCCGTTCATGTTCCGCACCGGCCCTGGCACGATGCTACTGACCTTGATATCGACCGACTTCTGTGGAGCCTACGAAATAATCCCGAAGTGGCTCGCTTCGCGCGGTTGAAGCTCGAGAAACTTATCAATTATGACCGTGAGCGCCGGACGCAGCTCGTTCAAACCTTGCAGGTATTCATCGAGCTGAGCGGGCAGAAAGCAGAAACGGCGCGAGTTCTCCATTTGGAACGACAATCCCTGTACCTTCGCTTAGAGCGAATCGAAGAGCAACTCGGTGTAGACCTCGCTGACGCCGACACCCGGCTTGGATTACACCTAGCGCTAAGGATGTTGCCGTACCTGGGTCTCGCTCCCGCAGGTACAGACACCGGCACGACAGCCGATCCGCATTGACAGAGTATGAGGCTGACCGGGCCAACGGTTGACAGATCGCATGTAGGTCCATAATTCAGGACACCGGAAAATGATTAGCGCCACGTCAATTTTTTGGAGGATCCATATTATGAATTTGCACCACCTAGACGATCTCGAAACAGGATCCGGAACTGCGAAGGACCCTTCGGGGGCTGCCCTCGTCGATGCAGTGGTAATTGGAGCCGGCCTCGGAGGGCTTTACGCCGTTAAACGATTGCGAGCAGACGGCCTGTCCGTGCAGGGCTTTGAGTCTGCTGCCGGAGTGGGAGGTGTCTGGCTCCACAATTCATACCCGGGGGCTCGAGTTGATATCGAAGCGTACTACTACAGCTACCTTGACCCTGAATTCTATAAAGCCTGGAAGTGGGTGGAGCGGTACCCTTCCCAGCCCGAGATCCTGGCTTACCTAAGAGAATATGCTCGGTTTTACGACTTGGAAAAGCATTTCCAGTTCTCGGCGAGGGCAGAGAAGGTTCATTGGGATATGACTGCGCAGCGCTGGTTGGTAGAGGCAAACGGGAGCCAGCCTGTTTTGGCACGACATGTTGTACTCGCAAGCGGACAACTCTCAAAGTCGCGTCCGATTCCCTTTCCCGGTTCAGAAAATTTCCAAGGGCAGTGGCTCGAGACGTCACACTGGCCTTCAGAACCTGTAGATCTCACGGGCAAGAGAGTCGCCGTCATTGGTACGGGATCCTCCGGAGTGCAGGTAGCAACCGAAGTTGCCAAGGTTGCAGAATCTCTGCATGTTTTCCAGAGGACTCCAAACTACGTCGTACCTTCTCAGAATGGGCCAATCGACCAGGAACTTTACGCAAAGTTCGCAAACAACGTGGAGGTCCTCAAGGAATCGGTCATGAACACTGGCGCGGCCTATATAGCACCCGCCAGCGAAAAGCCGGCAAGGGAGCTCACGGACGAAGAAGTGAACGAGCGACTCCAACAGCAGTGGGAGTTTGGCGGTCTGGCCCTTACCTTCGCATTCCCAGACCAGCGCACAGATCCTGCCGTCAACGAGAAGGTTTCGACCTTTGTACGGGAGAAGATCAGGGAACAGATCAACGATCCTGCTCTCGCCGATCGACTCGAACCGGCAAACTACCCGATCGGAACACGTCGGCTCTGCGTCTGCAGCGACTACTACGCCATTTATAACCGGCCGAATGTAACTCTCGTCGATGCGCGAGATGAGTCGATCGTGGCCGTCACGGAGGATGGGGTTAGAACTTCTCACCGTGAGCTGAAATTTGACGTGATCATCTCAGCGCTTGGCTTTGATGCCTTCACGGGAGCTCTCGATTCCTTGGATATCAGAAACTCGAATAACGAGCATCCTGCGGACTACTGGAAGGAGGGTCCTAGCGCCTATCTCGGCCTGATGCAGAGCGGCTTTCCCAATCTTCATATCCTGACGGGGCCGGGCAGCCCTTCGGTGCTTGTGAACTTCAACGTGCACAACGTCGTGCATGTGGACTTTGTGGCTGATCTCATCGCATACATGAAGAGCAACGGATTGGTGACGGTCGAAGCTTCACCGGATGCCCAGGCGTTTTGGCGTGAACATAGTCAGGAGATTGCCGACAACCTACTTCGAAAAAAGGTTGACAACTATATGGTGCATGTAAACGAGGACGGGAGCCGTTTCTTTGTTCCTTATTCTGGTGGGTGGAAAAACTACGTTGGAATTCTGAAGGAAGTTCAAGGCAATGGATTCAATGGATTTGAGTTTGACTCACGCATTTCCGACCAAGAATCCGCAGTTGCGTATCTAAATGAGTCTTGGGTCAACGTGCCGATGTCAGCAAAGTAGATGGATTCCATTCCTCAGCGGCACGGTCGGCAATGCCGCCAAGCCAACTGGGCCAAACCACAAACCGGCGAGCACCACGCGCCCGACACAGTCGTTGATTGCTCGGGTAGGGTTGGGCTCTGATTTTCCACGGGGGACCGCAAGCTCCGGTGGCGTGAGGACCGGAAAGTTCTATCGGATGCAGTCCTGCCTCGAGGAGCAGCGCAGATCCGGAGTAGCCGCTTGTGGCGCACTCAGGGAAAGGCGGCAGCAAATAAGCCATTGTTCAGACCGGAGGCTCCGACAGGGCGCCTGGCATCTAGGGTGTGGATGGCCCGACAATCAAATTCGCGAGCCAGAGAGTCACGGAAGAACCTATCCAAGTACTTGATAGAAGTTGAGGCCTTGCGGGAGCGGAAGTGCACTAGCCTTCCTTCCCCGCAAGGCCTCGGCTTTGTCGGTGTGGGAAGGTGTCGGTGGCCGTATTTCGGAACCCAAGCAAAGCAGCGTACTCCCGGCGACGGCGTCGGCCTGGGGGACGGGACTTGACGAAGCGTCATCCCAAGAGGCCGAAAACCGTACATCACGGGCAGATACATTGAGAGCGGATACTCGCATGATTGATTCATGCTTACACTAAACGACCAGAAGGCAGTTGCACAGGATAGGGAGCATGTGCTCCATGGCTTTTCCTCGCTGCGGCCACGGAATTCCGGCCCGATCTTCACATCGGGCAGCGGCGGCACACATCTGGTTGATGTGGATGGCCAGCTCTGGCTCGACGCTGCAGGAGGCCAGGCTAACGTTGCCCTGGGTTACGGTCGTACAGACATTCCCGATGCAGTTGCAACAGCTCTCAAACAATTGAGCTACGGTACGCACTTCTATCATTCTCGCGGTCATGTCTTTTCCTCCGAACTGGGGGAACGGCTTGCTGGAGTCACCCCCGCTGGGATTGGCCACTTCTTCTATACCGTGGGTGGGTCTGATGCTGTAGAGACAGTCATCAGGCTAATCAGGTACACCAATGTGAAATCGGGCCAGGCTTCGAAACAACACATAATCGGCCGATGGAACTCTTATCACGGAGTCTCCTACGCCGCAGGTAGTTTGACGGGCAATTCGGCTCTGTGGGAGCAGCTTGTAACGACGCTGCCTGGCTTCTCACACATTCCCCAGCCGTCCCCGTCCGACAACAACCCGGCCGAAGCTTTGGAGCAGGAAATTCTGCGCCTCGGACCCGAGAATGTTGCAGCGTTTATGGCTGAACCCATCTCAACACCTCACGGTATTGTTGCCCCCCCTGAGGGCTATTGGGCCGCAATTCGTGCGATTTGCGATCGCTATGATGTGCTCTTGGTGCTGGATGAAGTCCTGACAGGTATTGGCCGAACCGGGGAAATGTTTGGTGCCAACCTCTTCGACGTGGTGCCAGATCTGATGACTATCTCCAAGGCCCTGACCGCCGGCTACTTCCCGCTGGGTGCCGTTGGCGTCGGTGATCGGATGCTGAAGAGACTCTCCAGCATCGATGTCCCCTTTATCCATGGCTTTACCGGTGGAGGTCACCCAGGAGCCTGTGCAGCGGCCATCAAAACGCTGGACATTTTCGAAGAAGAAAAGGTTCTCGAGCAGTGCCGTACCGGATCCGCCTACTTTCTGAAGCGCCTGCACGAGCTTGCCAGTCAAACGGAAGCAGTTTCCGCCTCGACTGTACGTGGGATCGGAATGATGCTTGCTTTCGACTTTGACTCCGAGACGGTCAATACGGATTTCGGGAAGGCCTTCCACAGGATCGCCGTAGAAGAGCGCCTCCTGCTGCGTACATATCGTAGTGACCAGACCGTTGGCTTCCTTCCGGCACTCGTTACGAGCTCAATCGAAGTTGATGAAATCATTGGCCGCCTCACGACCGTGCTCGATCGCACCGCTGAAGAGACTGGTCAGAAGTAGAAAAAAGCTACCGCGGATGTCCGCTACTGATTGTGTAGACGTGCAACTCGGCTCTACAGCTACAGGAAGCAACTATGAAAATTTTGGTACTTGCAAAAGAAGTTCCCGATACTTGGAGTTCTCGGACGCTGGACCCCGTGACAGGTTGGCTGGATCGTGCAGCTGCCGAGCCGGTGTTGGATGAAATCAACGAACGCGCGCTCGAACACGCTCTGATCTATCGTGAGTCCGGTGCTGAGGCGGAAATCATAGTCCTAACGGTAGGACCAGCCTCTGCAGAGCCATCGGTGCGCAAGCTTCTAGCCATGGGCGCAGATTCGGCAGTGATCATATCTGACGAGGATATTGCCGGCTCCGATGCATTGAGGACCAGCCAGATCCTTGCCAAGGCGATAGCAAAAATCGGTCCAGATTTCGTGCTCGCCGGAACTGAGTCGACCGACGGAGCCAGCGGTGTTGTTCCTTCGATGCTCGCTGAACTCCTCGCATGGCCGATACTGCCGTCCTTGGCGACTTTGAAGATCCTGGCCCACCAGGCCTCCGGAGATCTATGCGTGGAAGGAGAGGTTCTCTCTCTGCGCGCCGAGTACCCGGCTATTGCCTCCGTGACGGAACAGTCGGCCGAGCCCCGCTTCCCTAGTTTCAAAGGAACCAAGCAAGCCAAGAAGAAGACGGTGGAAATTTGGAACCTGACGGACCTCGGCGTTGATGTTCCACAGGCCTCATCGACGATGGTTTCTGCTGCCCAACGTCCGATGCGCCAAGCAGGTGTGAAGTTGTCCGAAGACGAAGACGAAGCCGCAGTTGCGGAACTCGTTGAGTTCCTTGCGACGAAACAGCTGATCTAAACAGCATCAGTTAGAGGGGCCACTTCACCACTGGAAGGACAATCACGATGACAAATATTTTGACTTACTTGGAAACCACCGAAGATGGTGACCTCAAGAGCAGCACGCGGGGTCTGCTCGCAGCCGCTGCCGAGGCAGGCACACCTCAAGCGCTCGTGCTCGTTGGCGCCAACTCTGACCATGACAAGCTTGTAACCCGTCTGGGTGCTTTGGGCGTGGCTACCGTCTATTTTACAGAACGGAGCGGTGCCGGTTTTGGTGTTGCTGAACTTGCGGCTTTGGCAGAGGCAATTGCCCAGGGCAGCCCGAGAGCAGTACTGCTACCAAACACTCCTGACTCCCGTTCGATTGCCGGACGTCTTGCGGTGCGTATTGGCGGATCGGTCGCCGCGGATGTGGTGGGGCTCGAATATGACTCTGAGGGCAATGAGGTCATCGCCCGCCATTCAGTCTTTGGCGGTGACTACACCACGGAGTCTGCCGTGGACGGTGGTTTGATGATCGCCACTGTCAGATGGGGCGCATTTGATGCGACGCTTCCTGCAGTCGAAGAGCCCCGGGCCGTGCGGCTTGAAGTAGACGCCACTGGAACTAGCGCGGCCGAAATCACAAGAGTCGAACGAGCCCATTCAGTCTCGGATCGCCCACCGCTTCGCGTTGCCAGGACAGTCGTGTCGGGCGGGCGAGGACTGGGATCCCCCGAAAACTTCTCCCTCGTGGAGAGTCTTGCCGATGCACTTGACGCAGGCTTGGGTGCGTCAAGGGCGGCAGTGGATGACGGCTACGTGCCGCAGGAATACCAGGTAGGGCAAACTGGCGTTAAGGTCACCCCGCAGCTGTACGTGGCAGTAGGTATTTCAGGGGCTATCCAGCATCGTGCAGGGATGCAGACCTCCAAATATATCGTCGCGATTAATAAGGACCCTGATGCCCCAATTTTCGAGTTTGCAGATTTCGGGATCGTCGGAGATCTATTTACCGTAGTGCCGCAGCTGACAGCTGCGATACAGCAGCGCCGCTCAGCGTGACAGAAAGGCCCGCGAGATGAATGATGATGCGCCGAGCATGGAGAGGCGAAGGCAACGAATGGGCGGGGCACCAGCCCCGACAATTCAAGCCGGCAGAACTCCAGGGCAAGCCGGGACTGACACAGGTTCTTCCAACGCTGCACCTTCAGATAGCAGGCCCGTTCGGCGCAGCCGCATGGCTCCAACAATTGCGCAGCGACCAAGCCAAGAGGCGGCTGCGACCCCTAACACGGCAACGCCAACAACCACCAACGGGGTACGAGCGCCACGGCGGAACGTGCCTTGGAAGCGCCACCTCCTTACCTTGGTCTGCGTTTTGACCCTTGCTACTGTGACGATATTCATCGCACGGTCTTTGTCCCGACTCCCCGAGGTCCAGGGATTTCTTGCGGAGTTCCCTGGCACTCCAACAATGCCCAATAATGCTCCGGTTGGACTGCCCGTGTGGATGGGGTGGCAGCACTTTCTCAACATGTTCTTTATCGCTTTGATAGTTCGCACAGGCCTGCAGGTACGGCATGAGAAAAAAGCTCCTGCATACTTCACGGCTAAAAAGGGCTCTCTGTTCTCGCCTAAAGGCGCGACGCCGAAGAAGATAAGCTTGTCCCAGTGGATCCATCAGGTTCTGGATCTACTGTGGGTACTGAATGGGGCCATTTTCATCGTGCTGCTGGTCGCGACCTCTCAGTGGATGAGGATTGTGCCCACTAATCTGGATATATTTCCGAATGCTCTCTCAGCGGCCCTCCAGTATGCGTCCCTGGATTGGCCTGCAGAGAACGGATGGCAGCACTACAACGCACTGCAGATGCTCGCGTACGCAGCCACCGTGTTCATTGCCGCTCCCTTGGCGGTACTTTCCGGAATCCGGTTGTCGACCTGGTGGCCCGATGAGAGGAAGAACCTGTCGAAGCTGTATACGGTCAAGTTCGCACGTGCTATCCACTATCCGGTGATGCTCTACTTCGTTCTTTTTACGCTTGTGCATGTTCTTCTCGTTTTTCTGACAGGTGCGCTGAGGAACCTGAATCACATGTACACATCCCGTGATGCCACGGATTGGCTAGGTCTTGGTGTCTTCTTAGTGTCTCTCCTAGTCGTCTGTGGCGGTTGGATTCTGATTCGTCCCCTCTTCACACGCCCTGTCGCCCGCCACTTTGGAACTTTGACCAAGTAGAGCGGGGCAGCGATAACATTTCCGAATCCAGCCTGTCGACCGTCGCGGGATTATTCGCGTGATAGTTGGATACATGCAACGCAGAGAACAGCACACCGCAACAAATCAACAATGGCCTAATAGCGCTCAACATAGCAGTAACACTGCTTATTGCAATTAGGTCAGAAAGGTACGTGATCCAGATGGATCCGCGACATAGCATTCTTTTCGAGCCACTACAGATCGGGCCGAAAACTCTTCCTAACAGGTTCTATCAGGTGCCCCATTGCTCGGGCTTTGGAACCATCAAGCCAAAGTCCCAGGCCGCCCTGCGAGGTATCAAGGCTGAAGGCGGGTGGGGAGCAGTCAGTACCGAAGAGTGCTCGATCCATCCTGAATCAGATCAGTTCCCCCATGTGCTGGCGCGGCTTTGGGATGATGGTGACATCGCGAATCTTTCGCTGATGTGCGAAAAAGCCCATGAGGAGGGTGCACTCGCCGGAGTAGAGCTGTGGTACGGGGGCAATAACCCCCTGAACATGGAATCCCGCGCCGTCTCGCGGGGTCCTTCCTCAGTAGTTCACGAAGTTCACCACAATGCTCCGACTGTGGAAATGGATAAAGGTGATATCGAGGAAGTACAAACCTTTTACGTTCAAGCAGCCGAACGGGCTCGTAAGGCCGGATTCGACATAGTCATAATCTATGGCGGCCACGACGGACTGCTCGAGCAGTTTATGTCCCCATTGAGTAATCAGAGAAATGATGAGTACGGCGGATCTCCTGAGAATCGCGCTCGATTTTTCCGTGAGGTCGTCACTAAGGTGCATGATGCCGTAGGCGAAGACCTTGCCATCTCTGTCCGGTTGACCGCTGACTCCCTCCGAGGGCCAGACGGCATCGAATTGGAACGTGACGTTATTCCCTTCATCCGCGCCTGCGATGACGTAGTCGATCTGTGGGACATATATATCGGCGGGTTCGACTGGGGGGATGACGCAAATCCGTCCCGCTTCTTCTCGCCTGGGAGGTCCCTTGACTGGGTAAAGCGCGTCAAGGAGGTCAGTCGGAAGCCGGTAGTGGGGGTAGGGCGTTTTACCGATCCGGATCAGATGGTCAAGGCGATCAAAGAAGGCGCACTGGACGTCATTGGGGCAGCGCGCCCGTCTATCGCAGATCCGTTCCTTCCCAATAAGATCAGGGAAGGGCGCCTAGAGGACATCCGGGAGTGCATCGGCTGCAACGTGTGTGTAGCCCGATTTGAAGTCGGTGGCCCCTCAATTGTCTGTACCCAGAACGCTACGGCAGGAGAAGAGTACCGCCGCGGCTGGCACCCGGAAATATTTACGCGGGCGAAAAACGCTGAAAACGATGTGCTCGTCGTGGGGGCAGGACCCGCAGGAATGGAATGTGCCAGGGTTCTCGGCGAACGGGGAATGAACAACGTTCACCTGGTAGATGACGCCGAGGAGATGGGCGGCCACCTGAATTGGTTGACACGGCTCCCCGGGCTGAGCGAGTGGAACCGAGTTACCGAATACCGAATGATTCAGCTAAAGAAGCTGAAAAATGTAACGTACATTCCAAACACCCGGTTGACGGCTGAGGAAATTGTCAATTACGGTGCGGGAATAGTTGTTCTTGCCACCGGATCTCGTTGGTCGTCCACGGGAATCGGCCCAGTCTCCAGAAATGGCATTCCCGGCGCCGATGCGACCATGCCAGACGTGTTGACACCCGAACAGATCATGGTGGAGGGCAAAAAAGTACCCGGCAACCGCGTGGTTATCATCGACCACGACGGGTACCACGTCGCTGCCTCTCTTGCGGACAAGCTTTCTGCGGAGGGCAAGAAAGTCACCATCCTTACGCACCTTTCCCAGTTGGCACCGCTGACGGATCTCACTCTTGAATCCACCTTCCTTCGCAGGAAGCTTCATTCGCAGGGCGTACGACACGTTACTTCTGTGGTCCCAACACGTTATGAGAAGGGCGGCGTGTGGGCGCATTACGCGTATGCCTCGCCCGAGGAGGCCGAGCTCTATGAAGCAGATGCATGTGTCCTAGTTACACAGCGACTGCCAAACGACTCCCTTTATCGCTCTATCCAGAGTGAGTACGGTGAGGCAGGGCTCGCTGAAGAGGATGTCCACGGGCTGTACCGAATCGGCGACGCATTGGCGCCGCGCGTAATTGCGGAGGCCGTATTCGACGGGCACCGCCTTGCCCGGGAAATTGACAGCGACAACCCCGCCATCGCTCTTCCGTATAAGCGTGAAAGAGCCCTACTAAGCATTCGTGACCTCAAGAACGGAGTCCTAACACCATGAACCCTAGCAACAGAGCCCCCAGCATCCTCCGACTCACTCAACCCTGGGTCAACGGACGATTCATAGAACCGCACTCAGAAAACTACTCCCAGCGCTTTAGCCCGGTGGACGGTAGCCGGCTGCCGGATATCGTTGCTGCTGACGATCAGGACGTCGACAATGCCGTAGCCGTCGCGCGGCGCACCTATGAATCCGGAATCTGGAGTTCGCTTAAGCCGCGAGACCGTAAACGAATCTTGAAGAGGTTCGCCGCACTGATCCTGAGCAACAAGGATGAACTGGCAACTCTCCAGACCCTGGACATGGGTAAGCCCATCGCGGAGGCATGCTGGGAGGCGGAATACAGTGCTGAAGTCATGGAGTGGTTTGCGGAGGCCATAGACCACATCTATGGTGAGGTTGCTCCCTTGGGTGAAGACGCCCATGGCATTCTCACGAGAGAACCTGTCGGTGTGGGGGCTGCCATTACACCCTGGAACTTCCCGCTGCTCATGCCAATGATCAAGATCGCCCCTGCCCTGGCAAGTGGCAATAGCCTGGTGCTCAAGCCAGCCGAGCAGTCACCTCTTTGCTCCCTCCGCCTGGCCGAAATCGCTGCCGAGGCGGGCGTGCCGGATGGTGTCCTGAATGTGCTGCCCGGTCGCGGTTCGGTCGTAGGAAAGGCTCTCGCCCTTCATAAAGATGTTGATGCCCTGGGTTTCACAGGTTCAACCGATGTCGGCAGGATGCTTATGCGCTATTCTGCTGACTCGAATCTCAAGAAGGTGCAGCTGGAGTTGGGTGGTAAGTCACCCGGCATCATTTTTGCGGATACGGAAGATCCAGTCGCCGCCGCTAGAGTGACTGCTACCAGCACCTTCGGTAACGCTGGTCAAATGTGCGATGCCACTACGCGCATCCTTGTCCATGAGTCCATAGCTGACGAAGTCATCGAGGGGTTGGCAGCTGCAACAGATCAATGGACCCCAGGTGACCCCTTCGACGAAGGCACCACGCTTGGGTCCATCGTTGACGAAACCCAGATGGAGCGCATTCTCGGATACATCGAAGACGGCAAAGCCGAGGGTGCCTCGCTGGTCCACGGCGGCAAGCGCGTCCGAGAAAGCACGGGCGGTTTTTATATAGAACCGACGGTCTTTGCCGAGGTCGACAACAACATGAAGATCGCCCGTCAGGAAATTTTTGGGCCTGTCGCCTCGGTAATCACCTTCAAGACCGACGAAGAAGCGTTGCGTCTGGCTAACGACAGCGACTATGGCCTGGCAGCCACGGTCTGGACCTCCGACATTCGAAAGGCCCATCGAGTTGCCCGCGGGCTTAATGTCGGCGCAGTTGTGGTGAACGGAGACGAGAAATTCGATCTCACCCTGACCCATGGCGGCAGCAAGTTGTCCGGGTCTGGGCGAGACTACTCACATCATGCCTTTGACACCTGGACGCAACTCAAGAGCACTTACTTCAACCTGGAGTAGAGCTCCACCAGTTCGTCACTGCGGCTCACCAGATCGAATGATCTGAGCCTCCAGCTGATACACCCTGCTTTGAACGGCTTGGTGTATCAGCTGCGGCCTCAAGGCGGTCCAAGACTCCCCAGCGGAGATCTTCAATCAACAAACTGGCCGAGTGGGGAGCCGCAGCTCCAGCTGCCTACGACGATGACCACCTATATGCCGGCCCCCAAGAACACGACATCAATGCTACGAAAGCATCCATGGGTTTCTGACATGGGTGCCGTGTCGCTTGTACGAAGGCTGAAATGAGCATTCTAAACACTCTTGCTTACATGAACAGGGCATCCCAATGAAGACGATTAGTTCAGGTGAGACTCACCCGGAAACAACAGACCCTGGGGCCGTGGCTCTGAGTCCGGCCCAGGAAAGGGCCGTGAAAGCGTGGCTGAACAACCAATCCGCGGGCCATATCCAGGCGTCGGGTTGGCATGCCGAATTCTTGAACGCAAATCCGTGCTTCCATGTGCAGGAGGGAGACCAAATTGTAGCAATCAAGCAAGGTCGCGTCCTAACAGGAACGGTTGAATGCGTATCGGAAGACGGATCGATTTTCTGGATGTGGCAGGACGGCGGTGCCGGGCGGATTCTTATCTACGAGGAGGACGAAATCCTGGTACCTCTTCAAAGTGTGCGCCCGGTACAGAAGCAGCGTTCCCCTGCCAAAGCTTGAGATCCTTGAACACCATCAGGACGCGAAAACACTGAAGTCCGAGAAGAAATGAGGCTAACAGTCGGTGTCCAGAGTACGTCTTAGGCTCAGCGGAGGGCAACTGCCGAGCATCCGTCCTGATTGCCCAACTGCTGGGCAAACGATGTCCGGGTTTCACGCAAGTGCACCTTGGCGCAGTACCGGTATTAGCGCACGGGCATTGGCTGGCTTTTGAGACCCGGTTGAGCGAATCAGCCGCCAAGCGGACCGCCAAGGCGGCCGGGTGGGCTTGAACCAGTTCGCATCCTTTGTTGACAACGACACGCACTTTCGCTTGCATCAATCCCGACTCTGCGTCACTTTCAATGACGGCCTACTGTCTAGACCAAAGACAACGGCCCTCCTCCCGGGCCTCCAAAATGAAGGCCTATGCGGGCCGGAGGGTCCCTCAGGCAGGACGACGCGACGAGAAAAGAACCCCTTGCAGCCCCGAAGTGCCACCTCGCAGCAGGCCCCCCGACAGAGTGTCAAGTCCGACAATAAAACTTCTGACCACCTGTCGCTGTATCTCGTGGGTAAGAACTCAGAAAATTAGAGGCAGCGCGGGAGCAAAGAACAGAATTTGCCTGGCATATCAGAATGCAAACAGTTGAATGACGCGGCTAGTGTATTCAAATCATTCCATATGTCACTACCAACCATTTTCGCGTCATGAAGTACAAAGGAGTATACGTAATGACACAAGAACTAAAAGGTGGGCCACCGCATCTAGCATCCTCGTCGAGAAGCGCAACTCCGCATCTGAGCGGAAGAATGAATGCGCTGGAGGTAATGTTCACCGTGCTTGCCTATAACGGGCCGGCAGTAGTGTTTATGGGATTCATTCCTGTAGCGATTCTTTTCGGCAACGGACTGGGGACCCCTGCCCTTTTTCTAGCAGTAGGTTTACTGGTTCTCCTCATCGCATCAGGACTCATGAAGATGTCGAGCACCTTGAAGCGACCAGGCGGATTTTATGCGTTTATCTCTACCGGCCTGGGTAAGAAGGTCGGTCTTTCTGCCGGGTTTGCAGCGTTAGTTACCTACTACGCGGGAATGCTTGGATCATACTTCCTTGCCGGCATCGCCCTCAGCGATATCATCGTTATCGTTTTTCACGGTCCGGAGATTCATTGGGGTGTCGGCGCTCTGGCGACGTGGCTTGCGGTCATGCTTCTCGGATACGTGAACATTAGTTTTTCATCCAAAGTTCTCGTCGTCGCCCTCGGCCTTGAGTTATTGGTGATCCTGGCCTACGTGGTTGCAGTATTTGTACAGGGCGGTGCGAACGGAATCGGATTTGAATCCTTTGCTCCGGAAAACTTTGTGTCCGGTTCACTGGCGGTGGGAATCCTGTTCGCCGTCGGCCTCTTTGGTGGATTTGAAGCTACCGTCATCTTCCGTGAGGAAGTGCGGGACCCTGAAAAGACGATCCCAAGAGCAACCTACGGCACGGTAATCACGATCGCGGTGACCTATGCTGTCGCTGCATGGGCTTTCATCAACGCATATGGTGCCCCCGTTGTTATGGACATCTTGACTCAGAATGATGTGACGACAACAGCCGGCGTGAGCGTGCAGGAATACGTAGGCGATTTTGCATACTCTGCAGCGACTACATTGCTCTTCACTGGTTCTTTTGCACTCGCCCTGGCAGGACACAACATCATCGCTCGCTATCTCTTCAACCTAGGAGCTGATGGCGTACTTAACAAAAAGCTCGGTGAAGGACATCTGCGCTTCAACTCGCCGCATCGGGCTTCGCTGGTTGCTAGCACCCTCACAGTTCTGGCACTCGTCCTCGTGATTGCATTCCAAGCACCAAGGGATGGCATCTATGGATACTTCGCTGGAGTATATTCCTATGCGATGCTACTGCTGATGGCGCTCATATCCTTGACCATTACTGTTTTTCTATATCGAACTAAGCCTCGGCACAAGGTTCTAGCCGCGGCCATGATCATTCCCACAATCGTTTTTACGCTCGTCCTGGTATTCGCCACATTCAATTTTGAATTACTAAGCGGATTAACCGGCGTCGTTGCAACGGTTATCATAGTAATTGTTTGGACAATCATCTTATCCGGCGCAATTATTGCGGCATGGTTGCAAAAGCGGAGGCCTCAGGTTTACGCGAAGATCGGCCGGGAATAGCCTGTAAGCGGCTGGGCCTGCACCGCACCAAAGGTGTGGATAACCCTTCGCTGCTTCATCTGGGAGTCCTGAAGGAGGTTTACATGCCGATGGCGGCACAACCTGACGAGTCGATGGTTCGAAATTTTTTTGGGACTACATGCGTAGGCTGCTCCCCGGAGGAGTGACTGTGAAATTCAGTCCCCCGCCGGGGAGCAGTTCTTTATCTGGGCCGGGGAGGTTTCTGGGCAGTTACGCGGTGGCAGGCCGGAGGAGGGTACAAAACAATGTGAACATCAAGGATCCGGTCACGGCGGGATTTTGAATGGCGACTAGCCAGATTGTTTCCCACTTATGTCTCTGGACGCTTGTTCGAAGCCTGGTTGATGGCTGGAAAGTCCTAGAGCAAGCACTGCGGAACATATGTGATGGAGGCCTGTCGGAGACGGTTGACAAGTGAGCCACTGGGACGGCGGCGAAGTTCAGTGGTTGTTGCAACGGTTTATGGTTCTTCCGCAGGTGAAGTCAGTCTAATCAGGTGTTCCCGGGGACTCTGCCATTCCAGAACTTCGCGTTGCCGGCAGTTGGGTTCAGCAGCAACCACGGCGAGGTGTTCTGGGCTGTTAACTCCCAGGTCTCTTTTTCTTTCGAGAAGTACTGCCGGAGCAGGCCACTGGTGTTCTCGTTTGAGACGCGCTCCCAGGTTGGTTCCAAAACACTGCCGACGCCAGCTTGAATGTCTTCTCCCTGGTGGAGACAATTCCCACTCTTGAGACTAGGTCATCCTATTCGTCTAACCCGCAGAGTCTGACGCTTCGCTGTTCGCCTAAGTAGCTGAAGCTGTGGACGCCCGGTGAGCGCGTGAGCGTCAGGAGGCAAACACGATGATCCCTTGCCGCAAATAGCAGTGCCGTCGCAGCGGCATTAGCCGCGTCAGATCTGATCACCATACTGGTCATGACTACTTTCTGCGGCTGACTAAACCGTTAGATCGTGACTCTTGCGAAGCCTCACTCCCGCCGGGCTGCCGATGGGATGAAGGCTTCAGTTGACATGCGCGAAGGGGACAATTGGTGAAGCGTTATGCAGTCACATCCTGTGGTGCCCGGCTGGCTGCCGAGCTACGGAAATCTCGGTCATCGGATGCGAATGCCTGAAGTACATTCCAGGTTACGCGTGAGACGTTGTTGTCATAGGCGTTCTGGGAAAGGCATCCAGACCATGCAATCGAGCCCGTCGCGAAGACTGCGCCGCCGTCCGGGTAGTCGAGCAGGACCATGTCTGTCTTCACTAACGGGTTCACGGATCCGCTTTGCTGGGAGTCTGCGGTCAGGATGTCCTCGCATGCAGCCTGTGCGTCATCAGAAAATCCCGATGCTGTAGCCAGAATCAGTGCATGCGCCGGAGTACCCAGACGGAAATCGGCCCGGTCAAATTCGTAGCCGGCAGCACCGTAGGTTTGGACGAGGTTCGGAAGGTCGCCAATGAGTTCTCCGCTCCCGATCCCCTCGAAAACGAAGGCTGCCCCGAGCCCGTAGCTGTCTGGCTGCCGTACGTAGGGCCGCCCGTGACCACTGGTCTCTGCCGCAAATCCGATACCCAGCCAGCTTTGCGGGGAGCGTCCACGGTACCGCCAGAGACCTCCTAGCTCACCTGTGCTGCTCAAATGCGCCTCGCCCGGTTCTGGTTCCCACATACGGGTCGCGGGACCTCGGCGCCGAATTTCAACGCTGGCTTCGGTCACCGGATCCAATTGGGTGACCCAATACATCCCGTTTCCGCCCAAGTACATCATCCGCCCACCACCATTCAGGTATGCCTGGGCACCGTCAATCATCTGATTCGACCAGTACTCGCTATGGGTGCCAGTGAGTACGACGTTATAGGGTTCAAGCAGCTGCGAGCCTTCGTGGTGCAGGTCTTCGTCCGTCACGACGTCAAATTCGAATCCCTTTTTATGCAGCCAGTCGACCAGGAACAGATCCGCGTTGAGCCCATGGGGGGATCCTCGTCCGTTGTCCAACCACTGCATCACGCACTTTGGTCGCATATTGACGATTGGCCTCAGCCGGGATGAGTAACAGTTACCCGAACCATCACTGTGTGTGTCGTACAGGCTCAGCAGGCGGTTTTCTACGATGTAGCGGTCCTGGTCCTGGAGGGGGTACTTTATGTGCGCCATTCCTTCTGTGTCCAGAAGCCGCTCATTGGCGTATGCGAGATAACTGAATGTCGGCAGCAGGAGCGCGATCTTGGCACTCGGCTTGTTGAGGCCAGGCTTCACAGTAAAAGGGATATAGTCTTCGGCATCGTCGGCAGTGACGTGGAGGGCATATACGCCGCTCGCGAGTTCAGCCGGGACCTTCCACTGCAGCGACCGCTTCCATTTCGCGTCTGAGAGGTCATCGTCGTGGAAATGGATTGCACCGTACTGATGCGGTGCATGACGCCAGGACGTTTCGGAGCCGTCCCAGTTGTGACCCGTTGCCCCCCGCATCGGCATGTTCACGGCCTCGCCGTGGAATTCATGCCCGGAGGAATCCTTGATTGACCACGTGTTGATTCCTTCGGAAAAGTCCCAGGCTGCAATCAGGCCTGTCTCGGGAAGCGGATCCAGGGCATCGCGGAGTGCTGTCAGCTCATTCTCGTTGAGCGCCCTGTTGTAAAGGCGTGGTGCCTCAATCTTCCCGTTGAAGAAATTTCCGGCGACGAGCTCGCCGGCGTCGAAGAGTTCCTCGCCTCCGATCAAAACATCAGCCGTACTTGGAGTTACGCCCGAAACGGATGTGCGGGATGCAGCCTTTGCCTTGGCCCGCGTCGGGACTATCGGTTCCACTGTTAGCCCGGCTTCGCCTGTGCTTGCGTCAAAAACCGCACTTATGAAATGCCACGTCCGGGCTTCGAGCCTGTTCTGTACCGTCGCCGCGGTCTCGCCGATCCGCAAGCTAAGATTGCCGTTGTCAAGGTACAGCGCGTAGCCCTTTCCATCAGGGCTTCGGTGGGCAAAGATCGTCTGATTATGCTTGTCAGGGGTGGTCGGGTACATCCAGAGTTGCAGCGTAAAACTGCCCGAAATTTCCAGTCCCTCGCGGTACGGCACCGCGACGTATGAGCCAGGGCGAAGGACCTGCAGGAGCCCTTCATGATCCCCGTCAACAGAACTGGGAATGTACTCCGACTTAAACCCTGGCCCCATGGGATTGTCGTCGCCATGAATCAACCGCACCACCTCGGCGTGGTACGTGGGGTCCTCGGTACTGATCATGAACGCGATCTCATCACCGCGCTCTACACTGAGCCGATCGCTATAGCCGACAATTTTCATACTCATAGATATGTCCTTATTCCACGTGTCAGCGGCCGTAAGGCCTTCTGCGCTGACACTTTATTACGGTAAGTTTCTGCGGTGGCACTCCGGGATCGCAGGGCAGCTGCCCGCCGACCGGTGGGTTTTCAATGGGTCCGCGAGCGAGTCGGCATCCGGGTAGGTCGAAGCAACCGCCTGTGGCCAGTTGGATCAAATGTCCACAAATAATTGCATCAATCGGAACTGAGGTCAATGGCTCCTACAAAGCTTCACGCCCTATCGACATCGGCGCAGCCCTGAGCGGTCGCTTCTGTGGAACGCGGAGCACTCGCGACCTTTGCAATTTCGGGCAGACTGAAGCTCCTTAGGCACGCTCAGACACAATCCTTTTGCGTTCTTGGCAGGCGAGGCATCGACATTTGCAAGTTCGATCAAGTGACCATATTTCCTTTCGTCCGCTTTTCCGACCTCATACCGCGCCAACGAAATGACGCGGACAGGGCAACGGCCAGGCGTGGTGACTTCCCGCTAAGTCCTGCCCGTTTACCGGTTTTGCGCGGGGTGGGTCACACTGCAGTTGGTCAGTGGAGGCGGACGGATCTCCTTACGCGTTAGGCCGCAAGTGAGACCGAATCTTCTGGGTGGTCCCGCGTACGGTCAGGGTTCAGGAAGAGCTCAACCATGGCGCTTCGAAAGCTTTCACCCCGGAATAGGCCCGCACTGGTCGCTGTCGTGAGCAGGTGAGGCGTGAGCGCATCCCACGGTGCCGGAGGCAGTCTCTGACTTCGTGCCGGGCATCTCCAGGCGACGATGGGAGATTTTCAGGGCTGCGGACACGTGCGTACCATTCGATCAATACCAGTTCGACAACCGAGAGTGGACGATGCCGAGAACTCGAGCAGAGAAACGCCGAGAAGACTTCATCGGGGCGGCGGTGCGCGTCATCGCGCAACACGGTGTCGAGGGTGCCACTACGAGGCGGATCGCGGCCGAAGCGAACGCGCCGCTTGCGAGCCTGCACTACTACTATGCATCGAAAGAAGAACTTTTTCACGGTATCTACGAGCACTTGGTCCGCTCCTTGGGAGAAGTCACCTGGTCCGTTCGACCGGGAGCTGGTTTGGGCCGAACGGCTGCTACGCTGCTCAGGCAAATGATGGCCTGGTACGAGTCGGAGCCCGGATACGCGCAGACGCAACAAGAAATCTTTTTCTGGGTCTACCGCCAAGACCCTGCAACAGCACAGAAGATATATGACCTGGCCTTCACCCTGCTCGCGGACCGGATGCGTGAGGGCATGCGACCTGATGACGACGAAAACCTCATCGAGCCGCTGGTCCGCGCCATTTCAGCAACTGTCGACGGCATGGCCACACAGTCTGTCGCATTCCGTCAGATTCCTGGTTTTGTCGCCACGACCATCGACGCCGTCGCCGAATCAATGGAGCTACTGGCGGACAGCCATCGCCTCGACCTTTCCTCGCGAGGGCGAGCACTGCCTAAAATCTGACCGACAACTTGAGCTATTTCGAGCGCCGAACTTTCCCGCCGTCCATGCCGTACATCTTCGCCCGGAGCCACGTTGTGGGTTTTCAGCCATTTGCGACGTGTGTACACGTGCGCTCGGGCCTTGACCAAACTGTTCGGTTACTTCCTGGGCGTTCTTGCCGAGCGCCGGAGCTACTGCGGACCAAAAGTCCGGGTGCTGGCAACTAAGCGGCCCCATCTGGTGCGCCCTTGGATCCGGCACCTAGTCAAGCATGTACACATGTCGAAGTGCTGAGAGTAGGAGCGCCAAATGTAGTGCCTGAGTGGAGGCGTCGTGACACTACCGTTGGGGCAAGCCGGGCAATCCCCCCATATTGAAAGCGAGAAGAAGCGTGTCAGTGAATCAAGAACTTCCCGTACTGTCCCACTGGATCGGCGGAGCTGAAGCGCTCTCGTCGGGAGACCGGACTGCTCCCGTCTTCGACCCAGCGCGCGGCATCGAAACTAAACGCGTGGTATTGGCGAACGCCAGTGACATTGAGTCCGCCATATCCTCGGCACACAAGGCCTTTCCGGCTTGGCGCGACATGTCCATCACCAAGCGCCAGCAGATTCTCTTCCGCTTCCGGGAACTGCTCAACGAGCGCAAGGGCGAACTCGCGCAGATCATCACGTCCGAGCACGGCAAGGTGGTCTCCGACGCGCTCGGTGAAATCACCCGCGGCCAGGAAGTGGTGGAGCTGGCTACCGGATTCCCGCACCTGATCAAGGGAGAACACTCTGAGAACGTCTCCAGCGGCGTTGACGTGTACTCCACCAAGTCACCGCTCGGCGTCGTCGGCATCATCAGCCCGTTCAATTTCCCGGCGATGGTGCCGCTGTGGTTCCTCCCGATCGCCATCGCCGCCGGCAACACCGTCGTGCTCAAGCCCAGCGAAAAGGACCCGACAGCTGCCAACTGGCTGGCTGAACTGTTCACCGAAGCTGGCCTGCCGGAAGGTGTCTTCAATGTCCTGCACGGCGATAAGGAAGCCGTCGACGGCCTCCTGGAACACCAGGACGTCAAGGCCATCTCCTTCGTTGGTTCCACACCGATTGCCCAGTACATTTACGAAACCGCCGCACGGAATGGCAAGCGCGTCCAGGCCCTCGGCGGGGCAAAGAACCACATGCTGGTCCTTCCCGACGCCGACCTCGAGCTGACAGCGGACGCCGCCATCAACGCCGGCTTCGGTTCCGCCGGTGAACGCTGCATGGCCATCAGCGTCATCGTCGCCGTCGAACCGGTCGCCGATGAACTCATCGAAAAGATCACCTCCCGCATGTCCACCCTGAAAATTGGAGACGGCCGCCGCAACTGCGACATGGGTCCGCTCGTAACCAGGCAGCACCGCGACAAGGTCGCCTCCTACATTGATGTGGCCCTCGAAGACGGCGCCAAAGTGGTGGTGGACGGCCGCGGCATCAACGTTGACGGTGATGAGAACGGCTTCTGGCTGGGCCCCACCCTGATCGACAACGTTCCGGTCACCTCCCGCGTCTACACCGAGGAGATCTTCGGCCCGGTCCTGTCCGTGGTCCGCGTCCGCAGCTACGAAGAAGGCTTAGACCTGATCAACTCCGGCGCGTTCGGCAACGGCACGGCCATCTTCACCAACGACGGCGGCGCAGCCCGCCGCTTCCAGAACGAAGTCGAAGTGGGCATGGTAGGCATCAACGTCCCCATCCCCGTCCCCGTGGCCTACTACTCCTTTGGCGGCTTCAAAGACTCCATCTTCGGCAGCTCCAAGGCCTACGGGCTGCAGGGCTTCCAGTTCTTCACACGCGAAAAGGCCATCACCTCCCGCTGGCTCGACCCCAGCCACGGCGGCATCAATCTGGGCTTCCCCCAGAACTAAAGGGGAAAAGATGTCAGGGACCACTGGTGCTAGTCCCTGGCAGCGAGGGCCTCCGGCGCACACCTCACGTGCCGGAGGCCCTCCTGCTTAACCTCAATGGGAACTTGCGTCCTCTTCGACGAATTGCACAGCTGCAAACAGCTCCAGCCGGTCACGCATCCCGTCCAGGTTCAGCCCCAGGATCCGCCCGACGGCGTCAATCCGGTTTCGAAGCGTGTGCCGATGCACCCCCAAGCGGCGGGCGGTCTTGTCCCACACACAATCATGTGCGAACCATTCGCGGACCGTTTCCAGCAACTGCGTGTTCTCTGCAGCGTCATGGGCGATCAGCGGCTGCAACAAACCGCGAGCCACAGGGCCGGCCTCTTCCTCCCGCAAGAGCCCCAGGATGCCGCCTTCGGACAACTCGGAAAAATCGACTACCACCCGGCCAAGCGAGCCGGTACCGACAAGAACCACTTGCTTCGAGCCACCATCTACATCTCTGACTACTCATTGAAGGGCGAAATGAACCGCGCTTGGAACGAGTGGCTTGAGCAAGATCAGAAGCCCGCCCGTGCCACCATCACGGTCGGCGACATGGGTGACAATCTGCTGGTCGAAATCGAAATCACCGCAGCGGTGCCTGAGCCCGCGTAACATGCTGGCACCGTGCTGGCCGAAGCGCCAGCGCGCCAAGACCGAGATGTCGACGCACCGAAAGGGACGGCTTATCCTTCTGCCGGTGATGAGAAACCCGATTGACGCAGGCCAGCAGCCTCCACAGAGCATGAGAAGGTAGTCGCGGCGCAGGCAGCGACATTCAACGCGGAGGTTCCGTCGGGGTCCGTAACAGGCACTGCCCCTAAAGGGAGTCGTTCAGTCGCCCGTCCATGTTCCGGTGCGTCAGGTTACGGCAGGCCTACGGCCTGCTGCACGGACAACAGAGCCTTGCTGGATCACTCAAAGCTAGACCGGAGTCTAGAACGGAGCTGCCCCGTACCCGCTCAAAAAGAAAGGCCCTCCGACCGGGATAATTCCTAGTCAGAGGGCCTTCATTCGTTGCGGGGGTAGGATTTGAACCTACGACCTCCGGGTTATGAGCCCGGCGAGCTACCGAACTGCTCCACCCCGCGGCGTATTAATGACTCTAGACCCCCAAGTGACCAAACGACGAATTTGGTGAGTGGGGTCACTGATCCGGGCCTATCAGCCATGGTCCTGCAGGCGACGACAGCGGCGGTCGCCTTCCCCGCGGAAGGTGGCCGCCGTCGTCGTCTGCAGGACCAGCGGAGGGTCAGTGCAGGTGGTCCACGAGCTTGCCGGCGATGCCGTGGTAATTGGCCGGGGTGAGCGCGAGCAGGCGGTTCTCGGCGTCCGGGGACAGGCCGAGGCCGGAGACGAATTCCTTCATGCGCTCGGCGTCCACGCGGTGCCCGCGGGTGAGCTCCTTCAACCGCTCGTACGGATTCTCCATGCCTTCGACCCCCGCGATGGCCTCGGCGCGCATGACCATTTGGATGGCCTCGCCGAGCACCTCCCAGTTCTGGTCCAGGTCCGCCGCAAGCACCTCGGCGGGCACGCTGAGCCGGTCCAGGCCCTTGGCAACGTTGGAGATGGCCAGCAGCGAGTGCCCGAAGGCGACGCCGATGTTCCGCTGCGAGGACGAGTCGGTGAGGTCGCGCTGCCAGCGAGAGGTGACCAGCGTGGCCGCCAGAGTGTCCAGCAGGCCGTTGGAGATCTCCAGGTTCGCTTCGGCATTTTCGAAGCGGATCGGGTTGACCTTGTGCGGCATTGTGGACGATCCGGTGGCTCCTTCGACGGGGATCTGCGCGAAATAGCCGATGGAGATGTAGCTCCAGATATCCGTGCAGGCGTTGTGCAGGATCCGGTTGAAGCGGGCGATGTCGGAGTAGAGCTCGGCCTGCCAGTCGTGCGACTCGATCTGGGTGGTCAGCGGGTTCCAGGTCAGGCCCAGGCCCTCGACGAAGGTCTGCGAAACGGCCTGCCAGTCCGCCGAGGGAACCGAAGCATAGTGCGCCGCATACGTGCCGGTGGCTCCGTTGATCTTGCCCAGATACTCGGTGCGGGCGATCCGGTCCAGCTGGCGGGTGAGGCGATGGGCGATGACCGCCAGCTCCTTGCCGAGCGTGGTGGGGGTTGCGGGCTGTCCGTGGGTGCGCGAGAGCATCGGCACGCCGCGGTGCTCGCGGGCCATGGCCGCGAACTGCTCGACCAGGGCGCGGGCGGCCGGCAGCCAGACCTGTTCCACCGCCCCCTTGACGCCCACCGCGTAGGAGAGGTTGTTGATGTCCTCCGACGTGCAGCCGAAGTGCACCATGGCGGTGAGGTGCTCGATGCCCAGCTGGCCCAGCCGGCGGCCAATGAAGTACTCCACGGCCTTCACGTCGTGGACCGTGACGGCTTCGATCTCCGCCAGTTCGCGCACGGCATTGCCGTCGAAGTCAGTGACGATCTTGCGCAGCGCCGACTGCTGCTCCCCGGTCAGCGGTCCCGCCCCGGGCAGGACGGACTGGCCGGCCAGGTGGATCAGCCACTCCACCTCCACATGCACGCGGTCGCGGTTCAGCGCGGCTTCGGAGAGGTAGTCAACCAGCGGGGCAACCGCCTGGTGGTACCGCCCGTCCAACGGACCGAGCGCGATCGCGGGGGTGACTTCTGCCAAGGGAACACGGGAAGTTTCAGCCATGGCCCTATTCTTCCATGTCCCATACCGCCGTTTTCTGCGTGACTTCGTGACTTCGCCTGCACAGCGGCGCCGTGCGCTCTCGCATGCACAGGGCCGGCCTGCGTCACGCACCGCGGGCGACGCCGGCCCTAGTCTCGGAGGAAGTCGAGGCGTGAAGGAGGCCAGGATGACGTTTTGGCAAACGGCGACGGCGGAGGCCGGGCCGGGCGGCCCGCCGGACCCCGGATGGGGGCCGGCCCCGGCCCGCCTGTTGTCCTGCGAGCAGGAACTGCTGGCCGTGCGGGCGGATCTGGCCGGCGCAGCTGAAGCCTGGATCTCGCCGGCCGGCAGGGCCTTCAGGGCGCGGCTGTACGAGTACCGCTGCGGGATGGCGGAGGCGGCAGAACTGCTGAGGCTCGCGGCTGCCGCGGTCAGTGCGACAGAAGCAGCTGCCGGCGCGGCAGAAACGGCGGCCGCCGCTATGTGCGGCCCCCGGCCGTGACTGCCGGGACCCGGACGCCCTGTGCTGGAGATACCCGGTGGCTGACGCCGACTGGCTGCCCGACGGAGCCCGTTGGTGGGAAAGTGGTATCGGGCACCGCCGGTACGCCGGCTATCGGGTTGCCGGCGGCATCGGCGGCGTCGCGTTTGAGTGGGAGGAGCTGACGTCCGCAGCCGTCCGGCTGGAGTCGGCTGCCGCCACCATCGGCGACCTGTGGCGCCAGCTCCTGTCGGTGCACATGCTGCTGGCCGATCCGCGCTGGACGCTGCTGCCGGAGAGGCTGGCGGCCGAAGCGGCCGTCGCAACCGCCGCGGGATCGTTGGCGGGCCTTGCGGACAGCGCCAGCGCCCTGGCCGGCAGGGTGAGGTTGGCACACGGAACCTATTTGGCGACCGAGCAGGCCGTCTCCGCCGCGCTGCAGGCGGTCGACTCGGCCACCTGGTGGGCGACGGTTCCGCTCGGCATGGCCGCCAACGAGGGGCGGCCGACCCGGGCGGGCGGTGAACGGCTGCTCGGCCGGTTCCCGGCAGCGGTGGCAGGAGCGCTGGGCGGCCCGGCGGCGGGGATGCTGCTGCGGGACGGCCGGCAGGGCGGTTTGTGGAACAACCCGGCCACCGAACACGTGACCCCGCTGCTGGTCGCCGCGGCACGGCAGGCGGGGCTGCTCCGGGCCGGAAACATCGAGGTTAAACGCGCGGCCGCGGCGGCCGAAGAGATCGATCCCGCGCCGGCTTCCCTGGCCGGGCTGCTCCACCGGACGGCCAGCGCGGACGGCGCCGGTGACGGCACCGTAGAGGTGCTCGAAGTGTCCGCCCCCGGCGGCCAAAAGCGGTGGGTCGTCGCCTTGCCGGGCACGCAGGCCGCGGGCTCGGCCGAGGCAACCGGCAACCCGTTCGACGAGACCGGGATCGCCGAAGCGGTCTCCGGCGGCAGCGCGTTCGTCTCGGCCGCCGTGTCGCAGGCGCTCGGGGAAGCCGGCGCCGGCGCGGAGGATTTGGTGATGCTGATCGGCTACAGCCAGGGCGGCATCCACGCCATGAACCTTGCCGCCGATCCGGCTTTCCTGGCCGGCCACAACGTGGGCTTCGTCCTCACGGCCGGCTCGCCGGTGGCCGGCATCAACCCCGGCCCGGGCGTCCGGAGCGTTCACCTGGAGCACGCCCAGGACTGGGTGCCGGGCACCGACGCCAGGCCGAATCCGGACCGGCGCGAACAGGTCACCGTGACCCTGACCGATCCCACGGCCACCCCTGCCGGCGAGGGCCCCGGGCTGGGACCGGGGCATGACCTCGGGAACTACGTGCGGGCGGCCCGGAACATCGACGCGAGCCCGGACCCGTCGGTGCGAGACGCGACAGCCTTCCTTGGCGCGGCGCTCGCCGGCGGCACGGCCAAGCAGCATCTGTTCACCCTGCGCCGGTCGCAGCCCGACGGGACGAAGCCGTCCCGCGCCGGCATCCCGGGCCGCCGGAAGGGATTGCCGCCGGCAGGCCGGGGCGGGCCCGGGTAGCCACCCAGGAATCAGCGGGTGCGGGTCAGGGTGCCCACTACCAGCGAGACCAGGCTAATGATCAGCGAGCCGAGGATCGCCGTCCAGAAGAAGGAATCGACGACGAACTCGACCGGCGTGAAACTGGACAGCCAGGCCGTCAGCACCAGCATCAGCGCGTTGATCACGATGGTGAACAGGCCCAGCGTCAGGATGGTGACGGGAAGCGAGAGGAAGGAAATGATGGGCCGGACAATGGCGTTGACCAGGCCGAAGATCAGGCCGATGAAAAGGTAGGCCAGCACCGTGCCCAGGGACTCGTTGCCGGCGACCTCGGCCGCTGCGGATGCCTCGATGGCCAGGCCGGGTAGGATCCAGCTCGCCACCCACAGCGCCAGCGCGTTGACGGCGACCCGTACAATGAACTTTCCCATGCGTGTATGCTGCCACATCCGGGCCGCCGGGGCGCGAAAAACCCGGTCATCGGCGCACGTATCCTTTAAGGCATGACTCCTCCTGAGAACCCCATCAAGGAAGCTGCGGTTCCGGCAGCAGGTGCGTCGGGCCGGATCCACCCCCGGCCGGTGCTCGACAGGCTGCCCAAATATGCTGCCGGCAAACCGCCGGCCGCAATCCAGGGACTGCAGTCCTACAAGTTGTCCTCCAACGAAAACCCGTTGCCCCCGTTGCCCGCCGTGCTGGAAGCCGTGAGCGCGCAGACGGCGGGCATCATGCGCTACCCCGATCCGTTGTGCACCGCGCTGCGGACCGAGCTCGGCCGGTTCCTGGATGTCCCCGCGGACGACGTGGTCACCGGCGCCGGAAGCCTGGGCGCCCTGGTGCAGATCCTGCAGACGTTTGCCGGACAGCACGAGGACGGCACCGAAGACGAGGTGATCTACGCGTGGCGGTCCTTCGAGGCTTACCCGATCATGGTCGGCCTCTCCGGTGCCCGCAGCGTGCAGGTCCCGAACCGGTCCGACGGCTCGCATGACCTGGACGCGATGCTGGACGCCGTGACCGACCGGACCAAGGTCATCCTGCTGTGCACGCCGAACAACCCCACAGGACCGGCGCTGACGGCGGCGGAAGTGGAAGGGTTCGTCCGCAGCGTGCGCGACGACATCATCGTGGTCATCGACGAGGCCTACACGGAATTCGTCCGCGACCCCGAGGTGGTGGACGGCGTGGCCCTGTACCAGAAGTACCCCAACGTGGTGGTGCTCCGGACCTTCTCCAAAGCCCACGGGCTGGCCGGGCTGCGGGTGGGCTATTCGATTTCGCAGCCGGAGATCACCCGGCACCTGCGCGTGGCCGCCACCCCGTTCGCGGTGTCGAGCCTGGCCGAACATGCGGCCATCACCTCGCTGCGCCACTACGACGAAGTTGTAGAAAGGGTACAAAGCCTCGTCGACGAACGGGACCGCGTGGTCGCCGGACTTAACCTGCTCGGCTGGAAGATTCCGGAGACGCAGGGCAACTTCGTCTGGCTGCCGCTGGGCGACCGGGCGCAGGAGTTCGCAGAGCTGGCCGGCCGGCAGGCGCTGTCCGTGCGGGCCTTCGCCGGGGAGGGCGTGCGGGTCAGCATCGGTGAAGTGGAAGCCAACAGCCGCTTCCTGGCGCTCTGTGAGAACTATACAAACGGTCCGGGCGTTTCCTGACGGTAATGTGACCGGCCCGGACGGCACCTGCCATTAGGCTAGGACGAGATAAACGACAGATATATGCCGGGCCAGGAATGTATTCCCGGCCCGGCATATATGAACAGCGAAGATCTCTGCCGCTGAGGCAGCGGATCGGCGAGGAGTTCGTATGGGCGCTGAGCACCTGCCCGCCTCGGAATTCGACATCGAAGAGTTGGAACAGTCGCTGGTGTCCAGCGACCCCTCGGACGCGCCCGCGCTGGTGCAGCTGATGGCCCCCGACGGGACCGTCCGCGACGATGCGAAGTACAGCCCCTACGCAGCCCACCTCGACGGCGAGGCGCTGCGCGGGATGTACCGCGACATGGCACTGGTCCGCCGCTTTGACCAGGAAGCCACGGCTCTGCAGCGGCAGGGCCAGCTGCTGCTCTGGCCTCCCCTGCTCGGGCAGGAAGCGGCGCAGATCGGCTCCGGCCGCGCGCTGCAGCCCCAGGACTATGTGTTTCCCACCTACCGCGAGCACGGCGTCGCCCTCACCCGCGGCCTAGACCTCTCCAACATGCTCAAGCTCTTCCGCGGTATCAGCCAGGGCGGCTGGGACCCGCGGGAGACGAACTTCCATCTTTACACGCTGGTGCTTGCCGCCCAGTCGCTGCATGCGGTCGGCTACGCCATGGGCATTCAGCGCGACGGCGACGACGGAGTGGCCGTCGCCTACTTCGGCGACGGCGCCAGCTCGGAAGGGGACGTCCACGAATCGATGGTGTTCGCCGCCTCCAACCAGTCCCCGGTGGTGTTCTTCTGCCAGAACAACCATTGGGCCATCTCCGTGCCGACGGCGGTCCAGTCCCGCGTTCCGCTGTCCATGCGTGCCACCGGCTACGGGTTCCCGGGCATCCGGGTGGACGGCAACGACGTCGTCGCCGTTCACGCGGTCACCCGGTGGGCCGTGGAACACGCCCGCTCGGGCAACGGGCCCGTGCTGATCGAGGCGTTCACCTACCGGATGAGTGCCCACACCACCGCCGACGACCCGACCAAATACCGGGAGGCTGCCGAGGAAGAGGGCTGGCGGGAACGCGACCCGCTGCTGCGGTTGGAACGGTACCTGCGCAGCACCAACACGGCCGGCGACGGGTTCTTCGACGAGGTTTCGGCCGAAGCCGACAAGCTCGCGGCAACCACCCGCGCCGACGTCCTGGCCATGGAGGCCCCGGACTTCGAGGACCACTTCGCCAATGTCTACGCCGATCCGCACCCCTTGGTCCGCGAGGAGCTGGAATGGCACCGGCAGTACCAGGCCGGCTTCGCCGATTCCGCCACCGACGACAACGCTGCCGGGGAGGCACGCTGATGACCACCATGACGATCGCGAAGGCCATCACCAGCGGGCTGCGCGAGGCCTTGGCCAATGATCCGAAGACGCTGATCATGGGCGAGGACATCGGCAAGCTCGGCGGGGTCTACCGGGTCACCGAAGGGCTGCTGGCCGAGTTCGGCGCCGACCGCGTGGTCGACACGCCGCTGGCCGAGTCCGGCATCCTCGGGACCGCCATCGGGCTGTGCTTCCGCGGCTACCGGCCGATCTGCGAGATCCAGTTCGACGGCTTCGTCTTCCCGGCGTTCAACCAGATCACCACCCAGCTGGCCAAGATCCGGTCCCGCAGCTCCGGGCTCCTGTCGGCCCCCGTCGTCGTCCGCATCCCCTACGGCGGCGGCATCGGATCCATCGAGCACCACTCGGAGTCCCCGGAGGCCCTCTTCGCGCACACGCCCGGCCTGCGCATCATCACCCCCTCGAACGCGCACGATGCCTACTGGATGACCCAGCAGGCGGTGGCCAGCCAGGATCCGGTCATCATCTTCGAGCCCAAGCGCCGCTACTGGCTCAAGGGCGAGGTGGACACCGAGTCCGCCGGCCGCGACGCCTTCAGCGCCCAGGTGGTCCGAGAAGGCACCGACGCGACGATCGTCGCCTACGGGCCGCTGGTACCGGTCGCCCTGGCCGCGGCGAAGGCGGCGGAAGAGGACGGCAACAGCGTGGAGGTCATCGACCTGCGCTCCATCTCCCCGATCGACTTCGACACCATCACCGCATCCGCGGAGAAGACCGGGCGGCTGATCGTCACCCACGAAGCCCCGACCTTCGGCGGCATCGGCGGGGAGATCGCCGCGCGCGTCGGCGAACGCGCCTTCCTGAGCCTGGAGGCGCCGGTGCTGCGCGTCGGCGGCTTCCATATGCCTTACCCGGTGGCGAAGGTGGAGGAACAGTACCTGCCGGACATCGACCGCCTGCTCGAGGCCCTCGACCGTTCGCTCGCCTACTGATATCGGAGTTTTCATGTCGAACACGCAGATTTTCAACCTCCCGGACGTCGGCGAGGGACTGGTCGAAGCCGAAATCGTGTCCTGGAAGGTCAAGCCGGGGGACACCGTGGCGGTCAACGACGTCATCGTGGAGATCGAGACGGCTAAGTCGCTGGTCGAGCTCCCCAGCCCCTACGCGGGCGTGGTATCGGAACTGCTGGTGCCGGAGGGGCAAACCGTAGAGGTCGGCACCCCGATCTTCGCGGTCGCCGCCGAGGGCGCTGCACGGCAGCCCGCCGGCTCCGAGCAGCCCGCCGCTCCGGCGCGCCCCGCGGCCCCCGTTCCGGAACAGCCCGTGCCCGAGGCCACCGCCGAGGGCGGGCCGTTGGTCGGCTCCGGCCCCAAGGCCGATCCGGTGAGGCGGCGCCCGCGCCGCGGCAGTGCCTCGGCTTCCCCTGCCACAACGACGACGGCGGCGCGCCCTTCCGCGGCCCGCTCCGGCGGCGGGGACGCACCCGCCGCGGAGATTCATCTGCCCGAGCCGCACGGCCAGGCCCAGCACGTGCCGCCGGTTCCCGCCGACGACGACGCCGCGGTTCCCGGGGCGGCTCCTGCCGCCGGTGCCGGGCACGCCCGGGGCGAAGCCGTCCAGGCCGCCGTCACCCGGCTGCTGACCCGGGTGCTCGCCAAGCCGCCGGTGCGCAAGGCCGCCAAGGACCTGGGCATCAATCTGGCGGACATCACCCCCACGGGCAAGGGCGGTGAGGTCACCAAGCAGGATCTGCTCAGCTACCAGGCCCAGCGCGAGGCCGAGCAGGCAGCTGCCCCGACGTTCTGGGCCCCGCGCAAGGGGCTGGACAACCGAATCGAGCGGGTCCCGGTCAAGGGCGTGCGCAAGGCGACCGCCAAGGCCATGGTCGAGTCGGCCTTCAGCGCCCCGCACGTGAGCATCTTCGTGGATGTGGATGCCTCGCGGACCATGGAGTTCGTCCAGCGGCTGAAGAAGTCCCGCGACTTCGAAGGCGTCAGGGTGTCGCCGCTGCTCATCCTGGCCAAGGCCGTGATCTGGGCCGCCGCACGCAACCCGAACGTCAACGCCAGCTGGGTGGAGACGGAGTCCGGCGACGAAATCCACGTCAAGCACTTCATGAACCTGGGCATTGCCGCCGCCACCCCGCGCGGCCTGCTGGTTCCGAACATCAAGGACGCCCAGGACCTCTCGCTCAAAGAGCTCGCGGTAGCCCTCAACGACCTGGCCACCACGGCCCGTGCCGGCAAGACCAAGCCCGCCGACATGCAGAACGGCACCCTCTCCATCACCAACATCGGGGCGCTGGGGATCGACATCGGCACCCCGATCATCAACCCGGGCGAAGTCGCCATCGTCGCGTTCGGCACCATCCGGCAGAAACCGTGGGTCGTCTCCGGCGAAGTCATTCCGCGCTGGATCACCACGCTGGGCGGATCGTTCGACCACCGCGTGGTGGACGGCGACCTCTCCGCCAGGTTCATGGCAGACGTCGCCGCGATCATGGAAGAACCGGCGCTGCTGCTGGACTGACGGTGCGCTGCGGCATGCGGGATTGACGGCGTCGTCGCCGCAATTGACGAGACGTGCGCTGCCGCATACCGGACGGACATTGCCCTGCGCGCAGATGCCCGCCGGGCCGGGGTTGGTTATGATCGCGGTGTGGCGAGGAGGAGCACCATCAGGTGATTGAGACAGCGGGCAGCGCGGCGACCCACGGCGCTGAACCTACAGTGATTTTGACGGCGGACCTGTACGACGAGCGCGGCGACGAACTGGCGTCGCTGTCGCTCCAGTTTGGCAACTTCGGCGGCCGGGCGTCGTTCAGCGGGCCGGTCCGCACCATCAGGTGTTACCAGGACAACGGGCTGGTGAAATCCGTCCTCAACTCCCCGGGCCACGGCGCCGTGTTGGTGGTTGACGGCGGCGGTTCGCTGGAGACGGCCCTGATGGGGGACATGATCGCCGCGGCAGCCGTGGCCAACGGCTGGTCCGGGGTGATCATCAACGGGGCGGTCCGGGACCGGGCGGCCCTCGCGCAGCTGCCGCTCGGCGTCAAGTCGCTCGGCAGCAACCCGCGGAAGAGTGCCAAGGACGCCCGCGGGGAAACAGACGTTCCCGTCGAAATCGGTGGCGTGCTCTTCCGGCCTGGCGCCATGGTCTACGCCGACCTGGACGGCATCCTGGTAGGCGCCTGATCGCGGCCAGGTGTCTACTCGGAGGACGGCGTCCGGGATCCGCTCTGCAGCGATCAACGACCTCATTCCCTGACGGAGCGACCAAGGGCGGCGTACCGGCTGTGAAAGACTGGGAGCATGAGTAACAACAGGCCCTCGGGTCAGCGCAACGACTCCGGGGTGCCCAGGATCGACTGGAAGGGCACCCTGTGGGCCATGGCGGCCGTCTTCCTGCTCAGCTACGTCATGATCTGGCTGATGCCGGGACTGCACCCCATCCTGCGGATCATCATCGTGATCGGCCTCTATTTCGCCGGCCGCTACGCGTACTACCGCTATTTCAAGAACCGGCGCCGGCCATAGCCTTTGCGAGGACGGGCGCCAGTCGCCGCACGCCCTCGCGAATGGCCTCTTCGGGCACGGCGCTGAAAGCCAGCCGCAGCTGGCGTGACGGCTCCTCCGAGGGGCTGAACGCCGCCCCCGGGATGAAGACCACGCCGGCCTCGATCGCGTCGTAGAGCAGCGGGTAGGTGTCGACGCCCTTCGGGAGGGTAATCCAGACGAAGAAGCCGCCGTCGGGTTCGGTCCAGCTGGCTCCGGCCGGCATGAACTCCTCCAGCGCCGACAACATGGCGGCACACCGGGTGGCGTACAACCGGCGGTAGGTATCGATTTGCCCCACCCAGTCGTGCTCGTCCAGGTAGGCAGAGATCAGCATCTGGTTCAGGGTGGGCGGGCACAGGGTGACGGCCTCGTTGGCCAGGTAGAAGCTCCGCTGCAGGTGGTCGGGCAGCAGCGCCCAGCCGATCCGCAGGCCCGGCGCCAAAATCTTCGAGAACGAGCCCAGGTAGACCACGTCGTCGGGATTGTCTGCGCGCAGCGGCCGCAAGGGCTGGCCGTCGAAGCGCAGCAGTCCGTACGGATTGTCCTCGAGCACCAGGACGCCGGCCTCGCGGCAGATGTCCACGATCTGCTGCCGGCGCTCGGCGGCCAGCGTGATGCCGGAGGGATTGTTGAAGCTGGGAATGGTGTAGAGGAACTTGATGCTGCGGCCCTCGCCTTGCAGCTCTTCGATGCGGCGCTGGAGTTCCGAGGGCACGAGACCGTGTTCGTCCATCGACACCGGCTCCACCTGGACCTCGTAGGCCTCGAAGGTGTTCAGTGCGCCCACGTAGGTGGGATCCTCGCACAGCACCACATCACCGGGGTTGCAGAAGACTTTGGCGGCCACATCCTGGGCGGACTGGGAACCCGCCGTCACGACCACGTTCTCCGGATCCACGCCGGTGATGCCTTCCCGCGCCATGACCTCGCAGATCTTTCGCCGCAGGTCCGGGGTACCTTGGCCGCCGCCGTATTGCAGGGCGGTCATCCCATGCTCGGCGATCAGCCGCTGCGCCATGCCGGCAATCTTCTCCAGGGGCAGGGACTGCAGGTAGGGGTTGCCGCCGGCCAGGGAAACCAGTCCGGGGCGCATCGAGATGTCGAAGACGTCGCGGACGGCTGATTGTTTGATGTTTGCGGCGCGTTGCGAGAACAGGTGCTGGTGCCGGTGCGCCGCAGTGGCGCGTTCCAGCGCCACTTCCGTTTCTATGGGCAGGGTTTCGGAAAGGTCTGCATCCTGTGAAGTCACTCACACAGGATAGCCCGGGGCGTTACGGGATAGGAAACAGAAGTTTTCTATTGGTGCTGCACGGGGCTAGAGCCAGCCCGCGTCCCGGGCCTTGAGCGCGGCCTGGAAACGGCTTTCCGCGCCGAGCTGCTCCAGCATCCAGGCGATGTGGCGCCGGCAGGTGCGGACGCTGATGTCCAGCCTCCGGGCAATCACCTCGTCGGAGTAACCGGCGGCCATGGCATTGAGGATGGAATGCTGGATGCCGTTGAGGTCCGAGGCGCCGTTTTCCTGCCCGTCCAAAACGTAGGGATCGGCCAGTTCCCAGGCCACGTGGAACAGGTTGATGAAGACCTGGATCAGGTTGAAGTCGCGGACCACCAGAGCGCCGCGGTCTTCCGGATGCAGCTGGCGCCCGATCAGCGCGAGGTTGCGGTCGAAGATCATGATCTTGAGCGGCACGTAGGGCAGGGTTCGGTACTCGCCGCCGGCCGGGGAGATCGCGGCGACCGCTTTGCGGGTGGGCACATGGTCCAGGGTGCTGGCGTGGCTGATGTTCTTGCGGACGACCCCGCGGTTGAGGAGTTCGATGTCCTTTTGGATGCCCTCTTCGTGGACATCGGCGGAGGCGCCGGAGCCCGGCTGGCTGATCAGCACCTGCTCGGAAACGTCACGGCCATAGTCCACCAGCAGCTTGCGGATTACCCCGGGGTCTTCGAGGACCTCCACGGAGGAGTCCAGCGACACCCGTTTGCGGGCTGCCAGGTAGGTGGGCACGAGAGCCGCCATGTCCGCACGGTGTCCGCTGATCTTGGTGCGCAGGTCGATCAGCAGACGCTCGTCGGAGTCCACCAGTTGCGACAGGGCAACGTCGGGGGAGATGGCGACATAGCATTCGACATCGGGTGCCGGCTGCTGCAGCAATTGCCTGCTGACCAACTCGCCGATGGCGATGTTGAGGTCGCGGATGGTGTAGCCGAGTGCCGTGGACATGGTTTCTTTGGTCCAGCCGGGATGGGCCACGGCGAATTCATAGACCTCGAATGCCGTCCCGCTCAGCATAGGGCGCTCCTCCGGTTGATCCATTTACGTATCACGCAGGGCCTGCTGTTTCCGGTGCGGTGCGGCCGCTCTTTGGCCAGTCTAAAGCACTTCTTGGGCCCATCTTGCGCCATTTGCCAGCGGCCACTTCCTGCCATGGCCACATTATGCCATCGTCTGGCGGTCTGCGGCCGATGATCCCGAGGGGGCGCTCCTTTCCCCGGATTTCCGGGGCGGCAGGCGGTTTTGACCACCTGTCCGGAACGTGACAGAGCAAGCCCGGAGGCACGATCATGGCATGTCCGGATGTTGCAACGGGATTGGCTGGACAGGCGCAGCAGAAGCACGGAACTCTTGAACATGTCGGGGGCGAGCAACCCGGCTGGATTTGTCACTGTACGAACCTAAGCCATGTGAAGGGAATGACATGTTCAAGAAGATCGCAAGCATCGCGGCAGGTCTGCTGGTTGCCTTGGGGGCGGTCTCTGCGGCCACTCCGGCAGTAGCCGCCGATCTAGGACCGGTTCCCCATTCTGAAAACGCCACCGCTTCCGCCTATATCTGGGACTGGTAAAAAGCCGCCCCATCTCATCGGCATTGTGCTGATTCCGTAACCAGGATGACGCCGGCTATCCCTCCCCAACCACCACAACATCGAACCAGGAGTAGCGCATGAGCCAGCTGACAGCCATCCGCCCAACAAGTTCGGTGAACGTTAAATCGTACTGGTGGGTTCTGTCTATTTACACGGGTAGGCAGGACGTAGTCGACGCAGTCATAGGAGAACTGGTTACACCGCTGGTCGCCCACGCTCGCCGCGAAGGCGTGGGCCGCTGGTACTTCAACCACAGTGCCGACCAGATGGGGCCTCACCTGAAGGTCCGGTTCCTGGGCCGCCGCCCAATCCTCGACAGCCTCCAAAGGTTCGAGCTGGCGGCCCGGGACCGGGTCCTCGACATCCTGCCAGGCATCACGACCCAGGAAACTTTCGTCTTGCCTTTCGGCAGCGAGGATTCCATTCAACTTTCGCCGGCCGATGCCGCCGTCCCCGTACCCGAAGCGGACCTGGACCGCTTTGGGGGACCCGATGGGCTGGATCTCGCGGAGGAGGTATTCGAACTGTCCTCCGAGCTGGCCATGTGGGCCACGCAGCGTTTCAGCAAGGCCCAAGGACGTTCGGCGCTCGCCTCCCTGCTCCTCTGCGATGCGGCGTGGGCCATGATGTATGGGCCGAAGGCGCAACAGTGGCCGGACCGGGGCAGGCTGTCCTGGGACTACTGCTGGGACAACCACCTTCGGGTATCCACGGCCGAGCTGGGCCGTTCGGCTCCGAAGGCGCGGCACAGCCTCACCGCAGGACTGGTTGCTCGCACGGCACCGATGCACCGCCTGATGGCGGCGACCGCGGACGAAAGCAGCGTCCAGAACTGGCGCCGCCGCTGGATCAGGACCCTTGACTCGTACCTGTACCGGGCGGACCGTGCGCGCGTTAGCCGCAGCGCGCAGCAATTGACGTTTTCCCAGGCCCACCTGCTGATGAACCGGTTGGGGTTCACCACGTGGGAAGAGGCGGCACTCGGCGTCTACGCCAGGGCCTGGTCGCCCGAAGTCGAATCTTCGCTGTTGGAGAAGAGGACAAAATGAGCCCGTTCGGTTTCTCGTCGATTGGACCCGAATCCAGCAAGGTTCCGAATGTCCCGAACGAAGGAACAGCATCATCCCTGGATCAGGTCGGGGTCCTGGGAGCGCACGCCCAGGATGATGACCTCTGGAACCTCACCGGCAGCAACTACTCGCGCGACGCCGCGTGGGCAGACCAGGCGTGGCAATAGGAGAATGCCCGCCGGCATCTGCGTCGGCCCTCACATCATTCCTCCCCCCAACAGGATCAGGCCGGAGCGACCCCCAACGCTCCGGCCTGGTCCTGTCTTCGCGGGTGCTGCCCCTTAGGGGCTGTTTCTACCCCTCACGCCGTGATGGGGACGGCCCGCTCGCACGCCCTGATCAGTTGTAGAGCATGCCGCCGTCTACCAGCAGCACCTGGCCGGTGACGTAATCGGAGTCGGGGCCGGCGAAGAAGGACACGATCTTTGCCACGTCTTCGGGCGTCTCGATCCGGCCGAGGGCGATGCCCTCCACGTTCTCCTTGAGGTTCTGACCGATCGGCTTTCCGTTGATCTTGCTGAGTTCCTTGTCGATGAGCTCCCACATGCCGGTTCCGACAATGCCGGGCGCATACGCGTTGACCGTGATCCCCTTGGGTGCCAGCTCCTGCGCCGCCGCCTGCGTGAAGCCGCGCACGGCGAACTTGGAGGCGGAGTAGGCGCTGAGGATCGGGAAGCCTTGGATGGCAGCGATGGAGGCAGCCGAAATGATCTTGCCTCCGTGGCCGAGCTCGTCAAACTTGGCGGCCGCGGCCTGGATGCCCCAGACCACGCTGTTGACGTTCACATTGAAAATCTGGTCGAGTTCCTGCTCGCTGATTTCAAGGACCGGCTTGATCTGGGCAATGCCTGCGTTGTTGACGATGACGTCGAATCCGCCGAGCTGGTCGGCTGCCGTGTCGACAGCCGCAACGACGTCGTCCCTCTTGGCGACGTCAGCTGCCACGAAAACGGACTTGCGCCCGAGGCCTTCGATCTCCGCCGCGACAGCCTCGCCCTTGGCGCGCTGCGGCTCGATATCGGCGATGGCGACGTTGAAGCCGTCTTCGGCCAAGCGAAGAGCGATAGCCCGCCCGATGCCTTGGCCGGCGCCGGTTACGAGAGCGACCTTGTCCTGCACAGTCATTGATGTCTCCTTTGTACTGCTTCCAGCCCGCCGTTGCGCTTATCCAGCGCCACGCCCGGCTGCGGTGGACACCGTCGAATTACAACCGGTGTCACTAGGCGTAACACAGACCCGTCAGGATTCATTCCTTTGCATGTTAAAGCGTGCCGGGGCAGGCCAAGCCGAAGCAGCGCCGCAGCGGCCGTTCAGCGGCCGCCTAGTGGCCGAAAACGTCCGCGTCGGTGATGTCCGCGGTGCCCCGGTCCAGCGCGGAGAGCCGGGCCAGCTCACCGGCCTCCAGCATGAAGTCGAAGATGGCGAAGTTCTCGGCCAGCCGGTCCGGGTGCGCGGACTTGGGGATGGGCACGTGCCCCAGCTGAGTGTGCCAGCGGAGCACGATCTGGGCCGGGCTCTTGCCGTACTTGCCGGCCAGCGACCGAACCGCCGGTTCCCGCAACAGGTCGCCGCCTTTCCCGAGCGGGCTCCAGGACTCCGTGACGATGCCGCGCTGGCGGTGTATCTCCACCAGGTCCGCGCGGGTATGCCGGGGATCCAGTTGGATCTGGTTGACCTCCGGTACTAGCCCGGCGTCGAACAGCCGTTGCAGGTGCGCGGGTTTGAAGTTGGACGTGCCGATGGCCCAAACGCTCCCGTCCTCCAGCAAACGGGTCAGCCCCTCGAACGCCTCTACGTAGCGGTCCTGCCCGGGGTTGGGCCAGTGGATCAGCAGCAGGTCCACGTAGTCGACGCCCAGCCGCCGGGCGCTGGCCTCGCAGGCCTGCCGCGCGCCGTCGACGCTGTGCCACTGCTTATTGAACTTGGTGGTGATGAAGATTTCCGAGCGGTCAAGCCCGCTGCGGCGCAGCCCCTCGCCGACGCCTTCCTCGTTCCGGTAATTCTCCGCGGTGTCGAACAGCCGGTAGCCGAGGTCGAGTGCAGTTTCGACCGTACGGGCGGCTTCCGCATTGTCCAGGGGCCAGGTTCCCAGTCCCAGCAGCGGCATCTTGGCCCCGTTGCGGAGGGTCACGAGCGGAGCAAGCAGGTCGGCCACGGTCACAGTCTCCTCTGGTTGTCCTTCAGGACCCGGTCCCGGGCCCGTGGCACCCAGCCTAGGGGTGATCGCGTCGGCTGTGCACCCCGGGTCCCGGCCGCAGCCCGGCCGCAGCCCGGCCGCAGCCCGGCGGCAGACGGGGAAGAGGATGCCGTAGGTTGCGGATTCCCCGGGCCAGACGGCAAGAGTCCGCTAACCGGCAGCGGAGGCGGTGTCCGCCGAACCTGCGTCGGGTGCGGCGGTCCGGGTCTCCAGCCAGGCCAACACGTCGGAGAGCAGGATCCGCCGGTGGGTTCCGCGGTACTGGACCGGAATGGTCCCGGCGTCGGTCAGGCGGCGCATGTAGGTCAGCGATACGCCGGCCACCTCCGCCGCCTGCGAGGTGTTCAGCAGTTCGACTGCGGAGCTGACCATCACCGCATCGCCGTGGGCAAAGCGGCGGAGCATATCGACGACGGCGTCCGCGGCTTGGGCGGGCAGCTTCACCGTGGTGCCGTTGACGAAGACGGTGACGTCGGCGCTCTCGTCGAGCGCCCGCTGCAGCCGCTGCGCCTGGGCGGCCGGGAGGGCATCGGTGGTGCGGGGAGTCAGCTGGGCCATGGGGACAGCGTAAGACACTTCCCGGCCCGCACTGGGGAAGGCGTGCTGCGCCGTCGTTGTTGCCGCGTACGTGCCCGGGCGGCCCGTTGACCTTCCCCGACGGCCCGGCGCTGGGTAGGCGTAAACTGCTGTTCGCGGCCGGACAGCGTGCGCCGTCCGCGGAAGCGACCATCCGCCGACTCCCGAGGAGACCATCGTGGGCAGACCTTTCGGCGCCGCACTGATGGGCGCTGCGCCCGCCGCGCACCGGCCGGCGCCCGCGGCCTGACATGGAGCACATCGCCAGCCTCCCCTTCGGATACGCGGTCAGCGTGCTGTTCGTGATCGTGATGCTGCGCGCCAATGCCACGTACTGGGCCGGCAGGGGATTGGCAGCCGGCGGGCGGCACACCCGCCTGGTCCGCCAGTTGGATTCGCCGGCCATGCGCCGCGCGGAGGCCGTCATCGCCCGCTGGGGAGCCCTCGCCGTCGCGCTCTGCTTCCTGACGGTGGGCGTCCAGACGGCGGTCAACGCGACCGCCGGCCTTGGCCGGATGCCGCTGCGCAGGTACCTGCCGGCCGTCGTGGTCGGCTCGGTGCTGTGGGCGGTGCTGTATGCCACCGTGGGCCTGGCCGCCCTCAACGCCTGGCTGGCCGCGGCCGCGGGGTCCCCGCTGGGCATCGCCGTCGTGGTGCTGCTGGCGGCGGCCGTGGTCGCCGCCGTCGTTGTGGCCCGCCGGCGCCGTCGGCGGCGCCACCCGGCATCTCTCTGACGCCGGTTTGCCTCCCGCCACGGACGGAGGTGGCGCATGCCTCAATCGGCATTCGCCCCTTAGGTTAGTGGCCCCGGCGGCGGAAACATTAGGCTAGGAGTATGTCCGCTCTAAGAAACCGTCGTGCCGCCGCCCTTCCCGCAAAATTGTCCCGCTCCTGGCTTCTGGCCTCGGCGGCCGATGAAGCGAATTTCGGGCCGGCTCTGGCCTCTGAAGCAGACTCCGTCATTTTCGACATGGAAGATGCCGTGCCGGCGACGGGCAAGGCAGCGGCGCGGGAGCGGGTGGTGGAGGCCCTCTCCACCGGCATGACCGCCTGGGTCCGGGTGAACGGCATGGAAACCGAGTACTGGGCGGACGACCTGGCCGCCCTGTCGAAGGCGCCGGGCCTGCGCGGCGTCATGCTGGCCATGACAGAGAAGCCCGAGCAGGTTACGCACACCGCCATGCGGCTGCAGGCCGGCACCCCGGTGCTGGCCCTGATCGAATCCGCCATCGGGATTGAGAACGCCACCGACATTGCCCGCGCACCGGGCACCTTCCGCCTCGCCTTCGGCGTGGGCGACTTCCGCCGCGACACCGGGGTCAGCGATTCACCGATGGCCCTGGCGTACGCCCGCTCCCGGCTCGTGGTTGCCTCCCGCGTAGGCCAGCTGCCCGGCCCCATCGACGGCCCGACCGTCGGGGCACTCGGCGAAGAACTGCTGGAAGCCTGCAAGGTGACGGCGTCCATGGGCATGACGGGCAAGCTCTGCCTGCTCACCGATGCCGCCGACACCATCAACAAGGGACTCTCGCCCAGCGAGTCGGAGATCAAGTGGGCGCACGAACTCCTCGATGCGCACGCCGCCGGCGCGGTGGTTGGCGACGGTTCCTACCTGCCCCGGCTCGCCCGCGCCGAGAAGATCTCTTCGCTCGCGGACTCCTACGGACTCTGGAACGCCTAGGTTCCACTCCGGGGGCGGGGTTCCGTCCGGGCCGCACCGTCGGCGCCGGCCCGGCCGCGGCTCAGTCCCGGCCGTAGGTCAGCGCCCGACGCCGAACAGCTCCCGCAGGCTCAGTCCCGGCCGCCGAACAGTTCCCGCAGGCTCAGTGCCGGCCGCCCGGTGAGCAGGTCCACGTCGTGGGTCACCAGGTCCAGCTCCCCGGCGGCAATGGCCGTGTAGGTGCTGACCCAGGCATCCAGCTGCCAGTCCGGGGCGCCGTAGTGCGCCCGGCTCGCGTAGGCCTCCTCCACCGTTTCGTTGAGGAACGACGTCGGACGGCCCGTTGCCTCCGCGATGGCCGCTGCCGCCTCGGCCAGGGTCACCGACTCCGGGCCGGTCAGCTCGTAGGTAAAGCCGGCGTGGGGCATGGGTTCGGCCAGGATGGTCGCGGCCGCCCGGGCTACGTCCTCGCGGGCCACAAAGCCCGCCTTTCCGTCGCCCGCCGGACCGCGGATCACACCCGATTCGTCGGCGAACGACGGCAGGACGTCTGCGTAGAAGTTGTTGCGCAGCAGCGTGTGCTTCAGCCCGGTTCCGCGCAGTTTCTCCTCGGTGGCGTAGTGGTCCCTGGCCAGCGTAAACGTTGCGTCCTCGGTCGCACCGATGAACGAGGTGTAGACAATGTGCTGCACGCCGGCATCGATGGCGGCGTCGATGAAGGTGAAATGCTGCTGCAGCCGGTCCTCGGCTTCGGCGGCGGACACCATGAACACTGTCTCGATGCCTTGCAGCGCGGCGGCGACGGCGGCCTTGTCGCCATAGCCGGCAGTCGCCGTCGTCGTCCCGGGCAGCTGCGGTGCACGCGACGGGTCGCGGACAATCAGCCGCTGTGGAAGGTTTTGCTCCGCCAGCATCCTGGCGACCATGCCGCCCACCTCGCCGGTGGCGCCGGTGACGGCAATGGGGGTTTCCATGGGGGAGACGGGTGTGCTCATAGCACCAGCCTAATAGGCGCGGCAACACACCCGCGGGCGGTGGGGTGTTTGCTACCGTGGGGACGTGCCAGCAGCCCAGAGTCCCGCCGGTCGGTTCGCGCCGAGCCCCTCGGGTGAACTGCACGTGGGCAACCTGCGCACCGCGGTGCTCGCCTGGCTCTTCGCCCGCAGCACCGGCCGCCGCTTCCTCATCCGGGTGGAGGACCTGGACCGGGCGCGGGCCGGGTTCGAGGCCCGGCAGCTGGCGGATCTCGCGGCCATCGGCCTGGACTGGGACGGCGAGGTGGTGCGCCAGACCGACCGCGCCGCGGTCTACCGCCACGCGCTCGGACAGCTGGCGGAGGCCGGCCTGCTCTACGAATGCTTCTGCACACGGCGCGAGATCGCCGAGGCTCCCAGCGCGCCGCATGCTCCGGAGGGGGCGTATCCGGGAACCTGCCGCAACCTCACCGACGCCGAACGCGAGGAACGCCGCCAACTCCGCCCCGCGGCCCTGCGGCTGCGCGCTTCCACCACCAGCTACACGGTGCCCGACCGGCTCCACGGCGACTACACCGGCGTCGTCGACGACTTCGTGCTGCGGCGGAACGACGGCGTACCCGCCTACAACCTTGCGGTGGTGGTGGACGACGCCGCACAGGGCGTGGACCAAGTGGTGCGCGGCGACGACCTCCTGACCTCCGCCCCGCGGCAGGCATACCTCGGGTCGTTGCTGGGGCTGCCGCCGGTCGAATACGTCCACGTGCCGCTGGTCCTCAACGAACGACGGCGGCGCCTGGCCAAGCGCGATGGCGCGGTGACCTTGGGCGCACTCGAGCTGGCCGGGCTGGACGCGGCCGCGGTGCGCGGCCTGTTGCTGGCCTCGCTGGGCTTGCCGGACGTCCCGCTGCCCAAGCTGCTGCCCGAGTTCAGTCCGGACGCTGTGCCGCTTCAGCCGTGGATCTTCGAGCCCCCGGAGCTGGTTCCAGAACCCACCTGACGGCAGGCGGGCAACTGCCGGCTCACCCCGGGTCTCGTCACCCCGCAGCGGACAACCAGGCCGCCACAGCGCTGGACTTCACCGCGTGTTTGCCGGTGCGTCGCCCGGCGCCGCTAGTCTTCCGCACGTGGGAGGACTATTCGTGGCGCTGGGCGACAGCTTTACCGAGGGCGTGGGGGACTACAACGCCAACTTCCCCAATGGCGTGCGCGGCTGGGCCGACCGGGTGGCCAAGCAGTTGGGCAAGCAGGACCCGGACTTCCGCTATGCCAACCTGGCGGTACGCAGCAAGCGGCTCCACCAGATCATCGCCGACCAGGTGGAGCCGGCCGTCGCGATGCAACCCACCCTGGTCTCCTTCTATGCCGGCGGCAACGACATCCTGGAGTTCAAGCGCAGCATGCCGGAGCTCCTGGCCGACTACGAATCCGCCGTCCGCCAGCTGGCCGAAACGGGTGCGCAGTTAATCCTCTTCACCGGCTTTGAGGTCATGCTTCCGCCGGTCCTCGAGCCGATGCGGCGGCGCAACTGGGTGTTCAACGAGGCCGTCCGCGACCTGTCCCGGCGTTACGGCGCCGTGCTGGTGGACCACTGGGCGTTCGACCTCTATCAGGACCGGCGGATGTGGGACACGGACCGGCTGCATATGTCCGCGCTGGGGCACAAGTACATGGCGGCCAGGGTCCTCGAGGCCCTCGGCGTGGAGCACACGCTCCGGCTGAAGCGGCCGGAGGCTCCGGTGCGGGCGGGCTGGCGCGAGGCACTCCGGCGCGAGCGCGACTGGCTGCAGGAATGGGTGGTCCCGATGTTCGGCCGCAAGCTCAAGGGCGTCACGCTGGGGGATAACCTGGCGCCGCGCTGGCCGGAGCCGGTCCAGGTCTCGCGCGGGCTGAAAAAGCTGGCCCGGCAGCGTGCCGTCGCCGGCGCGGGCTGACATCCGGTCCAGTCGTCGCCCTGCCGCCGCCGGCGCAGGCCGACATCCCGCGCAATCGTCGCCCGGCCGCCGCCGGATGGCGCAGGTTGCGCTCCAGCGCCGCAATTCCTGAAGGCCAGCCGGTCAGCGCTGCTGGCCTGCCGTTGGGCGAGACCGCCGGCAGCGGATGCGTGGCCTTACCGGCGTGCGACACGGCGGCTGTACGCTGTTGCAACAACAGGGGACCGCGGGTCAGGCCGCGCCGTCGGTGAGGAGGGTTGTCGCCATGTCCGTCCAGGAACCGCGCGATCCCGTGCCGGCGCTCGACCTTCCGGCGGCGTTCCGGGAACCCACCATCAAGGTCCGGGCCGGCTGGGTCACCGCCGTCCTGCTGACCAACCTCGGGATTAATGCTGCCTTCTTCGGCCCGCTGCAGGTCTTGTTGGCCCAGCAGTCGCAGGCGTTCGATGCTGTGAACAAGGAAGCCGTCCTGGCGATGGCCACCGGCTTCGGCGCGGCCGTGTCCCTCGTCGCCAATCCGGTCTTCGGGGCGCTGAGCGACCGCACCACCTCCCGGTTCGGACGACGGGTTCCGTGGGCCCTGGGCGGCGGCGTCCTGGGCTTCGCCGCGCTGCTGATGTTGTCCGGCGCCCCCAACATCGCGGTGATGGTGATCGGCTGGTGCCTGGTGCAGGCCGGTTGCAACGGCGCCTACGCGGCCGTAACGGCCAGCATCCCGGACCGCGTGCCGCGGCGGCAGCGCGGCCAGATCGGCGGGTTGGTGGCGATCGGGCAGACGTTGGGCATTGTGATGGGCGCGGTGCTGGCCAATCTGGCCGGCGGCTTCGTCCTCGGCTACATCTATTGCGCCGTGTTCCTGCTGGCCAGCATCATTCCGTTCGTGATTGCGGGCCGGGACACCCCGTTGCGCAAGGCCGACCGCCCGCCCTTCGCCTGGCCCGGCTTCCTGAAGGGCTTCTGGATCTCCCCGGCCAAGCACCCCGACTTCGGCTGGGCGTGGCTGACCCGCTTCCTGGTCAATCTGGGCAACAACATCTTCACCCTCTACCTGTTCTTCTTCCTCCAGGACGCCGTGGGGCATCCGGACCCGGCCGGCGGCGTGCTGCTGCTGACCGGCGTCTATGCGGCCGCGGTGGTGGTGATGGCCGTGGTGGGCGGACCTCTCAGCGACCGGGTGGGGCGCCGCAAACCGTTCGTCATCGCGTCCTCGATCACCATCGCGACGGCGTCGGTCATCGTGGCGATCACGCCCGCGTGGCCGGCCGTGGTCGGCGCGGCCATGGTCCTCGGCGCGGGCTTCGGTATGTTCCTGGCCGTGGACTTCGCCCTGCTCACGGAGGTGCTGCCGAGCGCCGCCGACCGGGGCAAGGACATGGGTGTCATCAACATCGCGGCCTCGTCGCCGCAGGTCATCGCCCCGTTGATCGCCGCCCCCACCGTGCTCTACCTCGGCGGCTACACGGCGCTGTTCGTGCTCTCCGCCGTGATCGGCCTGCTCGGCGCGGTCTTCGTGGTCAAAATCAAAGGCGTGCGGTAGCCCGATGCGCACGCCGACGCGCTGACCCCGTCGCCGCTCCGGGCTCAGACGGCGCCGCTCGGGGCCGGGCCGGCGGGTGGCCGCGGGAGCGGCTAGTCGATGAAGGCCGCTTTTGAGCTGTACTCCTGGTAGAGCCGCGCAGCCTCGCCGACCGGCAGCTGGCCGTACTTCAGGGCCGTCAGCAGCCCGTCGAGCTGCGCGCTGGCGGACTCGGCCGTCGAGATCTGCTCCGCGCTGTTGCGGGAGTTGGCAAGGCCGGACGCAATCGCGGCGATAAGGGAGAGGATCGACGCCAGGATACAGATGACCTGCCAGACGATCGACGTGCTGGATAGCGAGAAAGCGCCCGCCACGGCCGTGTTGAAATTGTTCTGGCCGAAGCCCGGTCCCGCCGTCAACGCGGCGACGACCGAGCTCCCGACGATGCTGACATTGGTCAGGCGGTTGCGTTTGGGACGCGCGCGGCGAAGAAAAGCCCTGATGTCATCACGGCGCTGGTCGATTTGCCGGGTCAGGTCCTGGCGGTTCTGTGCGTCGTCCATGATGTCCCCGCGCCTTCCGTTAACCAGCCCCGCCCCGTAGCCGCGAGGTATCGCTGCACCGTATATCAGATTGCCCGCCGACGGCTACGTTTTTTCGCGGACCGAGCAGGATTCGAGAAGCCCGCGGCCCCGCGTGGCTGCTACTGTCGGTCGTGATTCGTACGAGGGAGATCGAGATGAGCACCAATCAGAAGTCCGATGCGGGCGGCTTCTCGGAGGCCGAGCGTGCCGCCATGAAGGAGCGGGCCCAGGAGCTGAGGGCACAGGGCCGCAGCGGCCAGAAGAAGGCCGTCAACGAGCGCGCCGTGCTCGACGCGATCGCCGAAATGCCCGACGCCGACCGTGTCCTCGCGGAACGCATTCACGCGCTCGTCACCGCGAACGCGCCGGAGCTTCTTCCCAAGACCTGGTACGGGATGCCCGCGTACGCCAACACGGACGGCAAGGTCGTCTGCTTTTTCCAGGGCGCGGCCAAGTTCCAAGCCCGCTACGCCACCTTCGGATTCAACGACGCGGCCACGCTCGACGACGGGCCGATGTGGCCGGTCTCGTTCGCAATAGTGGAATGGACCCCGGCGGTGGAGGAGAAGTTCGAGGCGCTCGTCAAGGCCGCGGTAGCCTAAGCGCCCCACCGGCCAGCGGAAGGCCAGCGACGGCGGGTGGCTGCGTGACGCAACCACCCGCCGTCGGACTTCAGGCAGGGTTACTTGACGACCTCAAAGGTGATGGTCTCGGTGAACTCGCGGCCGTGCACGTCGGTCGCGGTGACCGTGGCTGTGTGCTCGCCGACGGCCAGGCCGGCCGGCAGTTCGAGTCGCCACAGGTGGGAGGTGCGGTCGTGCAGGCCGCCGCCGTGCACAAACTGCTCGATGGTGGCGGTGGGATCGGTGTACTCGGCACCGATCAGCGGGACGTCGTCGGCGGTCATCGACTGGGTACGCGTGGCTTCGGTGCTTTCGCCGCCATCGATGGAGACCTTCACGGTGGAGCCGGTGGAGCCCATCCAGAAGTTGGTAGTCAGCCAAGTCTCCCCGAGTTCGCCCTGTGCCACCGCGTTCGGGTTCTCCGGAGACGGGGCTTTGCCGCGCTGGTTCTTGTATTCGTCGAACCAGGCACGGTAGGCGGGGGAGTTGATGCCCAGAGCCATCTGGTCGGAGCCGTCGTCGCCGGTGGCCGTGAAACGCTCGCGGACCTCCGTGTTCTTGATATCCAGGGTCAGGACGCCGGGAGGGGTCCCGTCACGCTGGATGGCGGTGGGGAAGCCCTCCGCGAGCACCCGGCCGTTGTACCAATGGCCGGACACCGCCGGGACGGTCAAGTGGGTGAACGGCAGGCCCGCGTCGCCGAGCTCGTCGCGCCAGCCGGCCATGAGGTCGCCCTCCCGGAGGTTCTCCGACATGTGGGTGTGCCCGCCCAGGGAAACGACTTCGCGGCCCTCGAGTATCCCGTAAATCGCCTGCAGTTGCTTCGTGGTGTGAGAGTCGCTGTAGTAGAACTCGAGCAACGGGCTGTGGCCGGCCAGCACGATCACCCGGTCCCTGGGCACCTTCGCGATGTCCTGGCGCAGCCATTCGAGCTGGCGCTCGCCCAGGGCGTACGTGTAATTGCTCTTCTTCGCGGGGATCGCCGTCGGATATTCGATGTTGCTCATGGCGACGACGTGGGCCTTGCCGGCGTCGTACGAGTAGTATTCCGGGCCGAACTGGCTGCGGTAAGTGTCAAACTCGTGCTCGCCGTCGAGGGCGTCGAAGTCGAGATCGTGGTTGCCGGGCAGAAAGCGGGCCGGACCGTTGAGCTTGGCGGTCAGTTCCCGGGTCTGCTCGAAGAGGGACAGGTCATCGCCCACAATGTCGCCGATGAAGAGCGCGCCGCAGCCGGCATAGTCTGAGCGGGCGGCCAGGTCGGCGAAGGCACCGTTCTGCGCAAACTCCACCTCTTTCTGGTTGTAGGTTTGGACGTCGGCGCCGAATGCGCAGTGTTGCTCCGGGGACTGGGTGAGCTTGCTCTTGGCCAGCGGGAAGTTGACCTTGTCAGGCAGCGCCCCGGTCGGGGCGATGCCGCCGAACTTCAGGTCGGGGGATCCCTCCGGCAGGTGGTGGTAGAAGAACTGGGCGACGTTGTCGTCGTCCACCGGCACTTGGTAGCCGCGGGGCTGGGTGACGAAGACGGTCATGTTGTCGAACGCCGGCAGTTCGTAGCGGCCATGGCTGTCCGTGGTGACGACGTCGCGGCCGTTGGAGACGGTGACACCGCGCAGGCCCGGTTCGTTGACGTCTTGCCTGGAGTCCTTGTTCTTGTCGTCAAAGACGGTGCCGTCGAGGGTCTGCTGGTCGGCATCCGGAGCATCAACGACGTCGATGCCTCCCCGGTAGGCAGAGGCGGCCCAGTCGGCGTCGACGGGGGTGGGAGCGGCGGTGGCGGCGGGGCCGAGCATGGAGCCGGCAGCCAGCAGGGCCAGAGCCCCGCCGGTCAGGCGCAGGGGCCGGGACAGCCAGGCTGGTGTCGAAGTTGGGGACGCGTGCACGAATTGGACCTCCGGTTGAGTGATGGCCGGCCGTTGGAGGTGGCCGGCCCCTCAACTGTTGCCCGTGCGAATGAACGGGGATCGAAGGGGAAACGAGGTGCGCGCCACGTTTTAGTGACACACCCCTTCCCGGCAGCCGCGCAAGCGCCGCCTGCACGGAGGTCCTGCGACTACTGCGCGCAGATCACCCTCGACTGGGCAGCCCTGCCACGATCCGCCCGGCGCACCCCAGTAGGCTGGGTGGGTGGAAGCCCAGATACTCGCGACCGTCTTCTGCGGTCTGCTCATCGCCGTCGGCATAGCCGGCATCGTCGTCCCCGTGCTGCCCGGCACCATCACCATCGGCATCAGCCTGCTCGTCTGGGCCATCGTCCTGCAGAGCACCTTGGGCTGGGTGGTCTTCGCGATCGGGATGGTGTTCGTGGCCGCCGGCATGCTGGCCAGCCTGGTACTCACCGGGCGCCGGCTGAAACAAAGGCAGGTGCCTAACTGGTCAATCCTGGCGGGCGTGCTGGTGGGTGTGGTCGGGATGTTCGTGATTCCCGTCGTCGGGCTGTTCATCGGGTTTGCCGCCGGGCTCCTGCTCAGCGAATACGCACGACGGCGGGACTTGGGCCAGGCGGTCGGGGCCAGCTGGGCGGCGCTCAAGGCCGTGGGCCTGGGCATGCTGGTGGAGCTCGGCTGCGCGTTTACCGCCGGGGCCGTCTGGGTGATCGGTGTGCTGGCGCACTTCTTCTTCTAGCGGTTTGCCCCCGGGCCGGCATTCCCAGCCACCGGCTCTTTTGCACCGGTGCGGCGGTGCCGGCGCTGGCTCCGAACGGTCAGTCCTGCTTCAACAGGCCCGTGGTGCGGTAGGGAATCACCTCGCGCAGGAACATCTGCGTGGAGGTGCGGGTGATGCCGGGGCAGAAACGGATCTCCTCGCTCACCCGATACAGATCGTCCGGGCTGCTGGCCACCACCCGGATCAGCAAGTCCGTATCGCCCGCCGGGGCGTGGCATTCCAGCACTTCCGGAATCTTCCGGAGCGCTTCCACGGCATCGTTGAGCTTGCTCTGGTCCAGTTCCGCACTCACCATGGCCATCACCCCGCGATTTAGCGCTTCCGGCAGCACCCGGGCCGAGTGCGTGCGCAGGCAACCCGAGGCAGCCAGGCGCTCAAGCCGCGAGTGGACGGTGCCGCGGGCCAGGCCGAGCCGCTGGGCCAGCATCATCACCGGAATGCGCGGGTCCTCATCCAGCGCCAGCAGGATCCGCCGGTCGGTCGCATCGAGTTGCTGCAAAATGACCACTTCCTGTCGAACGCTGTGCGACTGCTTGAACAGTCTGATCAATTGTAAGCCCAGCGCTTGCACGGATTGTCTGCAAGGTGCTCTGATACTTATCAGATCGGGCGAAGCCACAAGCTGTTAGTCCGTTGAGGTACACAGTTCAGGCCCACGAAGCCGGAGCAGTGTTTGCGGGCCCGCGAAGCCCGGACCTTGTTGTTCACACAGCTGAAGACCCCTGCCAGTCCGGATGCGGACCGCCAGGGGTCTTGCTGGTTGGTGCCGTGAAGGGCTAAGGGCTAAGGGCAGGGCGTCCACGAACGGCCGCCGGGTGCATAGCATCGGGGTCCGGTGTAGCCAGGGTAGGGATTGGAAGCCGGAGGTGCGGGGGCAGGAGCCTGTTGCTGTTGTTGGCGCCACTGCCGTTCTGCTTCGGCAATTTGCGCCTGCCTGGTGATTTCGGCCTGCCGGGCCGCCTCAGCCGCGGCAGCGGCCTGTGCTGCCGCTTGCTCGGCCGCCGCCCGTTCCGCTTGAGCGCGTTCCTTGGCCGCCTTCTTTTCAGCCGCAATCCGTTTCGCCTTGGCCTTCGCTTCCGCCTTCCGCTTTTCCTCGGCCGCTTTCTTCTCGGCGGCTGCCTTGTCCTCGGCAACCTTGAGCTTGTCGCGTTGGACCGACAGTTGTTGATGTTTCGCTTCGCCGGCTTTTATGGCGTCCGACAACTGGCTGCTGAGTTGCTTCCGGTCAGCACTCGGTAGAGCCGCCCACAGCACGGCATCTGCCGTGTGAGAAGCAGTGTGGAGCGTGGAGTCCATCGCCTTTGCTGCTGCGATGGTCAAGGCCAAGGCAGTTACTGCCTCGGCTGTCGCGGACGAAGTGTCGGCCGGATTGCCTGCGGCTGTCGCCTCTACCTGTTCAATTGCCTCTTGGACTTGTCCGGGAATGGTGCAACCGATCGACGGGTCATACATGCCCTGCGCTGTTCCCGCTGCTTCCGACTGAGCCTCTTGCACCTGGCTCAGGTACTTCCGGTTGGGCTCGTAGTAGACAGCGTGCCCTAAGCCCCGTCTGGCAATCTCTGCGTTTACCAGGGAGTCGCCGACGAAGACTGCTGCCAACGTGCGGCCATACCGGTCGTGACGCTCGACGTCGAAGTCGAGGCGGACCTTCGTGCCCGGCGGAGCGAGCTGTTCAAGATTCTGTGTCGCCTCGTGTCCCAAACATTCAACCGGCTGGCTGGGATCTTTGGTCTCAGGAGTATCGACGTTGAGGAGCCGTACCGTTTCTTCCCGGAAGTTGTAGTTGATGACCAACGTATCGCCGTCAACGACGCGCACGACCGAGCCTTGATCATGATTCACGGCTCCAACGACGGCGAGGCTTCCGGCTGCTATCCCGGCAGCGGCGACGGCAGCGACGGCAGTTTTCCCGACGATTGTGCTCGTCATGCCTATCCATGCGCTTGAAAGGGCTGCGCCCAAGGGTGTGACCATTGATCCCCCAACAGTTTCTTATCCGGTATTGGTAAAATGAAGAGTATTCATTTTCCCCCATGCCTCGGAGAATCGACGCAGGGCTCGCAGTCGGCTGTAGCGTTTTACTCCAGAGAGGTAGCGACTGCCGGGGCTTGAGTGGGCTCACGTCTTCCCCAAGGTTCCCCGCGCCTGCAACACTGTTGAGCAGGAACCTGCGCTGTGATGGATCACCACCGGCCAAGCGCCACGGCCGGAAACGTGGGGACAAGCCCTGCACATTCACGGTTGGGTCGACCCGGGAGGGGTTGCCATGAAGCTCACCAACAGCAAGGCCTACAGCGGTATCGCCGTTCATGATCTACAGGAGGCGCAACGCTTTTACCGCGACACTCTTGGCCTGAAAACGTCCGAGGAGTATGGCCTGATGTGGCTGCATCTGGCCGGCGGCCGGGACACGCTTGTTTATGAACAGCCGGACTCCGTTCCAGCCAGCTTCACGATCCTCAACTTTCAAGTGGATGACATCGAAACGGCCGTGACCGGACTGGCCTCGCAGGGAGTGCGGTTCGAGCGTTATGAGGGTTTTGCCCAGGACGACAAGGGCATCTTCCGCGAAGAAGGCCCCTACATCGCATGGTTCAAGGATCCATCCGGGAACGTGCTGTCCGTTCTGCAGGAGAAGTAGTAGTCCGAGCACGACGCGGACGGTACATCAAAAAGCTTTGGATTCATTTGGTATGCACGCGGGTCGATGCGCTACCCTTACACACGTGTGATTGCGCGGGTAACACGCGCATCCGGGGCTTTAGCTCAGTTGGTAGAGCGTTTCGTTCGCAATGAAAAGGTCAGGGGTTCGATTCCCCTAAGCTCCACTGAAGATGCGGGTCTTCTGTGGTTCCGGCTCGCAAGATACACACTTTCCACACACGCCTTGGCAGTGATAAGGGCCTCGAGGCCGACGTTCGCTCTCGTCGTCATGCCGCCAAATCAGGGCGCAGAAACCGCGGACGCGCCGGTCGCGCTGGTGCTCGCAGCCGCCAATCGCGACCCCGCGCATATGCCGTCACCGGCCCGCTACCGCCAGAACCGCCGGCCCAACGGCGGTTCCAGGACCCGCGGCTGGTCGCGGATCCGCCGCCGTAACGGCCCGGCCCCATCCTGCACGGACCGCTGTTTTGGAAATAGAGGCAGACGTTTGAGGACCCGGTCCCGGCTCGCTCGCGCCTTGACGGACGGCCCTGGGCGCTGTGGACTGGGCGGATGCGGCAGCGGCGGGGGCGCGGCCGCCATCGACGGAAGGCCGAAACATGGACAAGCACCATCAGATAGTGGTTGTTGGAGGCGGCAATGCGGGAATCTCGCTGGCCGCGCGGCTTCGCCGGCAGAACGTTGAGGACATCGCCATCATCGAACCTCGGGACCAGCACTACTTCCAACCGCTGTTCTCCCACATAGGAGCCGGAGCTGCACGGATGGCCGAAGCAGTCCGCGCGCAAACGGATGTCATGCCGAAGGGGGTTGACTGGATCCGCGGGGAGGCGGCCGACGTGCGGCCGGAGGAGAACGTCGTCGTCCTGGCCGGAGGCGATCGCGTTGGTTACGAGCACTTGGTGGTCTGTCCGGGCCTGCAGTTGGACTGGGACGACGTTCCCGGGCTGGCCGAGGCGATGGCCTCGCCGCACGGCTCGTCCAATTACGACGCCGAGCTGGTCCCCAAGACCTGGGACCTGGTGCTAGGGCTGCGCTCCGGCACCGCCGTATTCACTCAGCCGCCCGGGCCCGCAAAGTGCGCAGGTGCCGCCCAAAAAATTGCCTACATGGCCTGCGACTACTGGCGCGAACAGGGCGTGCTCCAGGACATCAACGTGCACTTGGTGGTGCCCACGCCCACCGTCTTCGGGATGCCGGAGGTGGACCGGGAGCTGGAGCGCAAGATCAGCGAGTACGGGATCACGCTGTGGACCTCCACCACCGTAGCCTCGGTTAATCCTGAGGCACAGACACTGGTGCTGCACGGCTCCTCGGGGGACCGGGAGGTCCGGTACGACCTGCTGCACGCGGTTCCGCCGCAGTCGGCGCCGGACTGGTTGAAAGCCACTTCACTGCCGCCGCGGGGGAGCGGTGGCGGCTTTGTCGAGGTGGATCCAGAGATTCTGCGCCATCCGCGATTTCCCAATATCTGGTCCCTCGGCGACGCCGCCGGAACACGGAACTCCAAGTCCGGCGGGGCGCTCCGCAAGCAGACCACGGTGCTGGCGAAGAACCTCACCGCTGTCCTGGCCGGGCGCGCGCCTGGCGCGCGTTACAACGGCTACTCAGTCTGCCCGTTCACGCTGAGCCGCCGCACCGCGTTCTTTGCCGAGTTCGATGACCAATACCGCCCTCAACCGAGCTATCCGGTCCTCAGGATGGCAAAGGAACGGCGCTGGCAGTGGGTAATGGACCGGCGGATCCTCCCGCAGGTCTACTGGCACCTGATCCTGAAGGGACGGGCCTGAGCGTCTCGTCATCTTGCTCGTGTTCCTTGGAAAAGAGGGCCGGCTGTATCCCTGGTCGGCATGAAGCAAGGTGTGAGGCTAGATCCTGTTGAGTTCGGCGCTGTTGACGTCGAGCCGCATCTTCGACGAATGCTCTTCAAGCAAGTAATGACGGTCCTGCTAGCAGAACCCCGATTCGAGCTTCGCCAGGAGTGAGGCCAGGGAGTCTCTCTCGGCTTTGCTGAGTGAGCTAAGCAAATCGTGCTCGGTTCGGACGTGGTCCGGTAGTGCCTGCTCGATAAGGACGAGCCCCCTGGATGTTAGTGTGACCTGTTTGCCCCGGCCGTCCGCTTCGTTTTTTGAGCGGGTGACCAGACCCTTTTCTTCAAGCCGGTTTAGTCTCTGGGCGATGGCGGCAGAGGTAACCATGGCACTGCTGGTCAGTTCACTAGGGCTCAGCGTGTAGGGGGCTCCGGACCTCCGAAGGGTGGCAAGAACGTCAAACGATGCGGAGTCCAACCCGTGATCAGCGAAGGTGCGTGCGAGCCTGGCGTCGATCATTCTGGAGATGCGTGAAATGCGCCCGATCACCGCCATGGGAGAAACATCCAGGTCGGGACGTTCGGCAGCCCACTGGCCCAGGATCGATTCCAAATGGTCGTTCATACGCTCCAACCTATTATGTGCCGACAAATCTGGTTTTCATGTGCCGGTTCAAACCCATTCAGATGCTCGGGAACGGCTGATGCCGCGCCGGGCCAGATGGCGTTAAACAGATGGTCGGTCTGGACCATCAACTCCCGAACTTCGAAGAGACCATTGCAAATATCTAAGTGCTTAGCTATTATAGCTAAGCACTTAGATATTTCAATCCTTGAGTAGCTCCAAGATGCTGCGCTCCACCTGTCGGTCCGCCGTTCGGCGACAGGCCGGCCCGCGGCAGCAGCTCAAGCACATCCGTTAGGGGGAAGCATGGCCGGCGCCGCCGTCATCCTGCTTACTGCCATCGCGCCACTTGCTTGGGGGACCACCTATGTGGTGACCTCCGAGCTGTTGCCGGAGGGCTACCCGTTGTTCTCCGCGATGATCCGGGCACTGCCCGCCGGGATCATCGGGCTGGTTTTCACCCGCCGGCTGCCGAGGGGAGGGTGGTGGTGGAAGGCGGTAGTGCTGGGCATGTTGAACATCGGGGCGTTCTTCCCGTTGCTGTTCGCGGCCGCCTACCGGCTGCCAGGCGGGGTGGCCTCCGCCCTCGGGGCGACCCAGCCGCTGATCGTTGCCCTGCTCGCCGTGATCGTGCTCCGGGAGCGCTTGTCGGGCTGGCGGCTGGGCTGGGGCTTCATCGGTCTGGCCGGCGTCTCCCTCGTAGTTCTCCGCTCCACCGCGGTGCTGGATGCCACCGGAGTCGCAGCCGGACTGGCCAGTGCGGCCGCAATGGCTGCCGGCGTCACTCTCACCAAGCGATGGGGCCGGCCTCCGGGGGTTGGGCCTGTTGCGCTGGCAGGCTGGCAGCTGACTGCCGGCGGCCTGTTCCTGCTGCCGGTGACGTTGTTGCTGGAAGGCATCCCGCCACACCTGGACCTCCCGGCGGTTGCTGGCTATGCGTGGCTGGGGACTGTCGGCGGGCTCGCTGCTTACGTGATCTGGTTCTGGGGCATCGGACGCATCCCGGTTGCCGCGGTGGCGGTGCTGGGCCTGCTGTCCCCGCTGGTAGCCGCGGCCTTGGGGGCGCTGCTGCTGGGGCAGGTGCTGGGTCCGTGGCAGGTGGTGGGCTTCGGCTTGTCCCTGACGGCGATCGTTGCCGCCCAACTGCCCGCTCCTCCCGGAGCCATGACCAGCACAACCGCTGCCCGCGGAAGACCCTTGATTCCTGCGGCGTCCCAAACCGCCAGCGACATATGAGTCCTCCCCGCATTCAGGAACCGGCTGTTCCTGTCCGAAGGCAAATGCGGCTCCCGTCCCACGATTTGGCACCCCTACTTCGAGGGGGGAACTGGCGCGGTTTTCCCAGATCCCTTACGGATGAGCCTTTACGTCCGATTGCATCCCTTAGCACCCGTGCCGCATTCGCGCAGTGCGGCAGCACTATGAACGGAACCAGCTTGATGAAGGCCCTCATCCGCGCGCTCCTGGGAGCAGTCCTAGGGGCGACCATGCTCGCGTCAGCCCTGGTTGTCAGCACTCCGGCCCAGGCCACGGCACCGCGAAACGCGACCTACCAGACCTACACCGCTCCCAACGGTGTCAGCAGCAAATACCATGTCTACACCAACGGCATCGATACGAAGAAGCCGGTCGGCGTCCTATTCGTCTTCCACGGCGACTACTCCTACCCAGCGCAGTCGTACGTCCACCACCCCAACGGGTCCATCATGAAGAAGATGGCGGCCGAGGCGGCCAAGAAGAACATGATCATGGTTCCCGTCATCACCCCGGACAAGAAAGGCGGCATCACCTGGTGGGAGGATGCCGACCGCAACGGTGACTACTTCCGGGCCCTGGCCGGAACACTGATCGCCAAATACAAGCTCGATGCCCGCCGCATCTGGTTCCACGGCTACTCCGGCGGAGCCGAGTTCATCACCTATGAACTCCTCGCAGACCGACAGGATTGGATGAAGGGCGGCGGGGCCACCATCGTCGGCGGCGGCGGATACACGGGCATGGAGACAGCCGCTCCCGCGGCGGTGAAGAAGATGAAGCTGCACTGGATCTGCGGCAGTCGCGACGGACGCGGCGGCACCAGCTTGAAAACCTGGTCAGCCCTGGGCAGCGCCAAGAGCGCTGAGAAAAAATACAAGAGCCTCGGGTTCACCAACACGAAGATGACCATCCTCCCGGGTGTCACGCACTACACCTATGACATGCCGAAGCTGATCGCCAACGACTTGAAGGCACTGCCGGCCGCCGTCGCCCCGGCCAAGGCCAAGTCCGGCGATGTTGCAGCCGTGGACTCCGCAGGCAAGCTCTACCTATATCCGTCAGCCAAGGGGAGGGACTTGAACAAGCGCTCCTACGTTTCGGCCGGATGGGGAGCAGCGCGAGCGGTGGAGATCGCCGACTGGAACGGCGACGGCACCCAGGACCTGATCGCCAACTGGAAGGACGGACGGCTCACCGTCGACTACGGGCAAAAGAACGGCGGCTTCAAACGCTCCACTCTGGGCACGAGCGGATGGCAGCACAACACCATCCTCGTCACCAGGTGGAGGGCCACCGACAAGTACCCGGGCATCATCGCCAAGAACCGTGACGGCAAGCTGTACTCCTACGCGAATCCCGCCGGCACAAAGCCCGAGCCGCGGAAACGGCTGAGCTCCGGCAACTGGAAGGGCATGGACGTGATGGCCCTGGACTTCGACTCGGACCAGAAGGTAGACCTGATCGCCCGCACCGAGGCCGGGCAACTAAAGCTCTACCGCTCCAACGGCAAAGGCAACCTCATCAGCGAGGCCCGCAAGGTGATCGCCAAGTCAGGTTGGAATGCCATGACGCACCTGTCCGCTGCCGAGGACCACGTGACCGCCGGCCAGTCCGGCATCCTCGCCCGCGACAAGAAAGGCAACCTGCACTTTTACCCGGTCGCCTCGAAAAAGATCCAACAGCGCATCACCGTAGGTGTCGGCGGCTGGAACGGACTGAAGATCGGCTCCTAGCCGGACCTGCCGCGGGCCCCAGGGTCCCGAGCCCGCGGCAGGAGGCTGCGCGCCACCGCAGCGAGACAAGAGGTGGGCCGGCCTATTCGGAAGCGCCCCGTCCCAGCGAGGCCAAGAGTTCGTCACAGGCGCGTTCACACCGGCGGCAGGCCTCCGCGCAGACCTTGCAGTGTTCATGCATCTCCGCGTGCTGCCCGCATTCGTCGGCGCAGGCCCTGCAAGCAGTTCGGCAGGCCTCCAGGATTGCCCTGGTGATGTTGGCGTCATAGCCTGTGTGGCGCGAGAGGATGCGGCCGGTGGCTGCGCAGATGTCGGCGCAGTCCAGATTCGTGCGGATGCACTTGGTGAGGTCGGCAACCATGTCCTCCGAGAGGCACGCGTCGGCGCACGCGGTGCACGTCTGAGCGCATTCGAAGCAGGCGGCAATACACTCCGCCAGCTTCTGGCGGTCCACGCCGCCCAGGTCCTTGGGGTAGGTATCGAGCATCGAGCTGATGTGCGTCATAATCTGCTCCTGTCGTCCGGTTTCTCGCCGGCGGCGGTCGGCCGCCTCTCAAGCACCGTAGCCCCTACGCTGGGACTGGGGCCACCGCCGCAGCAGCATCCCCAGCCCCTGCCCGTCCCTTGACTTATACCCCCCGGGGGTATAAGTTCAGACTCACCGGAACAAGCGTCACGAGCCCGCCAAGGCTTCAACGCAGTGAAGGTCCTCACCGGCTTCGGCGGCGGAGCGTCATTCCCCTGGTCTGGCGTTCCCACTTCCCGCAGCCAGCACCACGATGTGTGAGGAGAACACCATGGCCGAATCCCTCGAGCGGGAACTGTCCCTGACCGCCAAGTCCGCACAAGGATGCACCTGCTGCGCCCCGACCGGCGCCTCCGGAAAACGAACCGAGCGCCGCGAGCCGAAGGCTTCGTCGATGTTGCCGGCCGTTCAGGCAGAGTACCGGGTTGCCGGCATGACCTGCGGACACTGCGCCTCCAGCGTCACGAATGCGCTGGGTGCTCTCGACGACGTGAGCGATGTGAAGGTCGCCCTCGTGCCCGGCGGCATTTCCACTGTCACCCTTCTGGCCGTATCGCCGGTCAGCGAGTCCGCCGTCCGGTCGGCCATAGCCGACGCCGGCTACGAACTTATTGCCTCCTGAAGATCAGGTTCCCCGCTAAGGGCCGCCCCGCTTCCAAAGGCAGGGGCGCCCGCGAAAGAAGAGTCATGAAAAGCGAGCATTCGCAGCACCTCTACAATTCCGGCCAGCAGACCCAAAGCCCTGGCCCTGAGCGCCGCCATCCGGGCCAGGGCCCGACGGTGACCGACCACGAATCGCACGGGCAGGCCATGCCGGACGGACCCGTCCATTCGGCCGTGGACGAAGAACATGCCGTCCATACGCATGGCCAGCACGCCGGGCACAGTACGGCGATGTTCAAGAACAAGTTCTGGCTGTCTTTGGTCCTGTCGGTCCCAGTGATCTTCTTCAGCCCGATGTTCGCCATGCTCCTGGGCTACACCATCCCGGAGTTCCCCGGGGCGGCGTGGATCCCGCCGGTACTTGGCACCATTATTTTCTTCTACGGCGGCACCCCCTTCCTGAAGGGGGCAGTGAAGGAACTGCGGTCCCGGCAGCCGGGCATGATGCTGCTGATTGGAATGGCCATCACGGTTGCCTTTGCCGCCTCGTGGATCACGACGCTCGGCATCGGCGGGTTCGACCTGGACTTCTGGTGGGAACTGGCGCTGCTGATCGTGATCATGCTGTTGGGCCACTGGATGGAAATGCGTGCACTGGGCTCCGCGCAGGGAGCACTCGACGCGCTGGCCGCCCTGCTGCCGGATGAGGCGGACGTGGTCAACAGCGATGGAAGTGTCCGAACCGTGCCGGTCGGGTCCCTCGCCACCGGCGATATCGTGCTGGTGCGCTCCGGCGCCCGCGTGCCGGCAGACGGGCAGATCATCGACGGCGGCGCCGAGTTCGACGAATCGATGATCACCGGGGAATCCAAAGCCGTCGCCCGGGCGACCGGCGATACGGTGGTCGCCGGTACGGTCGCCACGGACAACTCGGTGCGGGTGCGGATTACTGCCGTGGGCTCCGACACGGCGCTGGCGGGCATCCAGCGCCTCGTGGCCGAGGCCCAGGCATCATCGTCCCGGGCCCAGGCCCTGGCCGACCGGGCTGCGGCCCTGCTGTTCTACTTCGCGCTGGTGGCCGGCATCATCACCTTCGGGGCCTGGCTGCTGCTCGGAAGTCCCGATGAGGCCGTCGTCCGCACCGTGACCGTCCTGGTCATCGCCTGCCCCCATGCGCTGGGCCTGGCCATCCCGCTGGTCATCGCTATCTCCACCGAACGCGCCGCGCGCTCCGGCGTCCTGATCAAGAACCGCATCGCCCTGGAGCGGATGCGCACCATCGACGTCGTCTTGTTCGACAAGACCGGCACGCTGACCGAAGGCGAACACGCGGTCACGGCCGTCGCCGCAGTCGAGGGTGTGACCGAAGGCGAGCTGCTGGCCCTGGCTGGCGCCGCCGAATCCGACAGCGAACACCCCGTCGCCCGCGCGATCGTCCGGGCTGCCGCCGAGCATTCCGAGGCGGCACGACTGGGCCTGACCGGACGCAACTTCACCTCCAGCACCGGCCGGGGCGTGCGTGCCGTGGTTAACGGGGCCGACATCTCCGTGGGCGGGCCGAACATGCTCCGGGAGTTGAACCTGGCTGAGGCGGCGGAGGTAGCCCAAGAAACCTCGGCCTGGATGGATCGGGGCGCCGGTGTGCTGCACGTGGTCCGCGACGGCAAGATTATTGGGGCGCTGGCCCTGGAAGACAAGGTCCGCCCCGAGTCGCGGGCGGCGGTCAGGGCCTTGCAGGCGCGCGGGCTCAAGGTCGCCATGATCACCGGGGACGCCCGGCAGGTCGCCAATTCCGTGGGCCGCGACCTGGGCATCGACGAGGTCTTCGCCGAGGTCCTGCCGCAGGACAAGGACAAGAAGGTCACCGAACTGCAGCAACGCGGCCTGAAAGTGGCGATGGTCGGCGACGGCGTCAACGACTCGCCAGCCCTGGCCCGCTCCGAAGTCGGCATCGCCATCGGAGCCGGCACCGACGTGGCGATGGAATCTGCCGGCGTCGTGTTGGCGGGCAACGACCCCCGGTCCGTGCTGTCGATGATCGACCTGTCCCGGGCCAGCTACCGGAAGATGGTTCAGAACCTGATCTGGGCCACCGGCTATAACATCATCGCCGTGCCGCTGGCCGCCGGTGTGCTTGCCTTCGCCGGGGTCGCCATCTCCCCGGCCATTGCGGCGATCCTGATGTCCGTTTCCACCATCGTGGTCGCCCTCAACGCCCAGCTGCTGCGGCGGATTGACCTGGACCCGGAACGAATTTAGTAGCAGTGCGGAGCCACACCCGCACGAGCAAGCTATTTCGAAGGAACAAAATCATGAAGCATGACCTGACCCTGTCCGCTGCCGCCCTCGCCGTCGTCCTCGCGCTCGCCGGCTGTGCAACCGGAGACTCCGGCGGCCAAACCGCCCCTGCGCCGACCGCCGCGACCACGGGGACGGCGCCTCAGGCCGGCGCGGAAACCGGCACCGAGCACAACGACGCCGACACGATGTTCGCGCAGATGATGATCCCGCATCATCAGCAGGCCGTGGAGATGAGCGAGACCATGTTGTCCAAGGAAGGCCTGGACGCGCGGATCACCGAGCTGGCAACCCGCATCAAGGAAGCACAGGGCCCGGAAATCGACCGGATGGCCGCCATGCTTGAAGCCTGGGGAGAGCCGGCCGGTATGCCTTCGGACGCGGCCGCCGGCGGCATGGAAGGCCACGACATGCACGGCGCAGAATCCGGGGAAGCCGGCATGGGTGCCATGGAAGGAATGATGTCGGAGGAGGACCTGGCACGGCTGGCGTCCGCGCAGGGCCCCGAGGCTGCCAGGTTGTTTTTGACCCAGATGATCGCCCACCATGAAGGTGCCATGAAGATGGCCGAGCAGGAAGTCGAGCAGGGCTCCAACCCGCAGGCCAAGGAAATGGCACAGACCATCATCGAAGACCAGGAAGGCGAGATCCAGGAAATGGAGGAACTCCTCGCCAGCCTCTGACCGCTCTCCCGCCGGTGAACCTTTCTCGTCCGGGCCGGGTGTGCAATTTCGGGAAGGATGAATGCGTGACTTTCACAGCGACGGATCGCAGGTACGAACCCTACGTCCGTCCTTTCGACCCATCGGTGGAACGCCGCGCTGAAACCTGGGCCTGGCGCGGGTGGGACGTACATATTGAACACGTCGGGTCCCCTGAAGCGCCGGTGCGGATGCTTCTGGTGCACGGTGCAGGAGGAAACGCTGCGGCCATGTGGCCCTTTGCCGCGCATCTGTCGCAACTGGGAGCCCTCGTCACGCTCGTTGACCTTCCGGGCTATGGACGTACGCGTCCCCGCGGAAGCGCGCGCATCTCGTACCAGGATTGGCAGCGGCTTCTGGCGGACCTTGCGGTGCGGATCGCCGACCAGAGGCCGCTGCTGCTCCTGGGCGCCAGTATGGGCGGCATGCTGGCGCTGGATGCGGCTGCTGTGAGCGGCAGGGGTGACCGGGTGATCGTGACGTGCCTGCTCGACGCCACCGACCCTGACGTTCGATCGGCCGTCGTGCGTGCCCCATGGATGGCCCGTCTCGCGGCGCCCTTCCTCACGACCATCAGCGGGCCGGTTCAGCGGATACCTCTTCCGCTGCGGTGGCTCGCCCCGATGCGGAAGATTTCCAACGACCCCGAACTATCCGCCCAGGTTTTGCGCGATTCGCGCGGTGGGGGAGGTTCCATGCCGCTGGGTTGGTTCCGGTCGTTCCTGGAGGCTGGCCCAGCAGTTCCGCCGGAGTCATATGGCGGACCGCCCGTCCTGCTGGTCCATCCGGGCGAGGATCGGTGGACCCCCACGGGGATCAGCAGCCGGTACCTGAGCCGGCTTGCCGGGAACCATCGACTGGTTGAGCTCGAGGGATGCGGACATTTTCCAGTGGAAGAACCGGGCTTCCAGAAGTTCCTCGACGTCGTCCGCGCGGAAGTCGCATCCGTGACCGTAGCCTGACCCACACCCGCCGCCACCAAACGGTTCACCTGAGTTGACCGCCGAGGCCGAAGAGCGCGGCAAGCCGCCGGTCCGTGTCGGCCAGCGCGGCCGTGTCGAAGGTGTTGGTGGTGACCATGAGCTCGTTGGCGCCGGTCACCTCCAGCAGGCGTCCGAGCCGCCGGCCTACCTGCTCGGCGGTTCCGTGCACCGAGGCGGCCAGGGACTCGGCCACCAGGCGCTCCTGCCTGGAGGTCATCGGAGCCGACCGGATGGAGTCGGCGGGCGCGAGGGGCGGGAACTCCCCGCGGGTGCGGGACAGCGCCATTGCCCACGCCTCGGGCAGCAGCAGGTCCCGCGCCTCGTCGGCCGTTTCGGCAACGGCCACGGTGGCGGAGGCGATCACATATGGCTCGGGGCAAGAGGGGGAGGGCCGAAAATTCTTCCGGTAGCGCCCCAGAACCCCGCGGGCCGGTTCCGGATTGCTGCCGGTAAAGGCAGGACCGCCCACCACGACGGCGAGGCCGGCCTTGGCGGCGAGGTCCACCCCCTTGCCGGTAGCCAACACGAAAAGCGGCGTCGCACCGCCGTCGTACGGGCGGGCGGTGACGGCGGCGCTGCCGTCGAGATAGGCCATCAGTTCTGCCAGGTCCTCGCCGAAGCGGTCCGCGGCGTCCTTCTCCTGCCGCAGCGCGGAGCGTACCGCCGGCGTGAATCCTACGGAACGTCCTATCCCGAGATCGATCCGGCCGGGAAAAAGCGCCTGCAGGGTCGCGGCCTGTTCGGCCACCACCAGCGGTTGGTGGTTGGGCAGCATCACTCCGCCGGAGCCGACGCGGATGCGTTCGGTCTGCGATGCCACCGCGGCCATCAGCACCGTCGGAGCCGAACCGGCGATCCCCGGCACGCCGTGGTGCTCGGCCACCCAGAAGCGGTGGTAGCCCAGCTGCTCGGCATGCCGTGCCCGGCGGAGGGTGGCGCCCAGGGCCGCCGACGCCGAGGTGCCCTCGCGGGCGTTGGCGCGGTCCAGGATGGAGACCGGAAGGGTGGCAGGCTGCATACCAGTCACAACGTGGCCGGCGGGCTGGTATTCCATCCCCGCCGGTCGGGCCCGCGCTCAGTGACGGTCCAGCCACCGGCCCCGGCGCATGACGCCGGTGACCGCCAGGGCTTCATCGATGATCACGAGGTCGGCCAACGTGCCGTCAGCCAAGGTGCCGACGCTGCCGGCCAGGCCGATGGTCCGGGCCGGGACCACGGTGGCCGACCGGAGGGCCTGGTCGAAGGGCACTCCGGCCTCGACGGCGTTCCGCAACACGTCCATCATGCCGGCGGTGCCCCCGGCGATGGCTCCGGAGGCCAGGCGGGCCACTCCCGAGTGCACCCGCACCTCCGCCGGTCCCAGGGAATACAAGCCGTCGGATAGTCCGGCCGCCGCCATCGAATCGGTGACCAAGGCGATGTTGTCGGCGCCCAGCAGCTCGAACATGGTCGCGACGAGGTCGGGGTGCAGGTGGATATTGTCCGCGATGAGCTCCACGACCGCCTCGCCGGCCCGGGCGGCCCGGAGGCAGGCGCTCACGGCGCCGGGGGAGCGGTGGTGCAGCGGCTCCATTCCGTTGAACAGGTGGGTCACCGTGGGGACCGCCGACGCCTCGCCGAACCGCCGGGCGAGGGCGGTCCGTGCGTGGCGCAAGGAGCCGGCCGCGACCGCGGTCTCCGCCGCGGTGTGGCCCAGCGAGGGGACCACGCCGTGGCTGGCCAGCAGCTCCACGAGCCCCTCGGCGCCGGGCAGTTCCGGCGCATACGTCATGGTCCGCAGGAAGCCGCGGCCGCCCGCGAGCAGCTCCCGTGCCAGGCCGAGGTCCGGTTCCAGCAGCCACCGCGGGTCCTGGGCGCCGCACCGTGCGGGTGACAGGAACGGCCCCTCCGCGTGGATGCCGGCTATCTCGCCGTCGGCGGCGATCCGCGCGAGGACGTCGAGTCCGCCGAGCAGATCCCGGGGCGGCGCGGTCACCAGGCTCGCCAGCAGCGTGGTGGTGCCCGCAGCATGGATGCCGGCCGCCGCGCGGCGCGCGTCCGCGTCGTCGGCGGTGGGGAAATCGACGCCGAAGGCACCGTGGCAGTGCAGGTCGACCAACCCGGGGATCACCCGCTGGTCTGCGGGGACGTCGACGACGGTGTCCGCCTCGCCGGGCGGCAGGGCGTCCGCCGGACCGACGTAGCTGATCTCCGCGCCGGACACCGCAACGGCTCCGTCCCGCAGTTCACCCTCGGCGGCGTGGATTCTGCCCCTGAGGATTATCCGGCCGCCCGGTAAGGGAGCACGTTCCGCCTCGCGGAACGGGACGGGGGAGCCGTTGGTGCTGCCGGCGCCGTGGCGTGTCATGGCGGAATCCAGGCCTATCCGGTGGGAAACAGGGAGCCCGCCGCGACATCGGTGAGGACGGTGACGTCCGGGTGCAGTTGGAGCACCGAGGCCGGGCAGTCGGGGTCGATGGGCCCGGTCAGCGCGCGGTGAAGGATGTCGGCCTTGTCCCGGCCCTGCACCAACAACAGCAGCCGCCTGGCATCCAGGATGGTGCCCAGGCCCTGCGTGATGCAGCGGGTGGGGACGTCGTCGAGCGACGGGAAGAACCGGGCATTGGCGCGGCGCGTCGTCATCGTCAGCTCCTCGACCCGGGTCCGGGAATCCAGGGCCGAGCCCGGTTCGTTAAAGGCCAGGTGGCCGTTGTGGCCGATGCCCAGGATCTGCAGGTCGATACCGCCCGCCGACGCGATGGCCGCTTCATAGTCCGCAGCGGCCCGGTCCACGTCGGCCCGGTCGGCGTCCGGCAGCAGGACCGACGCCCGGTCGAGCCCCAGCGGCCGGATCACTTCCCGGTCAATCACCTGCGCGTAGCTCTCCGGGTGCCCGGCCGGAAGTCCCACGTATTCGTCCAGCGCGAACCAGCGGACGCCGGACAGATCCAGGCGGCGCCGCGCCAAGGACTGATACAGCGGCAGCGGCGATGACCCGGTGGCCAGCCCGATGACGGGACGGGGCAGCTCGTCGACGAGGCCGGCGACGATGTCCGCGGCCAGCGCGCCGATGTCTTCAGCGTCGTGGTGCGAAACCTGGAGCTTGCGTTCCTGCTCGGCCAACGGGTTCATAGGAGTCCTGTCTGTCGGATGAGTCCGCCTGGACGGATGCGCGCCGCGCTGCACGTGCTATGCGGCAGGGGCAAGTCAAACTTCATGCGCTTTTCCTCGTGGGACGGGTCGGAGCCTCCGGGTGTGCCGTCAGGGCCGGCACCCCGGACAAAGGTTGCAGCAAGATTACCGGATGCCGCCGGCCCAAACCGGTAGATGGGGGCGCACCATGCCGAGAGCGAATTCCAATCTTTTGCGGGCGGTGCCTGTGTCAGAGCACGACGTCGAAGCCCGCCTCGGGCGACAGCGTTCCGTTGGCCTGCACCTGGACGAGGTGCCGGCCGGGGTAATGCACGCGCGTGGTCATCTGCCGGAAGGCATGCGCTTTGCGGAATTGCCGGGCCTCGCCCGCGGCGAGGTCGGCGACCGCCAGCTTGAAGACCTTGGGAGCCAGCGAACCGTTGGCCTTGACGTAGTGGACCACGTAGTCCACCGCCACGCGGGCGGGGGCGTCCGCTTCATTGCGGATTTCGACGGCGAAGCCGAGCTCCCCGGGCAGGTGGACAGTGTCCTGGTCGAGTTGCGGGACGGCCACCGAGAGGGCGTTGGAGGTGAAACCCAGTGCCGCGAGGGCGCCGGGGTGTGCCTTCTTCACCAGGGTGCGCAGCCCGTGCCGTACCACCCGGGCGGTGTGGGCACCCGGCGCAGCATTCCACCGGGCCGCGGTCGCCACCACGTCGTCCGGGGCGTGCCGCGAGACATCGTTCAGGTGGTTGGCCACCGAGCGGCGGACGGCTTCGCTCTCGTCCTGGAACAGTTCGTCGAGGATCGGCAAGGTGGCCGCCGGCCGGGCGACGATGCCGGGTACCCGGACGGCCCACGGCAGGTACGGCCGCGTCCCTTCGCTGGCCAGCCGCCGCACCTGTTCATCCGGGTGGGCCGTCCAGTCCCGGATGATTCCCAGCGCCCTGTCCAGGTCTCGGATCAACAGCCGACGGATGGCGAACTCGCTCGTCATCCGCGGAGTCAGTTCCGCGAGCAGCGCCATCGCGTCGTCGAAGGCCCGCTGGCTCCCGTCTTCCAAGGCGCGGGTCACGGCCGCCTCACCCACCGGCCAGAGCATCCAGCCGGTGAAGGCGCCGTCGTCCAGCGCCGCGCGGATCAGGGCGGCGGCCGGCTCGTAGCCGGCAGCCAGGTCGACGAGGAGCGCTTCCGCCAGCAAGTCGGCGCGCGCCCGCAGGGGGAGCGGCTCGAGCCGATCTCCCGCTTCCCTCAGCGCCGGCCACGCAGATTGGTCGCCGGTTCCGGCCAGGGAAGTGCGCAGTTGCTCGACGGCGGCCGGCCCCAGCAGATCGTTCATGATTCCCATGCGGTCCTCCGTGCCGGGCAATAAGCGTTCCGAAGCCAGCCTATGGCTCTTCTGCCAGGGGCCCGCCGTTGTTCTCCTCCGGAGCCGCCTCAGGGACCGTCGTTGTCCTGAATTGTGTCCGAAGGGTGTTCCGGGTCACGGTCGGGCACTAGAGTCACCTGACATGGACATCATCCTGGTACCCGGATTCTGGTTGGACGCATCCTCGTGGGCGGAGGTAACCCCGCCGTTGGCCGCCGCCGGGCACCGGGTCCACCCGTTGACGCTGCCAGGGCTGGAAGCACCGGATGCGCCGCGGGCGGGGATCGGCCTGCGCGACCACATCGACGCGACCGTCAAGGCCGTGGACGGCGTGGGCGGGCCGGTGGTCCTCGTGGGCCACTCCGGCGGCGGGGCCATCATCCACGGCGTGGTAGACCAGCACCCGGACAGGATCGCCCGCGCCGTCTACGTGGACAGCGGCCCGCTCGGCGAAGGCGGCGTGATCGATGACGAGCTGCCCGTCGAAGGCGACGACGTGCCGTTGCCGGACTGGACCCTCTTCGAGGAAGAAGACCTGACGGACCTCGACGAGGGGCTCCGCGCCGCGTTCCGAGCCCGGGCCGTTCCGCAGCCGAGGGGAGTCGCCTCCGATCCGCAGCACCTGTCCGACGAACGGCGCTTCAACGTGCCGGTCACGGTGATCACCTGCGAGTTCACGCCCGAACAGCTGCAGGGCTGGATCGACGCCGGCGCACCCCAGGTGGTCGAACTGGCCAGAATCCGGGACGTGGAGTACGTGCACCTGCCCACGGGGCACTGGCCGCAGTTCACCAAACCGGCCGAGCTCGGCGAAGCCATCCTGGCCGCCGTGACCAAGACCGTTGAGGCAACCGGGGCGCAGTGAGCACAGCCAAACTCCTGCCCGCCGTCGAGGCTGCGCTCGCCGGGCACGGCCTCACCTGCGAAGTCCTCGCGTGCGACCCGGACCTGGCGGAGACGGCGGCGTTTTGCGCACACTACGGCTTCGCCCTGGAGCAGTCGGCCAACACCATTCTGGTGGCGTCCAAGAAGGTGGAACCGGCCAGATACGCGGTGTGCGTGGTGCTGGGGACAGCCCGGCTGGACGTGAACAAGAAGGTCCGGGAACTGCTGGGCGTGAAGCGCGCGTCCTTCGCCGACGCGGAGACCACCAAAGCCGTGACCGGCATGGAGATCGGGGGAGTGACCGCCGTCGGAACCTCCGGCCACCCCGTCTACATCGACGCCGCCGTGATCGGCCGGGAACGCGTGGTGATGGGCGGCGGCAACCGGTCCAGCAAACTGCTGCTCAAGCCGGAGGAGCTGCTCAAGCTGCCCGGCGCCGTCGTGGTTGAAGGGCTGGCGAAGCCCGGCGTGCCGCTGAACGCCACCGACAACCCGGGGAACGGATAGCACAGGCTTTCCTAATCTTGGCTTGCCTTACCTTGCTGGCGGGGATACAAAGCGGCGCCTAATCTGGAGCCATGGGACTCACAGGAAAACTCGCAGAAGCGTTTAACGACCAGGTCACGCTGGAACTCCAGGCCTCCGTGGTCTACCGCCAGCTCGCCATCGAAATGGATGCCATCGACCTGCCCGGGATCGCCGGCTGGTTCCGCGCCCAGGCCGAGGAAGAAGTGGTCCACGCGAACAAGTTCATCGAGCACATGATGGACCGCGGCGCCCACCCGAAGATCCAGGCGATCACGGCTCCGACAATTTTCGCCGAGACCGTGCTGCAGGCGTTCGAAGCCTCGCTGGCACACGAGAAGAAGGTCTCCGAGTCGATCCGCGACCTGTACCGGCTCGCGCAGCAGGAGGGCGACATCGACTCCATCCCGCTGCTGAACTGGTTCGTCGACGAGCAGTTGGAGGAAGAAGCCACGGTCGGTGAGATCATCGGTCGGGTCAAGCTGGTCAACGACGACGGGCCCGGCCTGCTGCGCCTGGACGAGCAGCTCGGTTCCCGCACCGGCGAAGCCAGCAGCTAGCAAAGCGACGGACGACGTCGGTGCCCGGGCGGGCGCCGACGTCGCCTGCTCGTCACGGCCATCAGACGTGCTGGTCGACGATGACCGGGTTGCCGTCCGGGTCCTGCACAACGAAGCTGGCAGGACCGGTGGTTGCCTCGTCTGCTTCCGACAGGAATTCCACGCCCTCCGCTTTCAATTGCCGCTGGAGGTCGCGCACGTCGGTGAAGGAACCAAGGGCTTCGGCGTTCTGATTCCAGCCAGGGTTGAAGGTCAGGGCGTTCTTGTCGAACATCCCCTGGAAGAGTCCGATGACGGCCTCACCGTTCTTCAGAATCAGCCAGTTCTGCGTGATGTCACCGCCGTGCTTGCTGAACCCGAGTTTCTCGTAGAACGCGGCAGAAGCCGCAATGTCCTTCACTGCGAGGCTGAGCGAAAAAGCGCCGAGTTGCATGTGTTGCTCCATTCTCCGGGACCCTGGACTCCTCGCATCATAGCCACGGCGTGTCCGGGGTAGAGCACCCTGGACGCAGGGACCCGGGGCCAGGACGGCGGGAGCGGCCAGCCCATGCTCCGGCGGCCCGGAGCTAGGGCTCCGGGTTGGGCCGATGGTCCTTTCGGTCGCGGACACGCTGCTCGTGCTCCAGCCGGCGGTGCTCCTCGCGCTCGTGTTCGAGTGCTATCAGTTCCGGATGGTTCAGCCGCGAATGCTGGCGGCCGTAGAGGAAGTAGATGGCGAAGCCGATAAGCAGCCAGACAGCGAAGCGCACCCACGTGAGCGTGGTCAGGTTCAGCATCAGCCAGAAGCACAGCACCGCGGAGAGGATCGGCACCACGGGCGAGCCCGGGACACGGTAGGCGCGGGGCAGATCCGGCCGCTTCCTCCTGAGCACGACGATGCCGATGCTCACCAGCACGAAGGCTGAGAGGGTGCCGATGTTGATCATTTCTTCCAGAACGTCCACGTTGGTGAACCCCGCCACTAAGGCAACCAGGGCCCCGGCCAGGATTTGCACGCGCGCCGGGGTTTTTTGGTGCTCCGTTGTGTGGCTGAGCCATCGCGGCAGCAGGCCGTCACGGCTCATCGCGAAGGCAACCCGGGCGAGGCCCATCAACAGGACCATGATGACGGTGGTAAGCCCGATCAGGATGCCGACCGAAATGACCTGCGCGGCCCAGTCCGCCCCGACTCCTATGAACGCCGTGGCCAGCGAGGCCTCATCGGCTTCCGCCAGCTCCCGGTAGGAGACCATGCCCGTCAGGGCCAGGGTGACCAGGATGTACAGCACGGTCACGATCGCCAGGCCGCCGAAAATACCCCGCGGCAGCGTCTTTTGCGGGTTGCGCACCTCTTCCGCGCTCGTAGCCACGACGTCGAATCCAATGAAGGCGAAGAAAACCAGTGCCGCACCCGCCAGGATGCCCACCACGCCGTACTGCTGGGGCTCGGCACCGCTGAGGAAGGAGAAGAGCGACTGCGTCCAGACGTTCCCCCCGGCGCTCGCGGTGGCGACCGGATCCGGCACGAACGGTGTGTAGTTTTCTGCCCGTACGTACGTGAAGCCGACGACGATCACGAACAGGACAATGGCAACCTTGATGATGGTGAACACGTTGTTCACCCGGGCCGACAGCTCGGTGCCAAGGACCAGCAGGGTCGTGAAGACGGCAACGATCAGCAGCGGGCCCCAGGTAAGCTCCAGGCCGAGGACATTCACCGTGGTCGGGACATTGACGTCAAAGAGCAGGAAGACGTTGCTGAGATAGATCCCCCAATATTTCGCGATGACGGCCCCTGCCGTGAACAGCTCCAGAATCAGGTCCCAGCCGATGATCCAGGCCAGCAGTTCGCCCAGGGTTGCGTAGGTATAGGTGTAGGCGCTGCCGGCCACGGGAATGGCCGACGCGAACTCGGCGTAGCACATGATGGCCAGCGCGCAGGTGATGGCCGCCAACACGAAGGACACCGTCACGGCCGGGCCGGCGTAGCTGCCGGCGGCCTTCGCACCGACGGAAAAGATGCCGGCCCCGACGGCGACTGCCACACCGAGGACCATCAGGTCGAAGGTGCTGAGCGTGCGTTTCAGCTCGCGCCCCGGCTCCGTCATATCCGCGATGGACTGCTCGATTGATTTGGTCCGAAAGAGGCTCATGGGACCAGTATTCTCAGGATGGCCTACCCTCGATACCCTTCGCCGGGAAGAGGGTGCGGCAACCCGCAAAACGGATCGTTCCAGCACTCCGCGGGGCGACTCCGGGACGCCCGGTTGGCGAGGTGGCCGCCGCGATTTTGGTATCCCTCAGCCCGCGAAACCGATCCGGCTGACCAGAGCCGGCAGTGTCATCTCGACGCCGGCGCTTCGATCTTCCGGGGGTAGGGGCTGACCGCCCCGTTTGAGGTTGCAGGGCCGTCGACGTCGTGGCTCAGCAGTGCCGCCTTTGAGGCCGACCGTGCGGCACCGCGGGGTCACCCGATGGCCACTAAGTCCTGGGAGTTCGCGCCAGCCCCGCCGGTCGGTGCCGGGAGGGCGGAGGCACATGTTCCGGCGGCCGCGGCAACCAGCTCTGCAGGCACACCGGAGGCCAGTGCGGCGGTTGTCTGCTCCTGGAAGACGACCTTCGCCTGGTCGAGCGCCCATTCCGCCGCCTCGACTTGTCCCGCGCGGACCGTAACTGCTTCCAGTGCTTTCTTCTGCCCGGGGGTCAGATCGGAAACCGACTGGACCTGTCCTTCAGGGAGTGCGCCTGCTTCTGGTGGCCGCCCGGTATAGATCGTGGAGTCCAGCTCCGCAATGGACAGGGGCAGCGTGTTGGGTTCGTTCACGGGATCCATCGGTGTCCCTTTCAAGGGAAAATGCAGCGCTTCTTCCTGTGGCGGGAGGGCGCTTTCTGCGTGGTGGAGACAGACAGGCCCGTCTCCTGAGTCGAAGCCTACAGCAAAGGCCCAGCACCGAGGCTAAACCATTGACCATTCAAAGGTCAGTTTGCTTATAATCCTGCATGCCCGATCTTTCGAAATGGCCCATGCCCCGGCTCCTGTCCACAGCCGCGAGGCTTGTCGAATACGAGTGGAACGAGCAGTTGGCTTCCCTCGGCCTGACCCACGCCGGAGCAACGGTGCTGGAAATCCTGGCCGTCGAGGGGCCGATGGCGCAGGCGCAGCTGGCAAAGCGCGTGCGGGTGCAGCCCCAGACCGTGGGCAAGACCCTGGCACGGCTGGAAGCGACTGGCTACATATCCCGAGCCCGCAGCAAAAACGACCGCCGCGAGCAACGGGTTAACATCTCGGAGCGAGGCGAGGCGACCTTCCAACACGTGGTGAAACTGGGACAGGAGCTTTTGGGCGAGGACGACGGCGAGATCGAGGAGCTCAAGACGCGGCTCGTCGGTGTCATTCGTGACCTCGGTAACGACAGGTTTGGCATCAAGAGGCCCTTGCGCCCCACCTAGCCGGCAGAGACGCAACGGAATCGTCTACGTTGGCTGAGGCCGCCGCCATGCCTTCGACGGTTGTTCTTGGCCACTGGCCGTGGACAAGGGACGCACTCAGTTTGATGGCCGAGCTACAGGGAATGGGCTGAACACCAGTTGGAAGCCGTCGTCGACTGGGAAACGGCGGACCCCGATCTTGTACACCGGCTCAAGGTATTCCGGGACCAGGACCTCGGACGGTGTGCCGGCTGCGACCACCCGGCTTTCGTTGAGTAGCAGGACGCGGTCGCAGTAGGCAGCGGCGAGGTTGAGGTCGTGCAGGACCACGACGATGGCATGGTTGTTGGTCCCCGCCAGATCGCGCACCAGCTTGAGGATCTCGTGTTGATAGCGGATGTCCAGATGATTGGTCGGTTCGTCGAGCAGCAGGTGCGTGGCTTCCTGCGCCAGCGCCCGGGCGATCAGTACCCGCTGCCGTTCCCCGCCGGAGAGCAGCTCGAAGCTCTGGTCCGCCTGGCCAAGCATGCCGACCCGTTCCAGCGCGCGAGCGGCGGCCTGTTCGTCCCGCGCCTTACGCCGACCCAGCCGCGGCTGGTGCGGGGTGCGGCCCAGCAGCACCATGTCGGAAACCAGCAGCGGCAGGTCGCCCGGCGTCTCCTGCACGACCACGGAGACCGTCCTCGCGCGCTCCTGTGCGTTGAGGCGGAGCAGTTCCGTGTGGTCCAGCATGACGGTGCCGGCGTGCGGGGCCAGTGATCCGTACAGGATCCGCAGCAGGGTGCTCTTGCCGCTGCCGTTCGGTCCCACCAGGCCGAGGACTTCGCCGTGCCGGGCGTGGAGGTCAACGCGGTCCAGGACGTTGCGGGAGCCGTAGGAAAAGGAGATGCCGGAGCCGGAAATCACTGGCCGAACCGCTCGGCGATCCGCTCGAGTCCGGTGACCGACAGCGGGGACGGCGGCTCGGTGAAGTTGAACAGTTGCACGAGGATGTCATCGTTGGCGACGGCGGTCATGGAGGAGGCTCCCTTTAAAGACGTCACGGCGTCGGCGACCTCGCGTGGGTCCCCGGCGGAGTGGAGCAGGATCAGGACATCGGGGTTACGGCCAATGAGTTCCTCGCGCGTGACCTCGAAGACCCGCTGGTCGACGTCGTCGAAAACGTTTTTCAGCCCGGCGGCTTCCAACTGCGGCTGGGCCATGGACTTGGTGCCGTAGGCGTAGGTGCTTCCGCCGCCGACTGTCGGGTAGAGGACGGCTGCAGTGCGGTCGCCGGTGCCGGCCGTCTTGGCGGTGATTTGCTCCACCTTGGCCTTGAGCTCGCCGGCTGCTTTCTCCGCCCGGTTTTCGACGTCGAACACCTTGCCGTAGGTGCGGAGCCGATCTTCAACAGTGCGGAACTCCGGCGATTGCGGGGCGTCGGGGCAAAAGGACGGTTCCTGCAGCATCGGGATGCCGGCGGCGGCAAGTGTTTCACGGTTGAGGTTCTCAGCCGAGCCGAGGACGAGGTCCGGTTTCTGCGCCAGGACGACTTCCTGCGAAATCTGCAGATGCCCCGTTGTGTCCAAGCGGTCGGTCAAGAGCGGAATGCGGGCGAGTTCGGTTTCGGTGGCTGGGTCGAAGTATTCGGACGGGTAGACGCCCGCGCGGGCCACGACCGTTTCCATGACACCCAGTGCTGCCAGGTAGGAAACCGGTGAACTGTCCAGCAGGACAACCCGTTCCGGCGGCGCCTTCAGGGTGACTGCTGCGCCGCAATTGGTGACGGTCAGCGGGTACCCATCGGCCTCGGGGGCCCCGGCGTTTTCGGCGTTCCCGGCGCTCCCGAAAGTCCCGGCGCAGCCGGCCAAGCCGAAGGCCAATGCCGCCGCGGCTGCGGCGGACAGCAGGTGGGCGGCAGCTTTCATGAATTCTCCTCAGGCTAGTGGATGTGAGCGATAACGCGGGGGTGGGGTAAACACTCAGCCCGCCGGGCGCATCCTGCGGATGAGGTAAAGCAGGAAGGGAGCCCCGATGAAAGCCGTGATGATCCCGATCGGCAATTCCTGCGGCTGCAGCAGGGTCCGAGCGAGCAGGTCGGCCCAGATCAGGAAAATCCCGCCGAGCAGGGCAGAGACCGGGACGACCCGTGAGTGGGCGGCGCCGACCAGCCTGCGGGCCACATGCGGAACTACCAGTCCAACGAAACCGATCGATCCGGAGGCCGCGACGACCACGCCGATGCACAGGGAGATGATGACCAGTAGTTGGGTGCGGAACCTGCCGGGTGCAACGCCGACAATGTGCGCGGTTTCGTCACCGATGGCCAGAGCGTCCAAACGCCGTCCGCTGAGAGCCAGCAGGCAAGTGGTTATCAGGACCACCACGACGACGATCGCCAGCGGGCTTCCCCACCTGGCCAGGGCCAGGGACCCAAGCAGCCAGAACATCACGGAGCGGGCGCCCTCTGCGGAGCCCGAGGCGAAGATCAGGAAGCTGGTCACGGCGGTCAGCGCGTACCCGATCGCAACGCCGGCCAGCAGCAACCGGATTGAGGTTACCCGTCCGGCCGAGCGTGCGACCAGGAAGACCATCATCGACGCGGTCAGCGCACCGATGAAGGCGCTCGCGGGCAGTGCGTGTTCGCCCACACCCAGACCGACGCCGAACAAAATCATGGCTGCCGCGCCACTGGAAGCCCCCGAATTTATGCCGAGCAAGTAGGGGTCGGCCAGCACGTTGCGCACCATTGCCTGCAGGGCTGCTCCGCATACCGCCAATCCGGCGCCAACAGCGCATCCGAGCAGCACGCGGGGCAGCCTCACGTCCCAAACAATTGCAGAGGCTGTTGGATCAGGCTGATACGCGGACAGTTGGCCGGGCATATGCGACCAGATCACTTGGGCTACGGTCGCGGTATTCAGCATGACGGGCCCGGTCGCCACGGACAGCACCATTCCGGCGACGAGAAGCGCGGCCAGCGCCAGGACCCAGAAGAGATGGCGACGCCGGAGCCTTGACCGCAGCAGCGGGTCCGAGTCGCATGAGGTGTGGCCGTCGCGTACGTCGCGTTCGCGCGGGGTAGGGGCCGGTGACGGGAAGAAGATCATGCCTCCAACAAGGCTCGGTCAGTACTTGCGAAGATTCAGTGGTTGCTGGCCGAACCAGCGGTGGCGGAGCAGATCGACGGCGGCGTGCAGCATTCCGTTCAGCGTGTCGGTGCTGCGGGACAGGGCGCGCAGGGCGAAGCCGGGGCCGTTGAGCAGCGACAGGCCGAGCTGCCCGCCGGGGTCCATCGGGGCCAGCAGGTCCTGCAACTCCCGCACCAGGACGTCGTCCACCCGGGGATCGACCACGAGCATCGAGCCCAGGTGTGAATAGTCCTCGAGGAAGAGCATGCTGGACAGCGGCGCGTCCGGATCGGCGGGGCGGATCAACAGGTTGTCCAGGGCGAGCAGGCGGCCGTCGCGGTAGATGTCGTTGCGGATGCGCACCTCCTCATACCGGAAGGGCCTGCCGTCCGGGGACCAGCCGGGAGTGACCACGTCACACATCACCAGGGAGGAGTCCGCGGCGAGTTCGACGACGGTCTCCTGTCGGTAGGTGGCGTCCAGGTACGCGATGAGCTGGTCGGGCAGGTACTCCAGGCTTGCACCGGGGCCGAGCCGGAACCGGGTGTGTTGCACGGCCGGATCGCCCGGCGTCCGGTAGATCTTGGTGGCGGACTGGGTGGTCAGCAGCAGGCGGGCCTGGTCCTCGACTTGGACGTCCACCTCGTAGACGTCCCCTCCCAGGTAGCCGCCGCCCGGGTTCACGATCGTGTAAGCGACCTGGGCGGACGCGTCCAGGTAGTGCGGGCGGATGACGCGCAGCGCGCCCTGGTGGTATTGCGAGGTGGCGACGCCGCGGCCGCCGCGCTGGCCCACCGTCAGGCGCAGCTCACCGGTGGGAAGCTGCACGCCCGCCGGCTGGGCCGCGCTCATTGTGCCAGGTCCTGCATCAGCACGTCGCGGCGGAGCCAGGCGATGACCTTGTCCAGGCCCTCGTCCGTCTTCAGGTTGGTGAAGCAGAACGGCCTGTCTCCGCGGAATTCCTTCGAGTCGGACTCCATCACCGACAGGTCGGCGCCCACGAACGGCGCCAGGTCGGTCTTGTTGATGATGAACAGGTCCGACTTGATCATGCCCTGGCCGGCCTTGCGCGGGATCTTCTCGCCCTGCGCCACGTCGATGATGTAGATGGAAAAGTCCACCAGTTCCGGACTGAACGTCGCCGAAAGGTTGTCGCCCCCGCTTTCGATGAACACGACCTGCAGGTCCGGGTGCCGGTTGATCAATTCGTCCACGGCGGCGGAGTTCATTGAGGTGTCCTCGCGGATGGCGGTGTGCGGGCAGCCGCCGGTTTCGATGCCGATGATCCGGTCCAGCGGCAGCACGCCGTTGGCGGCCAGGATCTTCGCGTCCTCAATGGTGTAGATGTCGTTGGTGATGGCGGCCATGGAGATTTCGCCGGACAGGTGCCGGGTCAGGCGCTCGACCAGCTGGGTCTTGCCGGCGCCGACGGGGCCGCCGATACCGATCTTGATGGGTTCCATTGTCTTACTCCTTGTTCCGTGGGCCGGCCGCGGGCGGCCGGGTCTTGTGGTGGCGGCGGCACGTCAGGACATGAACATGCGGGCGCGCTGCCGCTCGTGGCGCATTTGGGCGATTTCCAGTCCCGGGGCGGCGGCGCCGAAATCGCCGCGTCCCAGTCCGGCGATCCTCGCCGTGGCCGCGGCGATCTCCGGATGGGCCTGGCGCAGCACCCGCTGCCCGGCGTCCTGGCCGATCGGGATGCCGCGGATGGCGTTCTGCGTCAGCGACGTCGCCGTCGAAAACAGGTAGGTGCCCAGCAGCTCCGGCAGCGGAACGTGCAGGCTGCGCCCGGCGATGGCGAACGCCAGCGCCGGATGCCCGCTGCACTCGCCGCTGGCGACGTCCTCGCGGTACTGCTCGATCTCGTCGCTGTCGAGGATGACCGAGGCGATCTGGAGCATCCGCGCGCCCATTTTCACGCCCGCCTCGCGCACCTGCCGCGGCAGGGCCTGCGCCGCCAGCATCGCGTCCAGCTCCCGCAGCTCCGCCGTCGAGCGGGCTTCCAGGGCCAGCCGGATGGCAAGGCCGTCGCTGTACGTCAGCTGGGTGTGGATGAACTGGCCGAGCCAGACCGCGAAGGTCTTCTCGTCACGGACCAGCCCGCGTGTCAGGAACGTCTCGAGCCCGAACGAGTGGCTGAAGGCGCCCGTGGGCAGGGCGGAGTCGGCCAGCTGCAGCAGGGGCAGCAGGTACGACGACGGGTGGCGCCCGGGTGCCTCAGTGCGTGTGTTCGGCATGTCGAAACGGCACGGGCATGACCCGCTCCTGCCGGGAGTAGGGCACCTGCATGTGCTGCAGATAGTCTTCGACGGTGTGGTCGTACTGCACCACCATGACCTCCGCCCGGTAGTCGCTTGCGGCGTCGAAAAACTGCGCCTGCAGGTGCCGGTTGCCCAGGCTGTGGGCCACCACGCCCATCTCCCGGATGGTGCGCGGGGCGATCACCAGCACGTCCGTGGGCAAGACGCTGACCACGATGACGTTCGACTCGTCGCGGAACAGGATGTCGCCGTCGCGCAGGTCTCCCGGCGTGGCCAGGCGGATGCCGATTTCGCGGCCGTGATCGGTGGTCACGCGCTGGACGCGTTTGACCAGTTCGCTGCTGGGAAGTGCCACCTTCTCCTCGTGCAGGCCGGCAAGCTCCGCGTGCGGAAGATCGTGCCGGTTGGCGATGACGCGCTCAATAATCATTGACTACGTCCTTTCGGGTATAGCTCGGTCTAGAACAGGAAGTAGCGCTGGGCCATGGGGAGCACGGTCGAGGGCTCGCAGGTCGCTACTTCACCGTTGACCGTGACGGTGTAGGTTTGCGGGTCGACCTGGATGTCCGGGGTCTCCCCGTTGTACTTCAGGTCGGCCTTGGTCAGGGTGCGGATGCCGTGGGCCGCGCGGACGGTCCGGCGCAGGTTCAGCCGGTCCGGGATGCCCTCGTCGATGGCGATCTTCGGCATGAACGTGATCGAGGACGAGTGCACGGCGCTGCCCAACGCCCCGAAGTTGTGCCGCAGGGTCCGCGGCTGCGGGGTAGGAATGGAACCGTTCGCGTCGCCCATGATGGACTGCACGATTTGTCCGCCCTTGATCACCATCTCCGGTTTGACGCCGAAGAAGGCCGGATCCCAAAGCACCAGGTCGGCGAACTTACCCACCTCGACGCTGCCGACGGAGTCGGCGATGCCGTGGGCGAGCGCGGGGTTGATGGTGTACTTGGCGACGTAGCGCTTGAGTCGGAAGTTGTCGCCGATTTCCGGGTCTTGCTCGAACTTGCCCCGCTGGCGCTTCATGGCATCCGCCACCTGCCAGGTCCGCAGCACCATCTCGCCGACACGGCCCATGGCCTGGGCGTCCGAGCTGGTGATCGAGAAGACGCCGAGGTCGTGCAGCACGTCTTCGGCGGCGATGGTCTCCTTGCGGATCCGGGAGTCGGCGAAGGCCACGTCTTCGGGAATGTCCGGGTTCAGGTGGTGGGCGACCATGAGCATGTCCAGATGCTCGTCGAGCGTGTTGGTGGTGTAGGGCAGGGTCGGGTTGGTCGAAGCCGGCAGGACGTTGGGCAGCCCGGCGACGCGGATGATGTCCGGGGCGTGCCCTCCGCCGGCGCCTTCGGTGTGGAAGGTGTGGATCACGCGGCCGTCGATGGCGCGGATGGTGTCCTCCACGAAACCGCATTCGTTGAGGGTGTCCGCGTGGATGGCGACCTGCACGTCGAACTCGTCGGCGATCCGCAGCGACATGTCGATCGAGGAGGTTGTGGCGCCCCAGTCCTCGTGCACCTTGAAGCCGATGGCCCCGGCCCGGATTTGTTCGGCCAGCGGACCGCGCGCGCTGGCGTGGCCCTTGGCAAGCAGTCCGATGTTGATCGGCAGGTCGTCCACCGCCTGCAGCATCCGGCCGATGTGCCATGGCCCCGGCGTCACGGTGGTCGCCTTGGAGGCATCCGACGGCCCGGCGCCGCCGCCGATCAGGGTGGTGACGCCGTTCGCCAGGGCCACCGGCACCTGGTCGGGGCTGATGAAGTGCACGTGCGTATCGATGCCGCCGGCGGTGAGGATCTTGTGCTCCCCGGCGATCACGTCCGTCGCGGCACCAATGGTGATGTCGACGCCGTCGGAGATGTCCGGGTTGCCGGCCTTGCCGATCTTGAAGATGTGCCCGTCCCGCAGTGCCACGTCGGCCTTGTAGATGCCGCTGTAGTCCAGCACGACGACGTTGGTGATGACCGTGTCCGGAATATCCTGGTCGCGGGTGCGCTGTCCGTTCTGGCCCATGCCGTCCCGGATGACCTTCCCGCCGCCGAAGACCACTTCCTCGCCGTAGCGGGTGTAGTCGTGTTCGATCTCCAGCAGCAGGTCGGTGTCCGCGAGCCGAATCGCATCGCCGGTGGTCGGCCCGTACATCTCCGCATAGTGCCTGCGGTTCATCTCGAAGCTCATCGCTGTTCCTCCCCGCCGCCGTCGGTCTTCTCCGCGGCAGTTTGCTCGGTCTTCTCCGTGGCCTCGCCGCGCCCGCCCGCCTTCTTGGCGGCGCCGCCGGCCTTCGGGCCGCGGGATTCGTCGACCGGGTCCATGCCGTACGTGGTGTGGAAGCCGGCCGTCTCGACGCCGACGTTTGGCAGGTCGATGTCGTATTCGGCCGCCAGTTCGGGCTCGGCCTCGGCGTTGATGCCGGCGGTGCCGCCGATGGCGTCGGTGTAGGCCGGGGGGACGCTGGCGCCGAGCGACCCGTTCATGTGGTTCCGGAAGCCGTAGACCTCGCGGCTCCCGGCAATCTCCACCAGGTGCACGCTGCGCGCGTCGCCGGGCTCGAATCGCACGGCCGTGCCCGCCGGAATGTCCAGCCGAAAGCCGCGCGCCGCGACCCGGTCCATATCGAGCGCCGGATTAACCTCGGCGAAGTGGTAGTGCGACCCGACCTGGACCGGCCGGTCGCCCCGGTTAGTCACGTTCATGATGCGGGTCTCGGCGCCCTCGTTGCAGATGATGGGCTCGCCGCGCAGGATGTATTCTCCCGGTTTCATGGGTGTTCTCCTCAGGCTCAGCGAATCGGGTTATGGACGGTGACCAGCTTGGTGCCGTCGGGGAACGTGGCCTCGACCTGCACATCGGCGATCATCTCCGCCACGCCGTCCATGACGTCGCCGCGGGAGAGGATCGTGGTCCCGTAGCTCATCAGGTCCGCGACCGTCCGGCCGTCGCGGGCGCCCTCAATCAGTTCATAGGTGATCAGGGCCACCGCTTCGGGATGGTTGAGTTTCAGGCCGCGCTGCTGGCGCCTTCTGGCAAGGTCGGCGGCGACCACAATCATGAGTTTTTCGTGCTCACGGGGCGTTAAATGCATGTAGAACTCCCTAGTCCTTAACAAAAAGAAGTGTCCACCCGTTATCTACAACCGGTCAGAGACTAGACCGGGAGGCCCGTGGATAAGGCAAGGATAGCCACGGAGATTGCACCCGGCAAATTGGTGGGAATCCGATGGCATCACCGCCTCGCAATTGCTTGACATCGAGCTCCCGGTGTCAGGTCACCGCTTCGCTCGTCCTGTTGAAGAGGCCGCGACCGGCGTCACACCGTCTCGGACCGGTAGCCCGGAGCGGGCGGGAGGACGCCTGCCTCGTCCCACCAAGCCAGCACCCGCGTGCCGTAGAACGTGAGCCACTTGGACGGCTCGCCCGGGGGCACGTCGATGTCGAACCAGGCGCGGCCGGGGTGGCGGCGTTCCTGCAGCCACGTGCCGTCGGGCCGGCGCGCGGACGCGATGAGCTTCATGGCGTCGACCAGCCGGGGATCGGGTGACGTGCCGTCGTGGAGCGCTGCCGACCTGAAGTAGTCCACGGCGTTCAGTGCGCTGTAGAGCCAGCGGAACGGGTAGGCAAAACGCGCAGCCCACGGCCCGACGAGTTCACCGGTGGACCGGGTGTACAGCAGCCGGCGTTCCAGCAGGTACTCTTCGCCGGCGTGGCGGGCGGCGCGGAGATCGTCGGAGCCCCCGGTGACGGACTCGTAGTACAGCAGCCCTTTCAAGGTGTTAAGCGTGGAATGGAAGGACGAGCGGGTGGAACCTTCGATCCATTCGCAGTTCCAGCCGCCGTCGGGCAGTTGGTGCTCGATGAACCAGGCGGCGATCCGGGCCACGTCCGCACCCAGCCACGCGCCGTTGGCCAGGGTGAAGGCGTTGATGCAGCAGTCCACTTCGCCGTCCCAGTACGGCAGGTTCTCGTACTCCCAGCGGCTGTTGGCGGCGAGCCGGCCGGCCGTGCCCGCGAGCACTGTTGCGTCGAGGCCCCAGTCACGGAGGGAATTGAGCGACCAGGTGGTGGCGGTCCACGGCTGTCCGGCACCCTCGGCTGCTTCGGGTCCCTGGAAGTCGAAGTCGCTGGGGAAGTAGGCCCCGCCGGCCCACTGGCCATCGGGGTCCTGGTGCGCGAGCAGCCGCGCGCCGAAACCCTCGGTGGCCACCCGCGCTTTCGTCGCCGCCCACTGCTGAGGCGGCGCATGTGCGAGGTCCCGTTCGACCTGCCAGCGCAGTGCCGGATCGGAGTCGAGCAGCCAGCCGACCAACGCCGCCTCGGGCTTCATGGTCAACAGAGTAGCGGCCCCCGTGAAAGAACAACATGGCTTCCGCGCTCCGCCCCGGTCGGGGAAGGGGACCGAAGGACTGCGCCGGGCGGGCACGACCTCGCGGTCGGAAGCCGCCGCCGCGGAAAAGTGGCCGCAGACGGTCAGAATGGGTGAATGCGATCACAGCGATGGGAGGCCAGACCGGGGCAGTTTGTTGAAGCCACGGTTGACGGACCTCCCGGCCAACATGCGAACGGAGCACCCTGATGAAGATACTGACCCCCGGACTGCCGCTGAATATCACCGACCTGAGACTGGGACACCTGCCCGTACCGGCTGCCCAAGTGGCCGAGGGTGCGCCCACTACCGGGCTGCACGGCTTGGGCCGGCTGGGCGACCTCGGCGTTGGCGTCTGGGAAATGTCCACCGGCAGCATGAACGATACGGAAGCCGACGAACTGTTTTTGGTCGTCTCCGGCAGCGCCACCGTGGAGTTCCACCACGAGGACGCCCATGACGCCGCCGGGACGGCGGTCCCGCTGGCCCCGGGCTCGCTGATGCTGCTGTCGGCAGGAATGCGCACCACGTGGACCGTGCACGAAACCCTGCGGAAGCTCTATCTCACGCCGGAGCGGGAACCCTCCGACGCGGAGTGATGCATCGAAAGAAGGGCGACGTCGGTGCCCGGCTGAGCACCGACGTCGTCCCATAACCGGTGGAAGCTACTTGACCCTGTCCTTGAGGAACTGCACGGACCGGCTCCAGGCCAGCTTGGCCTCCTCGGGACGGTAGTTGCCCTGCGGGTTCTCGTCATTGTGGAAGGCGTGCGGGGCGTCGTAGAAGTAGTAGGTCACTTCCGCGCCGGACTCGCGGCGGATCTGCTCCTCCTGCGCCTTGGCCTTCTCCACCGGGTAGGACGAGTCCTGTTCGCCGTAGTGGCCCTGGATGGCGGCGCGGACCCCTTCGTACGACGTGGGCACGCCCTGGCCCACGCCGTAGAACGGAACGGCCGCGCTGATGCGCTCGCCCTGCTGCGCGGCCAGCGCCAGCACAAAGCCGCCGCCCATGCAGAAACCGATGGCACCCACGGTGGAACTGGTGACCGACTCGTGGGCCAGCAGGTAGTCCACGGCGCCGGCCAGCAGCCGGGCGCCTTCCTGTTCCGGCAGCTTGGACATCATCGCGGCGGCCTCCTTGCCGTCGTGGGCGATGCGTCCGCCGTAGAGGTCCGGTGCCAGCGCGACGAAACCTTCGGCGGCGAGGCGGTCGGCAACATCGCGGATGTGATCCACCAGGCCCCACCACTCCTGGATGACGATGACGCCGGGGCCGGACCCTGACTCTGGTACGGCCAGATAACCGTGGGCCTCGGTGCCTGCGGATTCGAACGCGACGTTCTGGTACGTCGGATTGTCGGCCAAAGTCCTACTCCTGATCACTCGGGGGCATTCGATGCCAGTCTAGGACAGCAGCGCATGTTGTCGTGCTTACCGGGACGGCGGAGGGCCCGGGGCATGGCCAAGCCGTTTGCCGGGGCGGAGAATCGGTCTATGGAACAGCTGAGGAAGACCTTCACCGCCCTTTCGATTGCTGCCGGGCTGGCCCTTACGCTCTCGGCCTGTGACGCCACCGGAGACGACATATCCCAGCCCGAACCGGGCCAGGCCCAGCCGGCAGAAACCCCGGCCGGGGCCGGCAACCCGAGCCCCGGCGGCACCGGATCTGCCATGCCCGGTGAACGCAATGCGAGGGCCGCTGTCGAAACCGCGGTCAATGCCGTCCACGGCAGTTCCGCGATCGAACTCGACTTCAGCGACCGGCTTCAGGCCTGGGAAGTGGACGTCTTCGACGTCGATGCCGAGATCGAGGTACAGGTCTCGCCGGACGGCAGCGAGGTGCTTGAGCAACGGGAATCCGGGGGTGCCGAACCGGAGAACTCCCGAGAGTTGGAGCAAACCAGGGTCTCCATGTCCGAGGCACTTGTCACCGCCGCGGAAGCCGAACCGGGGAACGTGGACGAAGTAACGCTGGGGAATGAGGACGGCCTCCCGGTGTGGGAGATCGAGATCGACCGCGAAGACGGCTCCAGCACCGACGTATTCATCGACGCCGTCACGGGGGAGCAAATCCGCTAAGAGGGCGAACCTTCCGAAGGCGCGCGCTGCGAGCGGCCGCAGCACAGACGTGCCTTAGCGGGTTCCCTGCTCGACATGCGCGGCGAGGTTCGCCAGGGACGAGGCTATCCCGGCCTCGTGATCGGCTTGCGAGATGCCCGGCGGTACATCGGTGGCTGCAACGCTGACCAGCGTTCCTGCCGGCTGCTCGCGTAACTCCCAGGTCATGGTCATAATACCGGCAAAGTCCGGATCGTCGGAGATGAACCGGATCCGCTGCACGATTGACTGGTCGGGGACCAGTGCTACGAATTCGACGTCGGCCACGTCCGTCGCGTCCGACGTCTTGCCGGGTGCGCCCACGGCGTCCAGATACGTCAGGACCATGCGGAACCCTCCGCCGGTCCGCGGATCGAAGCGGTCCATCCGTCCGGCCATGCCCTCCGGAGGCAGCCACGCTTCCAGGCTGAGGCGATCTGTCATGGCGCGGTAGATTTTCGGCGGCGCCGCACGGATTACGAGGCTGCCGCGGTGGACCCTGGCCGGCTGCTCGTTCACGATCCTGCCGGCGCCGCGAAACCAAGCTTCTTGTCGATCATGTTCTCCAACGGTTGCTGCTGGATGTAGCGGGCGAAATTGTCCGCGAACTGCCCCGCCAGCTGGGGCAGCCAGCCCCGGGCGTCACCGCTGAGGTGCGGCGAGATGATCACGTTGTCCATCGTCCAGAGCGCGTGGTCGGTCGGCAGCGGCTCGGTTTCGAACACGTCCAGGGCAGCTCCGGCGATGGCGCCGGACCGCAGCGCCGCCACCAGTGCGTCGGTGTCCACGCACTCCCCGCGGCCGACGTTGACCAGCCGGGCCGTGGGCTTCATCGCCTCCAGCACGGCTGCGTCCACGAGGTGCCGGGTCTCTTCGGTCAGCGGTGCCACCATCACCACCCAGTCGAAGTCTCCGACCACGGCGGCGAGTTCCGCCGACGCGTACACCTCGCCGAAGTCCGCGTCGTCACTGCGGGCGGTCCGCCCGGCCCCGGCAACCCGCAGGTTGAGGACCTTGAGCACGCGGGCGATCTCGCGTCCGATGGCACCGGTGCCGACGATCAGCGCGCTGCCCGACTCTAAGCGTTCGGTCTCGCGGTGCTGCCAGGCGCGCTCCCGCTGCAGGGACAGCAGGCCCGGCAGGTCCTTGGCGAAGGCGAGCATCCCGGCGAGCACGAACTCGGCGATCGGCCGGTCGAAGATGCCTCGGGCGTTGGTAACCACCACGCCTGAATTCCGCAGGTCTTGGAACAGGAGCTTGTCCACGCCGGCGGCCGCCACGTGGATCCACTCCAGCGACCCGGCGGCATGCCACGCGTCCTCCAGGGCCGAGGAGAAGAAGTCCCACAGGAACAGCACCTGTGCGCCGTCCAAGGCCTCGGCGAGCTGATCCGCGGTGGCATAGCGCACCTCGGCGGCGGCCTCCACATCCTCCATGCCCGGTGGCAGCTGGTCTTTGTACAGCACGGCGACGACGGGTCTGGTGACTGCGGCCATCAGGCTTCCGGCGCCTTGTCGCGCCGCGACTTCAGCGCGCCCAGTTGGTCGTCGACTTCCGTGCTGGCCTCCAGCCATTCGAAGGCATCCTGCACCTGCGGCGAGTCCGGATCCGACCACGCGATTTCGTTGCGCGCGGATGCCTCGGCCTCGATGCGCCGGGTCTCCCGCTCAGCATCCCGGGCGGCGGACTGCATTCCGGTTGCGCTGCCGGCTGCCGCCGAGGCGGCCTGCTGCATGCCGAGGGTGGCCTGGGCGACGTTGTGGCGCGCCTGGAGGGTCTGGTAGCGCATCCGGCTTTCGTCTATCCGCGAGGACAACCGGGCCAACTCGCCGTCCAGCCGGCGCCACTGATCGGCCATGCGCTCATATTGCCTGGAGAGGGTTTCCACGCGCTTCGACGCCGTGATGCTCCGGTGCAGGAACTCGCGGGCCCCGTCGTCGTCGCCGCGGGCCACGCACTCTTCGGCTTGGCGGTCGCAGTACGCCTGCTCTGCCTTGGCTTCATCCAGCAGCAGCCCGATCCGGCGGCAGTCGGCCGCGATGTCCGCTACGCTGCGGCGTGCCTGGTCTACTGCTTGGGACTGTTGCTGCTGGCTGGCCTCGATGGCCGCCAGGGGATCGACCGGAGCCTCTTTCGCCGCGCGGTTGGCGCGGATGATGCGTCCGAGGCGGTGCTTGATGGACACGTTAGCTCCTCATGGGATCGGGCCGACGCTGGGCCGGGGCCGGCTGGCGGCGCGGCGGGAAGCCGGAGCGAAGGCGTGGCGGGACAGCAGTGCTGCGCCCGTCGCGGACACGGCGGTAGGCCGAGGACCAGGCATGCAGCGCCTCGATCTCCCGGGACAAATGCTGCCCGGCCAGGTCCAGCTGTTCGGCGTCGGCAGAATACCCGGCTTCCACCAGTTGTTGCCGCAATTGGCCCGACAGCCGGTTGAGTTGTTCGACCCGCCCGCTCAGGCTGGCGGCGAGGGAGCGCTTCACCTGAAGCACCGGTTCGCCTTCCGCCAGCTTCAGCTGTTCGTCCAGGGACCGGGAAGCAGTTTCAAGCCTGGCCGCCACCAGCGGCAGCTCCCCGACGGGGCGACCCTCCGACCGTGCCGCGGCGAGTGCCCGTTCCGTCGCTTCCGCCGAGCGCTGCAACCCGAGCCGCTGGCGGGCCAGGCGGCGTCCGGCGTCGTCCCGGGTGAAACTGCGGACGGTGAGAGACCCCCTGCGGAGCCCGTTCCTCAACCTGCGGGAGCGCCGGATCCTGCGGACCACCAGCCACACGGCCACGGCCGCCGCCGTCCCGACGCAGAGCACGGCGATGCCGGTGAACATCAAAATCTGCAGGACCATGTCGGCCACGAAGGTTGCGGTACTGGCGGGCACTGGTGTCAAGGGCATGCCTCAAGTTTGCCCCCGGAGGCTCGCTTACTGCCAGTGGGAATGAATTGCCGGGCAAAACAGCGGGGCAAAACAGCCGGACACAACAATGGAGCCGGCTCCCGTACGGGAACCGGCTCCATTGGAAAAGACTAGAGCGGCGTTGCCGCTGCCGTCTTAGAGGCCGCGGATGTTGGCAGCCTGCAGGCCCTTGGGGCCCTGCACGGTTTCGAATTCGACCTTCTGGTCTTCACGCAGTTCGCGGTAGCCGCCACTGTTCTCGATAGCCGAGTAGTGAGCGAAAACGTCGGCCGAGCCGTCGTCCGGAGCGATGAAGCCGAAGCCCTTTTCAGAGTTAAACCACTTGACGGTTCCAGTTGCCATTATTTGTACTCCTCCGAGTATTTACACGGCCCGCGGACTTCACGGGTCGCTTGCAGCGGTGTTTTTCGTCCGCCGTTCAGAGAAGCACAAACCCTTCGGTGAAGGGCTTGTTGCTCAAAATCAAATGCGCAACACAACAACTACAAGAATCACTGTACAGGACTTTGAACGGGAAGCCGAATGGCACTACCACGGCCCCCACTGTTCAGGACGCGTTCAGGTTGCTACCGTAAAGTGATCTTCATCTACGGGGCACTCGCCCTACTAAAGCGGCTGGGAAGTCGGACCCGATCCACTGAAGGCTGCATGAGCATATCTGTATCTCCACCGACAACTTCTACCCGTAGCAAGCGCGGTTCTTCCGCCGCCAGCGGCTACTCCCAGCTGTTGAGTACCGTGCGGGATGCAGGTCTGCTGCGAAAGCGCAGGGGGTTCTACATCAGCCTCTTTGTCGCGCTGGCGCTGGGGCTGGCCGGAGCGGCCACCGGATTCGTTTTGCTCGGCGACAGCTGGTTCCAGCTGTTGATTGCCGGCGCACTGGGCATCCTGTTCACGCAGCTGGCGTTCCTGGCCCACGAGGCCGCGCATCGGCAGGTCTTCGAAACCGGCCCGGCCAACGACCGCGCCGGAAGGTTCCTGGCCAACGCGGTGGTGGGCATCAGCTACCAGTGGTGGATGAACAAGCACACCCGGCACCACGGCAACCCGAACACCATCGGGAAAGACCCGGACATCGAGCAGGACACCGTCTCCTTCCTGCCGGAGCAGGCCGCCGAACGCCGCGGCCTAATGGCCTGGTTCACCCGCCGGCAGGGCTACCTGTTCTTCCCGCTGCTGATGCTCGAGGGCATCAACCTGCACGCCACCTCCATCAGGTCGCTGTTTGCCCGCGGCCCCGTCAAGGGCCGCAAGCGCGAACTGGCCATCCTCTTCGCCCGGCTGTCGCTGTACATTGCCGCGATCTTCATCTTCCTGCCCACCGGCATGGCGTTCGCCTTCATCGGGGTCCAGCTGGCCGTCTTCGGCGTCTACATGGGTGCGTCCTTCGCGCCGAACCACAAGGGCATGCCGTTGATCCCCAAGGACTCGAAGGTGGACTTCCTCAGCCGCCAGGTCCTGACCAGCCGCAACATCGTTGGCCGCACTCCCGCGGGAAGCGGCGCCCTCAACGCGCTCATGGGCGGACTCAACTATCAGGTGGAGCACCACCTGTTCCCGAGCATGCCGCGGCCCAACCTGGCCAAGGCCGCCCACATCGTGCGCGAATACTGCGCCAACCACAGCATCCCGTACACCGAAACGTCGCTGCCCAAGTCCTACGGCATCGTGGTCCAGTACCTGAACAAGGTCGGCCTGTCGGCGCGTGACCCGTTCGACTGCCCGATGGTGGCCGAGTACCGCCGGCTCTAGCGCTCAGCCTGCGCTCAGCAGGTTCCCTACGGTTGCCGGTGTCCAACGCGGACACCGGCAACCGTCGTTTCTAGAGCTGCGTGAAGGCTGCCGTGGCCGGGTCCGCGCCGATGCGACCGCCGGCGTCAAGCGCCGTGATCGCGGCCAGGTCCTCCGCATCGAGCGTGAGCCGTGCCGCGGCCAGGTTTTCCGCCATCCGCCCGGGATTGACGGACTTCGGGATCACGACGGCGCCGTTGGCAAGATGCCAGGCGAGCACCACCTGGGCCGGGGTCGCCAGATACTTTGCCGCGATGGCGGTGACCGTCCGGCTCTCCAAATCCGCACCTTGGCCCAGCGGGCTGTAGGCCTCGACGGCAATGCCGTGCCCACGGCTGAACTCCGCGACCTCGCGCTGCTGGAAGGTGGGGTGGATTTCGATCTGGTTCACCGCCGGAACCGTACCGCCGGCGGCCAGCACGGTTTCCAAATGCTCGATGAGGAAGTTGGAGACGCCGATCGCGCGGCTGAGGCCCTCGGCGTAGACCTCCTCGAGTTCGTGCCACGCCCGCAGGTAGAGGTTTTGCGATGGCACCGGCCAGTGGATCAGGTACAGGTCCACGAAGTCCAGGCCCAGCTCCCGCAGGCTGGCATCGAACGCCTTGCGGGCCGTCGCCTGCTCGCCGTTGCGGAGTTTCGTGGTGATGAACAGTTCCTCGCGCGGAATTCCGCTGGATCTGATCGCCGCCCCCACGCCGGACTCGTTGCGGTAGGCGGCGGCGGTGTCGATGTGGCGGTAACCGGCCTCCAGTGCAGCTTCAACGGCCCGTTGCGTTTCAGCCGGCGGCACCTTGAAGACGCCGAAGCCCAGCTGCGGGATGCTGACGCCGTTGTTGAGATCGATCGCGGGCACTGCGGACATCGGGAATGCTCCTTTGGTGCAGGGGGAAACTACTTCTTCGGGACCAGCACGCCGTAGACGCGCATCTCGGCCAAGTGCTGGCCGTCATGGTCGTGAATGGAGATATCCACGATGTTGTTGCGGCCATAGCGGGTACGTTCGACGCCGGTGGCCACCAGGCGGGCTTCGGCCGCGCCGGGCGCAATGTACGTTATTTCCGCCTGACGGGAGACCGACGGCCGGCCCAGTGACTCGCAAACGAACGCGAAGCACGTATCGCCGAGCGTAAACAGGTAGCCGCCGTGCAGGATGTGATGGCCGTTCAGCATGTAGTCCTGGACGCCCATGGACATCACCACGCGGCCTTCTTCGGCCTCAAGCACCTCGATGCCAAGGTGCTGCGACGCTTTGTCGGAGGCATAGCGGTGGCGGACAAGCTCCTCGACGGTGGAAAACTGCTCGTCGGTGGCGGGAGTAGTCAACAGAGCCTCCGGATGTGGCGCGGATCATGGGCGTGACCAACGCTACCAATATCCACGCCGGCCGATGCGCACCGGCGGCCTGCAGGACCGGTTTGCAGCGGCGCGGGGCCGGGCTCAGTCGTCGCTCGAGTGTATTTTCCGCCGTGTGCTGAGCAGGTCCACGCCGGGGCGGTAGGCAATGTAGTTCTCGGCCGTGTCCAGCACCTGGACCACATGGGCCCGGTCGCCGCCTACCAGCCCGATGCCCAGCTCGGCCCGCCGGTAGAGGTTCTGTTGGCCGACTTCCGCCACCGAGACATCGAACCGCTTCCGCACCTCGGCGATGATCGGCCGCAGCACGGAACGCTTTTCCTTGAGCGAGTGCACGTCGCCCAGGAGCAGGTCGAACTCAATCCAGCCGATCCACATGCTGACGAGTCTAGGGCAGGTGGTCCATCGCCTCGCACGGGCTGGAGTTCGGCTGCGCGCGGTGGATTCGCATGGCCAACACCTCGACCAACGCGGAAAGCGTGCGCACGTCCTCCGGCGACAGGCCGGAGAGCAGGTCCTGCTCGGCACGTGCGACGCGGACCTCAAGCTCCGAGAGTGCGGCCCGTCCCTGTGCGGTGGGGACGATTTTCCGTGCGCGCCGGTCGTTGGCGGCGGGGACGCGTTCCACCAGCCGGGCGGCCACGAGTTTATCGAGGATGTAGGTCAGTACGGTGCGGTCGATCGCCAAGTGGGCCCCGAGGGCTTGCTGGTTCGGCGGGTCCCGATGAACGACGGCGGAGAGGATCTGGTAGCCGCGGATGCCTTCCGGCATGCCGGTGACGGCCTCCTCGAATTTTGACTGATACCCGCGCAGGACCATGCCGAGGTTCCAGCCGAAGTCGCCGGGAACCGGGCTGTGCGTCCTGTCCGCTGTGGCGGCTCGTTCTCCTGTCATGCCTCTCATGATAACGAATCATGTGAAGTTGCACAGATAATCTGCAATGAATATAGTCTGTCGGACAGCATATTTGCAGACTGGAGTGGAAATGAAGCTTGGCACCGTTGGCATTTTGGGGGCCGGCCGGGTGGGCACCGCCGTCGCCCGGCAGGCGCTCAAGGCCGGCTACCGGGTGAAGATCGCAACGTCCAAGCCGGCCGCAGAGATCGCGTTGCTGACGGAAATCATCACGCCGGGGGCGGAGCCGGTCGACGCCGCCGAAGCGGGAGCGGCGGACCTGGTTCTCGCCGCGATTCCACTGCACAGATACCGCACGCTGGATCCGGGCCGGTTGGCCGGCAAGACCGTGATCGATGCGATGAACTACTGGGCCCCGACCGACGGCGTGATCGGCGACTTCGAGAGCGACCCGCGCGGCAGCAGCGAGGTCGTCCAGGATTTCCTGGCGGGCGCGCACCTGGTCAAAACCCTGAACCACATCGGGTACCGGGAACTCGAGGAGGACAGCCGCAGCTCCGGCTCCGCCGCCCGCCGCGCCTTGGCTCTTGCCGGCGATCACGACGACGCCAAAGACCTGGTCGCCGCCTTCATCGATCACCTCGGCTACGACCCGGTCGATGCCGGCCCGCTGTCGGCCGGCCGCGCCTTCCAACCGGGGACCCGCATCTTCAACGCCGCCCATGCCGCCGACGAGCTCCGAGGCCTCTTGGCGGAGACCAACGAACCGGCGCGTCCATGACGGCATCGACCGGCAGAACAGGACAAGACATGGAAATCGGTGCCTACAGCTTCGGCGACACGCAACTCAATCCGGACGGCAGCCAGCGGGAGACGTCGGAGGCCATCCGCAATCTCTTTGAGGCGATCCTCCACGCCGACAAGGTTGGCCTGGATTACTTCGGGATCGGCGAGCACCACACCACCAGCATGCCCGCGTCCTCACCGGGCGCGATCGTCGCCGCGGCCGCGGCCGCCACGAAGCAGATCCGGCTAGGGAGCGCCGCCAGCATCATCTCCACGGACGACCCCGTTCGCGTGTTCCAGCAGTTCTCCACGGCGGACGCGATTTCCGGCGGCGGCCGCGTCGAGATCACCGCGGGCCGCGGTTCCTCGGTGGAAACGTTTCCGCTATTCGGCTACGACCTGGGCGACTACGACGAGTTATATGCGCAGAAGCTGGATCTGCTGATGGCCATCAACAACAGCCGCGCCCCCGAAGTGACGTGGAGCGGATCCCGACGGCCGCCCATCACGGACCTGGCCGTCGTGCCGCGCCCTGCCGCCGGGCCGCTGCCCATCTGGCTGGCCACCGGGGGCAACGCCGGTTCTTCCGCCCGGGCCGGGCAGCTGGGACTGCCCGTCTCCTACGGGATTATCGGCGGAGCCCCGCACCGGTTCGCTCCGCTGGCCGAGCTCTACCGGCGCACCGCGGCCCAGGCCGGCCACAGCGGTCCGCAGATCAAGGTTTCCGTTGCCGCCCTCGGGCTGGTGGCGCCGAGCAAGCAGGAGGCCCTCGACCGGTTCTACCCCGGCTGGCACAACCTCAATGTGGAAATGGGCAGGCTGCGTGGTTGGCCCGCACCGGACAAGCGCGCTTTCCTGGCCCAGGCCGAGGCCCCGGGCGCCTATTACGTCGGCGATCCGGATGAGGTGGCCGAGCGGATTGCCCACCTGCACGGATACCTCGGACATGTGCGCCACTTCCTGCAGACCGACATCGGCGGGCTGCCGCACGAGCACCTGATCAATTCCATCACGCTGCTGGCCACCGAGGTCAAGCCGCGGGTTGAGCGGCTGCTGTCCCGGAAGTAGGCACGACACGCCGCCGGCGCACCCGCCGGCCATCTCCTCGGCTCGAATCAACGCCTTCCGCCGCCGTCCTAAGCTAAGGGCGTGGATAAAGCGGTGGACAAACAAACGGACCAGGCCGAGCTGGCGGCAACAGTCATCCTGCTGCGCGACGGCCCGGAGGGACTGGAAGTCCTGATGCTGGAACGCCCCGGCGGTGGATCCTTCGCGGGTGCCTGGGTGTTCCCCGGCGGCAAGGTGGACCCGGGGGACTACCGTGCCGCCGAAGCCGAAGCCGAAGCCGAAGCCGAAGCCGAAGCCGAAGCCGAAGCCGAAGCCGAAGCCGAAGCCGAAGCCGAAGCCGAAGCCGAAGCCGAAGCCGACGCCGAAGCCCGCACAGAGGCCGGCGGCGCCGTCGAAGGTGACCACGGCCGGCAGCTGGCGGCGGCAAAAATCGCAGGGGCGCGCGAGACCTTCGAGGAGACCGGCCTGCGGATCACCGGCCAGGAACTGGAACACCTGTCCAACTGGGTGCCCCGCCACAGCCTGGTCCGCCGCTTCCAAACATGGTTTTTCACGGCAGCGGCACCGCCCGGGGAGGTCGAGCTCAACGACGGCGAGCTGGCCGGCTTCGCCTGGATGCGGCCCGGCGAAGCGCTCCGCCGGCATGAGTCCGGGCTGATGCGGCTGGTCCCGCCGACCTGGGTAACCCTGCATGAACTGGGCCGCTTCAATACCGTGGCGGACGCGCTGGAAGCCGCCCGGAGCACGGAGCCCTTCAACTATGAGAGCCACGTGATTGACGACCCGGCCAGCGGTCAGGTCATCGTCTGGGCGAGCGACGACGCCTACCCCGGTCCCGGGCCGGCGGCGGCCGCCGGGGCCAGGCACCGGCTCTCCACCGGGTCGCTGCCGTGGCGGTACGAAAGGAACCGCTAGCCCCCTGCGCCGCCGGCTGGTGCACGCCTACACTTGAGGCACCTGCTGCCACAACCGACCGGGAGGCCGCCATGAAGAAAGCCATGAAGAAGTCCTTCAGCGATTTGAGCGGGGGGCAGCGGCTGCGTGTAGCCATCATGGCCGGGCTGCAGCTTGTCTTGCAGACGGCCGCTCTCAAAGACCTGAAGAAGCGCCCGGCCGCCCTGGTCAACGGGCCGAAGCCGGTGTGGTTTGCCGCTTCCTTCCTCAATTTCATCGGCCCGGTGGCCTACTTCCTGCTCGGGCGAAAGCGCTGAACTCCTAAGCACAAACCGTTGATCTTTTCAATTCAACGGGGTAAAAGACCGTCGCACAGTGTTGCCTGCGTAACGATGGCCTAGAGTGTTTGACGTCACCAAGTGGCGTCGACCACACTTGAGCTAGTGAACGCATGTTCGGCTAGCGAACAGCGCGGTCTGTATCCCCGTTCTCCTCGGGGCAGAAGGAGTGGAAATGAAATGTGCGCTGTATAGGGCGCCGCACCTCGTCGGGATGCTCCCATGAGCGCCCCCGCGGTGACAACGGACAGCAAGGGTCCGGCGGCCAGCCGGTCCCGCCGGCGCCCTTCCAAGAAGCGTCCCACCAAGCAGCTGCTGGGGCTTGCCGGGATCCTTGCGTTCCTGCTGGTGTGGGAACTGGTGCCGCGGGTGGGGATTGTTGAGGCCCGCTTCCTGCCTCCTGCCTCCGAGGTGCTCGCCGTGCTGTTCAACGATTTCGGCTTGGCGGCGTTCTGGCTTGCGGTGGGCGAAACCATGCTCGCGTGGTTCCTTGGCCTGCTGATGGCGGTGCTGCTGGCCGTGGTGCTTGGCTTCATCATCGGTTCGTCAAACTTCCTGCGGAAGTTCACCAACTCCACGGTGGAGTTCCTGCGGCCCATCCCGTCGGTGGCGCTGATTCCGCTGGCCGTGCTGCTGTTCGGCGTGAAGATCGAGTCCTCGCTGATGCTGATCGTCTACGCATCGTTCTGGCAGGTCTTCATCCAGGTGCTGTACGGGGTGGCCGACGTGGACAACGTGGCGATGCAAACGGCGAAGTCCTACGGCCTGGGCCGGTTCGCCCGGGTCCGCCACGTGGTGTTCCCCACCGCCCTGCCCTACCTGATGACCGGGGTGCGCCTGGCCGCAGCGGTGGCGCTCATCCTGGCCATCACAGCCGAACTGGTGATCGGTTCGCCGGGCCTGGGCCGGGAAATCGCGCTGGCGCAGTCCGGCGGCGCGATCGCGGGCATGTATGCGTTGGTGCTGGCCACGGGACTGATCGGCGTGCTGGTCAACCTGGTGATGCGCTTCATTGAGCGCAAGACCCTGTCGTGGCATGAATCGATCCGTTCCGAGGTGATCGCGTGAAAGTCCTGAAAAGCATTGCCTACGCTCTGGCGCTGCCGGTCATCCTCGTGCTGATCTGGTGGGCCTCGACGCTGGGCGCGACAAACTTTTTCGTGCCCACGCCGGCACTGCTCGTCGACGCGTTCGCCGAGACCTGGTTCGGCGAACGGCTCCTGTCCGACGTGCTGCCCTCGATCGGGCGGCTGATCGTCGGGGTGGCCGCGGCGATCATCCTGGGCATCGTCGCCGGCCTGCTGATCGGCTCGATCAAGTGGCTGCGCGACTTCACCGAGCCGGTGCTGGAGTTCTTCCGCGCCATCCCGCCGCCGGTGCTGATTCCGGTATTGATGCTGCTGATGGGCATCACCGACACGATGAAGATTGTGGTCATCATCTCCGGCTGCATCTGGCCGGTGTTGCTGAACACCATCGAAGGCGTCCGCGCCATCGACTCGGTGCTTTCGGACTCGGCGCACACCTACGGCATCGGCGGCATGGCCCGCGTGCGTCACCTCGTGCTGCCCTCTGCGGGCCCGCAGATCATGGCCGGCGTCCGCCAGTGCCTGTCCATCGGCCTGATCCTGATGGTCATCTCCGAAATGTTCGCCTCATCCTCGGGGCTTGGCTTTACCATCGTGCAGTTCCAGCGTTCCTTCGCGATCCCCGAAATGTGGTCCGGCATCGTTGTGCTGGGCCTGATCGGTGTTGCCATGTCATTCATCTTCCAATGGACCGAGCGCAAGATCCTGCGCTGGTACCACGGCCTGCGAGAGGTAGAAAATGCAGCCTGAAACCACCCCGGTTCCGACCGGCAAAACCCTGCCCGAAGGCCAGGCCATGCTCTCGGTGCGCGGCGTCAAGAAGGTCTACCACACCGACGGCGGCGACATCGAGGCGGTGCGCAACCTTACCTTCGACCTGCGGGCAGGGGAGCTGGCCTGCCTGGTCGGTCCGTCCGGGTCCGGCAAGACCACCTTGCTCAAGTGCATCTCCGGCCTGCTGGCCCCCACCGAGGGCGAGGTGCTGCTGGACGGCGCCCGGGTGACCGGCCCGCCCAAGAAGATGGCCGTGGTGTTCCAGGAATACGGCCGCTCGCTGTTCCCCTGGATGCGGGTGCGCGAGAACGTGGAACTGCCGCTGAAGAACGCCGGCATGGGCAAGGCCGAGCGCGACAAGCTCGTGGACGACGCCCTGGAGGCCGTGGGCCTGGACCACGTGCCGCAGTCCTACCCGTGGCAGCTCTCCGGCGGCATGCAGCAGCGCGTGGCCATCGCCCGGGCGGTGGCCTACCAGCCCGAGGTGCTGCTGATGGATGAGCCGTTCGCCGCGGTCGACGCCCAGACCCGGGCCGACCTGGAGGACCTGATCCGCACAGTCTGGAAGAAGCTGGGCGTCACCGTCCTGTTCGTCACCCACGACATCGACGAATCGGTCTACCTGGGTCAGCGCGTGATCATCCTGTCCTCCTCGCCGACCGTGATCCAGGAAGACCTCGAGATCGATCTGCCCGACGAACGCGACCAGCTGAACACCCGCGCACTGCCGCGGTTCACCGAACTGCGCCACCACGTCTACGAACAGATCCAGCTCGCCAAGCAGGGCCACCGCCCCGCCGCCGCCACCCAAGCCGGCAGCGCCGGCTAGCAGGAGGCAGCGTGGGCCGGCCGCATCCTCAGCAAGGGTGCGGCCGGCTCCGTTCCTTAACCAGCGCCCCGGTTCCGCCCGCCCTCTGAGATCGACTGCTCAGATAACGCCCTTCTCAGCACTTGAAAGGGCGTTATCTGAGTAGTCGAGGGGGTGGGGTTGAGGGAGGGGTTTGGGGGAGGCGGTGCGCGGCGCCCGTCGCCCGTCGCGGCCGGTCAAAAGGCGATGCGTCTCGCGGCCGGTCAGAAGGCGGCGCCCGGCGCGGCCGGTCAGAAGGCGGCGCGTCTCGCGGACGCTCAGAAGGCGATGCGGCGCAGCAGGTCGCGCAGCGTTTCCCGTTCCTGTTCGTTCAGCTGGGCCAGGGACTCGTCCGACGCCTTGCGGATGATCGCTTCGGCCTGCTTGTACAGCTTCCGGCCCGATGCCGTCGCAACGATGACCTTGGAGCGGCGGTCGCGCGGGTCGGCTTCGCGGGTGACAGCGCCGCGCCGCTCCAACTGGTCCACCAGCGCCACGATCTGGCTGGGGTCCAAACTCAGGAAATCGGCCAGTTCGCGCTGCGACGGGTTCTGCCCGCTGCACGCCAGTGACAGCACCGAGTAAGACCGCACCTTCAGGTCAAGCTCGGCCAGCATGTTGTTGGCCAGGCCCGACCCCAGCGAACGCGCCCGCGCCGTGAGGAACTCGATTTCGTTGGCCAGATCGGTACCGTACAGCCGTTCAAGGCCGACGGTCGCCGACGGGCGGACGGCCGTTGTTGCTGCGGACATGTTCCCTCGCTAGAAGTCGGTGCTGGCCCAAAATGATTGACTTTTTCAATCATATGGGTTGTCATTGGTTTTAGACCAGCATAAACCGCAACGCACCTCCACCGTGGGACTTAGGAGCAGCAGATGTCTTTGGCCGGAAAAACAGCGATCGTCACCGGAAGCGGCCGGGGCCTCGGCCTGGCCTACGCGCAGGAGCTTGCCCGCCAGGGCGCCTCCGTTGTGGTCAATGACGTGGACGCGCAGGTCGCGGAGGAAGCCGTCGCCAGCATCACCGCCGCCGGCGGCCAAGCCAAGGCCGTCGTCGCCCCGGTGGGGTCCACCGAAACCGCCAGGCAGCTGGTGGGCGCCGCCGTCGAGACCTTCGGCCGCCTGGACATCCTGGTGACCAATGCCGGAGTGCTGCGGGACAAGTCGCTGCTGAAGATGACGGACGAGGACTTCGACCTGGTGGTCAACGTGCACCTGCGCGGCACCTTTACCTGCGTGCGCGAGGCCTACGCCTACTTCAAGGAGAACGGTGTTGCGGGCCGGATCATCACGATCGGTTCGCCTACCGGCCAGCGCGGCAACTTCGGCCAGACCAATTACGCCGCGGCGAAGGCCGGCATCGTCGGCATGGTCCGGACCTGGGCGCTGGAGATGAAGAAGGCCGGCGTCACCGCCAACGCCGTCATCCCGGTGGCAGCCACCGCGATGACGAAGACGGTGCCGTTCTTCCAGAAGGCCGTGGAAGCGGACGAACGCGGCGAGGCCATGCCCGACTTCTTCCGCAAGGACCTGGGCTTTGGAACGGCCGACGACGTTGCCGGGCTGGTTGCCTACCTCGCCTCCGATGCGGCAGCCAACGTGACCGGCCAGGCGATCGGCGTGGGCGGCGACAGGCTGCAGCTGTGGTCCCATCCGGAGCCCGTCGCCACCGAGTTCCTTGACGGCGGCTGGAACTACGAAGCGCTGAGCGAGCGCTTCCAGGACCTGTTCGGCGGCCGGCTGCAGAGCGTGGGCGAGACGTTCCCCGAGCTGCCGGCGGAACTGCAGCCCGAGACGGCGGCGAAGTAGCCATGCCTCCCAGGCGTTACGAACCGGCGCTCGACGTCGCGTCGCTGGCGGCGATCGACATGCATGTGCACGTCGAGATCGACGGCCACGGACACCTCTCGCTGCCGCAGGAGCTGATGGACGCGTCGAGCGCGTACTTCAAGGCGGAGGAGCGGACGCCGTCGCTGGATGCGATTGCCGAAACGTACCGGGAACTGAAGATGGCGGCGGTGGTGTTCACCGTGGATGCCCGGACCCGCCTGAAGCACGAGCCGAACAGCATCGAGGACATCGCCGAGGGCGCCGCCCGCAACAACGACGTGCTGATCCCGTTCGGCTCCGTCGACCCGCTGACGGGTCCGGAGGCCATTGACCGGGCCAAGTCCCTGGCCGAGGACTACGGGGTGCGGGGCTTCAAGTTCCACCCCAGCCTGCAGGGCTTCAATCCGTCCCACGAGCGGTTCTACCCCCTGTGGGAAGCCTTGCAGTCGCTGGGCCTGCCGGCGGTGTTCCATACCGGCCAGAACGGCATGGGGGCCGGCACCCCCGGCGGCTCCGGGATCAAAATCGGCTACTCGAACCCGCTGCTGCTGGACGAGATCGCCGCCGACTTCCCGGAATTCCAGATCATCATGGCGCACCCCTCGGTGCCCTGGCAGGACGAGGCCAACTCGATTGCCACGCACAAGTCGAACGTGTTCATCGACCTGTCCGGCTGGTCGCCAAGGTACTTCCCGGAATCCCTGGTGAAACTTTCCAACTCCGTCCTGCAGGACAAGGTGCTGTTCGGCACCGATTACCCGCTGATCACCCCGCAGAAGTGGCTGGGCGCCTTCGCGGACCTGGCGATGAAGGACGAGGTCCGGCCGAAAATCCTCAAGGACAACGCGGTGCGCCTGCTCGGGCTGGGCGGCGGGCAGGCATGAGCACGGTGGCCCAAGAGAAGGCCGGCACCGCGGCCGGACCCTTCTATCCTTCCGACCAGTACGGCTACGCCGCGCTGCTGACCGACGCCGAACGGACCGTGCTCGGCCGGCTGCGCGGCGTGCTCGAGGAGCAGGTTCAGCCGCTGCTGGCGGACTACTGGGAACAGGGTGAGTTTCCGTATCAGATTGCCCAGCCTCTGTATGACCTGAACCTGATGGCGCCGGCCGAACTGACCGACGGCGGCGCGAAGCCCTCCGGACTCTACGAGGGCTTCCGCAACTTCGAGCTCGCCCGGACCGACGCCTCCGTCGCCACCTTCTACAACGCCCAGTCAGGACTGTTCCGCACGGCCGTGACTCTGGGTGGCAGCGCCGGGCAGGCTGCAGAGCTGGACCCGAAGATCCGCAGCTTCGAGTTGAAGGGCGTCTTTGCGCTGACCGAACCGGAACACGGATCGGACATCGCCGGTGGGCTCGAGACCAGCGCCCGCCGCGAGGGAGGCGAATGGGTGATCGACGGCGCCAAGCGCTGGATCGGCGGGGCGGCCGCTGCGGACGTGCTCGCCGTCTTCGCCCGCGACCAGGCGGACGGACAGGTCAAGTGCTTCCTCGTCCCGACCGATGCCCCCGGGGTCGGCATCGCCAAGATCCTGCGCAAGACCTCGCTGCGCATGATGCAGAACGCCGACATCACCCTGGCCGGAGTCCGCGTACCGGACACCGCCCGCCTGGAGAACGTCAATTCGTTCGCTGATGTGGCCTCGCTGCTGCGCAACATGCGCTCCGATGTCGCCTGGATCGCCGCCGGCATCCAGGCCGGCGCCTACGAGGCCGCGCTGCGCTATGTCAAGGAGCGCCGGCAGTTCGGCAAGCCGCTGGCCGGATTCCAGTTGGTCCAGGAGAAACTGGCCACCATGCTCGGCAACCTCACGGCCTCGCTCGGCATGGCGGTACGGCTGACCCAGCAGCAGGAGGACGGCATCTACAAGGACGAGAACTCGGCTTTGGCCAAGATGTTCTGCAGCGCCCGCATGCGCGAGACCGTTGCCCTGGCCCGGGAAGTGGTGGGCGGCAACGGCATCACCCTGGACACCGACGTCGCGCGGTTCCATGCCGACGCCGAGGCCGTCTATTCCTATGAAGGCACCCACGAGATCAACGCCCTGATAGTCGGCCGGGCAATCACCGGCACCGGCGCATTCCGCTAGAACCGTCCGTATTCCCAAGGAGCACTCCATGAGCAACACCGTCGTCAGCCTCGAAGAACTGCCCAACCTGGTCGGCAAGGACCTGGGCTACACCGACTACCGTGAAATCACGCAGGACCAGGTCAACACCTTTGCCGATGCCACCGATGACCACCAGTGGATCCACACCGACCCGGAAAAGGCCAAGGAAGGGCCGTTCGGCGCGCCGATCGCCCACGGCTTCCTGACCCTGTCGCTGGTCATTCCGCTGTGGAGCGAACTGTTCGACGTCGAAGGCGTCACGACCAAGGTCAACTACGGCCTGGACCGCGTGCGGTTCACCAGCCCGGTGAAGGTCGGCTCCAAGGTCCGCCTGCATTCGGTGATTTCCGAGGTCACCGAGGTGAAGGGCGGCGTCCAGATCAAGACCAACAACACCATCGAGATCGAAGGCGAGGAGCGCCCCGCGGTCATCGCGGAGTTCTTGGCCCGCTTCTACGCCTGACGCCGGCCGCTCCCGGTTCGGAAGCAAGGTCGGTGCAGAAATCTGCCCTAACTGTTGATTTTTTCAACTATTGTATCTACATTGTATTTAGGTGTGGTGCCGATCACAGTCAGTCTCCCGACGGCGGGGGCGGCGGCGCCAAGGACCGCGAGGAGCATTTCATGAAGAAGCACTTGGCGAAGTTACTGGCCGGTGGCGCGATTGCCGCGATGGCATTGACCGGCTGCGGCTCCGGTTCCCCCTCCGGGTCGAACGAAGCGCCGGCGGAACAGTCCGGCCCGGCCGGCTCCGGGCTCACCAAGCTCACTGTGGGCGTGCTGCCGATCGCCCCGTCGGGAGCCATGCAGTACGGCATCGATGAGGGCATCTTCGAGAAGCACGGTCTGGAGTTGGAGTTGCAGACCGGGCAGGGCGGCGCTGCCATGCTGCCCGCCGTTTCCACCGGCACCCTGAACTTCGCCGTCGGCAATCCGCTGTCGGTGATGACGGCGGTGGACAAGGGCCTGGATATGAATATCGTCACGGGCTACAGCAACTCCAAGGCGGAGGGTGAGGACATCAACGCCGTGATCGTCAAGGCTGATTCCGGGATCGAGGACTTCGCGGACCTGGAGGGCAAGACCACCGCCGTCAACACGCTCAAGACCCAGGGCGACCTCACCATCATGGAATCGGCGGCGATCGACGGGGGTGACCCCTCCAAGCTGAAGTTCAGCGAAATGCCGTTCCCGGACATGGAAGCCCAGCTGGAGCGCGGCAACGTTGATGCCATCTGGGTGCCTGAACCCTTCCAGTCGAAGGCGTTGGCCAATAAGGACTACAAGCTGCTGGGCCATCCGAACCAGAAGGCCTTGCCGGGCCTGCCCACCATGGTGACCTTCACCAGCGGCAGCTACGCCGACCAGAACGCGGAGATCGTGGCCGACTTCAAGGCAGCCGTTTCGGAAACCCTGACGGCCGCGGAAGCGGATCCGGCCGGCGTCCGCGCCGTCCTGCCGGACTTCATGGGCATGCCCGAAGAAGTGGCGAAGGGCCTGAAAATGGAAACGTTCGACGCCGAGCTTCCGGTGGATGTTCTCAGCGACATGGGCGAGCTGATGGTCAAGTACGAGTACGTGGACAAGGCCCCCGACGTGCCGGCCATGGCCGTCCAGTAGCCTTCCCTCTTGGCCTCTGGCGGCGGGGCGGTTCCCGGGATGCGGGAGCCGCCCCGCATCGTTGACGGCCTCCACTATGTCCGTAGATACTGTGACCTAAGGCACACTCTTGCTGCATGGGGCGGTGAGTGGGAGAGGGACCCGTGAAAAGAATTGGAACGGCGGTTGCGCTGGCGGCCGTGCTGGCGGTAACGGGCTGCGGTGGGGGCAGCCCGTCCGGTGGCGGTGATGCGGCGCAAACCGGCGGCACCGAAGCCGCCGGCGGAATGACTCCCATCAAGGTTGGGGTCATCCCGATCGTTGACGTGGCTCCCATCTACCTGGGCGACCAGGAGGGATTCTTCGAAGAAGAGGGGCTGGATCTCGAGCTCGTCCCGGCACAGGGCGGCGCGGCCATCATCCCGGCCATCACCAGCGGTCAGATGGATTTCGGCTTCAGCAATGTCACGTCGCTGGTGATTGCCCGCTCCAAGGGGCTGAACATGCAGATGGTGGCCAACGGCGCTTCAACCACCGGCAACCAGGATGAGGATTTCGCGGCCGTCATGGTCAAGCCGGACAGCGGGATCAAGGAGATTGCGGACCTGACCGGCAAGCGCATCGGCGTGAATACCCTGAACAACATCAGCGACTCAACGATCCGTGAGGCGGTGGAGCAGGCCGGCGCGGACTCATCCGACCTGAATTTCGTCGAGATGCCCTTCCCGGACATGCCCGCGGCGCTGGCCAACGGCAATGTCGACGCGATCGCCGCCGTTGAGCCGTTCGTGACCATCGTCGAAGGCGACGGCGCGGTGCCGGTGTTCTCCAACTATGCCTATCCGGTGGAGAACCTCACCGTGGCGACCTACTTCACCTCGGACGACATTGCCGGGGAGAAGCCGGATGTCACCCAGGCCTTTGTCCGGGCCATGAAGAAGTCCTTGGCGTTCGCCGACGAGAATCCGGACCGGGTGCGCGAGATCCTGCCCGAGTACACGCAGCTTGACCCCGCGGTCATCGAGGAGCTGACCCTGCCGAAATTCCCGCAGGAGGTCAACGCCGAGTCCATCCAGGAGATCGCCGACATCTCCCTGAAGAACGGCCTGATCGAGGAGATCCCGGACATGGAGGCGCTCCTGCCGCAGCAATAAGGCTGGCAGGGTGCGTTGGCCGGCCACGTGTTCCTGACGCTCCGGCTGTGCCTGATGGCGCCGCCCGGGCGGGTGATGGCCAGAAACACCCCTCCGCGCTTGCGGAGGGGTGTTTTCCCGTTCCTGATGACGCATGTGGCCAGGCGGTGGAGCGGTGGAGGCCCGCGGTACGACTGCAACGTCAACTATTGACTTTCTCAACTAAAACGCCCTAGGTTGGAGATGTCCACTGTGATCTGGTTCACCGCGGAGCCGTGAGCGCCCCGCCCGCCCGGGCTGGGGTCGGGCCCGCTCGCGGGGCTGTCGAAACCCGCTCGCCGGGTACGTCGGAAGGTATGTCACGATGCAGAATCAAGGTCTCGGGGCCTGGATCCACAAGCGACGCATGAAGTCCGCCGCGAAAACCGCCATTATCAGCAGCGCGGGTGAACTAAGCTACGGGGAGTTCGCCGGGCGGGTGGACCGGCTGGCCAACGCCCTGGCGGACCGCGGGATCGGCCGCGGAGACCGGGTGGCCTACCTGGGGGAGAACCACCCGGCGTTTTTGGAAACCTTTTTTGCGTGCGGGACCCTGGGCGCCATCTTCGTCCCGCTGAACACCCGGCTGGCCCCGCCCGAGGTCCAGTTCGCCCTGCAGGACTCCGGCAGCCGCATCCTGGTCCACGCCCGCAGCCTGGAGTCGCTGGCAGCCCGGGGCAGTGCCCTGCTGGGGCTACACCAGCGGATCGTGGTGGAAGATACCCCGGCGGGAACCGGTGCCGAGGCAGCTGAGCCGGGCACCGCCGTCGAACTTTTGGAGGGAATCATTGCCTCCGGCAGCACAGGACGCCGCGACGAAGCAGTGTCGCTGGATGACCCGGCCATGATCCTCTACACGTCCGGCACCACGGGCCGGCCCAAGGGCGCGCTGCTCACGCACGGCAACATGACCTGGAACAGCATAAATGTGCTCGTGGACTTCGATATGGCCAGCACCGACGTCGCCCTAATGATCGCCCCGATGTTCCACGTGGCATCCCTGGGCATGGGTGTGCTGCCGGCCCTGCTCAAGGGCGCCACCGTGGTACTGGAGCCCAAGTTCGATCCGGGGCGGACCCTGATGCTGATCGAGAAGTACAGGGCCACCAGCATCAGCGGCGTGCCGACCACCTACCAGCTGCTGTGCGAGCACCCGGACTGGGACAAGACGGACATCAGCTCCCTGAACAAGCTGACCTGCGGCGGATCGGCCGTGCCCATGCGGGTGCTGGAGGCCTACGAGGCCCGCGGACTGTCCTTCACCAACGGCTACGGGATGACCGAAACGGCGCCTGGAGCCACCACGCTGGCGGCGGAGAAGTCCCGTCCGAAGGCCGGATCCGCCGGGCTCCCGCACTTCTTCACGGACATCCGGATCGCCGATCCGATGGGCGAGGCCCTGCCCCCGCGGGAGGTCGGCGAAATCCAGATTTCGGGTCCGAACGTCATCCGCGAGTACTGGAACCGGCCCGATGCCACGGCCGAGAGCTATGCCGACGGCGTATGGTTCAAGTCCGGCGACATGGGCTACGTGGACGACGAAGGTTTCCTCTTTATCTCCGACCGGCTTAAGGACATGATCATTTCCGGCGGCGAGAACATCTACCCGGCCGAGGTGGAGCAGGTCATCCTGGAGCTGGAGGCGGTCAGCAGTGCCGCAGTTATCGGCGTCCCGGACGAGAAGTGGGGCGAGGTGCCGCGCGCGGTGGTCACGGTCCGCGAGGGCTTCTCGGTGTCCGCCGAGGACATCCAGCAGCACCTGGACGGGCGGTTGGCCCGCTACAAGATCCCCAAGTCCGTGGTGTTCGTGGCGGACCTGCCGCGGACGGCCAGCGGAAAGATCCGCAAGGCCGACCTGCGGAAGGAATACTCGAACTAGACGGGGCTGCCTCCGGGCCCGGGCTACTTGCGGGCGCGGGGCTATTTGCGGGCGCCGGCGGGTTGCGGCGCCTGCGGCTGCTGGCTGCCCGGCTGGTCGGAAAGCCGGTCGATGAGCGCGAGGCCGCGGCGGGCCCAGGTAATTTCCTGTTCCGCGCGGGCCACCAGCCCTTCATAGGTAAAGCGCTTGAAGGCCTTCACCCGCGTCCGTTCGCTCGCCGGGGTGCCGGCCAGCCGGCGATTGAGCATCTCGCTGCTGTCGTCGTCGATCTCGCGGATCCGCTGCTCCCACTGCTGCCGGAGCGCGGTGTGGTGCTCAATGTGCGCGCGCATCTGTTCGCGCGCAGCGTCCGGTTCGGCCCACTCCAGGTAGGCCGCCTTCAGGTGGGCGGGATCCCGCACGCGGGTGTAGTCGAGCGTGGTGTTCATCCACTCCCGGAAGGCCTGCAGCCCGGCGGCGGTGATGTGGTAGCGGCGCTTCTTCCCGCGCTGGCCCCAGATGACCTCCTCCCCGTCGAGAAGCCCTTCCTGCTCCATCCGCCGCAGCTCCGGATAGATCTGGGAGTCGGGGGCGTGCCACACATTCCCGACGGACGACTCGAATTCCTTGTAGAGGTCGTAACCGGTCATGGGTTCGACGCTGAGCAGCGCCAGTAAGGCGTAGCGGAGACTCACTGATTCAACTTCCTTTTCAGTGTTGTGTTGCCAATCACTATATCCATCGATAGTCGGATGGCCACGCAAAAACTGATGTCGATCGCCAGATCGTGGTCCCGAGGCTGTCGTTTTCGAGGATGTGCCCGCCCCGGCCCCGTGTGCCCGCCAGGCTCCGCACCCGCCTGGCTCCGCGCCCGCCCGACCCTAGGGTCGGCCGCGCTAGGTGCGCGCCGGCCCGGCCGGTTCGAGGGTCCGGTCCAGCGGGTGCTCGAGCTCGTCCTTCAGCATTCCGCCGAAAACGAGCGCCAGCACAGCCAGGAGCGGCAGGGCGAGCCCGATCAGCAGGAAGATCAGCCAAATGGGCACGACTTCGCCCAACGGCCCGGCGAGCGCCATGGACACCGGCATCAACGCCAGCGAGACGAAGAAGTCCAGGCTGGAGATCCGGCCGAGCAGGTGCGGCGGCACCCGGCGCTGCAGTAGCGTGCCCCAGATGACCTGGCCCGCGCTGCCCGTCGCGCCGACCACGAACAGGGCCGCGGCCATCATCCAGAAGCTGCCGGTGAAGCCGATGACGGCGATGGGCAGGGCGCCGGCACCCCAGAACAGCAGCATCACCGTCAGGTAGCGCCGAGGCAGCCGCAGCGAGGCGGTGACCATGGCCCCGGTGGCACCGCCGATGCCGAAGATGCCCAGCAGGAAACCGAACGTGCGCGAGTCCCCGCCCAGCTGGTCTGCAACCGCAAACGGCAGCAGTACCTCGATGGGGCCAATGAAGATAAGCACGCTCACGACGGCCCACAGCAGCGTCCAGAGCAGCCAGGGAGTCTTCAGCGTGTAGGCCACGCCCTCGCGCAGATCCGCCAGCACGGAGCCGCGCTTGCCCGCGGGCTCGTCTGCAGCGGCGACCGACGCCGTGGTCCCTGCATCCGGAACCAGCTCCTGGCCCAAAAAGTTCAGGATGATCAGCGCGGACAGGTGGCACAGCGTAATCCACCCGATGGCCGCGCCGGGGGAGAAGGAGGCGACGATCATGCCCGCTGCTGCCGGTCCGGCGGCCTGCTGCAGCAGCGGCCGCATGGTGCCTTCCATGCCGTTGGCCGCCAGCAGGTCCTCGGCCGGCAGGATCCTCGGCAGGATGGCGGAGTAGGCGGGAAAGAAGAACGCGGCACCGACGCCCAGCAGGAAAGCGGCAGCGGCCAGGTGCCACAGCTGCAGCAGCCCGGTCATGGCCAGCAGGGCCACCGCGCCGATGGCCACCAGGTTGGCCGCTTCCACGCTGATGATCAGGCGGCGGCGCGGAAGCCGGTCCGCAGCGATGCCGCCGAGCAGCACGAACGCCAACAAACCGACGCTGGCGCAGGTGGCGACGAGCGAGAGTTGAATGGGCCCGCCGCCCAGGGCGATGACCTGATACACCATGGCAACGGCCCACATGCCGGTGCCGAAGACCGAGATGGCCAGGGCCGAAATGAGGATCCGGTAGTTGCGATGGGCGAAGGGCCGCAGCGCGCGGGGCGTGGACATGGTTGTTCCTGGGATTAGAAGGAAAGGCTCACATAGTATCCACCCAGTGATTGAGAAATGCAAATCACTTACCACCCCCTATATCGGTAGTGGCTTTCCGGCTAGACTCGCTGCAGGTCGGTCAAGGGTGACCGGCACCACACGTGGAAGGAATTCCGACTATGGCCGACCCCAAACACGCGCCGTCGCAGGCGGCCCGGACATTGCTCGACGACTTCTCGCTCGAGATGACCGGCAAGGATGTTCCTGCGCTGGATGATGCCGCCGGCACGATTCCGGCGGGAACGCGGATCAACGTCACCTTCCTAGGGAACGAGGACCTGCCCACACGGGTTGCGGCGGCCGCCGCCGTCAAGCGGCACGGCTTCTTGCCGGTACCCCATGTCTCTGCCCGCCGGTTGGCGTCGCGGGCCGAGTTGGAAGACTTCCTGCAGGCGCTGTCCGCCGATGCGGCACCGGAGGACGTCTTCGTGGTCGGCGGGGACCCGGCCGAGCCGATGGGGCCTTATCCGGACTCGCTCGAGGTCATCCGCAGCGGGCTCCTGACCCGGTACGGAATCCGCCGCGTGGGCATCAGCGGCTACCCGGAGGGGCACCCGGACATTTCCGGCGAGGTGTTGTGGAAGGCGCTGGAAGACAAGCATGCCGAACTGCAGCGGCAAGACCTCGAAACGGTCATCATCACACAGTTCGGCTTCGACACCGATCCCGTCTTCGACTGGCTGGCCGAGGCCCGCCGCCGCGGGATCCACGCGCCGGTGCGCATCGGCATCCCGGGGCCGGCCGGGGTCAAGAGGCTGCTGAACTATGCCAAGCGGTTCGGAGTGGCCTCGTCCGCCGGGATCGTGCACAAGTACGGCTTTTCCCTGACCAACCTGCTGGGGACCGCCGGGCCGGACAAGTTCCTGGAGGAATTCGCCGGCCGTTACGACCACTCGGTGCACGGCACGGTGAAGCTTCACTTCTACACGTTCGGCGGGATGAAGGCCACGGCCGACTGGGTCAAAGACTTCCGCGCCGGACGGTAGCGGCGCGCGAACGGAAGCTCATCGGGGACGGTCACTCCGCGCCGCGGCGACGGTAGCGGGCTTCCTAGGAGTGCGCTGTCCACGTTCAGACGGAATTGTCCATCTTTTGGTGCGCCATGGCGCACTGACAAGGGACGATGCTTAAGCAGGTTTTAATACTTGGACAGCGCCGCTCCTGAGCGGCGCTCGCCGGAGTTAGGCCGGATGGGCCACCCCGTGGCCCGCCCAGGCCGGCTGATCGAGCTCCTGAGGGCGTGGTGCGCAGTTCCCGGCCCTGTTGCGCGCCGCCGCTCTGTGATTAGGTGAAGGCAGGGCGCACCAGCGCTTGAGGGAAGGAGATTCATGAGCGAGGAAATCAACAACCCGGACCGCTACGACCGTACGGAGCGCGAAGAGAACCAGGGCGGCGCAACCTCCCGGGACGAGGAATTGCTCCCGCCGGGTGAGTTGCCTGCGGATGCCAAGAAGGGCCTGGCCAACGTCTACGGCGATGCCGACCGGACAGCTATTGACGACCCAGTCAGCGCGCCCGGCCCCGAAGACGCCGCGGCGATCAAGCACATGGAGCAGAATTTCCGCGTCGGCGAGACCGAATCGGGCGAGCGGTACGTGGAAGAGACCGGCAGCCAGGAAAACAGCAGCTGACGGCGGCCCCGCCTAAGCGGCGCACGGAAAACGGCAAAACGGCGGGGAAGGTGCCCTTGGCACTTTCCCCGCCGTTCGCCGTCGCGCCCTAACGCAGCCTGGCTCAGGCCTTCCGGCCGGAGCGCCAGCCGCCCGGGTAGTCCTGGCGGACTGCCTGTGAGTACGGCACCGGGCTGACGATGGCCCGCACGTTCAGCTGCCGGTGCGGCTCCACAGTGGTCTTGCGGGTACCGCCGTCGGGCTCGCCCCAGAGCACCGTGACCTCGGTGCCCTCCGGCACGTCGGCGTCCACCGTGGCCAGGGACAGCCCCCGGTTCTCGTTGGCGGAGTAGCCGGTGAACATGGACAGGCCGATCGTCTCGCCGGCGGCATCGAGCACCGCGTCGTAATTGGACGAACCGTAGTTGGCCAGCGGCAGGTCAAAGTACTTGTACGGCGTGCCCTCGGTGTCGAAGAGCGAGGCGAAGATCTTCGCCATGTCCTCGGCATTCCACTCGAGCGTGACCTTCTTGCGCTGGGCGGCCGGGTCGATCTTCTCCAACGCCTCGCGGCCGATGAAGTCGTGGTCGAACTTCACCATGTGGCCGTACCCAAGCTCCCACGGGTTGAGGTAGTAGTCCTCGACCTTGTCCGAAACGAAGCTGCCGGCGACCGCGTTGACCGCCTCGTAACTGTCGGCGCCGAGCCATTCGCGGTAGGGGCGCAGCTCCTCGCCGGTGTAGATGGCGGGCAGCGGGGAGGGGATCCAGCCCGATTCCAGGGTGTTGGACGGGTAGGCGCGGGAACCCACGGCCAGCAGGCCGAACTCCTGGCCGGCCTCCAGGATGGTGTCGCGGACCTGGTCGTACGTCTCGTACGGTCCCCAAATCTCCAACCCCGGTGCGCCGGCCATGCCGTGGCGCAGGGTCTGGACCTGCCGGCCGGCGACCTGCATCTGGTCCATGTTGAAGAACTTCAGCTGTTCAACCTGGCCGCCGTTGACCTTTTCGATGATCTTCCAGGCGTTCGGGCCCTGGATCTGGAAGCGCCAGTACTTGCGCTTCACTGGCTGTCCCATGGGCCGCGACGGGGAGCGCCGGTCCACTTCGATGTCCACGTCGTAGCCGCCGGTCTCACCGTGATAGATCAGCCAGTTGGCGGCGGGGGAGCGGCCCACGTAGACGTACTGGTCCTCGGTTTCGTGGAACAGGATGCCGTCGCCGATGACGTGCCCGGCCGGCGTGGTGGGCACGTACTGCTTGGCCTTGTTCACGGGAAAGTTGGCCACCGAGTTGATGGCGGTGTCCGAAATCAGCTTCAGGGCGTCCTTGCCCCTGATGAACAGGTTGTCCATGTGGTGCGACTGGTCGAACAGGACCGCGGACTCGCGCCAGGCGCGCTGCTCGCTGCGCCAGTTGGTGAATTCCGGGGCGACGACGGGGTAAATGTAGGCGCCGATCTGCGAGTTGCGCAGCATCTCGACGGTGTTGCCGGACTGGTCCAAAACTTCCTGAAGATTCTTGGCGCTCATGGGTTCTTGTCCTCCTCGATGGCGGGCCGGAGTGTGACGCATTGCACATTTCCAAGATACTCCGACTCTATACCTATGGAGATAGTTATGTCGACGGTTTGAGGCGGGGATTTTTGGTGGAGGCTGGACGGCCGGTGAGCGCCCGGGGCAAACCCATCGGCAGCCGGCTGACTTGTCCGAGGCACCGGTACTCGGTGTCGCCCGGGAGGAAGAACAGCGGGGGAACCGGCGGGCCGCTGAAGGCCGGGGGAGGAGTTCATCTGCCGTGGGTTACAGTGGCTCGGGCCAAGGTGTAGCCTCTATCTGGCCTCAATCCACCCTTTCGCCGAAAGTTGCGTCACATCCCGATGCTGCTCCGCCTCATCCGCCATTACGGCCGCCCCTACCTTCCCTACGTGTTCGCCGTGGTGGTGCTGCAGTTGATTGCGACCATCGCCGCGCTGTACCTGCCCAGCTTGAACGCCCAGATTATTGATGAGGGCGTGGCCCGGGGCGACACCGACTACATCTGGAACACCGGCGGCCTCATGCTGGTGGTCAGTTTCATCCAGGTGGCCGCCGCGATCGCCGGGGTTTATTTCGGCTCGAAGGCAGCGATGGCCATGGGCCGCGATCTCCGCCGCGGCATTTTCCACAAGGTCACCGGGTTCTCCGCCCGGGAGGTAGGACGATTCGGCGCGCCCAGCCTCATCACCCGCGGCACCAACGACGTGCAGCAGGTGCAGATGCTCGTGCTGATGGGCCTGAACTTCATGGTGATGGCACCCATCATGTGCGTCGGCGGCATCATCATGGCGCTGCGCGAGGACCTCCAACTGTCGTGGTTGGTGTGGGCATCGGTGCCGCTGCTGTTCGTCGTCGTCGGCCTGCTGGTCTGGAAGCTGATGCCGCTCTTCCGCATGATGCAAACGAAGATCGACAACATCAACGGCGTGCTCCGCGAGCAGATCACAGGCATCCGCGTGGTCCGGGCGTTCGTCCGCGAGCCCTACGAGGCCAAGCGCTTCGAGAAGGCCAACCGCGAACTGACCGATGTCTCGGTCTCGGTCGGCAACCTGTTCGTGCTGATGTTCCCCTCGATCGGCATGATCCTTCACCTGGCCACGGCGGCCGTGCTGTGGTTCGGCGGCCTCCGCGTGGACGCGGGCGAGATGCAGGTCGGTGCCCTAACGGCCTTCCTGCAGTATCTGCTGCAGATCCTCATGGCGGTGATGATGGGCACGTTCATGGCGATGATGATCCCGCGGGCATCAGTCTGTGCCGAACGCATCGGCGAGGTGCTCGACGTCGAGCCCTCCGTGCACGAACCGGCCGAGCCGCAGAAGGCCCGGGAACCGGCCGGCGTCGTCGAGTTCCGCGACGTCACCTACTCCTATCCCGGCGCCGAGGAACCGGTGCTGCGCAACGTCAGTTTCACGGCCCGGCCGGGGCAGACGACCGCGATCATCGGCAGCACCGGCGCGGGCAAGACCACGCTGATCAGCATGCTCCCGCGGCTGTTCGACGCCGACAGCGGCGAGGTGCTCATCGACGGCGTTCCGGTCACCCGGATGGAGCGCACCGACATCACGGACCGCGTGGCGCTGGTGCCGCAGCGGCCGTACCTGTTCTCCGGCACGGTGGCACACAACCTGCGGTTCGGCGATCCGCACGCCACGGATGGAGAACTTTGGGAGGCGCTGCGCGTGGCCCAGGGCGAGGACTTCGTCCGCGCCAAGGACAAGGGGCTGCAGTCGGCGCTCTCGCAGGGCGGCACCAACGTTTCGGGCGGCCAGCGCCAGCGGCTGTGCATCGCCCGCGCCCTGGTGGCCAAGCCCAAGGTCTACCTGTTCGACGACTCGTTCTCCGCGCTGGACGTGGCAACCGACGCCAGGCTGCGGGCTGCCCTGAAGGGGACCACCGGCGACGCGACGGTCATCATCGTCGCCCAGCGTGTCGCCACCATCATCGACGCGGACCAGATCCTGGTGATGGAGCACGGACAGATCGTGGCCCGCGGCACCCACGGGCAGCTGCTGGAGAGCTCGGAAACCTACCAGGAAATTGTTCAATCCCAGACTGCGGTGGAGGAAGCGGCATGACGCCGGACAAGGAAGCCCCGGCCGAAGTCGCCACCGGGCCGGACCCCGTGACGGCCCCAACGCCGGGAGCCGCCGCCGAAGCCGAGGCCGAGGTGCTGGAAGAACAGTTCCAGCCGGGCGAGGCGGACCAGGATTTCATGACCGGGACGCCGGTCCGCAAGGCCCAGCACTTCTGGCCGTCCGCCAAGCGCCTGTTCGGGCTGCTGAAGCCGGAGAAGGCCGGGATCATCCTGGTGCTGGCCATGGTGCTGGTGGCAGTCGTGCTTAACGTGATTGCGCCCAAGGTGCTGGGCAACGCGATGGACGTCATCTTCAGCGGCGCCATCGGCGCGAACCTGCCCGCCGGCGCCAGCCAGGAAGAAGTCATCGCCGGGCTCCGCGCCCAGGGACAGGACCAGTTTGCCGACATGCTCAGCGGCATGGAACTGGTTCCCGGCGTCGGCATCGACTTCCAGCTGCTGGGCAACCTGATCCTGCTGGTGCTGGGGATGTACGTGGTCGCGTCGCTGTTCATGTGGCTGCAGGGTTGGCTGCTGAACCAAATCGTCATGCGGGTGGTCTTCGGGCTGCGCCGCGACGTGGAAGCCAAGCTGAACCGGCTGCCGCTGAACTACTTCGACACCCGCCAGCGCGGCGACATGCTCTCCCGGGTGACCAACGACGTCGACAACATCCAGCAGGCGCTGCAGCAGGCGTTCGCGCAGCTGATCATGTCCGCGCTGAGCCTGCTCGGCATCACCATCATGATGTTCATCGTCTCCTGGCAGCTGGCCCTGATCGCCCTGATTGCCCTGCCGCTTTCCGCCGTCGCTGCCGGCCTCATCGGCACGCGCAGCCAGAAGCTGTTCACCGCGCAATGGAAGAACACCGGAGCGCTCAACGGGCACATCGAGGAATCGTTCAGCGGCCACGATCTGGTCCGCGCCTTCGGCCGCGAGCAGCAGTCGGTGGAACAGTTCGACGAAAAGAACGAGGAACTCTACAAGGCCTCGTTCGGCGCGCAGTTCGTCTCCGGCATGATCATGCCGGTCATGCAGTTCATCTCCTACCTGAGCTACGTCGGGATCGCCGTGGTGGGCGGCCTGCGCGTGGCCTCCGGCTCCATGACCCTGGGCGATGCCACCGCGTTCATCCAGTACTCGCGTGAATTCAACCAGCCGCTGGGCCAGATGGCGGGCATGGCCAACATGCTGCAGTCCGGCGTCGCCTCGGCCGAGCGCGTCTTCGAACTGCTCGACGCCGACGAGCAGGCCCCCGATACCGCCACCGAATCGCTGCCCGCCCAAACCGAAGGGCAGGTCCGGTTCCACAACGTCAGCTTCAGCTACAGCCCCGACAAGCCGCTGATCGAGGATCTCTCCTTCGCCGCGCGGCCGGGCGAGACGGTGGCGATCGTGGGGCCGACGGGCGCTGGCAAGACCACCCTGGTGAACCTGGTGATGCGCTTCTACGAACTGGATGCCGGCCGCATCACCCTCGACGGGGTGGACATCACCGCCCTCAGCCGGGCCGAGCTGCGGTCCAAGGTGGGCATGGTGCTGCAGGACGCCTGGTTGTTCGGCGGCTCCATCTACGAGAACATCCGCTACGGCAACCTGGACGCTACCGAGGAAGAAGTGATGGCGGCCGCCAAGGCCACCTACGTGGACCGCTTCGTGCGGGCGCTTCCGGACGGCTACGACACGGTGATCGACGAAGAGGGCAACAACGTCTCCGCCGGTGAGAAGCAGCTGATCACCATCGCGCGCGCGTTTCTGGCCAACCCGTCGCTGCTGATCCTGGATGAGGCCACCAGCTCGGTGGACACCCGCACGGAATTGCTCGTCCAGCACGCCATGGCCGCGCTGCGCACGGACCGCACCAGCTTTGTCATTGCGCACCGGCTCTCCACCATCCGGGACGCCGACGTGATCCTGGTGATGGAGGACGGCAGGATCGTGGAGCAGGGCAACCACACGGCGCTGCTCGCGGCCGAAGGCCCGTACTACCGGCTGTACATGTCGCAGTTCGCGGCGGCCGCGGATCCGGTGTCCTGATCTCCTGAACCGCAGGACGACGACGGCGGCGCCCGCTTCGGGCGGATCTCACCGCGCGGGCGCGCCGACAGGCCCCGCGCGCAGGCACCGCCGTCGGGCTCTTAGCGCGTGGCGCTTTCGGTGATCTGCTCCGCGGCGCGGCGCAGCAGGGGGAGGTGGCCGGCGATGGCCGCCTCCAGGGTGTCCGGGGTGGCCAGCATGTTGACGCCGACGGCGGCGAGCACCGTGCCGCCGCCGTCCCTCACGGGCACGGACAGAGTGCGGTGGCCCTGCTGCAGTTCGCTGTCGTTGACCGCGTAGCCCTGCCGCCGGACCTGCTCGATCTCCTGGCGGAAACGCCAAGTGCTGTCGATGGTCTGCTCGGTCAGCCTGCTAAGGCCTCCGTCGACGGCGGACTGCAGGTCGTCCTCGGACAGCCCGGCCACCAGCACCTTGCCCATCGACGAGGCGTGCGCCGGAATCCTGGCGCCGACCGTCAGCCCGGCGCGGATCATCCCCGGCACGCGGGTGGCCGCGATGCAGATGACGTCGCCGCCGGCCAGCACCCCCGCAGTGCACGGTTCGTTGAATTCCCCGGTCAGCCACTGGACGGCCCCGCGGGAGGCCCGGACGAGCGGAGAGCCCGCGACGTAGCCGTGGCCTAACTCCAGAGCCTGATGGGCCAGCGAGAACAGGTCGTCCCGGCAGCGCAGATAGCCCAGGCTGACCAGCGTCCGGAGCACCCGCGCCGTAGCGGCACGGTTCAGGCCGGCCCGGGCGGCAATCTCGGCCGCCCGCATCTGCGGTTGCCCGTCATCGAAGACGCTCAACACCGACAGGCCGCGCGCCAGGGTGCGCGCGGACGGTTCGGTCGTGGCCCTGGTCGCGGGCGCGTCGGAGGTGATGCTCATCACCGTCGAGGATACCCGGCGAACCGGAAATCGTGACGGCGGTTACACCGTGCGTAGCGCTACTCGATGGTGCCGGACTGGTCCTCGAGGACGCCGCGGACGGAGGACTCGGGAACCCACATCACGTCCCCGTGCTCGGCGTTGGCCACCCGGGCCATCACGAAGAGCAGCCCGGAGAGCCGGTTGAGGTAGCGGCCGGTCTCGGAATTCACCACGTCGCCGTACTCATCCAGTGCCGCCCAGACCACGCGTTCGGCGCGGCGCACCGCCGTGCGGGCTTGATACAGCAGCGCAGCGGAGAGGGTTCCGCCCGGCAGCAGCATGCCGCTGAGGTCCTTGGCTTCCTGCCTGAAGTGGTCGATGGCGCGTTCCAGCCGCTCCACATGCTCGGGGATGATGCGGGCGTCCGCCGCCTGATTGCCGCGATACGGCACCAGCAGGTCGGCCATCAGGTCGAACAAGTCGTTCTGGACGCTGACCAGCATGGCGCTGACCTCCGGGGACACACCCCCGCTCGCCATGGCCACGGCCACCGCGGCGTTGGCGGCATCCACTTCGGCATGCGCGACCACCCTCGGGTCGTTCTTGGACACCTCGCCGTGGCTGCCGAAGGCGGTGTACCCGGTGTCGCCATAGTGATCCATCCGGGTCTGATCATCGCTTTGAAAGTCGCCATCTCCACTCATGCCTGCCATCATACTGACGGGACGTTTGACATCGAAGAGCCGCAGGAAGCCCGGAGCGCCGCACGCGCACAGCCGGTGACAACAGTGAGGATCAGTGATGAGCAGCGAATTTACCGGCCCCTTGCCGACGGTCTCCCGGGATGCGGGTGATGACGGGCAGCGGGGCTGGAATACCGTCGACAAGACGGTTTTCTTCGTTTCAGGCAGCATTATTGTTGCCATCTGCCTGCTGGGCGTTTTCTTTACCCAGCAGGTGACCGAAGTAACCGGATCAATTCTCGGCTGGGTGACCAACTCCTTCGGCTGGTTGTTCATCCTCGGTGCTACCGGCTTCGTGGTCTTTTCGCTGGTGCTGGCCTTTGGCCGGTATGGCAACATTCCGCTCGCGCAGGAGGGTGAGACCACCGAGTTCTCCACGTTGTCGTGGATTGCCATGATGTTCAGCGCCGGCATGGGCATCGGCCTGATGTTCTTCGGCGTCTACGAACCGGTCACCCATCTGGCCTCGCCGCCGCCCTTCGTGGGCGCCGCTCCGGGATCCCCCGAGGCCGCGAACAGCGCGATGGCCTACACGCTCTTCCACTGGGGTCTGCACCCGTGGGCCATCTACTCGGTGGTTGGCCTGGCCCTGGCCTATTCGACGTACCGGATGGGCCGCGGCAACCTGATGAGTTCGCCCTTCCAGGCGATCTTCGGCAAGGAGCGGATCGAGGAAAAGGGCTGGGGCAAGCCGATCGACATCCTGGCGATCATCTGTACGAAATTCGGCTCAGCGACCTCGCTGGGCCTGGGGGCGCTGCAGATTGCCGCCGGATTGGCGCTGCTGCGGACCGGCCGGTTCGAGGAGAACCCCGGCGTCGTGGCTCCGATCCTGATCATCTGCGTGCTGACCGTGGGCGTGGTGATTTCGGCGGCCAGCGGCGTTGCCCGCGGCATCAAGTGGCTGAGCAACACGAACATGGTGCTGGCCGCGGTGCTGCTGGTGTTCGTCTTCGTGGTGGGTCCCACCGTCTTCATCCTGGATCTGGTCCCCGCCGCGATCGGCGACTACCTGGCCAACATCGTCCCCATGAGCTTCCACTCGGCCGTCTTCGGCGGCACCGAGTGGCTGGCCAACTGGACCATCTTCTACTGGGCGTGGTGGATCTCCTGGACCCCCTTCGTGGGCACGTTCATCGCCAAGATCTCCCGCGGACGGACCATCAAGGAGTTCGTCCTGGGCGTGCTGCTGGTCCCCACCGCCGTGAGCGTGGTCTGGTTCTCGGTGTTCGGCGGTGCGGGCATCCACCTGCAGCTGGGCGGTGAAGATATTGCCGGGACCGGAGACGAGGCGGCCGGTTTCTTCGCAACCCTGCAGAACTATCCGTTCTTTTTCGGCGCGGCCATCGTGGTGATGGTGCTGACGGCGGTGTTTTTCGTCAGCGGCGCCGACGCCGGCGCCGTCGTGCTGGGAACGCTTTCCTCCCGCGGCCGAAAGGAGCCGTGGAAGCCGCTGGTCATCCTCTGGGGCGTTCTCACCGGTACCGTCGCGGCCGTGCTTCTGTTCGTCGGCGGGCTCGACGCGCTGCAGACGTTCACCATCCTGGCGTCAACGCCCTTCGTGCTGATCATGGTGGGACTCTGCCTCTCGCTGTACGTGGACTTGCGCCGGGATCCGCTGCGGCAGCGGCGCATGGGCCCGGTGCGCGGAGCCGTCAGCGTCCCCAGCAACGTGCCGTTCGCGGTGCCGGTGACGTCCGAGACGCCGGTCGTGCAGCCGGGCCAGGCCGGGCGCATCAACGGCTCCGGCGGCCCCGCGCATCCCGCGGGGGGGCTGCCGGAGGACCTCGGGGACGGCAAAAAACACGGACACCACGCGTAGCCGGGACTGGCTGGAGGGTGGCGGGACCGGCGTGGCGACGCCGGTCCCGCCCGCCCGGCAAGTTACCTCCGGGTAACATGGCGGCATGCACCTGATCTTCCGCACCCTCCTGCTGCTGCTGACGGCCCGCCGCCGTCCTGCCCTGGACATCTGGGATTCATCCACGCTGTCCCTGCGCGTGCTGCCCACCGACATCGACATCGCCATGCACGTCAACAACGGGATGTATTTCTCGCTGATGGACCTAGGCCGCTTCGAGCTGATGGTGCGCGCCGGCGTGTGGGACACCTTTCGCCGCAAGGGCTGGTCGCCGGTGGTCGGCGCGGAGACCATTGCCTTCCGTAAATCGCTCACACTCGGCCAGCAATACAGCATCGAAACCCGCATCATCGGGTTTGACGACCGCGCCATCTTCTTCGAGCAGCGCATGGTGGCCGACGGCGAAATCCATGCCCGGGCCTACATCGCCACCCGGCTGGTTTCCAAGCAGGGACCGGTCTCCAATGAGGAGATCTTCGCGGCCGTCGGCAAGCGGCCCCCGGCGGACCTGGTTTTGCCCGAATGGCTGCACGAGTGGCGGGAGAACAACGCCCTGCCCAGCACCCGCCGGCCCGCCCCGCACCGCTGGGTGCGCTGACTCTGGTCGGCCGCAGCCCGTTCCCCTAGGCTATGGGAAAGGAGGTGAGCGGTCATGATCGCAGCACCCGGAGACCGCATCGTCATCAGGGGCAGGACGGTGGAATCGGCTGACCGGCACGGCGAAGTCATCGAGGTCAGGGGCGACGGCGGTGCCCCGCCCTACTTCGTGAGGTTCGACGACGGCCATGAGAGTGTCGTCTTCCCGGGCACGGACTGCAGCATCGAGCACGCTGCCGGCTAAGAAGCCCACTGCGGACGAAGCCCGATGCCGGGTCAGACGTCCGCTGCAGGCGAGGCCCGATGCCGGCTAAAAGGCCAGCCGCCGGGCGCGCAGGACGCTGTCCGTGATCGTGGCGGTCTGCCCGTCCGGGCCCGTGACCTCGCGGGGGACGGAGTCGAGCGTGTCGAGGGCCCAGCCCGGGGAACCTAGTCCCAGTGCCTCGGCCAGCTCCCCGGCGGTGGGCAGCGGTTCCTCGGGTTCCGGATGTCCCGACCAGGGCGGAAACGATTCGTGGCCGACAACCAGCAGCGTGCCGCCGGGTGCTACCGCGCGGGCCGCCGTGGTGAGAATGGCGTTCCGCGGCAGCTCGACCGGCGAGTGCAGGAATTGGGCGCAGACCAGATCGTAGCTCTCCTGGGGTTCCCAGCGGGCCAGGTCCTGTCGGAGCCACCGGATGCGGTCCGCAACGCCGGCTTGGTCGGCGTGTTTGGCCGCCCGTTGCAGCGCGAGCCCGGACATGTCGAGGCCGGTGACCGTCCACCCCTTGCCGGCGAGCCAGATGGCGTCTGCGCCCTCGCCGCAACCCAGTTCCAGGGCGGTGCCGGGCCGCAGGCCGGAGACCTCGCGGACCAGCATGGCGTTCGGCCGGCCGCTCCACACCTGGTCCCGTTGGCTGTAAAAGGACTCCCAGAACTGGTCGGGCTCTTCCCGGCGGTCGTGATGATGCTCCATGCCTGCAGACTCTACGCCCGCGTGGTGACGACGGCGACGGCCCGCGGCAGCCAACCCCCACGGCCCGGCAGCCAACCCCCACGGCCCGGCAGCCAGCCCCCACGGGCCGGGAGGGAAGAAATAAGACGGGCACCGCCGTCGTTGTTCAGGATGTGTGCCCGCGGCAACCACCGCGGGCGTCCCGCGACGAAAGGCCCCGCCGACGTGAACGTACCTCTGTCCATCCTTGACCTGGCAACCATCGGCAAGAACGAAACCGTGGGCGAAAGCCTGGCCGGCAGCGTGTCCTTGGCGCAGCGGGCGGAGGAACTGGGCTACCGGCGGGTGTGGTACGCCGAACACCACAACATGGCGTCGATCGCGTCCTCGGCCACCAGCGTGCTGATTGCCCACGTGGCGGCGCACACCAAGAGCATCCGCCTGGGCGCCGGCGGCATCATGCTTCCGAACCATGCCCCGCTGACCATCGCCGAGCAGTTCGGCACCCTGGAGGCGCTCCATCCGGGCCGGATCGATCTTGGCCTGGGCCGCGCCCCGGGCAGCGACCAGAACACCTTGCGGGCGCTGCGTCGTGATCCGATGAGCGCCGAATCCTTCCCGCAAGACGTGCTGGAGTTGCAGGGTTACCTGACCGGACAGTCGCGCATCAAGGGCGTGGATGCGACACCGGGCAAGGGCACCAACGTGCCGCTGTATATCCTGGGCTCCTCGCTGTTCGGCGCGAAGCTGGCCGCGGCGCTGGGGCTGCCGTACTCGTTTGCCTCGCACTTCGCGCCCAATGCGCTGCAGGACGCCGTGTCCGTCTACCGCCGCGAGTTCCAGCCGTCGGAGCAGCTCGCCGAACCGTACGTGATCGCCGGTGTGAACGCCATCGCCGCGGACAGCAACGAGGAAGCGCAGGAGCAGTTCCAGGTTGTCCGGCGCAGCCGGGTCTCGCTGCTGTTCGGCCGCGACCGGACCTTTAGCGACGAGGAAGCGGATCTCATCCTGGACTCGCCGCAGGGCCAGCACGTGGAGCAGATGGTCAAGTACTCGGCCGTCGGGACGTCCGAGGCGGTGGCGGAGTACCTGGAAGGCTTCGCGAAGCACGCCGGCGCCGACGAGCTGATCGTGGCGTTCCAGGCGCCGACCGTCGCGCAGCGGCTGCGCGCGCTGGAGCTGACGGCCCAGGCCGCAGGGCTGGCGGCCTGAGCCGCCGTCGTCGGGGTTAGGTCTTGGCCGCGATGTAGTAGGCGTTGAACGGGTCCTGCTCGACGTCCTTGACGACCGTCCCGGAAAAGCCCGCATCCGCCAGCATGGACAGGGCGAGTTGTTGGCCCCAGGCTGTGCCGAGTCCCGCACCACCCTGGCCCAGCGAAACGCTCATGCAGTGCATCACCGAAATGGTGTAGAGGAAGCCCGCCCAGGGCAGCGACACGTTGTCCTCCACATTGCTGGAGGCCTTCATGTCCACCATCAGGAAGGTCCCGCCGGGCCGCAGGGCCGCGTGGACCTCGGCGAGCACGCGCGCCGGCTGGGCCTGGTCGTGGATGGCGTCGAAGGCGGTGACCAGGTCGAACCGTCCCGGTTCATTCAGCTCGGCGACGTCCCGGACCTCGAACGAGGCATTCTGCAGGCCCATGCGCGCCGCTTCCTGCCGTGCCCGGGCGATTCCCTCCGGCGAGAAGTCGTAGCCGGTGAACCGGCTGGCGGGAAACGCCTGCGCCATCAGGTTGATGGCGTGCCCGCTGCCGCAGCCGACGTCGGCCACGTCGATGCCACGGCGCAGGCGCCCCACGAGCCCGTCGGCCAGCGGCAGGATCTCCTCGATCAGCCCGGCGTCGAAAACCGCCGAGCTTTCCTCCGACATCAGCTGGTGGAAGCGCGGATAGTCGGCATAGGACAGCCCGCCCCCTTGGCGGAATGCGGCGACGACCCCTTCCTCCACGCCGCCGAGCAGCGGGATGTACTGAAGCAGCCGCGCCAGGTTGTCCGGGCCGGCGGCCCTCGTCAGCGAGGCGGCGTGTTCGGCCGGCAGCCGGTAAGTGCGGGCAACCGGGTCGTAGGCCACCACTTGCGACGCGGCCAGGCCGTTGAGCCATTCGCGCACGTAGCGCTCGTCCAGCTCCGCGGCGTCCGCGATCTGCTGGCTGGTGGCCGGCGGCAACGCCGCCAGGGTGTCGAACAATCCGGTCTGGTGACCGATGCTGGCCAGCATGGCCAGCGCGCCGTCGTTCAGGATGGTCAGGCAGCGCTGCACGAAGGCTTCGGCGGCCTCGGTGTCGAACTGCCCGGCAGTTTCCTGGATGGTGGTCATGGCTTCTCCCGTGGTCTGGAAGCAGGCACCTGTTGCCTGCTGAATCCCACGGTAGGGAGCCGGCGGCACCCGAAACATCGGGCAAGTTCTGTGGGTTCGGGCGGCGCGGATGGGGCAAAAGATGCAGGCGTCAGCGCCGGGTTAGGGGAGCGGTGATGCCGTGCTCGTGGGCCCACGCGGCGGCGGCGGTGCGGGACGAGACGCCGATCTTGAGGAAAATATTGGCCAGATGCCTGCCGACCGTTTTCTGGCTGATGAACAGTGCGGCTGCCGTTTCCTTGTTCGTGGCACCGCGGGCGATGCAGGCAAGTACCTCCGCTTCCCGCTCCGTCAGGCCGCCCGGGGACTTTTGGCCGTCCAGGCGGCGCACATCCGGCTCCGCCCCGAGCTCCCGGTAGATGGCCAGAGCCGTCGCCGCTTCCGACGCCGCGGTCTCCGGTTGGCCCAGCTCGCGGTGCACGGCCGCGAGCAGTTCGTACACCCGCGCGGTGTCGTGCCGGTGGTGCAGGGAACGATACCCCTGCAGCGCGGACCTCAGCACGGAGAGGGCCTGCGCGGCCTGGCCGCCGGAAAACAGCAGGACGCCGCGGGCATGCCGTGCCCAGGCCAGGAAACCGGGGCTGCCGAAGTCACCGGCCGATTGCTCCAGTTCCCGGCAGTATTCCTCGGCTTCCACCGTCAACTTCAGCTGCACGGCGAGTTCTACCGCGGGGAGCAGCATTTGCGCCCGGGTCAGCCGATCATTGGACTCCAGTGCTGCTGCCAGGCCGGCCCACGCCGCATCGACATGTCCGCGCGCGGCCAGCAATTTGGCCTCGCCGGGCTGTGGCTCAACACCCAAGTCGCGCGCCTTGGCGTAGGAGTCGCTGGCACCCTGCAGGTCGCCGCGCAGCCGGCGCAGCTCGCCGAGTTGGTAGTACCCTTCACCGGCGGCCCACACGTTTCGGTCCGCCAGTTCCAGGCTGCTTTGGGCGATCTCGCGTTCCACGCCGTCCCAATTGCCTTCTATGCTGCGGATCTGGAGCCGGTGGATGTGGCACACGCCGGAAAAGACCATGCCGCCCGCCAGTTGCTCGCACCAGCGCTCGGTGGCTTCGGTCCATGCCCGCATCCGCGGCAGGTCGGCCAGTTGGTAACAGGCGTGGAGTACCGTGCAATAGATGTCTCCCGCCCAGGTCGGGGGCACCTGCCCGGCGAGGACCGGGAGCATCGCCTCGTCCAAGGCCGCGAATCCCGAAGCGGTCCGCCCCGCCCGCAGATCGGCCAAACCTGCCAGGGTGAGGCTGAAGGAATGCAGCACGGGTGCGTTGAACCTGCGCCCCATCTGTTGCAGCTCATCGGCGGCGGCCAAGGCCGGCTCCGGGTCTTCGGCAAACAGCAGCGCGTTGACGGCGTCCAGATACAGCAGGTAACCGTGGACCGGGCTCTGCGGGGCATCCAGCAGCATGCGCCTGGCGCGGTTGATCCATCCGGACGCGATCATCAGGTCCCCGCGCAGCGTCCACAGCAGTCCCAGATCCAGGGCCTTCATGGCGGCGGCGAGTTTTTCGCCGTCGTTCTCGTAGCGGTGGAAGACTTCCTCGGAGTCCACTACCGATTCGCGGACATCCCCCACCCACCAGGCGGCATCGCCCAGCCGGGCCAGATCCTCCACGTCGAGCGGCGAGAGGCTGCGGGCCTGCTCAAATCCGTCGTAGGCTGGGCGCCATTCCCCGCGCGCGTAGGCATCGCGTGCAGTCGCCAGCAGTGTTTCGATTGGCTCCATAGCGCTCCTGCCTTTCAGGGTAGTCCTCCTGCAGCCGGCAGGGAACTGCGTAATCATTGCCATAATCGGCTTCGCCGCGGGGGGCTGCCGGTACAGTGGTGCCGAAACCGGACCACAGTTTCCGCAAGGAAATGTCCCCGAGAAGGAGCAAATATGAGTTCAGTCGCCGTTGCGCGTCAGGGTGTCCTGGCCGACGCCCTGGTCCCCAGCACCGCCTTGGCCAACACCGCGCTGGTTGTCGGCGGGGCGGGCCTGACCGCCGTGATGGCGCAGCTGGCCGTACCGCTGTGGCCGGTCCCGATCACGGGCCAGACCCTGGCCGTACTGCTGGTCGGCAGCACGCTGGGTCCGGTCCGCGGCATGCTGTCGATGGCACTGTACTGGGTCGCCGGCGTGGCCGGCATGCCGGTGTTCTCCGACGCATCCTCCGGCCTGGCCGCCGCCGTTGGCCCGACCGGCGGCTACCTGGTGGGCTTCATCGCCGCCGCGGGGCTGACCGGCTGGCTGGCCAAGCGCAACTGGGACAAGAAGTTCCTGGGCGCCACCGTCTCCTTCTTGGCGGGCACCGTGATCACCTTCGTCTTCGGCATGATCTGGCTGGCCATCTCCCTGGGCGCCGATCTGCAGCAGACGCTCGAGTGGGGCCTGTACCCGTTCATCATCGGCGGCATCGTGAAGTCGCTGATCGCGGCAGCGGCCATGCCGGCCGCGTGGAAGCTAGCGGCCCGCCTGCCCAAGGACTCTGCGCGCGCCTAAAGCGTTGGGCGGCGGGTCTTCGCGCCCGCTGCAGCCCTGACAACTTCACAGCGCGACGCCGGTGCCCGGGCGGGGTTTCTTCCTCGCCCCGGGCACCGGCGCCGTTCTCTGCGGGGCCGGTGAAACGGTGTCTTGGATTGGTTTCCCGACACCTGGTCCAACCAGCAGTTCAGTGACTTGAATTCCCCTGCGTGCTCGACATCTCCCTGGACTGGGACATCTATTCTCCTGCGCACTCGAGTGGTGAGAAGATGCAGCGAACAGGGCCGTTTCGCTGCAGCTTCCCGCCACTCGATGGTTGGGCATTGGGGGCAGGGGTTCGGGTCGTTAGCAACTCCCGCCTGGGATTTGAGTCGTCAGCATTTCGGTGGCAGAGGGTCGCGGGTTCAGGTTCCACCGTCGCAGCGCTGATCGCATAGGTTGGGATGGTGACGGCGCAGCAGGAAATCAGGGACTTTGTGGTGCGGCTGGGGGAGTTCGAGACGGGTCCAGCGAGCCGCAACTTCTTCTCGGCATCGGTGCCGGCGAACGCAGCGCGCCGGCACAACATCACCAGGTACTTGGATCAGATGCTGGAATGCCGCCCCAAGGTCCTGCTGGTCGGGGAGGCCCCCGGGTACCGCGGCATGACCGTGACCGGAGTCCCCTTCACTAACAAGGCACTGATTTCGGGGAGTGACCCGTTCGGCATGTTCGGCCCGGGCAACGGTTACGTCGTTCCGCCGGAGGTCTTGACCGTTCCGGCGGAGCCGACGGCAACGGTGATGTGGAACGTGTTGGCCGATCTGGACTTCCTGCCGTTGCTCTGGAGCGCGTACCCGTTCCACCCGCACCAGCCCGGACGGCCGCACTCCAACCGGACGCCCTCAAGCTCCGAAATCCAGGCGGGCTTGCCGCTCTGGCAGGAGTTGGCCCGCATTTTCGGCATCGACACGGTCGTAGCCGTGGGGAACATAGGCCACCGCAGCGTCGCGGCGGCCGGCCTCAACGTGCCGAAGGTTCGTCACCCGGCCCATGGTGGCAAGGAGTTGTTCCGCCGGGGGCTGCTGGAGTTGCTGGAGGCCGGAATCAACCACGAGGCGGCGACCTAGGCCAAGCTGCCAGCTTGACGCCGCCTCCGGCGCCAGGAGACACGGCGTCCGGGAAGCGAACCGGCCGGAGACCCGGGCTGGTGAAGGATGCGGCAGGGCCAGGGACGCAGGAAGGCGGCCAGGCGAGGGAGGCCGCACCGCCGAGGCGCGAACGGGCGCCCGGCCGGATTGCCGGGCGCCCGTTGCCGCGAGTACAGCGGGAACTACACCGCTTCGAGCACGCTGACGTAGTTGGCGATCGCCAGACCGCCCATGTTGTGCACGGCCGCACGCCGGGCGCCGGCCAACTGCATGTCGCCGGCCGTGCCGGACAGCTGCATGGCGGCCACCACGTGCTGCGAGACGCCGGTGGCGCCGACCGGGTGGCCCTTGGCCTTCAGCCCGCCGGACAGGTTCACCGGCAGCTTGCCGTCCCGGTACACCCAGCCTTCCTCGATGGCGCGGCGGCCCTCGCCGACCGGGGTCAGCCCCATGACCTCGTACATGATCAGCTCGGCGATGGTGAAGCAGTCGTGCACCTCCGCCAGGTCCAGGTCCTCCAGCCCCACCCCGGCCATGTCCAGGGCGCGCTGCCAGGCGGCGCGGCTGCCGGCGAAGGCGGTGGGATCGCGCTTTTCGGCCGGCATGAAGTCGTTTGCGTGGCCGAACCCTGCCAGCCGGACTGCGGCTGCCGCGGCACCGGAACGCGGCGACTCGGTGCTGAGGACCACGGCGGCGGCACCGTCCGAGACCGGAGAGCAATCCGTGCGGCGCAGCGGCTCTGCGACCACGGGGTTCTTGTCCGAGACGGTCTGGCAGAACTCCTCACCCAGATCCTTGCGCAGCTGTGCGTAGGGGTTGGCCACACCGTTGCGGTGGTTCTTCGCGGCAATCGAGCCGAGGACGTCGCCCACCTCGCCGTAGCGCTTCTGGTAGTGCTTGGCGGTCTCGGCAAAGAGGCCGGCAAATCCGGTGGAACTCGGCTTGCCGGCGGCCTCGTAGTCGGCACCCAGCAGGGCAGCGCCCACCACGTCGGCGCCGGCATGGGTCATCTTCTCGGCCCCGATCACCAGCACATTGTGCGCCGTGCCGGCCAGCAGCGACTTGGCACCCTGCTGCACGGCCGCCGAACCGGACGCGCAGGCGTTCTCCACGCGGGTGGCCGGCACGTTCGCCAGGTCGTCGGAGACCTGCAGCGCCAGCGAGGACGCAAAGCCCAGCGGCACCATGCCGGAGTTGAACTGGCCCAGGTAGATCTCGTCGATCTGCCCCGGCTCCAACCCGGCGTTGGCGATGGCCTCCCGGGCCACCCCGACAATCAGCGATTCCAGCGTCTCGTCGGCCAGCTTCCCGAAGGGGGAGTGCCCCCAGCCGGTCAGCAGGACGTCCCGGCCGAAATGTTGCTTCAGGCTCATCAGTGTGTTCCTTCCAGGGCTGTTTCCCGCGCGCCGGCCGGTTCGGCGGCGGCTTCGTCCAGTTCGGGGGCGACGGCGAAGTCCGGCTCGGTCTTCTCCCGCACCTCGGCCACGGTGACCCCCGGCGCCAGGCGGACCAGCCGCAGCGGGAGGGCACCGCCGTCGTCGTTAATGTCGAAGACGGCGAGATCCGTGATGATCCGGTTGACCACCTTCACCCCGGTCAGCGGCAGCGAGCATTCGTTGACGATCTTGGGCGTGCCGTCCTTGGCCACATGCTCGGTGAGGACCACCACACGCGGGGTGCCGGCGACCAGGTCCATGGCGCCGCCCATGCCCTTGACCATCTTCCCGGGGATGGTCCAGTTGGCCAGGTCGCCCGCGGCGGAGACCTGCATGGCGCCCAGGACGGCGGTCTTCACGTGGCCGCCTCGGATCATGCCGAAACTGGTGGCCGAGTCGAAGATGGAGCCGCCGGGCAGCACCGTCACGGTCTGCTTGCCGGCGTTGATCAGGTCGGCGTCCTCGTCGCCCTCGTACGGGAACGGGCCCATCCCCAGCAGGCCGTTTTCGCTCTGCAGCACCACCCGCACGCCGTGCGGCAGGTTGTTGGCCACCAGCGTGGGGATGCCGATGCCCAGGTTGACGTAGTCTCCGTCGTTCAGTTCGGCGGCTGCGATGGCCGCCATCTCGTCTCGTGTCCAAGCCATGATGTGCTCCTTCTGGTCAGAAATCTCAGGCGCCGACGACGGCGGGGCGGGGGCGGACGGTACGCTGCTCGATGTCCTTGGCGCGGTCCGAGGCCTGCACGAGGCGCTGGACGTACACGCCCGGGGTGACGATGTGGTTCGGGTCCAGCGCGCCCGGCTCCACGATCACCTCGGCCTCGGCGATGGTGACGCGGCCGGCGGTGGCCACCACCGGGTTGAAGTTGCGGGCGGTGTAGCGGTAGATCAGGTTGCCGTCGGTGTCGGCCGTGTGGGCGTGGACGAGGGCCAGGTCGGCTACGATCCCGCGCTCCTGCACGTAAAGCTCGCCGTCGAACTCCTCGTGCGGCTTGCCTTCGGCGATCACGGTGCCCACCCCGGTCTTGGTGTAGAAGGCCGCGATGCCCGCGCCGCCGGCACGGAGGCGCTCGGCCAGCGTGCCCTGCGGGTTGAACTCGACCTCCAGGGTGCCGGCCAGGAACTGCTGGGCGAACAGCTTGTTCTCGCCCACGTAGGAGGCCAGCACCTTGCGGACCTGCCCGGCCTCGATCAGCACGCCCAGGCCCTTGCCATCGATGCCCATGTTGTTGGAGACCACCGTCAGGTCCTTGACGCCGGAATCGCGCACCGCGTCAATCAGGTCCGCGGGGATGCCGGAGAGCCCGAATCCTCCCACCGCGATCGTCATCCCGTCATGCAGCACGCCGGCCAGCGCGGCGGCGGGTCCTGCCGTCAGTTTGGACATTGCTTCCTCCTCGTTGAGTGCCGTCCGCACCCACTCATCCTGACGCGGCGCGGAACTTGTCCATCTTGTGGACAGCTGTTATCCGGCAGACTAGTGGCGCGGCGGCGGAACCGTCAACGGGTGCCCGAGCGTCGCATTCACAGTGTGGACAGCGGCAGGTAGACTGTCCACATTGTGGATCGACCGGGTGACGGCGCCGACGCGGCGGCCCGCCGCCAGCCCGCTAGGCAGCAGCCCGCCAGCCCGCCAGGAGGAGAATTGCCAGACAAGCAGGTACAGGGTGCCCAAGTGGTCGGCCGGGTGGCCCGGCTGCTGCGGATCGTCGGCCGCGCCCCGGAGACCGGCGCGGCCCTGGCCGACATCGTCCGGGCCTCGGGCCTGACCCGGCCCACGGTCTACCGGCTGCTGAACTCCCTCGCCGCAGAAGGCCTGCTGGACCATCATGCGGAGACCGGCACCTGGCATCTGGGCCCGGAGCTTTATGTGCTCGGGTCGGTGGCCGCCGGCCGCTTTGCCATCGAGGAGCTGGCTCGGCCGCGCCTGCAGCGGTTGGCGGACGAGACCGGCGAGAGCGCCTTCCTGTCCATCCGGCGGGGCGACGAAACCGTCTGCCTGGTCCGGGTGGAAGGCAGCTTCCCGGTGCGCTCCTTTGTGCTGCACGAAGGCGTCCGTTTCCCGCTGGGCATCGCTTCCGCCGGGCTGGCCATCATGGCCTTTCTCGAGGATGCGGAGATCGACCGGCTGCTCGACGACGGCGGTGCCCGGGTCGAGCGCTTCGGCCCGGCGCATGCGCCGGACAAGATCCGCGCGAATCTGGCCGAGACCCGGGAGCGGGGCTATACCGTCAACCCGGGGCTGATCCTGGAGGGCAGTTGGGGGATGGGTGCGGCCGTTTTCGACCGGCACGGCCAGCCGGCCTGGGCGCTGTCGCTGACCGGCATCGAACAACGGTTCCGGCCCGACCGGCAGGAGTTCCTCGGCAAGCTGCTTCTGGAAGAGGCGCACATCCTCACGCAGCAGTTGCGTGAACAGCCGCAGGTCCGCCGCTAGGCTCGAGGCAGCCGGGCACTTCGGCCAGCACCAGAGCACAGGGCACCAGAGCACAGTAGGAGCAACGATGGCCGGGCACCACCCGCTGCGCACCGCCGTGATCGGCTACGGACTCTCCGGGCGGGTCTTCCACGCGCCGTTGCTGGAGGCCGCGGGCGGGTACTCGCTGGACGCGATCGTCACGGCCAATCCCGAGCGGGCCGCACAGGCGGCGGCGCGGCACCCGCGCGCCCGGATCGTGGCAACGGCGGAAGAACTCTTCGCGGCGCCGGAGCCGCTTGACCTCGTGGTGGTGGCCACGCCGCCGGCCAGCCACTACGCGCTCGCCGACGCCGCGATTGACCGCGGCCTGCACGTGGTGGTGGACAAGCCCTTCGTCCCCGCATCCGCCCAGGGCGAAGTCCTGCTGGCCAAGGCCGGGCGGGCCGGCGTGGTGCTCTCCGTCTTCCACAACCGCCGCTGGGATTCGGATTTCCTGACCCTGAAGCAGCTGATCGGCGACGGCGAACTCGGCCGGGTGCACACCTTCGAGTCCCGCTTTGAGCGCTGGAAGCCGGAGGGCCTGCGGGCCTGGAAAGCGACGGCCGGTGTCACCGGGGGCGGCGGCATCCTCTTCGACCTCGGTGTCCACCTGATCGACCAGGCGCTCACGCTCTTCGGGCCGGCCGCCACGGTCTACGGCGAGACCGCCCGCCACACCACCCGCCATACCGACCCCGCAGCCTCCGCCGCCGACGAGGACGCCTTCGTCTCCCTGCTGCACGAATCGGGGGTGCGCTCGCGGTTGTCGATGAACCTCATCTCCGCGCTGCCCGCGCCGCGGTTCCATGTGCTCGGCTCGGCCGCCGCCTTCACCTCCTGGGGGCTGGACAGCCAGGAGGCCGCGCTGGCGGCGGGCGCGGTTCCCGGGGCAGCCGGATACGGCGAGGAGTCCGAAGAGCGCTGGGGAACCCTCGGCAGGCCGAGCCATACCCGCAGGGTTCGCCCCGTCGCCGGCGCTTACCCGGAGTACTACCGGCAGCTGGCTGCGGCCATCCACGAGGGCGCCCCGGTTCCCGTCGAGCCCGCGGATGCCGTGGCGGCCATCCGCATCATCGAGGAGATCCACCGGCAGAACCGGGCGTAGGGCGGCCAGCGGCGCTCACACAAGATGCCCCCAGAAACGGGGCGGGGCCGCCGGCGGCGCTCACAGAAGAAGCCCAAAAGCGGAGCGGTGGCCCCAGTCGCAGCTTCCGTCCCGCCGCGGCTTCCGTCCTGCCGCAGCTTCCGTCCCGCCGCGGCTTCCGCCCAGCCGCGGGTGTTCGCTGATCAGCCGTCGTCCTGCGGCAGGCGCGATACCGGGGCCGCGTGCGGAATGTGCCAGCCGAAGTGCAGGGAGACCACGCGGAGCCCGAACACCACGGCGGCCACGCCCACCGCGGCCAGCGTTCCGTAGACCCCGGCAAACCACAGCACCACCACCAAGGCCGAACCCAACATGGCCGGCACGGCATACAGATCGTCCGGGCTGAACAATTGGGGCACCCGGTTGGCCACGACGTCGCGCAGTATTCCGCCGCCCACGGCAGTCGTCAGGCCCAGCAGCGCCGAGGCGACAGGGTTCATGCCGAGGCTCAGGGCCTTGACCGTCCCGGTGATGCAGAACAGTGCCAGCCCGCCGGCGTCGAAGATCAGCAGCGGACGCTGGAACCGTTCCACGCTGCGAAACAGGAAGAAGACCACCAGGGCGGCCAGGATCGGCGGGACGAAATACAGCGGATTATTGAAAGCGCTGGGGACGGTGCCCAGGATCAAATCGCGGATGACTCCGCCGCCCAGGCCTGCCAGCGAACCCAGGAACAGCGAGCCGATAATGTCGAACTTCCGCCGGGCCGCCAGGATGCAGCCGGACATGGCGAAAAAGAAGGTGCCGAAGAGGTCCAGTATCAACGCGAACGTCATGTCTGCCATCCAATCACCGCCAGGCCTTGCTCCCGGCACGGCCCCGCCGCACAGGCAACACAGGGACCCACGTCAACAGCGTCGATTCTGCCACAGGTCCCGCCGGCGAATTCGGGATCAGCCCCTGCCGGTACGGCTGCTAGGACCCGGCTGCGGCCCGGGTCCTAGCCCAGCAGCAGGGCGACCAGCAGGACCGCGGGCAGGGAGAGCAAGGAGCTCAGGAAGATGATGTCCCGCACCAGCGTGGACTGCATGCGGAACTGGCTGGTGAACAGGAAGACGTTCTGCGCCGTCGGCAAGGCCGCCATGACCACCACGCCCAGCAGCGGGATGCCGCCGACATTGAACACGAAGTGCGCCACCGCCCACGCGATGGCCGGCATCAGGGCCAGCTTGACCACGGATCCCAGCGCGACGTCGGCCCGCAGGGCGCGTTGAGTCAGCGGCTTTTGCCCGTGCAGGCTCATGCCGAACAGCATCAGCAGCAGCGGAATGGACGCGTTGCCGAGCATTTCCACCGGCGTCCAGAGCACATCCGGCAGGCGCAGCCCGGTCACGGAGATGAGCGCGCCGACGGCGGTGGCGACGGTGACCGGATTAAGGATGGACTTCACCACGGTGCGCCACAGCGGGACGGCCGCGGGAGCACCGCCGTCGTCCGGTGAGGGTTTTCCCGCCGCAGCCTTCCGCTGGCACCAGGCGAAGACGGTCAGGTACACGGGCGCGATGACCAGCAGCTGGGCCAGCAGCACCGAAACGACCGGGTCGGCGCTGCCCACGGCGTAGAGGGCGATCGGCACCCCGATGTTCCCCGCATTGACATAGGTGGAGGCCATGGCGCCGCCGGCCGTCTGCGCTGCCGGGCGGCGCAGGACGAAGCGGCTGAACAGCGCATAGACCAATCCCGCGAGGGCGGCGGTAATCAGCGCGATCGGCGTGAAGACGCCGACGACCGACGCGAGATCCGCCTCGGACAGCAGCACCAGCATCAGCGCCGGGTTGGTGATGTAGTAAATCACCGGGGTCAGTCCGCGCTGCATCTCCGGCGCCCTCTGCGGGACGATGGCTGCGGCGGCAAAGCCGACGGCAACGATCACCAGCACCACGCCGAAGCCGAGCAGCACACCTTCCACGGGACCTCCAGAAGTCACGGCTCTGCCCGGCCGGCTCAAGACGGCCGGCCGGGCAGAGGCCAAACGGCGGGACAGAAAGACCGCCCGCCCCGCAGGGTGCGGAGCGGGCGGCGGGTACTAGCGGACCAGGCAGGGGCGCTTGGGATCGAACTCCCAGCCGGGCACCAGGTACTGCATGGAGACGGCATCGTCGCGTGCGCCGAGGCCGTGTTCCAGGTACAGGGCGTTGGCCTCGGCCAGGCGCTCGCGGTCCAGTTCGACCCCGAGTCCGGGGGCCTGCGGCACCTTGACCTCGCCGTCGCGGATCAACAGCGGTTCCTTGGTCAGGCCCTGGCCGTCCTGCCAGATCCAGTGCGTGTCCAGGGCGGTGATCTCGCCAGGCGCCGCCGCGCCGACCTGCGTGAACATGGCCAGCGAGATGTCGAAGTGGTTGTTCGAGTGCGAGCCCCAGGTCAGCCCGAACTCGTTGCACAGCTGCGCCACGCGGACGGAACCGGCCATGGTCCAGAAGTGCGGATCGGCGAGCGGAATGTCGACGGCGTTGGTACGGACCGCATGCGCCATCTCGCGCCAGTCGGTGGCGATCATGTTGGTGGCGGTCTGCAGGCCGGTGGCTCGGCGGAACTCGGCCATGACCTCGCGGCCCGAGAACTTGCCTTCGGCGCCGCAGGGGTCCTCGGCATACGCCACCACGCCCCGCATCCGCCCGCCCAGCCGGATGGCGTCCTGCAGCAGCCAGCCGCCGTTCGGATCCAGGGTGATGCGGGCGTCCGGGAAGCGGTCCTTGAGCGCGGTGACCGCGTCGACTTCCAGATCGCCGGCCTGCACCCCGCCCTTGAGCTTGAAGTCCTGGAAGCCGTAGCGGGCCTGCGCGGCTTCGGCCAGGCGGACCACGGCCTCCGGGGTCATGGCCTCTTCACGGCGCACCCGCTCCCAGTCGTCCGCCCCGTTGGGCTCGCGCAGGTACGGCAGGTCCGTGGCGTCCGGGTTGCCCACGTAGAAGAGGTAGCCGAGCATCGGCACCGCGTCACGCTGCTGGCCGTCGCCCAGGAGTTCGGCCACGGGAACGCCCAGGAACTGGCCGTGCAGGTCCAGCAGCGCCGACTCGATCGCGGTCACGGCATGCACCGTGGTGCGCAGGTCGAAGGTCTGCAGCCCGCGGCCGCCTGCGTCGCGGTCGGCGAACGCGGCGGCAATCTCACGCAGCAGGCTGCGGAAGCGTGCCACCGGGCGGGCGGTGACCATGGCGCCGGCGTCTTCGATGGTGGCGCGGATTTTCTCCCCGCCGGGGACCTCGCCCAGGCCGGTGCGGCCGTCGGAGTCGGTCACGATGACCACGTTGCGGGTGAAGAACGGTCCGTGTGCGCCGGAGAGGTTCAGCAGCATCGAGTCGTGTCCGGCGACCGGGACCACCTCGACGGCGGCAATGGTGGGTTGGTTGCTCATGCCTGTCCTCCGGCGAGTTCCAGGGTGCCGTCGATCCGGCGGGTGAGCCGCCACGGGTTGTCCTGCTGCACCGGTGCCGGCAGCAGGGCATCCGGAATGTTCTGGTAGGCCACCGGGCGGAGGAACCGCTCGATCGCCAGGGTGCCCACCGACGTCGTGCGGGTATCGGAGGTGGCCGGGAAGGGGCCGCCGTGGACCATCGCATGCCCGACCTCGACGCCGGTCGGCCAGCCGTTGGCCAGGATGCGGCCGGCCTTGCGTTCCAGGACGGGCAGCAGCGGGGCCACGGTGGCGTGGTCCTCGTCGGTCATGTGCAGCGTGGCGGTCAGCTGCCCCTCGAGCCGCCTGGCGGAGGTCACCAGGTCCTGGCTGGAGGTGTAGCGGACCATCAGCGAGGCCGCGCCGAAAATTTCCTCGTGCAGCACGTCATTGGCCAAGAAGGTGGGGACGTCGGTGCCGAAGACCGCCGGCGCGGGAGCGTTCTGCGTGGCGCCTTCCTGGCCTCGGGCCACGAGTTCCACGCCGTCCTGCCGGCCGAGGGAGTCGACGCCGGCAACCCAGGAATCGGCGATTCCGCGGGTCAGCATGGTCTGTCCGGCGGCCGGGGCCAGGGCGCGGCTCACGGCGGCCGCGAACGCGTCCCCGGCGTCACCGGCGGGCACGAAGGCAAGCCCGGGAGCGGTGCAGAGCTGCCCGCTGGAACCGGTGACCGAGCCGACGTAGGCGGCGGCAAGGGCATCGAGGTCTCCCTTGAGCGCGCCGTCGAAGAAGAATACGGGGTTGATGGAGCTCATTTCGGCGTAGACCGGGATAGGTTCCGGCCGTGCCGCGGCAGTGGCCACCAGGGCCGTGCCGCCGGAGCGAGACCCGGTGAAGCCGACGGCCTTGATGACCGGATCGGCGACCAGGGCCTGCCCGATCTTGGCGCCGGGGCCGTAGACCAGCGAGAACACGCCGGGGTGCAGGCCGCAGTCGGCCACGGCGTCGGCGATGGCGCGGCCGACTATCTCGCTGGTGCCGGGGTGGGCGTTGTGGGCCTTGAACACCACGGGGCAGCCCGCGGCCAGGGCGGAGGCGGTGTCTCCGCCGGCGGTGGAGAAGGCCAGCGGGAAGTTGCTGGCACCGAAGACGGCGACCGGGCCCAGCGGAACCTTGCGCTGGCGGATGTCGGCCCGGGGCATCGGCTGGCGGTCCGGTTGGGCCGGATCGATGCGGACGCCGCGGTGGTCGCCCTGGCGCACTACCGCGGCGAACAGGCGGAGCTGGCCGGTGGTGCGGCCGCGTTCACCGTTCAGCCGCGCGGCGGGGAGGCCGGTTTCGGCCATCGCGCGTTCTACCAGCTCTTCCCCGGCCGCTTCGATGTTGTCGGCAATCTTCTCCAGGAAAGCAGCGTGCGTTTCCGGATCCAGTGTGCTGAAGGAGTCGAAGGCTTCCTCGGCGGCGGCGGTGGCCGTCAGCAGCTGGGCTGCGTCGATGAGGCTGTAGGCCGGTTCGAGGCCCTCGTTGGTGGCAGGATCGAAACCGTTTACCGTGCCGCCGGTGCCTGTTACGGCTTCGCCGGCGATGATCGAGTGGCCTGTCAGGGTTGTCTGCGTGCTGGGCATCGGATGCTCCTTCTTTACTGCTTCTGCGGATGGTCGGCTGTGGCTGAGGGCCCGAAAGCGGCCGCCCGTCTCGGGCGGCCGCTTCGGGCCAAGAGAGCCGCCCGGGGTCCCCGTGCTGAGCGAAGCGAAGCCGGGGCAGGCGGCGAACGCTAGGCGTTCTGCCGGACGGTGTCTGCCGGGCGGATGCCGGCGGCCTCGACGAGGGCTGACAGGTCGGCGATGTCCTTCTCGGTCAGGTCCTGCAGCGGCGGGCGGACGAAGCCTGCGTCGCGGCCGACGGCCTTCAGGCCGCCCTTGACGATGGAAACACCGTATCCCTTAACCCGGTCGCGGATATCCAGGTAGGGGAGCACGAAGCGGTTGAGCTTCTCGGTCACGGCATCACGGTCCTGGTTGCGGACGTCGCGGTAGAAGTCCAGGGCGAACTCCGGCACGAAGTTGTACATGGCGGAGGAATACGTGCTCATGCCCAGCTGCAGCAGCGGCAGCGCAAAGGTCTCCGCCGTCGGCAGGCCGCCGAGGTAGAACAGTCGGTCGCCGTTCTTGGCGTAGACCTTGGTGAGGTGCTCGATGTCGCCCAGGGCGTCCTTGAAGCCGATGAAGTTTGCGTGCCGGTCGGCCAGTGCGGCCACGGTGTCCGCGGCGTAGATGGCGTTGGCCCGGTTGTAGACGATGACGCCGATGTTGGTGGTGGAGCACACCGCCGAAACGTGTGCCAGCAGGCCGGCCTGGTCGCATTCGGTCAGGTACGGCGGCAGCAGCAGCAGGCCTTCGGCACCCGCTGCTTCGGCGTCCTTGGCGTTCTGGATGGCCTGGGCCGTGGAGCCGCCGGCGGAGGCAAGCACGGGAACCCGGCTGCCGGCTTCCTCGACGGCCATCCGGACCACGCGGGCGGACTCGGCCGGAGTCAGGCTGAAGCCTTCGCCGGTGCCGCCGGCCGCAAACAGGCCGGCAACGTCGAAGCTGGACTGCCAGTCCAGGTGGTTGCGGTAGGCGGCTTCGTCGATGTTCAACTCCGCATCAAATGCCGTCACCGGGAAGGACAGCAGCCCGTCCTTGAGCTTGTCTGCGAGTTCATGGGGCGTGTACTGGGCCACGTGCATCTTCCTTTGCGATGGTGCCGCTGGCGGCGGGTTGAATGCGTTGGCTCCACCCTAGGAAGGCATTGCGATGCCTGTCCAAGCCCTATTTTGTATGGATTGATGCCTGAAGAGTATTGATCCGGGAGGTGGCCAGCTACGCGGCTTTCGCCCAGACGCTATCCAGCATCCGTCGCAGCGCAGGGTTATGGGAGTGCCGGTTCCAGATCGCGTGGAGCTCCACCGAGTCCGGGGCCAGCCCGGGCAGGTGCAGGTAGGCGACGCCGTCGATTCCCAGCAATTGGGCCGACTCCGGAACGAAGGCGACGCCGCGGCCGGCGGCGACCAGTCCCACCATGGTCAGGATCTGGTCGACGGTATGGACAACGTTGCGGTGTTCGATGGGGATCTGGCGGACCACGAGATCGTAGAAATAGCGCGCCTTGATGGGCGAGTGCATGATCAACGGCACGTCCTTCAAGTCGGCGATGGCAAGCGGCGGCGACAGCCGGTCCAGCGGGTGCCCGCTCGGGACAGCGAGCATCAGGTTCTCGGAGAACAACAGATGGGACTCGAACAGGTCGGTGTCGAAGGGGGGCCGTGCCAGGCCCAGGTCGAGATCGCCGTCCTCGATGGCCTGCACCTGCTCGCTGGTCACCATCTCCTGCAGATCGACGTCCACGTCGGGCAGCTCCTGCGAGATCTCGGCCAGCAGCGGACCCAGCAGGCTGAAGGCCGAGGTCGCCGTGAAGCCGATCCGGATTTCTCCCGCCCGGCCCGCGGCAATGCGGCGCGCCGTCCGGGGCGCCCGGTCCGCCGAGACCGCCAGCTTGCGGGCCTCGGCGAGGAAGGCATGCCCCGCAGCGGTCAGCGCCACCTTGCGGTTGTCGCGAACCAAGAGTTCGACGCCGATGCTGCGCTCCAGTTTTTGGATCTGCCGGCTGAGCGGCGGCTGGGTCATGTTCAGCCGCTCGGCAGCGCGGCCGAAGTGTAGTTCCTCCGCCACCGCAATGAAACTGCGTGCTTGGTCCAAAGTGAACATGATGCCTTCCAAGTATCATTCAATGCAGTAAAGGGCTTGGACATGCATCATAGTCTCTTCCTAAGCTCAGTGTCCGAGCCACAAGTGACCTGCTTCATATGAACCGGGTCACGGCCCACCCGTTCGAACACCGCTGTTCATCGAGCAAGGAGCCCCCGTGAAAGCATTTCCCATCCGCCGGACCATTATCGGTCTGACCGCAGCCTCCGCCGCCCTGGCGCTGACCGCTTGCGGCGGCAACGTCGGCAGCACCGCGTCCGAGGGGGAAGCCTTCCCCGCCGGCCCCATCACCCTGACGGTCGGACAGGCGGCCGGCGGCTCCACCGACCTGATCGCACGCACCACAGCCGAAGGCATGGCGGACGGGCTCGGCGTAGCCGTCCCCGTGGTGAACAAGCCGGGCGCCAACGGCGCCCTGGCCACCCAGGAAGTCGCGGCCATGAAGCCCGATGGCCAGAACCTGGTCCTGCTGAACGCCTCGCTGATCACCATTACGCCGCTCGCCGTCTCCGAGGGCGAAGCCGTCACGCTGGAGGACCTTGACGTCATCAAGGGCCTGTCCCAGGACGACTACGTCCTGGTGGCCAGCGCCGACTCCGGCATCGAAACGCTGGACGACGTCAAGGGCAGCTCCAAGAAGCTGACCTTCGGCACCACCGGCGTGGGCACCGGCTCGCAGTTGGCCCAGGCCATCCTGTTCGCCCAGGCCGACATCAAGGGCACCGAGGTCCCCTTCGACTCGGGTTCGCCGGCGCTGACCGCGGTCATGGGCAACCAGGTCCAGCTGGCCACCATCCAGTTGGGTGAGGCCAAGCCGCAGATCGACGCCGGCACCGTCAAGCCGATCGTCGTCTTCTCCGACGAGCGCAACACCTACCTCCCGGACGTTCCCACCGCCATCGAAGAAGGGTACGAAGTTCCGGTCTCCCAGTACCGTGCCCTGGCCGCTCCGAAGGGCCTGCCGGAGGATGTGAAGGCCAAGCTCGTGGCATCCGTCGAGGCGGCCCAGTCGGCCGACAGCTACAAGGCTTTCAACGAGAAGAACATGCTGACCCCCAAGGAGATCTCCGGTGAGGAAGTCGTCCAGCAGTGGACGGACTTGGCCGCGAAGTACAAGGAACTCACCGAGAAGTACGACATCTCCCTGGCCGGCGAGTAGCACCACCCCGCACGGCCCCGTTCGGCCGTCACAGCGAATCGAGTTAACCATGACGCCCCACCGCGACACGCCCGCCGAGGGCCCCGAGGCAGTCGGCATCGTCGAAGACGATCTGACGCCGGAGCAACTGGCTGCCCAATGGGAGGCCGAGGCTCCGCCCCCGGCCGGACCAGTAGCGAACCTCGCAGCCTCCATCGTGGTGCTTGTGCTGGGCGTGGCCGGGATCGTCCTCTCGCTCGGGCTGGGGCTGGGTACACCCGCCCGGCCCCGGCCCGGAATGTGGCCGTTCCTGGTCAGCTTGATCATCGCTGTCCTCGCGCTCGCCCAGCTTGTTGTTGGGCGGCGCGGGGGCAAGGACGGCGAGAAGTTCTCCAAGCTGTCCTGGTTGGCCGCCGGCGGCTTCGCGACGCTGCTGGTCATGGTGTGGCTGATGCCGATGATCGGCTTTGAGGTTCCCGCGCTGCTCCTGTGCCTGGTCTGGATGAAGTTCCTCGGCGGTGAATCCTGGCGCGGCGCCATCCTCTACTCGTTGCTGATTGTTGCCGCCTTCTACGGCATCTTCATCCTGGCCCTGGGAACCTCGATTCCCCACCTGTTCTAGCGGCCGCCTGCTCCGGCAGGTGGCGCTCCCGCAGTGACGGTCCCGCCGCCACGTTGGGATTCTCGTGCCCCACCCTTGCCCACTGATCCAAAGGTTCTCGCATGGATTTCCTGCAACCGGTCATCAACGGCTTCGGCGTTGTCCTTGACCCCTCCAACTTGCTGTACTGCCTGCTGGGCGTCGTCATCGGCATGCTCATCGGTGTCCTGCCCGGCCTGGGCCCGGCAGCCACCATCGCCATCCTGCTGCCGCTGACCTATGGGATCGAGCCCGTCACCGCGATCATCATGCTGGCCGGTATCTTCTACGGCGCGCAGTACGGCGGCACCATCACCTCGGTGCTGCTGCGGCTGCCGGGCGAGGCCAGTTCCGTGGTCACCGTCTTCGACGGCTACCAGCTCGCCAGGCAGGGCAAGGCCGGAACCGCCCTGGGCATCGCGGCCATCGGTTCGTTCATCGGCGGCACCGTCGCCATCGTCGGGCTGACCTTCCTGGCGCCGCTGGTGGCCGGCTTCGCCCTCGACTTCGGCCCGCCGGAGTACACGGCGCTCGCCCTGGTCGGAATCCTGCTGGTGGCCACCATCAGCAACGGCGCCAAGGTCAAGGCCCTGATCGCGGCCGCGTTCGGCCTGCTGCTCGCGACCGTGGGCCGGGACATCTTCACCGGTGCCGAACGGTTTACCTTCGGCAACCTGAGCCTGGCCGACGGCATCGACTTTGTCCCGGTGGCCATGGGCCTGTTCGGCGTCGGCGAGATTCTCTACAACCTGGAAGAACGCCACCGCGCGGCGCAAGCGCCGGCGGCCGTGGCCAACGTGTGGCCGTCCAGGAAGGACCTTAAGCAGTCCTCCGGTGCCATCGGACGCGGCTCCGTGCTCGGCTTCTTCCTCGGCATTCTGCCCGGCGGCGGCGCCACCATATCCTCGCTGGCAGCCTACGCCGTGGAGAAGAAGCGCGCGAAGAACCCGGAGCGTTTCGGCAGGGGCGCCATCGAAGGCGTTGCCGGTCCGGAAACAGCCAACAACGCGGCGGCCACCAGTTCCTTCATCCCGCTGCTGACGCTGGGCATTCCCGCCAACGCCACGATGGCCATCATCTTCGGCGCCCTGCTCATCCAGGGCGTGACCCCGGGACCGCAGCTGATGACCGAGGATCCTGAGCTGTTCTGGGGCGTGGTCAACTCCATGTACATCGGCAACATCCTGCTGCTGATCATGTCGATCCCGCTGGTCGGCCTGTTCGTCCGCATCCTGCGGGTGCGCGCCGCCATCCTGGCTCCCATCACCGCGCTGATCACCTTGTTGGGTGCGTACACCATCCGCAACTCGATGTTCGACGTGCTGCTGGTGGTCCTCTTCGGCGCGGTCGGCTACCTGATGAAGAAGTCCGGATTCGAGCCGGGACCCCTGGTGCTGGCCTTCGTGCTGGGTTCACTGCTTGAATCAAGCCTGCGCCGCTCGCTGCTGGTGCTCCAAGGAGACGTCGCGGGATTCATGACCCGACCGATCTCCGCGACGTTGCTGGTGGTCTTCTTGGTGGTCGCCGTCTGGCCGATGGTCAAGTCGGCGATGGATCGCCGGAAAAACTCCCGTACCGAAACCCGCACCGAAACCAAGGAGAACGCATGAGCATCCTCGTCGGCTATGTACCCACCCCCGTGGGAGAGGCGGCCGTGTCCGCCGCCATCGCGGAAGCCAAGCTCCGCGGTGAAGACCTGCTGATCGTCAACTCCACCCGTGAAGGGGCGCTGGTGGATAAAACCGTGGCGTCGGAGAACGACCTCCTCCGCCTGAAGTCGGCGGCCGATGAGGCAGGCGTGGCCGCGGAAGTGCTGCGCCCCACCCACCGCGACGACCTGGCCGACGAGATCCTTGAGCTCGCCAGCGAACGCGAGGTCTCGCTCATTGTCATCGGCCTACGCCAGCGCACGCAGGTGGGCAAGTTCATCATGGGTTCGCACGCCCAGCGCATCCTGTTGCAGGCGGACCGGCCCGTGCTGGCCGTCAAGGCAGCGGAGTAGAGACCGCCAACCACGGCAGATCCGACCGCGCAGCAACGGAAGCGGCAGCAGACCCGATCTGCTGCCGCTTCCGTTGCACTGCGGTGCCGCCGCGGGCCGAAGCTCCGGCAGGGAGCCAACTGTGACCCCGCACCCTCGGCCTGTCACGGCGGCACTTCAGGTTCCGGAATCAGCCACCATCCGCGGCATTCAGCCCCAGTACGGCACGGGCGCGTCCGCCCGCGGCCGATGACAGCCGCGGGGAACCCTGACCGCCCAGGGCGGTCGGGGAACCCTGACCGCCCAGGGCGGGCAGGAACTCCCGCAGCCGTGGCTGCCAGCCATCAAAGCGTTCAGCGAAGCTGGAACGCAAGACGTTGAGCGCAATGGAAACCGATGCCGACGCTCCGGGTGAGGCGCCCAACAACCCCGCCAGGGTGCCGCCGGCGCTGACAACCACCTCCGTGCCGAAGCCGGCAATCGAACCGCGGCCCTCCACGCGCTTAACCGTCTGCACGCGCTGCCCGGCCGTCGACAACTCCCAATCGGCGCCGTCCGCCTGCGGTACGAAGGCCCGCAGCGCGTCCAGCCGGGCGTCAGCGGACTGCAGGATTTGCCGGACCAGATACCGGACCAGCGCCGCATTGTTCCCGGCAGCCGACAGCAGGGTCCCCAGGTTTCCCCGTGTGATGGAACGCGGCAGGTCGCCGAACGACCCGGTCTTGAGGAAGCGCGGCGAGAATGCAGCGAACGGGCCGAACAGCAGGTACTCCCGGCCGTCGACGATCCTCAGGTCGAGATGAGGCACAGACACCGGCGGAGTGCCGGGTGCTGCGTGGCCGTACACCTTGGCACGGTGCCGGGACACCAAGTGCGCATTTGAGGTGCGCAGGAACTGGCCGCTGATTGGAAAGGCTGCGTAGCGCCGAACCTCCGGGATGCGGGCGTCTTGAAGCAACGGCAAAGTCCCGCCGCCCGCGCCGACGAACACCTGCTTCGCCCGAAAACGGCGGTGACCGGAGGGGGTTGCGGCGTCGATTATCCAGCGGTTCCCGGCCAGGCGCAGGCGGGATACCCGGTGTCGGAAGGCCACCATAGCACCGCGGGCGGTGAGCGCCGAGACCAGCTGGCCGGCGATGGCTCCGTAGTCCACATCGGTGCCGCCGGAATTCCGGGTGACCGCGACGGGGGCGCCTGCCGGGCGTCCGGCGAACATCAGGGGAAGCCACCGCGCCAACTGCTCCGGGTCCTCGCTGTAGACGGTGTCGCCGAACGACGGGTGCGGGGACAGGGCCCGGTGCCGGGCGCGCAGGTAGTCCACTCCATCCGTGCCGCGGGCGAAGCCGAAGTGCGGCACCGGTCGGATGAAGCCGGCCGGTTCGTTGAGCCGTCCGGTTTCCACCAGGTGGGCCCAGTACTGCAGCGACGCCTGGAACTGCTGGTTGATGGCGATGGCGCCGCCTTCATCCACGCTGCCGTCCGGACGGCGCGGCGTGTAGTTGAATTCGCACAGACCGGCATGCCCCGTGCCGGCATTGTTCCACGCGTGGGAACTCTCCAGTCCGGCCTCATCCAATCCTTCGAGCAGGGCGATGCTCCACGAAGGTTCCAGTTCATTCAGCAGGGTGCCGATCGTGGTGCCCATGATGCCGGCACCAATCAACACGACGTCGAACTCTTCAACGGGACCATCGGGGGATGCTGCCATGGCGGCCTTTCAGCGGCGAACGAGGGTGATGCCAGAGGGTAGGTGCGGGGCGGTGACGCGGATCAGTGGCCGGACTCGCGGTCCAGCCGATGCCGCGAATTGACCAGATGAGTGCGCATGGCGGCAGCCGCGGCCAGGGCATCGCCGGCTTCCACCGCGGCCAGCACCGCCGCATGTTCGGACGCCACGGCCGAGAGGCGGGAGGTTTCGGCTTCGGATCCGCCGGCCTCCAGCCGGTAGCGCGGCATGGCGATCATGGCCGGGCCGAGGGCCGCGATCACATCCAGCAGGAACGGGTTGCCGCTGGCTTCGGCCACGGTGCGGTGGAACTCGAAGTCGTGGGCCAGGGCCGCCGCAGGGTTGGCATCGGAGCGGGAGAAATCCTCGAGTGCGGTACGCAGGGCGGTTAGCTGCCGGTCGGTCCGTCGCACGGCGGCCAGGCCCGCGGCTTCACTTTCGACGCCGGTGCGGAACTCCACCAGCGCCCTCCGGTCCTCCAGGGTCCGCACGGGCCGGAGGCCCCGGGGGCCCTCCGCTTCCGCCGGCGGTGTCAGCGCGAAACTCCCGCTGCCGCGCCGGGTGTGCACCAGTCCCTCCGCCTGCAGCCGGGTGATGGCCTCGCGCACCACGGTGCGGCTCACGCCGTGCTCTGCGATCAGCGTGTTCTCGCTGGGCAGCTTGTCGCCCGGAGCGATATCGCCGTCGACAATGCGCCTGCGCAGGTCGTCAACCAAGGTGGCCGTCAGGTTCGGTTTCATCGCTCCGGTTTCCTCTGGGGCAGGTGGGGCAACGACGGCGGTGCGGGGCACCGCCGTCGTGATGGGGCATGGGGCGGCGCGGTCAGGCGAGGCCGAACTCGACGCTGTCCGTCGTCCAAGCGCGGGCCTGGTCGCTGAACGTGAAACCAAGTCCCGGACGGTCAGGCACGAGCATGCGGCCGTCGCGGGTCTCGAGTCGCTCGTTGAACAGCGGGTCCAGCCAGTCGAAATGCTCTACCCACGGCTCGCGCGGGTAGGCGGCGGCCAGGTGGAGGTGGATCTCCATCGCGAAGTGCGGCGCCAGGTCCAGCCCGGCCTGGTCCGCCAGCGTGGCCAGGCGCAGGAACTGCGTGATGCCGCCGACCCGGGGAGCGTCGGGCTGGATGATGTCGCACGCACGGGCGGCGATCAGGCGTTCGTGCTCGGCCACCGAGGCCAGCATTTCGCCGGTGGCAATCGGGGTGTCCAGGGCGGCGGCCAGCGCGGCGTGGCCTTCGGCGTCGTAGGCATCCAGCGGTTCCTCGATCCAGACCAGGTCGAACTGCTCCAGGCGGCGGCCCATCCGGAGTGCGGTGGCCCGGTCCCACTGCTGGTTCGCGTCCACCATCAGCGGCACGCCGTCGCCGATGTGGTCGCGGACCGCGGCGACACGGCGCAGGTCCTCGCCCGAGTCCGGCAGGCCGACCTTGATCTTGATGCCGCCGATGCCGTCGGCAAGCGAACGGTTGGCGCGGTCCTTCACCTCGTCGATGGAGGCGTTGAGGAAGCCGCCGGAGGTGTTGTAGGTCCGGACCGAGTCCCGGTGCGCGCCGAGGAACTTGGCCAGCGGGAGCCCTGCCCGCTTGGCCTTGAGGTCGTAGAGAGCTATGTCGAGCGCGGCCAGGGCCTGGGTGGCGACGCCAGACCGGCCCACCGACGCGCCGGCCCAGAGCAGCTTGTTGTAGAGCTTGGCGATGTCGTTGGGGTCCTCGCCGAGCATTGCCTCGGCGACTTCCTTGGCATGGGCGTATTGCGCCGGGCCGCCGGCCCGTTTCGAATAGCTGAAGCCCAGGCCCTCGTGTCCCTGCGCGGTGGTGATTTCCGCAAAGAGGAAGACGACTTCCGTCATGGGCTTTTGGCGCCCGGTAAAGACTTTGGCGTCGGAGATGGGCGTGGCCAGCGGCAGCGTGGCAGTGGAGAGCTTGACGTGCCGGATGGCATCGGGGCTGTAGGGCATGACGGTCCTTACGCGGGGATGACTACTGCACTGATGATACAAGTCCATTACTTATTATACAAGTATCGACCAAGCGACCCTTGCCAGAGCCAACCCGGTTTTGCCACGTGGAACCCTCGGCTTGCCCGACGGCGGGCCGGGCACGAAATCAGTCGATCGGGGTTACCAGCGAGCCTTCGCGCAGGTAGCTGCGCAGGTTCTCCAATGTCAAGGCGGCCATGTCGGCGCGGGTTTCACGGGTGCCGCTGCCGATGTGCGGTAACAGGACCACGTTCTCCAGCTCCATCAATTCGGCCGGAACTTGCGGTTCGGCGGCGAAGACGTCCAGCCCTGCGCCCGCCAGGCGTCCTCCGGCCAAGGCGGAGACCAAGGCGTGTTCGTCCACCATGGCACCGCGGGCGATGTTGATCAGGTAGCCTCCCGGGCCGAGCTTGGCCAGCACCCCGGCGTCGACCAGGTTGACCGTTGCCGGGCCTCCGGCAGCGGCGATGACGAGCACCTCGACGGCCTCCGCGAGTTCGGCGGGGGAGGAGTGGAACGCGTAGCCGGAGTCCTCGACGGCGCGCCGGCTGTGGTAGTGGATCTCGCAGTCGAACGCTTCCAGCCGCTTGGCGATCGCCCGGCCGATCCGGCCCAGGCCGAGGATGCCGACCTTCCTGCCGGAGGCCCGCGTGGTCAGCGGGTAGGACGCGGTCGAGGCCCATTCGCCGCGGCGGACGAACCGGTCGGCGGCGCTGGTTCGGCGCAGCACATCCAGATAGAGGGCCAGCGCGGTGTCGGCCACGCAATCGGTGAGCACATCCGGGGTGTTGCTGATGCGGATGCCGCGTTCGTTTGCCTGGTCGACGTCGGTGGCGTCGTAGCCAGCGCCGAAGTTTACGATGGCTTCGAGGTTCGGCAGCCGGCGCATCAGGTCGGAGCCGATGCCATGGCGGCCGGAACACACCGCCACGCGGATGCCGGGGGCGTGCCGCAGCAGGAATTCGCCGCGTTCCGGGCCGTCCGGGAGCAACAGTGCGTCGAACTCATCCGCCAAAGCGGCGGCGACAACGGGGTTCACCGGTCCAACCTGAAGGACCTGCCGGCCGTCGGCGGGTGTGGGGGCATCGGCGGGCACGGCCGTACGGGTGGTCATGCCAGAAGCGTAAGGACCTTCGCGGAAGCGCGTCCAACACGGATACTGCATGGACCGATACCCGGCGGGACATGTTCCATCCGTTCCGCGGAACCGCTGGCCGTTTTCGGGTGCGGGCCTTTAGGGTACAGAGGTCTCCGTCGCCTGCTTCGCCGGCCCGGTGTCCGGCTGGGGCGCCTGAGCGGCTGCCCGGCGGGATGCGGTCCGGAACCACGTCAGGGGGCCAAGGATGGGCAACGCCAGTACCAGGAGGGACCAGCCTGCTTTCGCCGGCCGCTGCTGCTTGCTCCGCCAGATGCTGACCAGCGCTCCGACTGCCAGGAAGAGGGCAAATGGCCCGGCACAGACGGCAGCCGCTATCAACGTGACCGAGTCGAACAGCATAGGATCCCCCTTCCTTGGCCGTGCCCGGCCGCCGGCCACCGCAAAGGCCGCAACAATGACGAGTCTAGAATCGCACCGGCGCCGCGGCTATCCCCCGGGAGGATGAGTTCGTGCGGTTCCACTCCTCCCTCGGTAGCAGGGGCCGCCTCAGCCCTCTGTGCGGAACCTGGCCAGCACCTTGTGCAACGTGTTGAGGTTCCTGGTGGTCGTCACCGGCTTGTACATGGTTTTGGCCATTTGCTTGGACAGTTTGGACTCCAGGGTGTTGCCTTTGGGCACCTCCCAGTACAAGACGTCGCCCCCCGGAGACGCGCGTTCTTCGGGCGAAAGTTCCGGGCAGTCCTCGAGCAGTTGTTCGACAACATCCTGACCCGTGGTGAGCACCGCGTAAGCGTGCCGGGGAACGCCGTCGTCGGGCGGGGTGAATGGGTAGCCCTCGACGATGGCCGCCAGCTCGCTGGGAGTCTTGACGATGACCCAGGCGTCGTAGCCGAAAGCCGTCCGCAAGCTCACTTCGACTCTTCTCTTGACCACACCGGGGTCGTCGGTCTCCGCGCACAGCACGACGTTGCCCGAGGCGAGGACGGTCTCCACCTGCCTGAAGCCGGCTTCGGTGAGGACCCGCTGCAAGTCCTTCATGGCAATCCGGACGCCTCCAACGTTGATGCCGCGCAAAAACACGCCATAAGTCCGTAAGGAACCGGATTCGCCGCATTTATTTTTCATGGTGCTCCGGGGCCGGATGGACGGGAAATCATTGTATGCGCCGGCCGTGATCACTTGATGATCCTACCCATTCAGCGGCTAGGCGAAGCAAGATACGCGGCTTTGCATATGTATCACTGAAGGGCTGTGACATCAAGGAAAAAGGTTGTCTAAGGACTAAACCATTAACCAAGTTTACGTGGAGCTCATGCCTTCGAGACGGGGGATCCATTCCCTTGTCTAAGCCCGTCACCCCTCCTAGGCTGAATGTAACGGAACGGCTTTCTGAAGAACGCCGTATCGAAGTATGGGGAACTGAGGCTGGCGGCGGCTGAGGGCGTCATTCGCGGCGGCTTCATGGGGACACGGGCGGATGGACACCGCCCGCCTAGGGGGAAGCAGAGCATGACTCTGGAGACAGTATAAAGAAGCGGTGGGGGACGTTCCTTGCTGGACGTACCTGAGGGGATTCATGGCTTATGTACTGAGTGTCGATGTCGGCACAAGTTTCACGGCAGCAGCGACAGCGCGATACGGGAGCGGAGACCGAAAGCCTCAGCAGCCGCAGGCTGTCCACTTGGGTTCACGTGCGGCGGCCGTGCCGTCGGTGATCTATGTAGGCGAAGACGGCGCAGTCCTGGTCGGCGAGGCAGCCGAACGGCGGGGCACAACGTCCCCTGACCGGGTGGTTCGAGAATTCAAGCGGCGGATCGGCGACTCGGTTCCGATGATGGTCGGAGATCTGTTCGTCGCGCCTGAGGACATTTTCGCCGCCGTGGTGCGGTGGGTCGTAGACCGCGCACAGGAACGTGAAGGCGAAGCTCCGGAAGCAGTAGTGGTGTCGCATCCGGCAAGCTGGGGCGACTACAAGACCGGACTGATCCGCGACGCCATGGCCGGCGTCGGGCTCGCCGACGTCATGCTGTTGAGCGAGCCGGAAGCAGCCGCGCTCCATTACGCCTCCCAGAACCGCGTGGGCACGGGGAGCCTCGTCGCGGTCTATGACTTTGGCGGCGGTACCTTCGACGCGGCAGTCCTGTACAAGGGCGACGCAGCCTCGTTCACGCTGCTGGGCAGACCGGAAGGCCTGGAGCGGGTGGGTGGAGCTGATGTCGACGACATCGTCTTCGCTCACGTCGTCGCCAGCCTGGACGGCGGACTGAGCGCGGTGGACCCCACCTCGACGCAAGCACGCGTGGCGCTGGACCGTATCCGGCGGGAATGCGTGGAAGCCAAAGAAGCACTTTCGGCCGATTCCGAGGCAACGATCCCGGTGTTGCTGCCGGAACTGCAGACAGGCGTCCGCCTGGTGCGGTCCGAGTTTGAGGGCATGATCGAGGAGCTGGTGCGGGACACGCTCCACTCCCTGCGCCGGGCCCTCGACACAGCGCACGTGGCTGCCGAGGACCTCACCGCGGTCCTCTTGACCGGCGGCTCGTCCCGGATCCCCTTGGTTGCCCAAGTGTTGTCCGCCGAACTCAACCGTCCCCTCGCCGTGGATGCGGACCCGAAGGCCGCCATCAGCCTGGGGGCCGCGTACTTCGCGGCCCGAAACAGGCTCGTGCTGCCACCCGAACAAGCTGCGGAGCCGCAGCCGGAGCCGGTGCCGGTAGCCGCCGAAGGCCGCGCCTTTCCGCAACCACACTTCCACGCCCACGCAGCGTCCTCGGTGGAAGGCGCCGGCACCGCACGGAAACCCGTGCTGGCCATGCGCGCCGCTGCCGTAACGGTGTCGGTCGCGGCCCTCACGGCCTTGACGGCAACCGCCGCCCAAAGCCCCCACGAATTCGGCCTGTTCGGCTCCCAACCGGGAGTTGCCCAAGGCAGCACCGCGGAACGGAACGGCTACGTACCGGGGGGAGCTCCGGAGGGAAGCGAAGGGGCCGGACCGGCCAATTCCGTCATGGCGGCTGAACCGTCGCAGCCTGGCATGAGTCCGGTGGTTTTCTGGGAAAACCCGGCCGGGACGTCCTCCGGCGCAGCGACATCTGGCCCGGAAGGCACCCCGGGCTATGGCGGCACCGCGGGCTTCGCGCAGGACTCGGCGACCTACGTGCAGGACCAGGCCACGACGACGCCGAACGGGCAACCGTCGACGCGCCCGGGCGGCGCGTCTGCGCCGCCCGCGGATTCCGGGCCGGGGCCGGGATCCGATCCGGACAACGGCACCAACACGCCTGCCCCGGGACCCACGGGAACCCCGGTGCCGCCCGCGACTCCACAGCCAGGCACGACTCCCCAACCTCCCGCCCCCGAGCCGGAACCGAGTGTTCCGACTGTGCCGACAACGGAACCGGAACCGGATCCGGTGCCGCCTCCGGCCCCCGACCCCGCGCCGGAACCTGCCCCGGAGCCCGCGCCGGAGCCCTCATCAACACCGTCAGAGACTGTGGTGGTCGATCCTCCGCCGACCGCGCCAGCCTGGGTGGACCCGACGCAGCCGCCGGCACCGTCGGGTGACCCCACCGATGTGCCTGCTCCGGGGCCGGCATGACAGGTGCGACACCGGCGCAGCCGGCGGCACGCCGTTTGGTGAACCGGGATGCCGCGCAACTGCTGACCGAAGCCGCGACGGAACCCACGTCGCGTTTACTGGCTACCGTGTCCGGTCCGGGAGGATCGGGCAAGAGCCTGCTGCTGGAAAACTTGGCGGCGGCTTATGAGGAAGCAGGAGTCCCCGTTAGCTCGGGCAGGCAAGCACTGGGGCAAGACCCTGTGGACGAAGGCACCACTGTACTGATCGACGACGCCCACCAGCTGGACGACGCCGAACTTGAGCGCGTCCATCGGTTGGCCGACGAGCAGAACGTGAATCTTGTGGTCGCGTACCGGTCGTGGCCGAAGTTGCCGGCGCTGCAGCGGCTGACGGCGGTGTTGGAGGCGCACCGGCGACCGGTCTTGTTGGGGACTTGGACGCGTCAGGACATCGCCCGCCATGCAGCGGCTGCCCGCCCGGACCGGCTTCCTACTCCCGTCATTGACCAGGTCTTCCGGCTGACAAGCGGCCTGCCCTGGCTGGTTCAGCATGTGTTGGAAGCAATCGACGACGCCCGCCCCATACCATCAGATCCAGTGAAGTTCGGCGGGTTGGTCAACCATGTGGGACACGAGCTCGAACGGCTGGAACCCAACCTTCGGGAGCTGCTGCTGGCCCTGGCCGTCGGTTTCGATCCAGCCGGGCCGCTGCCTTCCGGACTGCGGGAGCTGCCTGGCGGCATCGGGCCCCTGATGTCGCAGGCAACGGCCGCAGGGTTGGTGCTGCCCGAGGGAAACCTTGCTCCCCTCATGCGCAACGTCCTGCTTCACGTCACCCCGCAGCACCACGTCCGGGCCACCCAGCGGGCCCTGGCCGACTGTTTAGCCAACAACACCGCACCGGCGCCCGTTGACGTGGCCCGTGGACTGGTTCGGGGCGGACTCCAGGATCCACGCGTGGTCCGCGTCCTCGAAGACGCCGGCGACGGCGTCTTGGCTTCCGAGCCCCGGGTGGCCGCGACACTGTACGACGAAGCGGCGGCAGCCGGCGCCGACGAAGCGGCAACGGCGGCGCGCCGGGCCCAGGCGGCCCTGGCCTCCGGAGACCTCGAAACAGCCGGCCGCATCCTTGACCGGCTCCTGGCCCAGCCGGAGGCACCGGACAGGCTCCGCGGAGCGGACGTGGCGGCGTCGCTGTGGGCGCAGCGGGGCATGCTGTCGCGCAGCGCCCAGGTCTATCGGTGGCTCGGATCACCCGCCACGGAGGCGTCCAGGGCTCTGGCCGCCGTCGTCATGATCGGTACGGGTGACCCCGACGAGGCTCGAAGCCTGCTTGCCGGCAACCATGCCGACAACTCGCCAACCCTGACAAACGTGGCCGTCTCGTTGATGGGACAAGGCATCGCCGCGTCCGTCGGCGAGCACCCCGAGCAGGCGCTGCCGGCCCTGGTGCGGGCTTCCGACATGCTCACGGCCTCCGGCGCCGCCATTCCGCTGCCGGACAGCCCGGCCGCCCTCGCGGCCTTGGTGGCCCTGCACAGCGGTGAGCTCCCCGTAGCGGCAGCCGTCCTCGACGACGCACTGAGCGGACGCCAGGGAGGCCCGGCGGCCCGGTTGAGGCTGCTGCTCCTGCGGGCCTGGGTCTCCATGCTGCAGGACCACCCGGACAGCGCCGGGGCTGCCATCGCAGAGGCGACCGCCAGCGGAATCCGTCCCACCCCGCGCGACGAATTGTTGCTGGACGCCCTGCAGGTCGGGCTGGCGCGGCGAACCGATGACACCGCTGCCTTGGTGCGCGCCTGGGACCGGGCGAGGGGCCGGCTGCTGCACGTCGCCGTCGATCTCTACAGCCTTTTGCCGCTGGGCGAACTGGCGGTAGCCGCTGCCCGCCTGCGTGATTCCGCGAGGCTGCAGCCGCATTTGACGGAGGCGTGGGCGCTGCTGGGGAGATTGGGCGAACCGGCGCTGTGGTCTACCTCGCTGCATTGGTATGCGGTCCAGGCAGCGCTGTTGGCGGACAGCCCCAGCGAGCTCGCCCCGCATGCCTCGGCGCTGGTGCGGGCCTCGGGGACGTACCGACTGGCGGGCGTGCTCGCGGCGGCCGGCCGGGCGTGGGTGACAGTGCTGGCCGGCAGGATCGATCCGAAGCTGGTGGAGGAGTCAGCCCGCGCGCTCGCATCCGTCGGCCTCACCTGGGACGGGGCGCGCCTCGCCGGGCACGCGGCAGCGCACGCCGACGAGCGCAAGGACATGAGCCGCCTCCTGGCTTGCGCCAGGGACCTTCATCCCGGCACGCGCGGGACCATGGACGCGCCGGCCGAGGTCACCGGCGCCGAGCACGGCGGGCAGGCAGCGGTCCCCGCCGGAGCAGCACAGGGACAAGAAAGCACCGTCTTGAGCGAGCGGGAGCGCGAAGTCGCCCGGTTGGTACTGGAGGGCAAGACGTACCGGGAGATCGGGGCCGCGATTTTTATTTCGCCGCGTACCGCCGAGCACCACATAGCGCGGATCCGCCGGAGGCTGGGGGCTTCGAACCGCGCCGAGCTGCTGACCCAGTTGCGGCTTGCGCTCGGCGAAGACGGTTCCGCGCAGTAGTTCCGCGGCCTTCCGGGCTTGGGACCCCTCCCTACCTAGTCCCCGGGCACCGCGATCCCCCTGGAGGGGGCGGGCGGCGGGGGAGGAAGCCCCGATGCGGGCGACAGCAGCCCGGCCGTAGCTTTGAACCAAGCCAAGCAACTCAGCTCGGCGGGCCACCATCCATAGTTTTTGGCCAGATCCAGTAGGAATAAGAATGGGGATTCACATAATGCCTACGCTCGCAAGCTCTCTTCTCGAATTCATCATGAATCTGCTCCGTGATCCGCGGGCAGCCGCCGAATTCCAAGCAGACCCGGATGCCGCCCTCGCCGAGGCCGGCTTGGGCGACGTGTGCTCCGATGATGTGGACGCCATCATGCCGGTCATCCTCGACTACGCTCCCGTGGATGCCAGCTCGTCCTTCGACCGCGAGTACAACACCGGCGGCAACCACTCCGGCGGCGACACCGGCGACTGGTCCAGCGACAACTCCGGCAACAATGGCGGTGGCTGGGGCGGCGGCCACGGTGGCGGGGGCCACGGCGGAGACGGCCACGGTCACGACGGCGGTCACGGGGGCGGCGGCCATGACGACGATGACCACGGTCACGGCGGCGGCAGGGGCAACGATCATGATGACCACGCCCACGCCGTGCAGCAACTGACGCACATCGTGAACAACTACTCTTACACCTCTACGATCGACGATCGGGACACCATCACGGACCAGTCCGTCAACCAGAACATCTGGGCCGACGGCGACGTCAACCAGTGGTTCGACAACGACGCCGTGATCGCCTCGGGCGACGACTCTGTTGCGGCCGGCGGCGACGCCACCGTGGATAATTCGACGGACAATTCCAAGGATTACTCTGAGGATCACTCGACCGATAACTCAACCACCGTGACCACCGGTGACATCGAGGGCGACGTGACCGTCGGGGATACCGACATCTCCGTCGAGGACTCCTTCAACGTTGAGGATTCCTTCAACGAGGACTCCTACAACGAGGACTCCTACAATGAGGACTCCTACAACACGGATGTTGATGTGGACGTCGAGGTGGAAGACTCGTTCAACGACAACTCCGACAACTCGACGGATAACTCGACCGACAACTCCACTAACGTGGAAATCGAGGACTCCTACAACGGCAACACCACCGAAATCGAGGTAGAGGATTCCTTCAACGAGGACAACTCCACCAACACCGACATCAACGTCGAGGATTCCTTCAACAAGGAGGTCGAGATCGAGGACTCGTACAACGAGGTCGAGGTCGAGGATTCGTTCAACGACAGCTCCACGAACACGGACGTGCAGGTGGACGCGGACATCGACGCCGAGTTCACCGACAACTCCGTCAACGATTCCGTCATCGTCGCGGACAACGAAGTGGAAATCGAAGACAGTGTTGTTGCCGAAGAGGTCGATTTCTAACCGACCTGATAACTGAATCACGACAGATCAGCTGTCCAGCAGGAGGCCGGGGGACCTCCTGCTGGACAGTGTCACGGTCCGGCCGCGGGGCCGGAAGTCAAAAGGGGATACGGTGGTCGAGCTCGTCAAGCTGGTGGATCAGGGCCAGGAATTGGCCAAGAAGGGTGAGCGCGCAGACTTGCAGCGGCGCCTGGAACAGACCCGCAGGCGATTGCAGGATCCGACCACCCGGGTGATCGTCGTCGGTGAATTCAAGCAGGGCAAAAGCCAGCTCATCAACGCCCTGGTGAATGCGCCGGTTTGTCCCATCGACGACGACGTCGCCACCTCGGTGCCGACGGTGGTAAAGCACGGGGAGCCTGCCTCAGCCGTGATCCTGGTGCCGAAGGAACGCACCGACTCCAGCGACGGGGACGTTGAACTGGAGCGTCGACCGGTAGCTTTGGACGAGCTCGCCGAGCACGTCTCGGAACGGGGGAATCCGGGCAACGAGCGCCGGCTGGCAGCCGCGGAAGTCTCCCTGCCCCGGAAGGTCCTGCACGGCGGACTCGCCCTGGTGGACTCGCCGGGGGTCGGAGGATTGGACTCGGCCCATACCCTCACCACACTGACTGCATTGCCGACGGCGGACGCCGTGCTGTTGGTCTCGGACGCATCCCAGGAGTTCACCGAACCTGAGATCCGGTTCCTGCGGCAGGCGCAACGGATTTGCCCCAATGTGGCCGGCGTCCTGTCCAAGACGGACTTGTACCCGCATTGGCGCCGCGTGGCCGAACTGGACAGGGGCCATCTGAAGCGGATCGGGGCAGACATGCCGCTGATTCCGATCTCCTCGGAGCTTCGCCTCCGGGCGGCCGAAATGCGTGACAGCGAACTGAACGCCGAATCGGGATTTCCGGAGCTGGTGGCCTACCTCCGGCAAAAGATCCTGGGCCAGACCGAGCGGCTCCAGCGGCGGTCCGTGGCGCAGGACCTGATTTCCGCCATGGACCATCTACGGCTGTCGCTGAAGTCCGAACTGAGCGCGCTGGAGAATCCGGACGGCACCCCGGAGATGCTGGCCGAGCTGGAAACGGCCAAGGAACGCGCCGACGAGCTCCGCCGTCGTTCTTCCCGCTGGCAGGTCACGCTCAATGACGGCATGAGCGATCTTATCGCCGATATGGAATACGACTTGCGAGACCGGCTGCGCAGCATTTTGCGGGACGCCGAGCAGTCCATCGATGCCGGGGATCCCGGTCCGCAGTGGGAGCAGTTTGTGCACTGGCTGGAACAGCGGGTGGCATCGGCCGTGTCCGACACCTTCGTGTGGACGAACGAACGGTCGCTATGGCTGGCGGAAAAGGTCGCCGAGCACTTCAACCAGGACGACGTGACCCTGCCGTTGCTGCAGGTCGATTCCACGGAGAACGTGCTCGACCCGGTCGAGCAAATCCCGGACCTGGATGCAGGACGCCTCGGACCGGTCCAGAAAATACTGATCGGCATGCGGGGTTCGTACGGCGGTGTGCTGATGTTCGGCCTCCTCACCGGGATCGCGGGTATGGCCCTGATCAACCCGATCTCGGTCGGCGCCGGCCTGCTGCTGGGCGGCAAGGCCTACCGCGAAGACAAGGAAGCCCGGTTGAAGCGCCGCCAATCGGAGGCCAAGGCCTTGGTCCGGAAACAAGTCGATGAGGTCGTGTTCCAAGTGGGCAAGCAGCTCAAGGACCGGCTCAGGATCGTCCAGCGGGCCACCCGCGACCACTTCACCGAACTGGCCGAAGAGCACCACCGCTCGCTGGCGGATTCGGTACTGGCGGCACAGAAGGCGGCAAGCCGGTTCCACCAGGAACGCGACCTGCGGATCAAGGAGCTCAAGGCGTCCCTCGCACTCGTGGAGTCGCTGCGCAAGCAGGCATTGGCGCTGGACGCTGCACCGCAATTGGCTGGACAGGCATGAATGCCGCGGCAGCCGGAGCTGATGTCGAAGCGGCGCGCGGGCTGGTCCGGGAAGCGATTGAAGCCTACCGCGACGAACCGGCCGTGCGTCAGGTGTTGGAGGAGTATGCGCGCCGGCTCGACGAGCCGCTGCGGATCGCCATCGCGGGCATGGTCAAAGCGGGCAAGTCGACACTGCTCAACGCCATTATCGGCGAAGAGATTGCCCCGACCGACACGGGAGAGTGCACCCGGGTGGTCACCTGGTACCGCTTTGGCGACACTCCACGGATCACCCTGCACCCGCGTTCTGGAGCGCCTCGGGACCTACCGACCAAGCGCGCCGACGGCCGGTTGGTGTTGGAGCTCGGCGAAATCCAGGCAGAGGACGTCGACAGGCTCGTGGTGGACTGGCCGTCCCGAACCTTGCGGGACCTGACGTTGATCGACACGCCTGGCATTGCCTCGCTCTCCCGGGACGTATCGGCCCGCTCCACCGATTTCCTGACGCCGGCCGACGCACCCTCGGAGGCCGACGCGATCATCTACCTGCTGCGGCACCTGCACGCGTCCGACCTGGGCTTTTTGGAGTCTTTCCGTGATACCGCGGCCGGCCAGAGCGGTACCGTCAACGCGCTGGCGGTACTGTCCCGTGCGGACGAGGTTGGGTCCGGCCGGATCGACGCCATGCTCTCCGCCCGGGACATCGCGGCGCGGTACCGCCGTGACGAGGCGCTGCGTTCACTGGCCCTCGGGGTAGTGCCGATCGCCGGCCTGCTGGCCCAGTCGGCGCGCAGCCTGCGGCAGGCGGAATACGCCGTCCTCGCCGAGCTCGCTGCCTTGGACAGGCGGGAACGGGAGCTGCTGCTGCTGTCCGCCGACCGCTTCGTCCGCCCTGGAGGTCCGCTGTCCGCCACGCCGAAAGCGCGGGCCATGTTGCTGGACAGGTTCGGGCTCTTCGGGCTCCGGCTGGCATCCGCGCTGCTCCGTGGAGGCATCTCGGAGCCGACCGCGCTGGCCCACGAACTGGCCCGCCGCAGCGGGCTGGACGAATTGCTGGCCGTGATGACCGGGCAGTTCCAAGCCCGGGCCGGACAGCTGAAGGCCCGGACGGCCCTGGTCGGCGTCGAAAAGCTGCTGAACGACCATCCCCGCCCGGGCGCCGCCGGAGTCGCGGCCGGCTTGGAACGGCTGCTCGCCAGCGCCCACGCCTTCCGTGAATTGCGTCTGCTGGCGGCCGCCCGCACCACCGGGCTGCCGCTGGAGTCGGAGTTGGCCGCCGAAGCTGAACGGCTGATCGGCGGCGAAGGCGTTTCGGCACCCGAACGCCTGGGACTGCCTCGTGACGCACCGGGCGAGGCTCTGCGGGAGCACGCCGTGGCGTGCCTGAGACGCTGGCACGCCGTAGCCGGCGATCCGCTGCGTGGCCGGGCCGTCGCCGAGGTTTGCCAGACCGTCATTCGCAGCTGCGAGGAGCTGTTGGCAGGTATGCAGCCTGCTTCAGGCGGGAGGCCTGCCTCGTCGCCCCTGGTGCTCGGAACGGAACCATTGGTTGGCCGCGCGCAGGACGCTGGCGATTACCGCCGCGCCGGCTAGCACCAGCTGCAGAACGAGCATGATCCTGATGCCTAATTCCTGATCGCCGGGTGCGGCCAGGAATTCGTCGGCCAACAGGGTCACCGCCCCGTGGACGAACAGCATGGCGAGCAGCACGAAGCGCACCTTGCCGTGCCGGCGCATGAGGGCCCACAGCAGCAAGGCCTCGATCAGAATGACGAGCGCCAGCAGGCCCAGGGTTCCCCAGAAAACCACCACCGCGAGGGCTTCCACGGTCTCCTCGTCCGCGCCCTGCTCCAAGCCGTTGATGAGCCCGCGCAGGTGCTTGAGGATCTCGTCCTGGGCAAAGTACGCAAAGATCCCCGCAATCAGTCCCGAAACAAAACTGAGGATCCACAAGACGCGGACCCTCTTGACAGCAGGCGGCGGCACCAAGGTCCCGATGATCGGAGGCGGCGTGAGGTCGGACATCTGCGGACGCGGCGGCGCTGGACGTTCCGGTTCGCCGGACATTCCCCCGGTTCCCTGAGCTCCAGGCACCCCCATCCCTGGTTCCTGAGACATGCAAGTAATCTAGCCGCCACCCAAAGCGACCGCAATGCTCGTGCCCGGGCGTGACCGCCCTCCGGCCGCCGTGCGCCCAACGACGGCGGCGTGCTGCGTCGCGTCGATGAGAGGTTGCTTCCGCCGCCGCTATCCGCCTACATGAATCCCGGGCCGGCGGGCAGGGTCAGGCTCATTCTGCCTGATGATTTCGCGCACTACGGGAGCCGTGTCTCCCTCTCCCAGGAGCAGATAGCGGAACAGGTGGCCGAGCGGATTGCCTTCAGACCATTCGAAATAGGCATGGGGACGCACACCCGTTGCGTCCCGCACGGCCAGGAGGATGGCGGCAATAGCATTAGGGGCCGCGGGGCTTTCCGCACGAAGCACCCGGTAGCCGCCGACGTCGATGCCACGGACGCGAAGCACCTTGGCGAAGGCTGAGGGGTCCACGATGTCGACTTCGAGGAACAGGACGTCGGCTGTCCCCGGGACCGGATTCATGTGCCGCTGCGCGTCTTCCTTGGCACTGTAATCGTCGTGATTGCCGGGGCGGCGCTTGGCGATGATGTTCAGCGAGCCGTCGTTGTCCAAGGAATCGCTGATGAACCGCCGGGCAGCGTGGTCGAATTCGATACGCTCGGCGCGGAGTTCTATGGTGCGGGCGACGCGGGAGACGAGCGAGACGCCGACCATGCCGAGGATGAACAGCCCACAGATGCCGATGCCGTCGGGTTTTTCCAGGACGTTGGCCAGCAGTGCGTAGAGCAGCACCAGGCTGAGGGCGCTATACCCGGCAGCGGTGCGACGTTTGTGGCGGCGTGCAGTCGTGAAGGCGACAGCGACGGCCGCTGACACCATCATGGCCAGGATGCCTGTGGCGTAGGCTCCGGCCTGGGCATTGACATCCGCCCCGAAACCCACGGTGAGCAGGATACTGACCCCGGTGTAGACCAGGACGACGGGCCGGATCGCGCTGGTCCATTCGGGGGCCATCCCGAAGCGCGGCAGGTAGCGCGGGACGATGTTGATCAGACCGGCCATCGCCGAGGCTCCCGCGAACCACAGGATCAGGACCGTTGCCGCGTCATAGATCGTGCCGAACCCCTCGCCGAACAGTGCGTGCGCGAGATAGGAGAGGGCCCGGCCATCCGCGGGGCCTCCCGCGACGTAGGCCTCGGGCGGGATGAGGACGGCCGTCACGAAGCTGCTGCCCATCAGGAAACCGCTCATGACAGCCGCAGCACACGTCAGCATCTTCCGGGTATTGCGGACCCGCCAGGCGAGGCGTTGTGCGGGAGTGTGCCCCTCGGACGCCACGAGCGGCATCATGCTCACGCCCGTCTCGAATCCGGACAGGCCCAGGATCAGCAGAGGAAATGCCAGCAGCAGGGACAAGGCCAGGTTGCCCGGGCCGGGGCTGGCAGCGGCCATGGCCTGCGCCCAGTCGCTGATGCGGCCGGGGTCCTGCGCGATGAGCGACAGGCCGGCCATGATGACGGCCGTATTCAGGATCAAAAACGCGGTCACCAAGGGCACGGCAATGGCTACAGCTTCGCCGAATCCGATCAGGAAAATGCCCCCGAGGACCAACAGCAGCACGACGGTGACCGGGACCGGGTGGCCCTGCAAGAAGCCGGGAACGTAAGGATTCTCGAGCAAATGCACTGTTGCATCGGCGGCCGAGAGTGTGATGGTGATAATCCATGATGTGGCAACGAAACCGAGCAGGACGAGGATGACAACCTTCCCCTTCCAAAACGGCAGGAGCCGGTTGAGCATGGCCACCGAGCCTTCGCCGTGCGGGCTCTCCGCCGCCACGCGCCGGTAGAGCGGGAGCATGCCCAGCAAGGTGAGCCCCACAATGAGCAGCGTTGCCAGCGGCGACAGCGGTCCCGCAGCGATCAGGGCAATTCCGGGCAGATAGGAAAGCGTGGAGAAGTAGTCAACGCCTGTCAGGCACACAACTTTCCACCAGGGATGGGGCGTCCCGCGCGCTGCGCTTTCGCGGCCCACCGGCGGAACTTTGTCCATCAACAGCCAGCGGCTAAGCGCGCGGCGGAGCGGCGGCTGGGGAGCCGGCCTCGGGACAACAGCCGGGACCGTATGTTCGAGCGACCAGCGCACCGATTTTCTCCTGTCGCCCCGGCCGGGCGGGCCCCGTTGCCCGGGGCCCTGTCGTGGGGCGCTTCCACAGTATAGATCCGTCATTGACCGGGAACGAGCGAATTTGTCGATTCCGCATCCGGTTCCCCGCAATGACCGGCCTGCTGATGATCACCGTCATTGGGCCGGGTTGTAGCGTGGCCGGGGGATCCCCGCAGTGGCCGGGTTAAAGCGCATCGAGGCTCAGGGCCGTCACGAACCCGAGCGCTGCCGTGAGGCCGGTGAGGATGTGATGCTCTTCGAAGGCCTCAGGGATCATGGTGTCGGCGACCATGGCCAGGATGGCGCCCGCCGCCAGCGCGTTGATGAACGCCACGAGCTCCTCCGGTGCGTCTTGCAGCGCAAGGTAACCGACCAGGGCGCTGGCTCCGGAGAGCACGGCAATGGTGCCCCACACGCCGAAAACATAGCCCGCGCCCCGCCCGGCCTTCTTCATGCCGGCGCTGCTGGAGAGCCCTTCGGGGATGTTGGAAATAAACACAGCTCCCAGCATTGCGGGGCTGACTGTTCCCCCGGCGACGAGGCCGAGGCCCAGCACGAGGGATTCAGGAATACCGTCCAGCAGGGCCCCGGCCGCGATCGCCAGGCCGCTGCCCGGGGTATCTCCCTCGGCGGGCTGCTGATTGCCGGACCGTTTGCGGTGCTTGGCCCCTTTTCCGGCCAGCACGGCGTTCGTCGCCACGAAGAGGCAGGCGCCGACGAGGAAACCCCCGATGGTCGCGCCGATCCCGCCGGTCGTTACCGCTTCGTCGACCAGTTCGAAGGCAAGCGCCGAAATAAGGACGCCGGCGCCGAAGGCCATGACAGTCGAGACAACCTTGACCGGAATGGCCCATTTCCAAGCGACGGCACATCCGAGCACCAGCGCGGCACCGCCCATCGCCCCTACGGAAAACGCGGTCATCCACAACGGCATGGCTCTTCCTCCCGTCCAGGCTCAGGCTAGCCGTGGGGAGGCGCAGCCGCCATGGCGGGAGGGGGGTTGTTTCGCCAGACGGGAGGGCTGGATGCACGGACCCGCGGTGCCGCCCAGCCGGGTCGCAGTGCTACTTGGCGGGCCGGCCCAGCCCGGTGCGCGCCATGGCGTCGGCATAGGCTTCGTGCATCGCGTCCAGCCATTCCTGCTGGCGAGTCGGCGAACCCGCGAACGCCCGGCCGCTGAGCGCCCGAACCTTGTACGTCTTGAAGCCGCGCCGCCAAAGCAGCGGGTTCTCGGTCTTCAGCAGCAGGCCGGCCAGCCGCTGGGCTTCGGTTCCGTGTGCCACGAGCACGGAGGCCCGCGGCACCAGCGTCAGCATCTTCAGCAGCGGCTTGAGGCCGGCGTTGATCTGGTCGGGGGTGAGCTTGCCGTTGGCCTCGCCCGGGGTGAACCACGGATGCACGTTCCACGGCATCACATATTGGGGCCGCAGGCCGAGCTGCCACTGCAGCCCGAGCATCCGCGTCGTTGCCTCCTGGTCCCCCGGCCAGATGAAACCCGTGTCAGAGGCGTGCCCGATGTTCGAGTAGAGCGACACGATCCGGCATTCATCGGCGTCGTGGATTGGATCCACGTAAGAGACCTCGGTACCCGGCTTCAGGTCCCGCAGTTCGTCGCAGAGACGATTAATGTCGGCGACGCCTGAGTCGTACCTGCGGTCCATGAGGTCCTTGTGCTGATCGGATACTGCCGGGCTGGTCATCGGGGTGCGGGTCTCCTGGAGGGAAGGGAAGGTGAACGGTAGGAAATCGGTGCGCCGGGAACGACGGCGGTGCCGCCTTGGGAACGGGCAGCCGCCTGCGGCAACGGGAGGCGGGGTATTGAGCATAGCAACCGAAGCTGGGCGCCTCCTGCAGACCGGTGGCGGAATCCCGGGCTTCAGGCGCGAGCCCTGTGACGAAGATGACCCGGCGGTTAATCAACGGTGAATTCAACGCTGTGCCAGCCGGTGGCGCCATCCGGAGCAGGCGGCGCCGCGGCCTCCGTCTGCAGAGTTCCGTCCGCCTCCCAGGCGCGCACCCGGAGCCGGTGCGGGCCGGCCGGCACGTCGTCCTGCACCAAGTACCACTGGCGCCAGGTGTCCACGCTAGCCTCCGCCGCCAGTTGGGCATCCACCCAGTCGCCGTCGTCCAACTGCACCTGTACTTTTGACAGACCCCGGTGCTGGGCCCAGGCCGTTCCCCCAAAGGCCAAGGGGCCGGCCGCCAGTCGGGCTCCGGGCCGAGGCACCTCGATTCTCGAGGCCGTCTTGATCGGACCGCGGTCCGACCAGCCGCGCGTGGTCCAGTAGGCGACCTTGTCCGCAAACCGCGTGAGCTCCAGGTCGACCACCCACTTGGTCGCGGACACGTAGCCGTAAAGCCCCGGCACCACCATCCGCACGGGGAAACCGTGCTGCAGCGGCAGGGGCTCCCCGTTCATACCGATCGCGAGCAGCGCGTCCCTCCCGTCGGTCAGCACTTCCAAGGGGGTCGAAGCGGTGAAGCCGTCGACGCTGGTGGACAGGACCATGTCCGCCTCCGGCAACGGGCGTGCACGCGCCAGCAAGTCGCGCAGCGGATACCCCAGCCAGCGGGCGTTGCCGGCCAGGTCCCCGCCCACCTGATTCGAAACGCACGTCAGCGTGGTGTAGCTCTCCACGAGTTTGGCCTCCAGCAACTCCTGGAAGTTGATGCTGAACTCTTCCTCAACCAGTCCGTGGACGCGCAGCTGCCATTGCCCCGGATCTACCGACGGGACGATCAGCGCAGTGTCGATGCGATAGAACTCCTCGTTGGGGGTCACGAAGGGAACCACTCCGTCCACCGGCGACTGCACGTCCTCCGGCAATGGCCCGGCCGGCCGCGCGGGGGCCGGCAGCCCCAGTGCCTGGCGCACCTGCCGTGCGGTGTTCCGCGCCGCCGAAGCGGCGCCGGCCGCGATCCCCATGACGACGGCGACACCCGCCACCGCCGCGGTGTTCGCCAGGAAGCGGCGGCGGTCCGGAACCTCCGGCATGACGGCCGCGTCGCCCACGGACAAGGCCGTGGGCCGGGGCAGGAGACTGATCAGCCGGCGCAGGCAGAGCAGGCCCGCCGCGGTTCCCAGCGCCGTCGGAATGGCATCGGCCGGCACGGCCCCGGCGCGGGTGAGCACGCAGGCCGCCATGCCCGCCGCGAGCAACACCACCGCCAGCGCGCCGGCGGTCCAGCGCCGGGCCGCGAGCAGGCCGGCCGCGGCGGCGATCAGCACCGCAACGATCGCCATGGCGATGAACAGCACCAGTTTGTCCGCCGTCCCGAAAGTGGAAATGGCGAATTCGGTCAGCCAGAACGGGGAGAGTTCCACGACGGCGGCGCCCACAGAGCCGAAGGGGGAGGCGGCCGGGCCGAAAAAAGCTGCCGCCAGTTCCGCTGTGGCAAAGAGCGCGGCCGCCGACGCGATGCCCGCCAGCATGGCCGGCGTCCACCCGGTCAGCGTGGCCTTAGTGGCTGGCGGTGCTGCCATGCCGTGTCCTTCGCTCGATGGCGGGTTGGATGTCTCCGAAGGGATGGCTTCGTGCCCTGCTCCGATCATCTACCCGAAGCAGGGCGCAGGACAACCACCATGGCTGTTGGCAGGGCGGCGTCCCGCGCGGGGCGAAGCATCGTTGCCTGCCGTTCACCGGCCATTGGTTGACTCTTCAACTATCAGGTGTTACGGTAAATGCATAAGCATGGAATTCACCCGGGCTTCACATCCTAACATCAACCAGGAGGCACTTAATGGCCGTTCAGCTCACCCCAGGAACTTGGAACCTCGACCAGTCCCACACCGAGGTCGGCTTCGTCGTCCGCCACGCCGGCATCAGCAAGGTGCGCGGCCAGTTCACCGACGCGGATGCAACCCTCGTGGTCGGCGACAGCCTGGCCGCTTCCTCCGTCGAGGCCGTCGTGAAGACCGCCTCGTTCGACTCCAACGATGACAACCGCGATGCCCACGTCAAGGGCGAAGACTTCTTCAACGTGGAGCAGTACCCGGAGATGACCTTCAAGGCCACCAGCGTCGAAGGCACTCCGGAAGAGTTCCAGCTGGCCGGCGAGCTGACCATCAAGGACACCACCAAGCCCGTGGTCTTCGACGTCGAATTCGGCGGCATGGCGGTTGACCCCTTCGGCGCCACCCGTGCCGGCTTCTCTGCGACCACGCAGATCTCCCGCAAGGAATTCGGCATCACCTGGAACGCCGCCCTGGAAGCCGGCGGCGTGCTGGTGGGTGACAAGGTCACCATCACGGTTGACTCGGCCTTCGTGCTGCCGGCCAACTAACCCACGCGACACACACAGGCAGGGCCCGGATCCGATCCGTGCCCTGCCTGCTGCGTTAACGCCCGTCTTGGGCAGGCGCGCAGCGGGACCTCAGCGTGGCGACTCCCTCTCCCGCCAGGTCATCGCAGTACGTTGGGCGTCCGGCCATCGCCATGGTCAGTGCCAGCGTGGTCCCGCTGACCAGGGGGCCGGAGCCGAACCGGAAGGGGCCGTCGACCGCCTGGAAGCGCAAGCCCTTGGCGGTGCTTCTGCTGGGCACGGTAAAGTCCCGACCGGAAAAGAACTCCGCGACCGGGGTCACGACGTCGACAGCCGGGGTTCGCTGCAGCCCGAGCGGGCGGCGGATGTCCTGGCCGTGGACAATAATCTCTCCGAGCCATGCGACGGTGTGCTTCGACGGTGCCTTCGTGTTCCCGATCACTGCCCGGAACCGGTTGAGTGTTTCGGCCGGAGTAGCACCTCGGTGTTCGTTCAACTGGCGCTGGTTGTGGAGATCAAAATCGAGGCGTGCACCCAGTACGCTGCCAAGCCAGCGAAGCCGGGCAATACTCGCGCCCGCCGTCAGGTGCGCGAGGACCTCTTCGATGACCCAGCGACCGCACAATGACTGCTTGGCCCATTGGTCGTCCTTCAACCCGCTCAGGTCGTCAGCGAGGGCCGCGCGTTCGGCATGGATAACGGCCCACAGGTCGTTCGCGCTCTTTGGCTGCATGCCCCCATTCAAACAGACAGCGGGCCCGCGGGCGGCTACGATCGACTCGGCGGACGGGGTTGAACGCGCTTCTGCATCAAGGAGCGAAGAGGGCAGCCAGACGCCCACGGTGAGCAAGGAGTCCGATGACCCAAATCTGGCCCGTGGTCCACGCCGAGCGTGCGATGCTGATTCGGCACCTGGAAGCGCTGTCGCGGGAGCAGTGGCGCACGCCGTCACTGTGCCGCGGCTGGGACGTGCACGACGTGCTGGCCCACCTGGTCAATGATGCGAAGACGACCCGGCTGACGTTCTTTCGCGACTTCCTGGCCGCGGGTTTCGATTTCGACCGTCTGAACGCCCGCGGGGTCGCAGCGGAGCGCGCAACGGAACCTGAAAATACGCTGCAGCGGTTCCGCGAGGTGAGCGGGCGCACCAGCGGTGCCCCGGCGCCGCTGCCTACCCGGCTCGTAGAGGCCTTCGTGCACGGGGAGGACATCCGGCGCCCGCTGGGTATCCGCCACGGCTATCCGGCCGCTCCTGTCGTCACCGCGCTGCGCCACCAGCTGGCCACCAGCATAAAGTTCGGCGGCGGCAAGGAACGGGCGCGGGGGCTGCGGCTCGTGGCGTCAGACGCCGGTGTCAGCCTGGGGACCGGAGACGAAGTGCGCGGAACCGCCATCGCCCTGCTGCTGGCGGTGTCCGGGCGGCCCGTAGGCAAGGAGGAGCTGACCGGCCCCGGTGCTGCCACCCTGTCCAGGTAGCGGCACGCCATGGTTTCCGGCGGCAGCCCCGCCCGCCACTCCGGGGGCGCCGCGGTTTCCCCGGGTCCCGGGCGGATACGCTGGCATCGTGAAGATCGCTATCCTCGATGACTACCAGGACGTGGCACTGGGCAGTGCCCCGTGGGAGCAGCTGCCGGCGGGCATCGCCGTCGAGCGTTTCACGGACCATTGTGACGACGTCGGCGCACTCGCCGAACGCTTGGAAGGGGCGCAGGTGGTGGTCACCATGCGCGAGCGGACGCCCATCACCGCCGAGCTGATGGACCTGCTGCCCGGCCTGGAGCTGGTGACTACTACCGGCATGCACAACGCCTCGATCGACCTGGACGCCGCGCGCGCCCGCGGGGTGACCGTGTGCGGAACGCAGCATGCGACGCAGGCTCCGGCCGAGCTGGCCTGGGCGCTGGTGATGGCTGTGGCCCGGGAAATCCCGCAGAACGACAGGGACGTGCGGGCCGGGATCTGGCAGGCCCGGATGGGGATCGATCTGGCCGGGTCCACCCTCGGGCTGCTGGGCCTGGGCAGGCTGGGGCAGCTGATGGCCCGCTACGCGCAGGCGTTCGGGATGGACGTGCTGGCGTGGAGTCCGCACCTGACCCGGGAGCGCGCCGCCGGCCACGGGGCGGAGTGGGTGTCCAAGCAGGACCTGTTCCGGCGCTCGGACATCGTCAGCGTCCACCTGAGGCTGGCGGAGTCCACCCGCGGGGTCGTCGGCGCCGCCGAGCTGGACCTCCTCGGTTCCGGCGGCCGGCTGGTCAACACCTCGCGCGGACCGCTGGTGGATGAGGACGCCTTGGCGGCTGCGCTCGCCGGACGGCGGATCGCCGGCGCCGCCCTCGACGTCTACGACGTGGAGCCGCTGCCGCAGGACAGTCCGTTGCGCGGCGTCCCCAACCTGATCCTCAGCCCGCACGTCGGCTTCGTCACCGAGGAAGCCCACAGGCTGGGGTACACGCAGATGCTCGAGGACATCCTGGCTTACCTTCGCGGGGAGCCGATTAACGTCCTCACCTGAGGCAGCGGCACGCGGGAGGTCGCCGTTTCCGCCGGGCGTCGGGTGAGTTTCCGACGGGATCGCGCCTACCGTGCCGGCATCCCGGCCGGGACGAGTTCCATGGCGTGCTCCTCCACGTAGTCCAGCGCCAGCCGCACGGCGCCCGTGGCCACTATCGCGTCGCCGAACCCGGAGACCGCCACCCGCGGCGGGGTCGCGGTCAGCCGGGGGAGTTCCCGGGTGATGGTGGGCAGCAGAGCCGACGCCGAGGCGGCCACCGCGCCGCCGATCACCACGAGCTCCGGGTTGAGGAAGGTGCCCAGTATCGCGACCACGCGGGCCATCCGCCGGCCGATCCGCTCCAGGATTTCCTGCGCCACCCCGTCTCCCCGAGCAGCGGCCTCGAAGACGAAGCGGGCCGACACGCGGGTAGTGCCCGGTCCCACCAGCTCGCGGATCAAGGTAGGCCTGCCGGACGCCAGGGCCTCGTTGCCCCAGTAGCGGGCCAGCCGCGCGATGCCGTCCTGGCTGCCCACCCCGTCCACCAGTTCCAGGGTGCCCACTTCGCCGGCGCCACCGTTGCAGCCGTGCAGCAGCCGGCCCGATTCGATCAGGCCGGTACCCAGCCGTTCGCCGGCCAGCATGACGGCCAAGTCGTCGACGCCTTTGCCGGCGCCGCTCCAGCGCTCCGCCAGAGCCGCCAGGTTCGCATCGTTCTCCAGCAGCACCGGCCAGCCGTAGCGGGCAAAGACCTCGGTCTGCAGGCCAATGTCGAAGTGCTCGGAGAGTTCGTGTCCGGGTGCCACGTTGCCGTGGCGATCGACGACGGTGGACACCCCGATGGCCGTGGCCAGCACCGATTCCGGCGGCAGCCCGGCCTCGGCCAGGGCGGCGGCCACTGCCCGCTTGATGGTGGAGCGGCGCGACTCCGCCGGCGCCGGCGGCTTCTCGAACCGCTCGGAGATACGGGCCAGCATCAGGCCGTTCAGGTCCGCCACCAGCACGGTGGCGGTGGCCATGCCGACGTCCAGTCCCAGCACACAGCCCGCCCCGGGGTTGAACTGGAACCGCCGCGCCGGCCTGCCCTTCGCTGTGCCGACCACGCGTTCGCCAGCCACCTCGCGGGCCCAGCCCCGGGCCACCAGGTCGTCGCAGACCGCGATGACCGTGGCACGTGTCAGCCCGGTGGCCTCGATCAGGTCGCTTCCGGTCACCGCGCCGTTCTCGCGCATCACCGACAGGACGGCTTTCAGGTTGGTCAGCCGCAGGACCTGCGGAGTGGTGGCGGTGGTGCTCACATCGATCCCCTTGACCTTGTCCGGCAGTATCAGGATAATAATAATAGAACATAAATTTAGAGGCTAAATAAAAAGGAGTTCCCATGGCAGTACGGATTGGCATCAACGGTTTCGGGCGCATCGGCCGCAACTACTTCCGGGCGGCCATGGCGCAGGGCAAGATCGGTGCAGACCTAAAGATCGTGGCGATCAACGACCTCGGCTCGCCGGAAACCCTGGCGCACCTGCTCAAGTACGACTCCGTGGTCGGCCGGCTGGGCGCCGACGTCACGGTCGCCGACGGCGACCTGGTAGTCGACGGCCGGACCATCAAGGTGCTCGCGGAACGCGACCCCGGAAACCTCCCCTGGCGCGAGCTCGGCGTCGACATCGTGATCGAGTCCACCGGTCGCTTCACCAGCTCCGCGGACGCGGAGAAGCATCTGGTCGCCGGCGCCCGGAAGGTCCTCATTTCCGCTCCCGCGAAGGGCGATGTGCTCAGCGTGGTGATGGGCGTCAACGACGGCGAGTACGACGACGGCGCACACCACCTCATCTCCAACGCCTCCTGCACCACCAACTGCCTGGCACCGCTGGCGAAGGTGCTGCACGAGAACTTCGGGATCGAGCAGGGCCTGATGACCACCATCCACGCCTACACCGCGGACCAGAACCTGCAGGACGGGCCGCACCGCGACCTGCGCCGGGCCCGGGCCGCCGCGATCAACATGGTTCCCACCTCGACCGGGGCCGCCAAGGCGATCGGGCAGGTGCTGCCCGAGCTCAAGGGCCGGCTGGACGGCTTCGCCATCCGCGTGCCGGTGCCCACCGGTTCGGCCACGGACCTCACCGTCACGGTCGGCCGCGAGGTGACGGTCGAGGAAGTCAACGAGGCATTCAAGACGGCCGCCGCGGATCCCCGTCTGGCCGGCATCCTGACCTACACCGAGGACCCCATCGTCTCCTCGGACATCGTCACCGACCCGGCCTCGGCCATCTTCGACTCCGGCCTCACCAAGGTTATGGGCAACCAGGTCAAGGTCGTGGGCTGGTACGACAACGAATGGGGCTACTCCAACCGCCTGGTGGATCTGACCTCCCTGGTGGCCTCCAAGCTCTCCTGAGTCCGCAGGTCCAGGACCCGCCGTCCACCGAAGCCGGCAGGCGCCCTCGCACAAGGGCGCCTGCTGTGCCGTTTCCGAGGTGTGCCGCGCCTGGCCTCGCCCCGCGCGGCAGCGCCCGGGTTTCGCCGGAGCCGTGCTCAGGTGTACATCAGCGAGCCGGGCGTCGTGAGTTTCTCGCCGGTCTCCAGCCACGTCTTGAGGCCGGACAGGACCATCGGCCAGCCGCCGTACACCTGCTCGTTGGCCCCCTCGCGCAGCTGATCGTGCGTCACGGTGAGGCGGCAGGAATCCTCCACCTGTTCGATCTCCCACGTCACCCGGGACGTGCCTTCGGCCGCGACGTCCTCGCCCCACAGCGCGCGCATCGTCTGGACCAGCCGGCGCGGCGGATCGACTTCCAGGTTCTCGCCTTCGCTCAGCGGCGCATCGGCCCGTGGGTTGGTCACCGCGTACCGGGAACCCGGCGTCCAGTCGGTCTCAATCCGGTTGCCGAACTGGTACGTGCTTCTGATCTCGCTGTCCGTGATGGCTTCCCAGAGCTGTTCCGGGGTGGTGCGGATGTAGATCTCGAAGATTTTTTCCATGGGACTTTCCAATCGGGATTTGAGGTCGCTGAGGGCAGCGGCCCATGGTTGTGCATACTTGCTCACCCAGCGGTCGTGGATGAGCCGAATGGGCACCGGATTCAGGAAGTGCAGTTTTTCGCGGCCGCGGCGGCGGGTGACCACCAGGCCGGCCTCTTCCAGTTGCTTCAGGTGCTTCATGACGCCGAAGCGCGTGATGCCGAAGCGCGCTTCGAGTGCGGTGAGCGTCTGCCCGTCCTCGCGGAACAGTTCGTCCAGCAGGCCGCGCCGGGTGGGATCCGCCAAGGCCTTGAACACGGCATCCATGCACCCATAATAGGTGACCATTCGGTCACATGTCGAGGCTTTTGTTCACCTGGCTGGATCGAGCACGGCTTTGACCAGTGGCCGTCCAGCTGCGTCAAGGTGGCCTTCCGCCGTGAGCCGCAGTGCTTCCACGGCCCGGCCCATAGGGTAGGTCGTGATGAGGCGCTCGCCCAAATCCGGAAGGGTGGCGAGGAAGGCCAGTGCCTGCTCGAAATCCGGCCGGGTGGAGATGAAGCTGTGCAGGACGGCAAGGTTCTTGCTAGTCCGGACCACGGGCGCCGGGGCGGTCCCGGTGGCATACATCGCCACCATGACCAGGCGGCCCAAGGGCCGCAGTTCCTGAACGGCACGTGCCAGATTGGTACCAGCACCGGTCGCTTCGATCCACACATCGTAGGTGTTGGGTTGCTGCTCGGTGGTGCTGCCCAAGCCAAGGCCTTGGGCCAACTCAACCCGAGCCGCGTGGCCGGGGCCTTCGCGGCCGATCATCGTCACCTCGGCGCCGGCGCGCTGTGCCATCAGTCCGGCGAGCAGGCCGATGCTGCGGGTGGTCGAGACTGCCACGCGCTCGCCGGGCTGGATGCGGGCGACAGTGGAGACCGCGCGCCAGGCGATGGACGCGGGCTCTGCTAGAACCGCGGTGGTGTCCGGAACCGACTCCGGCACGGGCACCAGGTTGCGCCACGGAACGAGCGCCCGTGAAGTGGCTTGGCCGTGCTGGGTTAGCCCCAGGCCGGAGCGCTCGGCGCAAAGATGCGGCTGGTCCGCCCGGCACGCCTCGCAGTGGCCGCAGCCCACGGTGGAAATGGGTACTACCCGGGTGTCCGGCGCGAGCCATTCGGGAACCAGCAGCCCCGTGCGGACCACCGTGCCGACCGACTCGTGTCCGAGCACCATGCCCAGCGGAACCGGCGCTGCTGCCGTGTCCGCACGGTAGACAATAACGTCCGAGCCGCACAGCCCGCAGAGGCTGACCCGCAGTTCCACCTCGTCCGCTGTCGGCGCCCGCAGCAGGTGGTCGATCAGCCCGACACCCCCGGGCGTGTGGGAAATCCGCGCCAGCGCCCGAACGGTCGGTTGCAGGCCGGAAAGATTGCTGGAGACAGTTGCCACGTCTTGTTTCCTCGAACTTCTGTGGAGTCTCAAACGTCGGTGGAGTCCAGGCCCTAGAGCCTTCGGCGGCGTCGCCGGTTAGCCCGCTTTGCGCAGCGCCGAGCCCTTGTGGACAGCCAAATTGTCCGTCTTGTCGCTCTGGACTTCGTACTGAGGCTCATCCTCGGAGCAGCGCCTCGTGCGGCCCAGGAATTCGAAGTCCGTGGTGTGGACCTTGGTGACCCTGCCGTGGATTTCGCCGGCCTCTGAATTCCAGCGCACTCTATCGCCAACCTTGAAAGAATCAGCCATGGTCAAGTCTTAGCATTTTTAGCCGAAGGACGCTTCCCCAACCAGCAGTTGCTCCACCTCGCCGCGTAGGACGGCGGCGCTTCGGGTGGGCTGCGAACCCACCCAAGCACCGCCGTCGTTCTACGGAGGATCAGTAACTGGCGGGGCTTCCGGCCTCGCCGGCCCCGTCCGAGGGGATGTACTTGGCCGCCAGGGCTTCGGATCCGCGGGCCAGCAGCGCCACGTCGGCCCCGACGCCGACAAAGTCGGCACCCCACTCCATGTAGCGGCGGGCGGAGGCTTCGGCGAAGGCGTTGACCCCGACGAACTTGCCGGCCGCCTTGGCCGCCTTCAGGGCCTTCTCCACTCCGGCGACGACGTCCGGGTGCTCCTGCTGGCCAATCACGCCCATCGAGGCGGCGAGGTCGGACGGTCCGATGAACACGCCGTCCACGCCGTCGACCGCGGCGATCTCGGCGGCGTTTTCCACCGCCTCCGCGGACTCGATCTGCACGATCAGCGTCAGCGTTTCCTCCGCGCGGGTGAGGTAATCGGGGATCCGGTTCCAGCGGGCCGAACGGGCCAGCGCGGAACCGACCCCGCGCACGCCGGCCGGCGGGTAGCGGGTGGCCGCCACGGCCGCGCGGGCCTGTTCGGCCGTGTGCACCATCGGAATGATCAGTGACTGCGCGCCCAGGTCCAGGTACTGCTTGATCAGCACGGTGTCGTTGACCGGCGGGCGGACCACGGGAATGCCGGGGTAGCCGCGCACCGCCTGCAACTGGGCCAGCACGGACTCCAGCCCGTTGGGGGAGTGCTCGGCGTCGATGAAGATCCAGTCGAAGCCGGCCCCGGCGCAGAGCTCCGCCAACAGGGGCGAGCCGGAGCAGACCCAGATGCCGGCCAGCGGCCGGTCGGCGGCGGAGAGGGCGTCCTTGAAGGACGGGTCGGGTTCTACTCGAAACGGCACGTGATGGTTCCCAACTGCCCGTAGTCGGCGAAGACGGTGTCCCCCTTGTGGACCCACATGGGGCGGGTGAACGAGCCGGCGAGGATGGTTTCACCGGCCTTCAGATGGTCGCCGTGCGGGGCAATCTTGTTGGCCAGCCAGTAGACGCCGGCGGCCGGGTGGTTGAGCACGCCCGCGGCGACGCCGGTCTCCTCCACGGTCTGGTTCTTGTACAGGATGGCGGAGATCCAGCGCAGGTCGACGTCCTGCGGGCGGACCGGGTTGCCCCCGATCACCATGGCGCCCATGGCGGCGTTGTCGGAGATGGTGTCCACGATGGTGCGGCCCTCCATCTCGATCCGCGAGTCCAGGATCTCGAGCGCGGGAACCACGTACTCGGTGGCGTTCAAAACGTCGAAAATGGTGGCGTTGGGGCCCTTGACATCGCGGTTTAGCACGAAGGCCAGTTCGACTTCGATGCGCGGGTGGGTGTACTGGTCCCACTTCACCGTGCAGCCGTTCTCCAGGATCATGTCGTCGAAGATGATGCCGTAGTCCGGTTCGCTGATGCCGGTGGCGTACTGCATCGCCTTGGACGTCAGGCCGATCTTCCGGCCCGCCAGCGTACGGCCGGCGGCCTCGCTGCGCTCGCGCCACAGGTTCTGCACCTTGTAGGAGTCTTCAATGGTCATCTCCGGGTAGCGGGCGGTCAGCCGTTTCACCGGCGTCCGTGTCCGGCCGGCCTCCACCAGCTCGTCGGCGATGGACTCGATCGTTGACGGGTCAAGCATCCTTGGCACCACTTCCTAGTTCTTCGCAGGCCGCAGCCGCCCGGGGCGGGCGTTCGGCAGTCCGCGGCGCCGCACGGGAAGGGCGCCAGCACCATCTTACGGCGGCGTCTGTCACCGCCCGGAGTTGGTTACAAGGGGAGCGAACGGCGGCGGCCTGGATCGGGTTTTGGAAGATCGTCGACGGCCGGTGGCGTGGCCGGCGGACTGTCCATTAACTGCCCGAAGCCGCAGAATGGCGCTATGGAGGATACAAAACTTAACGCACTGGCACTGGTCTGCACCCTGACACCGTCGCCTAAGCCGTCGAGCAGCGAACTGCTGGCCCGGCAGGTGATCACGCAATTATCGGCACACGGCGTCACGTGTGACCTCTTGCGGGTTGTGGACCACGACGTCAAACCCGGTGTGCAGACCGACATGGGCAACGGCGACGCCTGGCCATCCATCCGCGCCAAAGTCCTGGCCGCCGACATCCTGGTGCTGGCGACGCCGATTTGGCTGGGCCACGCCGCGAGCCAGGCGCAACTCGTGCTCGAACGCCTGGACGCGGAGCTGTCCGAAACCGACGAGCAGGGCCGGCCCAGCATGTTCAACAAAGTCGCGCTGGTGGCCGTCGTCGGCAATGAGGACGGCGCCCATCACGTGACCGCGGAGCTGTACCAGGGCCTGGGCGATATCGGGTTCAGCCTGCCGGCGCAGGGGTCCACGTATTGGGTGGGGGAGGCGATGCACGGTACCGACTTCCAGGACCTGCCGGAAACCCCGGACGTGACAGTGGCGACGACGGCGACGGCGGCGCGCAATGCCGTCCATCTGGCCCGGTTGCTGCGCCGCGAACCGTATCCGGCCGGGTAGGCGGGCGGGCCGCGGCTAGGGTAGGCGGGTGAACTACTTCCTCCGCAGGCCGTGGACCGGGCGGATCGGCGCGCTGCTGGGCATCCTGCTGATGGCGCTGAGCCTGCGCGCCGCGGTCTCCGCCGTCGGTCCGCTGCTGGGCCGGCTTGGCCCCGAACTTGGCTTCGACGCCACCACCATCGGCGTGTTGGCGATGCTGCCGCCGCTGGTGTTCGCCGCCGCCGGCCTGGGCACCCCGGCGTGGATCCGCTGGCTCGGGCTGGAAAAGGTGCTGGTGGCCGCCGTGCTGCTGGCGGTCGCCGGCCAGTTGGGCCGCGCCGCCGTCGACGGCGTGTGGCCGTTCCTTGCCCTGAGTGCGGTGGTGATGGCGGGGTACGGAATCGGCAACGTCGTGCTGCCGCCGCTGGTCCGGAAATACTTCCCGGACCGGGTGGGCGTGGTGACCGCGGGCTATGTGACCCTGCTGGCGGTCAGCACCGCGATGAGCCCTCAGCTGGCCGTCCCGGTGGCGGACGCCGCGGGCTGGCGGACATCGATCGCGCTCTGGGCCTCGGTCAGCGCCGTGGTGCTCATCCCGTGGGCGGTGCAGGCGGCACGGGACCGCCGCAAGCGCCGCGCGGACGACGCCGGCGGGCGGGCTGCGGCGGCCGTCTCGCCCGAACCCGGTGCGGGCGAGGGTCCGCCCGGACCGGCCCGCGGCGACGGGCCTGCCGTTCGCGCCCGCGAAGCCGCGGCGGGGCCGGTAAAGCTGAACCCGTGGCGTTCGCCGGTCGCCTGGGGCCTGGCCATCTTCCTGGCCGGTAACTCCGCGCAGACGTATGTGTACTTCGCGTGGCTGCCGCCGTACTTGACCGAACACGGCATCGACGCCGCGACGGCCGGTTCGGCCCTGGCGTACTTCGCCATCCTCGGGCTGCCCGCCAGCCTGCTGGTGCCACTGATCGTGCCCCGGCTGAGGCACCCCATCGCCGCCATCCTGGTGTTTACCGCCTGCTGGGTCGGCGGGCATCTGGGCCTGCTGCTCTCGCCGGAGAGCGGCACCTGGTGGTGGATGACCCTCTCCGGGCTGGGCCAGGGCACCTTCGCCACCGCGCTGCTGATGGTGAACCTGCGCTCGCGCACCACGCACGGCTCGGCGGTGCTGTCCGGCTTCAGTCAGGGCATCGGCTACGCCGGCGCGGGCCTCGCCCCGCTGCTGTTCGGCGTGGTGCACGAGGCCACCGGCTCCTGGACCGCGTCCTTTTCGATGCTGGGGGCCTGCATTGTGGTGATGCTGGTCGGGGCCGTGATGATCAACGGGCCCAGGAACATCGAAGACCCGCCCGCGGCCGGCGGCCGGCGCAGGAACCCGCGCTCCCGAATGGACGGCACGGTCCGGTCGAAGACTGCGTCAGCCGGCACCGCGGGAACAGGGCGGGCGGGCTAGAGGGCGGCCGCCTTCGCCGGGCCCGGCTCAAGCCGGGCCCGTTGATCGTCGCCTTGATCGTCGCCCCGGCGCGGGAAGGGAAGGCGCCGAGGCATGGCTACCTGGGCTCCCACGCGTCGTCGCGCGCACTGCGCTCGGTGACTTCAGCGGGCAGCTGACCGGAGGCAAGCTGGTCCAGGCTAACCGACTCCAGAACTTCGCGCAGGCTGCTGCGCGCGGCAATCCAGACCGGCTGGAGAACCGCTGCCGGGTCCTCGTAGTGAACCGCTTCGGGCCGCAGCCCGTGCACGCTCACCAGCGGCCCGTCGACCGCGCGGATGATGTCGGCGACGCTGATCTCGGCCGCCGTGCGGGCCAGGTGCCAGCCGCCGCCCTGGCCGCGGCGGCTGCGCACGATGCCGCTGCGCCGCAGGTCGGCGAGGATCGACAGCAAGTAGTTGTGCGGGATGTCCTGGGCGGCCGCTACGGCCTCGGCCGCCAGCGTCCCCGTCTGCGCCTCGGATGACCGGGCGATGACGATCAGGGCGCGCAGGGCGTAGTCGGATTTGGCGGAGATGTGCACCCGCCCATTGTCTCAGGCACCGGCGAGCTCCCGCGCGGGGTCCTCCTCGTGGCGGCGGCGCACCTCCTTGCGGACGGCCTGGGTGATCACCAGGCCGGCCGCGACCGCCAGGACGGCCAGCGTGAGCCAGACCGGTCCGGAGTTCCTTTCCGCCCCGCCCCAGGTCTCCATCATGGTCTTGGCGTTGGTCAGGATGATGAGGCTTCCGGCTGCCACGCCGAGGACCGCCGCGGCCAGGTGCCGTACCAGCCACGCCGAGACGGGGGCCGCGATGACGCCGCCGGCCAGCAGGGCCAGAACCCAGGCGAAGTTGATGCCCTCCCGTCCGAGCGCGAGCAGGAAGCCCAAGGACGCACTGAGCGCAACGATGAACTCGGTGGCGGAGATCGAGCCGATGACCTTGCGGGGTTCCATCTTGCCGGTGGACAGCAGCGAGGTGGTGCCGATGGGCCCCCAGCCGCCGCCGCCGATGGCGTCCATCGTGCCGGCGACGAGGCCAAGCGGCATCAGGAAGGCGGCCTTGACCTGACCCTTGAACTGCGGGCGGCGGCCGGACAGGATCAGGAACCGGAACAGGACGTAGGCACCGAGCAGGAAGAGCAGCAGGGCAACCCACGGCTTGGCGACGTCGGCCGGCAGGCTGACCAGAAAGTTGGCTCCGATGAAGGCGCCGATGCCCCCGGGGACCGCCATGATTCCGACGATGCGCCAGTCGACGTTGCCGAACCTGTGGTGGGCGAAACCGGAGATCAGCGCCGTGCCGACCTCGGCGAGGTGGACTGCTGCGCTGGCCGCAGCGGGAGCGATGCCCACGGCGATCATCAGGCTGGAGGAGGTCACGCCGTAGCCCATGCCGAGCGAGCCGTCGACCGTCTGGGCGAGGAGACCGACGATGGCCAGGAGGAGTAGATTGCGCATCGTGCGTGCCCTTCCTCGAAACTCTAGTAAGTCACTAGAGTTTGGAGTGTATGGACACCGCGGCGCCCTGTCGATAGCAATCCCTCGCGGGCGCGCATCCTTGAGCAAACCTTGAGGAAGGTGCGGGGTCACCCGTGCCGCTCACGCGGAAACGTAGGATGGGAATTGACCGGGAGGTTCATCATGGTTCGCGTACGTTTGGCGGCGCGGCTGGTGCTGCCGGCCCTCTGGTTGGGCCTCATTGTCGGCATTTCGCTGATCGAAGCGCCGCTGAAGTTCCAGGCGCCCGGCATTACCATCCCGCTGGGACTGGGGATCGGCCGACTGGTCTTTACCGCGATGAACATCGTGGAGCTGGTCCTGGCCGCGCTGCTGGTGCTGTCCCTGGTGGGCCAGCGCGTGGACCGCAGGTTCTGGGCGCTGGTCGGCGGCGCCGTCGTCGTGCTGCTGGCCAAAGTGATGGCGATCCGGCCGCTGCTCAACCGCCGGACCGACATGGTGCTCGCCGGCACCGATGACGGCGGGTCCGCCTTGCACTACCTCTACATCGCCGCCGACGTCATCCTGATCATCCTGCTGGTCCTGTTGCTCGTTGCCGCGGCACGCCGCTGGCTGCCGGCGACCGAGGCCGGACGTGAGGAACGTCGGCGCTGATCCTTCGACCGGGCGCCGTCACCACTCGCCCGGCAGGGCATAGGGCCGGGACCAGAGCGCGATCTGCAGGACCACTGCCTTCAGCCAGGCCTGCTGCATGGCGTCCACGTTTTCGACGGGATCACCGCCGCCGGCCAGGAACGGCCGCATCGTGGTGACCACCGGCCCGATCAGCGCGATGAGGTGGCGCAGCGGGACGACCTGGGTGGACCCCACGTGGTCGGTTTCGTTCTTGTGTTCGGGGGTGTGCCGCAGGGCGATCTCGTTTTGGTAGTCCAGCCACTCCTGGTCGTAGGGCTTGGTACAGGTATCCCTGATCCACTGGCCAAACCGCAGGCGGACCGCGTTCAGGTAGTCCTCGATGGGCGGGCCGTCGGGCCGGGAGAAGTGCGCGACCAGGTGGGGTTGGCCGCCGACGAATCCGTACCAGACGTCGAGCACGTCCTCCACCTGGCCGTCAAGGATCTCGCCGGCCCGGTGCAGCAGGGCGGCGTCGTCGTCGCCAAACATGGCGCTGGCCTTGAGCTCCTCGAGTTCGGCCAGCGTGACCGGTGAATGGGCCACCGTGCCGTACTCGTAGCCCGGGATGTTTGAACCGCTGGATGCATGGACCGACATGGCAGTGCCTCCGCTGGAAGGATTGGGACCGGCGCCTTGAACGGCCATTTATACTCCGCGACGCCGGTGGGGTCAACGATGCCTAGTTGCCGAAGGCCGGCGGCGGGACCACGTCCGGCCGGGCCTCTTCCTCCTCCTTGCTCCTGGTGGCGGGGACCGTGACGATAATCGAGGCGATGGCGACCACCACCATGAAAACGTTGAACAGCAGCCCGACCGCCCCGCCGAAGCGCAGTGCCACGTTGTCCTGGCGGCCGATAAACAGGCCCCAGGACTGGATGAGTTCCGGGTTCACCGCCTGCGCGGCCACATACAGTGCCGCGGAGATGGCCACCCCGATGGCATTGCCCAGCGAGGACGCCATCTTGTAGATGCCGGACGCGGCACCCACCTGGGCGTCCGGGACGTTGGACAGGGCGGCGTCGGTGGACGGGGTGGCGTAGAACCCCAGGCCGACGCCGAACAGGGTGAACCCGATGACGGTGAGCACTATGTACTCCTCGATCTGCAGGAACGTGGCGGAGCACAGCAGGATGCCGACGCCGGTGATCATGCTGCCCCACAGCATCGGCTTCTTCGGGCCGAAGCGCTGCAGCAGCTTCTCGCCCACCCGGATGGTGGCGAGGATGGCGATCAGGTAGCCGAGCGTCAGCAGGCCCGATTGCAGCGAGCTCATCCCGGCGGCCACCTGCACCAGTCCCAGCGAAACGATCAGCGTGCCCGCGGCGCCGTTGAGCAGGAAGTTGGACAGCGTCGCGCCGGTGAAGGTGCCGTTTCTGAAGAGCTTCAGGTCCACGAACGCGAAGTGGCGGTGGCTTTCGATCTGCAGGAACAGCAGGCCGAACACCACGAAAGCGGCCACCAGTGCGACCCCCGGCCAGCTGAACCAGCCGATGGCCGGTCCCTGGGAGATGTACACGTTGATGGCCACCAGCATGACGATGAAGCAGGCCAGCCCGCCCCAATCGAAGCGGTGCCCGGCGGCCTCGGGATCGGCGGCGGCCCGCGACTCGGGCGTGCCGCGAAGCAGGAAAAGCGCCAGCACGGACAGCACGATCGAGATCCAGAAGATGGACCGCCAGCCCAGGAAGGAGGTGGCCATCAGGCCGCCGAACAGGGCGCAGAAGCCCGAGCCGCCCCAGGAGCCGATGGACCAATACGAGAGCGCCCGCTGCCGGTCCTTGCCCTCGTAGTAGCTCTTGATCAGCGCCATGGTCGAGGGCATGATGCACGCGGCGGACAGGCCTTGGATCGCGCGGCCGCCCAGCAGCATAAAGTCGGTGAGGCCGCCGAGGTTTTCCGGTGTCAGCGCGATCAGCAGGGAACCGAGAATGCTGAGGTAGATCCCGGCGTACATGATCTTGGCCCGGCCGATCCGGTCGGCGAGTCCGCCGGCGACGACGATGAAGATGCCGGAAAACAGCGACGTGATGGAGACGGCCAGGTTGGCCAGCGTCTGTTCGACCCCAAGCTGGTCCTGGATCCCCGGGATGACGTTGAGCAGGGTCTGAGCGAAGAGCCAGAAATTGATGACGGCCAGGACGATGCCCAGCAGCCACTTGTCGGTGGGTTTCCAGTCCGTGCGGACGGTGGCCGTGGTGGATTCGGTCATGGCAAACGACCCCTTACTGTGCCAGGTACTCCAGAGCTGCAACGACCTGAGCCTGGGTGGCGACCGAGAGCGTCGGGTCGATGGCGGGAGCGAAGAACGGTGAGTGGTTGGCCGGAATGTCTTCGGAGACAGTGCCGTTCTCCACGGCTTTCCGGTAGACGTCGGCCGGCACGGAGCCGACCGTCCAATAGGTGTAGGGCACCCCGAGGGCATCCGGAATCCGGCTGAAGTCCTCGGAGGCCGTGACGGGTTCGGCATGGTAAACCTGATCGCCCCCAAAGTGCCGCGTGAAGGCGGCCGTGATGCGCTCGGTCGTTTCGGCGTCGTTGCTGGTCAGCGGGAACTGGTCGTAGTACTCGAACTCCGGGTCGCGGGGCGATCCGGCGGCCGCGCACTCGCCGTGGACGATCCTTTCGATCGATGCCATGATCCGTTCCCGCAGCACCAGATCGTACGTGCGCAGGTTCAGCAGCAGCTCGGCACGGTCCGGGATGATGTTGGACTTGGTACCCGCGTTGGAGGCGCCGACGGTCACCACCGCGAATTCGCCCGGCTTGGTCTCGCGGGACACGATGGTCTGCAGCCGCAGCACGATCGATGCGGCCAGCACCACCGGGTCCACGGCGTTGTGGGGCATGGAGCCGTGGGCGCCGCGCCCGTAGACCGTAATTTTCAGGGAGTCGCCGGCCGAGAGGATAGGGCCGGCCGTGGTGCCGATCTTTCCGGCCTCGGTGGGCATCACATGCTGGGCGAAGGCGACGTCGGGTGTGGGTATCCTGGCGGCCAGGCCGTCGTCGACCATTGCCCGGGCCCCGGCGGCCGTCTCCTCTCCCGGCTGGAAGAGCGCCACGTAGGTGCCCGCCCAGCCGTCCCTGTGCCCGGCCATCAGCTTTGCCGCGCCCAGCAGGGACACGATGTGCATGTCATGGCCGCAGGCGTGCATGACTCCGGTGGTCCCGCCCCCGGGAAGCTTCGCGGTGGTCTCGGCTGCGTAGTCCAGGCCGGTGGCCTCGGCGACCGGCAGCGCATCGATGTCCGCCCGTGCCAGCACCGTGCTGCCGGAACCGTTGGCCAGGACCCCGACGACGCCCGTCCCGCCGATCCGCTGGACCTCGTAGCCGAAGCCGGTCAGCTCCCTGGCGATCAGGTCGGCGGTGTTGTGTTCTTCCATGCTGAGCTCGGGGTTCCGGTGCAGGTCCTTGTACAGGTCCCGTTGCCAGCCCAGCTCTGGCTCCAGTGAGCCGGCGAGGCCGTCCGTGATCGCCATGGTTGCCCTCCTGGTCCGCCGGCCGAAGTGGGGGCCGGCTGGTTAGGCGCGCTTTCTCCAACGGTAGGACTCGGGCCGCTCAGACACAACGACGACGGCGGTGTCCCGGCCACTCGCGATTCCTCATCCGGGCGCGGGTGCCGGGCACGGCGGGGCAAGGGCGGCGGCCCCTCACCTAACCGGCTGACATTTCCACCGGCCAGGCGGTCAGCTCCACCACGGACCCGCCGCGCAGCACGGCCAGCGGGAACTCGATGCCGATGGCATCCGCGAAGAGCAGCCGCTGCAGGCTTTGGGCACTGGCCACCGGCTGGCCGGCGGCCCGGATCACCAGGTCGCCCGGTCGCAGTCCGGCCTGCTCGGCGGGGGAGCCGGGCAGCACCTCGACCACCCGCAGCGCGTTCCGCTCGCCGGTCCGCATGATGTCCCGCGGGGACAGCGGCAGCGGCGTACTCACCAGGCCGAGGTAGGCGCGCCTCACGCGCCCGTCGGCCAGCAGCGCGGAGATGATCCGGCGGGTCGTGGCGTTGATCGGCACGGCCAGGCCGAGTCCGATCCCGGCGACGGCCGTGTTGATCCCGACCACCCGTCCGGAGGCGTCGGCCAGGGCGCCGCCGGAACTGCCCGGGTTCAGGGCGGCGTCCGTCTGTATGACGTCCTCAATCACCCTCCGGTTCCGGCCCGCGGCGACGGGGATGGAGCGGCCCAGCGCGCTGACCACCCCGGCCGTCACCGAGCCGGAGAGGCCCAGCGGGCTGCCGACGGCGACGACCAGTTGGCCTACGCGCAGCTTGGACGCATCGCCCAGCTCGACCGGGCGCGGCACCGTGAGCCGGCCGCGCAGGACTGCGAGGTCGGAGAGCGGATCCGCGCCGACCACGTCAACGTCCGTGCGTGACCCGTCCGCGAAGGCCGCATGGCCGCCGTCGGAGTTCGCCACCACGTGCGCGTTGGTGAGCAGGTAGCCGTCCTCGGTGAACACCACGGCCGAGCCGCCGGAGGGGAAGGTCCTGTCCCGGCGTCGCACGTCCATCTGAATGCCCGCCACGTGCGGCGTGACGGTCTCCGCTATGCGCACCACGGACGCCGAATACGAGTCCAGCGGGTCCTGGGCGGCGTGTGCCGCCTGCGGGTCGGCATGCGGTTCCGGGATTGTGTTCACGGCCCACCTCCGGGAGCTTTGCTTGCTCTCCATGGAACCGCAGAATGGCCCGGTTTAATCCGGCTGCCGCTACGCCTTCAGTGAACCGGGAGCGGGGCGGTCCTGCGCCGGGTATTCGTAACGCGTTTCCCGCCGGCCGGCGAAACGTTGCAGCCCGAACCGGGAGTTAACACGCGACGGCGGGCGGCCGGCCGGGTGCCGGCCGCCCGCCGTCGCGGTACTCAGGACGGGATCAGAACGGGTACTGCGCGATGTCCGGGCGGACGGTGAGCCATTGGGTTTCGGTGAAGGATTCCATGTTGGCCTGGTGGCCGCCGATGCGGGAGCCGTTGCCGGAGTTTTTGGTGCCGCCGAAGGGGGAGTTCGCTTCGTCGGAGACGGTTTGTTCGTTGATGTGGACCTTGCCCGAATCGACGCGGTCGGCGATCTGCATGGCCAGGCCCACGTCGCCGAGGATGGAGAGCGAGAGCCCGTACTCGTTGGCGTTGGCCAGTTCCACGGCCTCGTCGATGGTGGAGAACTTCATCACCGGGGCGACCGGGCCGAAGATTTCGTCCTTCCACGCGGTGTTGGCCGGGTCGAGGTCGGCCAGCACGGTGGGGGAGTAGAACGGGCCGTCGTTGGTGCCGCCGGCGGCCAGCCGGGCGCCGCCGGCGACCGCGGCCTGCACGATCGAGTCGATGCGCTTGAGCTGGTGCTCGTCGATGATCGGGCCGAGCGCGACGGTGCCGGTCTTGGGGTCGCCGACCGGCAGGTTCCTGGCTTTCTCGGCGAGGGCGGCGACGTAGTCCTCGTAGATGTCCTCGTGGACGATGTGCCGGCCGGTGGTCATGCAGATCTGGCCCTGGTGCATGAAGGAGCCGAACGCGGCGGCGGAGGCGGCCTTGGCCAGGTCCGCGCCGGGCAGCACGATCATGGCGTTGTTGCCGCCGAGTTCCAGGTGCGCGCGTTTGAGGTTCCGGGCGGCGGATTCGCCGATCTTCCGGCCGGCGGCGGTGGAGCCGGTGAAGGAGATGACCCGGACTTCGGGGGCTTCGACCACGGCCGCGCCGATGTCGGCGCCGCCGGGCAGCAGGGAGAGCAGCCCGGCGGGCAGGCCGGCTTCTTCAAAGACGCGCATCAGGCTCACGCCGCCGCAGACGGCGGTGCGGGGGTCGGGTTTGAGGAGCACCGCGTTGCCCAGGGCGAGGGCGGGGGCGACGGAGCGGATGGAGAGGATCAGCGGGAAGTTGAACGGCGCGATGACCGAGACCACGCCGACGGGGCGGCGGCGGGCGAAGGACCAGCGGTCCTCGTTGGAGGTGAGCACGTCGCCGGCCGGCAGCGAGGGCAGCGCGGCGGCTTCGTAGCATTCGTTGGCGGCGATGTGGGTTTCGAGCCCGGCCTTGGGGCCTATGCCGCCGGATTCGCGCACGATCCAGGACTGGATTTCCTCGGCGTGTTCCTCCCAGAGCGCGCCGGCGCGGCGCAGCACCGCGGCGCGTTCTTCCGGCTTGCGGGCGGCCCAGTCCTTCTGCGCCGCGGCAGCCACTGCTGCCGCTTCCTGCACGTCCTCGACCGAGGCCAGCCCGTAATGGCCCAGGGTCTCGCCGGTGGCCGGCTCCACCGAAGCGGCGGTGCCGGCACCGCCGTCGCGCCAGCCGTTGACATGGATTTTGCCCTCCCACAGGGAGGCATTAAGCAGGGACATATCCCGTCCTTTCAGGTTGATTGCATGGTTGTGCAGGCCGCGGCGACGCGGCCGGGCAGGTAAGGGTTTCAGTCGGCGGCCTTCAAGACGGCCTTGATGGTCCCGCCGGCGGTGGAATCGGCGACGGCCGTGTCGATCTGGTCGAACCCGTAGTACTTCACCAGCCTGTCGAAGGGGAACCGTCCGGCCTTGTACAGGGCGATGAGTCCGGGGATCAGCTGGGCGGAGGTGCTGGAACCGCCGAGGGTGCCGATAATCCGCTTGCCCCAGAGCGTGCGCAGGTGGTCCACCGAGAACCGCGCCTGCGCCGGCGCGCCGCCGATCAGGATCAGCGTGCCCAGCATGCCCACGGCGTCCGCGGCTTCTTCAACCACGTTGATGTTGCCGGTGCACTCCAGCACGTAGTCGGCCGGGCCGCCGCAGATGCGCTGGATCTCCTCGAGGGCGTTGGTGTTGCCGGAATTGATGGTGTGGGTGGCACCGAGTTCGCGCGCCAGTTCCAGCCGCGAATCGTGCAGTTCGATGGCGATGATCGTGGCCGCGGGCGTGTTCTTCGCGGCCATGATGGCGGCCAGGCCCACGGCGCCGGCTCCGTACACCACCAGCGACTGGCCGGGTTCGGGCCTGGCCGTGTTGAACACCGCGCCGGCACCCGTCGTGATGCCGCAGGCCAGCGGCCCGAGCAGTTCCAGCGGGATGTCCTTGTCCACCTTCACCAGCGACGACGCCAGGGCGAGCGAGTAGTCGGCGAAGGACGACTGGCCGAAGAAGTGGCCGGAGACCTTGCCTCCGTCGGCCCGGGTATAGGCGGACTCGCCGGCGTCGGGACCCTTGAACCGGGCACCGCTCACCAGCGCTTCGCCCAGGCGCAGGCAGTACCGGTGCTCGCCGCGCAGGCAGTTCCTGCATTCGCCGCAGTACGCCCAGCCCATGATGACGTGGTCGCCCACGGCAACATTCGTCACTCCGTCCCCGACAGCCTCCACGACGCCGGAGCCTTCATGGCCCAGCACGCCGGGCAGCGGCAGCGGCATGTCGCCGGCCTGGGTGATCAGGTCCGTATGGCAGAGGCCGACGGCGGCCACCTTGACCAGTACTTCGCCCGGACCGGGCTCGTCCAGCTCCAGCTGCTCGGGGACGAACGGGGCACCCTTTTCTTCGACTACCAGCGCATTGATCTTCATTGCCATGCTCCTTACGGTCTTGCCGGCTATGTTGACGTGTCACTTATTCAACGTTTCACAACGGAGGAAAAGTCCCAAGGGGCACCTGGACCGATCCCGCTCGGCCGCCGTCGACTGGACACCCTCCCGGTCTATCGCAGGCTCGGCGGCAACGTCCATGGCAGATAGAGCCGCAGCCGACGGGGAAGAGCCGAATGCCCCCGGGTGCCGGGTGGCCCGGAGCCCGGCGGCGCCAGATCACGCCCAGTCGCCCGAGCGATACAGTCCGGCGCCAACGGCTGCCACGGTGACGGCCAGCTACGCCGTCGTTCCGATTTCCGCTTCCATGTCGGCGGTGCTCATCACCCGGCCGAAGAAGGTGCCGATGGCGTCCAGGGTGGCGGCCTGGGCAGCCTCCGACCGGCCGCCGGTGGCGTCCGAGAGGAACGCCACCTTGTAGTCATTCATGTAGGCACTGCGCGCGGTCGATTCGCAGCACACCTCGGTCAGCGTGCCGGCGATGATCACCGTGTCCACCGTGTTCAAACCGCGGATGCTCGCCAGGACGCTCTTCAGTTGCGTGTTGTGGAACGCGTCGTAGCGGTGCTTGTCCAGCACGTAGTCGGCGGCTTCGGGCTTGAGTTCCTCGACGATCTCAGCTCCGCTGGTTCCGCGGCGCATGCCGGCCGCCCGCAGCCGCTGGTTGTAGGTGGTCTCCAACGGCGAAACGTCGAATGTATCCAGCAGAACGTGGCGGGTGTAGATGACCGGAATCCCTGCCTGCCGGCAGGCCGCGGCGGCGGTCACCATTTCCGGCAGCCGGTGGCGTGCCATGGGCACCTCCATCGGCGCGCCTTCCAGCACGAAATCGTTCTGCATGTCGATCATCAGCAGTGCGGTCCTGGCCACATCGATGCGCCACATGTTGGGCCCCCTGTCGGCTCTGGCCGGTCCGGGCATTCAGCCCGCCGGATCTGGGACCTAGGCTACATGTTCACGCCAATGGCGCCCCCACGATGACCGCGCGCGGCTAGTCCTGGTCGTCGAGCTCGCGGCGGGCCGCGGCGGCGGCCTTGCGCATCCGGTCGGCGGTCCTGGCGGCAGACACCAGGTCTTCCTCGGCAGCCTCCATCTTGCGGTCGGTCGAGGCGACCTCGCGTTCCAGCTCCTCGATGCGCCGCTTCAGTTCGGCGAGCTCGCCCACGAGTTCGTCCCGCCGGTTCTGCAGTTGGTCCAGCTTGTCCAGCACCTTCTGTTCCGATGCCTCGGCGTCTTCCTTGCGCTGCTCCGCCTTGTCCAGCGCCGCCTGGGCCTGCCGGCGCCGCCGCTCGGCCTCTTCGGCTTCCTGCTTGGCGGCCCGTTCGGCCTTGGCGGCCCGGCGCTCGGCGAGTTCATCCCGCGAGGACCGCTTCGGCTGGCGGGGTGGCGCCGGCTCGGCACCCGCATCCGGGGGAGCGCCAGCCCCCGGCAGGGCCACCCGGCCCTCCAGGTCCACCGGATCGATCCCGTTCGACGACAGCGACTCGGTCAGCAGGCCGCTGGTTACGGCCGCCGCCGCACCGGCATCTGCCATCGCCGCATGCAGCGTCTGCTCCGCCTCGGCGACGGCCGCGGCACTCACCTTTTGCCCGAGCTCATCGGCCAGCTTCCGGCCCTCCGCCGCTACGGCGGCTAACAGTTCCCGGCGCTGGTCACCCAATCGGCGCAGTTGTTGCGGATCGAGCTGTTCCTGGGCCTCGCTCATGGCGTGGCCCAAGTCCACGATTCCCGCGATGTCGGCGCTCCGCTGCCGGCTCAGGAGATTGATCAACCAGGCCGCGGCGGACGGTTTGGCCAGTGCTTTGATCTGCCCGGCGAGGTCCTTGTGGCCGTCCTGGGCTGCCTCCTTGGCCCTGGCGTTGCGGGCTGCGGTGAATTCCCCGGGCAGCAGCGCGTACAGCTCTCGTGCCGCGCTCTCCAGGTCCATGTGCCCAGCCTAATAGGAGCGGCTGGGGCCCTGTTGTTTCCGGCCAAGCCGGTGGTGCAAGCAGGCCCGGCCCGGGACAAGGCGCCCGCACCCATGCCCCGGAGTCCGGCGGCGGCGACCACCTCGACCGGCATGCCGGCGGCAGAAGCGGGGCGCTCAGCGGCTAGCGGGAGTTCCTGGTCTCCCGGTCGTTGGCCTTGCGCAGCGCATCGACGAGCTCGGACTTGTCCATCTTCGACCGACCGGGGACGTCAAGCTTCTTGGCCAGATCGTAGAGGTGCTGCTTGGAGGCGTTTGCGTCCACCCCGCCCTTGGTCTCGCGCGAGGTGCCGGCGCCGCCCTCGGCCTGCGGGTCGGAGGGGCCCTTCTTTTCCTTCGGCTCCCAGTGGTCGCCCACCTTCTCGTGCGTGTGCTTGAGCGCGCTGTAGGCCACGCGGTGGGCGCGCTCCTCGTCGCCGTACGTTTCGGCGGCGGAATCATGGGCTTCCGCGAAGGTCTCCTGGGCCTTCTTGCCGGACCGCTGGAGCGTGCTGGGCAATTCGGTCTGCTTCGGCTTGCCGCTCTTCGTCGTCTTCGGCACCTGAACCACGTCCCTTCAGAAAGGATTGTTCGCCATTCCACCTCCAACGTGGCACAGTTCGCCGGCGCTGCCAAGGGAGATGTGCCGGGGTCTGGAAGCGCGAACAACGTCGGCGGGACCGCCGCCCGCCGACGGGGAGCGGCCGCGATGCCGGAGGGCTCCAGAGGCACCGGCACAATGGAAGGGTGAGCCAGTCAACCCCGCAGGAACCCGCGCGCCGCCACGTCCTTTTCGACCTGGCCGCGCTGGGCGAAGGCCTGGTCTTCGCCGATTCCCTGGACGATCTGGCCGCCGCCCTGACGGGCCCGGTTGCCGTGGAACCCGCAACCGCCGGCACCCGGACGGGCACCGCCGTCGTGCAGGCCCCGCCGGGCACGGGCAAGACGACCCTGGTTCCGCCGCTGGTCGCCAACCTGGTGGCCGCTGCCGCGGCGGGCCGCCGGCCGCGCATCGTGGTCACCCAGCCCCGCCGCGTCGCCGCCCGTTCCGCCGCCAGGCGCCTGGCCGCGCTGGATGGCAGCCGGCTGGGCGAACGGGTCGGCTATACGGTGCGCGGGGAACGCCGGGCGGGCCCGCAAACGCTCATTGAATTCGTCACCCCGGGGATCCTGCTGCGCCGGCTGCTCACCGATCCCGGCCTGGACGGGACCGACGCGGTGATCCTGGACGAAGTGCATGAGCGCGGCTTGGAGACCGACCTGCTGGTCGGCATGCTCGGCGAGGTCCGCCAGCTGCGCGGTGACCTCATGTGGGTGGCGATGTCGGCCACCCTGGACGCGCCGCGCTTCGCCGCCTTGATCGGCGCGGACGACGGCGCCGGCCCGGCCCCGGTGGTCGACTGTCCTTCTGCGCTGCATCCCCTGGCGGTGAGGTGGGCTCCGGCCTCGGTGCCGCGGCTGGACGGGCGGGGAGTGGCCCGCGGTTTCCTGAACCACGTCGCGTTTACGGCAGCGGCCGCGCACGCCGAGGCGCTCGCGGACGACCCCTCGGTGGACGCCCTGGTGTTCGTGCCGGGAGCCTGGGAAGTGCAGCAGGTGGCCGCGGCGATCCGGGACAGGGTCCGCGGCGGCACGGGCGGCGCCGGCACCGGCACGGATGTACTGGAGCTGCACGGGCAGGCGGATCCGGCCACGCAGGACCGCGCCGTTTCCGGCCGGGAACCCGGCGGGCCGCCGCGCATCATCGTCTCCACTTCGCTGGCCGAGTCCTCGCTCACCGTGCCGGGCGTGCGGTTGGTCGTCGACTCCGGGCTGTCGCGTGAACCCCGCCGGGACGCCGCCCGCGGCATGTCCGGATTGGTGACGGTGTCGGCCTCGCGCGCTTCCGCCGACCAGCGCGCCGGCCGCGCAGCCCGCCAGGGGCCGGGCACCGTGGTGCGCTGCTACGAACCGAAGACCTTCGGCGCCGCGCCCGCCCACCCCACCCCGGAGATCGCCGTCGCCGACCTCACCGGTGCCGCCCTGGTGCTGGCCTGCTGGGGCGCCCCGGGTGGCGAGGGGCTGCAGCTTCCGGACGCGCCGCCGGCGCCGGCCATGGCGGACGCCGTCCGCGCGCTGCATGAGCTGGGCGCTATTGACGACGGCGGCCGGGCCACCGATGTGGGGCGTGTCCTCTCCCGGGTCCCGGCCGATCCCCGGCTGGGCCGGGCACTGCTGGATGGCGCAGCGGTGGTGGGCCGGCAGGTGGCCGCCGAAGTGGTCGCCATGGTCTCCGGCGAGGAACGGGCACCCGGGGCCGACCTCACGATGCTGCTGTCCCGGCTGCGTTCGGCAGGCCGCGGCGACCCCGCCGCGCGGCGCTGGCGGGAGGAGGCGCAGCGGCTGGAGGGCATCGCACGGCAGGAGGCCACCGCCGTCGTGCCTCCCACCGGAGAGGTGGGCGCGGCGGAGCATGCCGGCTTCGTGGTGGCACTGGCCTTCCCCGACCGGGTCGCCCGCCGCGTCCCCGGTCCCGGGCAGACCTACCTGCTGGCATCGGGGACCCGTGCGGGGCTGCCGTCGGGCAGTCCGCTGGCCGGGCAGGAGTGGCTGGCTGTGGCCGAGGTGTCCCGGGCGCAGGGCCGCGACGCGGCAGGCACCGGGGCGGTGATCCGCGCAGCCGCCCCGTTGGCGGAGGACACGGCGGCAGCGGCTGCGCGGCACCTGACGACCGACCGGGTGGAGGCTCGCTTCGAGTCGGGCAAACTCGCGGCCCGCCGGGAACGCAGGCTTGGCGCCATCGTGCTCTCCTCGGCACCGGTCCGGCCGTCGCGGGACGAGGGCCGGCAGGCGGTGGCCCGAGCCCTGGAAGAGCGCGGGCTGGGCATCCTTGGCTGGTCGGAGGCAGCGAGGGGGATGCGCCGCCGGCTGGCCCTGCTGCACCGCGAACTGGGAACGCCCTGGCCGGACGTCGCCGACGAGGCGCTGCTGGGACGGCTGTCCGATTGGCTGGCACCGGAACTGGAGGCGCTCGCCGGCGGGAAGCCGGCCGCCGCAGTGGACCTGGCCGAGCCTCTGCGGAGGCTGTTGCCCTGGCCGGAAGCGGCCAGGTTCGAAGAGCTCGTGCCGGAGCGGCTGGAGGTTCCCAGCGGTTCGCGGGTGCGGATCGACTACCCGGAACGTGACGGCCAAGAGCGGCCGGTGGTGGCGGTCAAACTGCAGGAGTGCTTCGGCTGGTCGGATACGCCCCGGCTGGTGGGCGGTCGCGTCCCCGTGCTGTTCCACCTGCTCTCGCCCGCGGGCAGGCCGCTGGCCGTCACCGACGACCTGTCGTCTTTCTGGTCCGGTCCCTACGCGCAGGTCCGCGCCGAGATGCGCGGCCGCTACCCGAAGCACCCGTGGCCGGAGGACCCGTGGACCGCCCCGGCCACCGCACGGACCAAACACCGGAGGTAACGGGCGGGCGTGCCGCCCGGGCCTGGACGTCGAACGCCCGCCGACCGCCGGGCATGCGGCACTCAAGCAGGCCGGGCCGGCGTGCGGCACTCAAGCGGGCCGCGCCCGCGGGGCGGTACCGTCCCTCAGCGGATGAAGTGGCGGGAGATGAGCAGCCGCTGAATCTGGTTGGTCCCCTCGAAGATCTGCATGACCTTGGCCTCGCGCATGTACCGCTCGGCCGGGAAGTCCCGGGTGTAGCCGGCCCCGCCCAGCACCTGCACGGCATTGGTCGTCACGCTCATCGCGTTGTCGGTGGCCACCAGCTTGGCGATCGAGGCCTCCCGGCCATAGGGAAGGCCGGCGTCTTTCAGCCGGGCCGCCGCTAGGTACATGGCGCGCGCGGTTTCCACCTCCACCGCCATGTCGGCGATCAGGAAGGCCAGCCCCTCGTGCTCGATCAGCCGTTTGCCGAAGGCCTCGCGCTCGTTGGCGTAGGAGGCGGCCAAGTCCAGCGCAGCCTGGCCCAGCCCGGCGGCCACCGCCGCAATGCCCAGCCGGCCCGAGTCCAGCGCCGCGAAGGCGATCGCCAGGCCCTGGCCTTCCTCGCCGATCAGGCGGTTGGCCGGGACATAGACGTCGTCGAAGTTCATCGTCGCCGTGGTGGAGGCCGTCAGCCCCATCTTGTGCTCCGGCGGGGCCGCACTCAGTCCTTCGGCGTCGGCCGGCACCAGGAAGCAGGAGATCCCGTGCCGCGGATCGTCGGACGTCCTGGCCATGACCGTATAGAAATCGGCCTCACCGGCGTGCGTGGTCCAGGCCTTCGCGCCGCGGATCACGTAGCCCTCGCCCTTCCGGACGGCGCGGGTGCGCATCGCCGCCGGGTTGGAGCCGGCATGCGATTCGGAAAGGCAGTAGGCACCCAGGGTGTCGCCCGAGAGCATGTCCGGCAGCCAGGTCTTGCGCTGCGTGTCGCTGCCGAAATGCACCAGCGGGAAGCAGGAGAGGGCATGGACGCTGACGCCCACTGCAACGCTGCCCCACGCGGCGCCGAGTTCCTCCAGGACCTGCAGGTAGACCTCGGCGGGCTGGCCGCCTCCGCCGAACTCCTCCGGGTAGGGCAGGCTGAGCAGCCCGGCTTCCCCCAGCATCCGGAAGACCCCGCGCGGGAATCGTTCGGCGGCCTCGGCCGCGGCCGCCTGCGGCAGCAGCTCGCGGTCCGCGATGTCGCGGACCAACTCGATCAGGTCCTGTGCTTCCTCCGTCGGCAACAACCGTTGCACAACCATCGCCACTCACCCCTCCGGCTACCGGCCTGGGTGCGGACCGGCTCCTGGATTGCCGCAGCCAGACCGGGTTCGCCGGGCCGCTGCGCTGCGTCCATGTCATTGCGTGAGTCAACTACAACACGGCAACAGGGGCCTGACAAGCATGATCCCCGGCGTGTGTGCGGGCCGGTCTCCAGCGTGCGTCCCGGCCGATCGGAGCGCGCTGCCAAGCAACAGGAGCAGTTACTGGACATCGGCGACGGCCGCGATCCTCCAGGGCGGCCGAACTGTGCCAGAACAGCCTTCCGCGACGGGCCTGTGTCGACTATCGGCCGCTCAGGAGCTTGGCGCGGAACGCCAGCACCCTGCGCCGGCCGCTCTGGAGCGCGGGGGCCGGCGCAGACCGGCATCCGGATCGGCTTCGCTGTGACTGGTGACCCGGCGAGGCGGGAAGCGTAGGCTGGGAAGCGAGTCCTGCAGCAGCAGAAAAGGTGATGTGCCATGGACCGGACGTGGAAGCGCTGGCTGCCCGCCGCCGTCGTGCCCGCAGTCATTGCCGGCGGGGTACTCACCGGTTCCCTGCAGGCCAACGCCGCAACCGACTTGCCGGACAAGACCCCGCAGCAGCTGCTGGAATTCGTGGCGGACAGCGACGTCCGAGAGCTCTCCGGCACGCTGGCACAGGACTCCGCGCTGGGGCTGCCGGAACTTCCCGAGGACCTGCCCGCGGACGAGGGCGGACAGGTGGCCGAGGCGCTGGAACTGCTGACCGGTTCCCGCACCGCGCGCGTCTACCTGGACGGGCCGGACCAGGCCCGGCTGCAGCTCTTCGACCGCTTTGCGGAGCGCGACGTGATCCGCAACGGCACCGAGGCCTGGGTCTACAGCTCCAAGGAGAACGAGGCGGTCCACCTGACGCTGCCCGACTGCGCGGACGCGGGCAAGAATCACGATGACGGCGCGTCCCGCCCGGGTGGCGCCTACACTCCCGAACAGCTCGCCGATCACCTGCTGGCCAAGATCGGTCCGGAAACGAAGGTGTCCGTCGGCGCCGATACCGAGGTCGCCGGGCGCAGCGCCTATCAGTTGCTGGTGGAGCCGAACAGCACGGCCACGCTGGTGGGATCGGTGACCGTCGCCGTCGACGCCGAGACCGGCCTGCCGCTCAGCCTCCGGGTCGCTGCCCGGGGACAGCAGGACCCGGCGTTCCAGCTGGGCTTCAGCAAGCTGAGCCTCGAGGCCCCGGACCAGGGCCTGTTCGAGTTCACCCCGCCGCCCGGTGCCAGCGTCACCGAAAAGGCCGTGCCGCGGCACGGAGAGCAGCCACCGTCCGGACGCCATGGGCAGCACGACGACGGTGCCGCCGCGCCGAGGGATGACGTCACCCTGCATGGCTCCGGCTGGGAAACGGTGGCGGAAGTACCCGCCGGGGCCCTGCCGGAGGGCTGGGAAGGCTCGCCCTTGCTCGCCCAAGCGACCGAAGCGGTGGACGGCGGCCGGCTGATTTCCACCGCCCTGCTCACCGTGTACCTGACCGACGACGGCCGCGTTCTGGCCGGGTCGGTCCCGTTCGAGTCGTTGCAGGCAGCCGCGGAGGCCCGGTGAACGGCAGCGGCAACCCTGCCGCGCTGGTCATCGAGACCTCCGGACTGACCAAACGCTTCGGCCGACAGACCGCCGTCGACTCCCTTGACCTGGCCGTCCCGCACGGCTCCGTCTTCGGCTTCCTGGGTCCCAACGGCTCGGGGAAAACCACCACCATCCGGGTGATGCTCGGGCTGGCCGCTGCCACCAGCGGGAGCGTCCGGATCTTCGGGCAGGACATGCCCGGGTCGTTGCGGGACGTGCTTCCGCGGGTCGGAGCCCTGATCGAAGGCCCGGCGTTCTACCCTTTCCTGTCCGGTGCCGCGAACCTGCACCGGCTGGACACTGCGGACCGCCATGCCCCGTCAGAGACCCGTCGGGCGAGGATCGGCAGGGCGTTGGAGCGCGTCGGTCTGACCCACGCCGCGGACAAGAAGGTGCGCGCCTACTCGCTGGGCATGAAGCAGCGGCTGGGCATCGCCAACGCCCTGATGATGCCGCGCCAGCTCCTGGTGCTGGACGAGCCCACCAACGGGCTCGACCCGCAGGGCACCCGCGAAGTCCGCAGCCTGGTCCGTTCGCTGGCGGGGGAGGGCGCCACGGTATTCGTCTCCAGCCACCTGCTCTCCGAGGTGGAGCAGATCTGCACGCACGCGGCCGTCATGCGCGCCGGCCGGCTGGTGGCACAGGGGGCTTTGGACGAGGTGCGCCGGGCAGGCCTCACGCATGTGAGCATCCAGACCCCCGACATCGACGCCGCGCGCGGCGTGCTGCGCGGGCTGGGCCTGGAACCCGAGGTCCCGGACGCCGCGCTCGACGGACACGTGAACGCCCCGATGAACCAAAGCGGTCTGCTGCCCGAGCACATCGCCGCCGCCCTCGTGGCGGACGGCGTGCGGATCCGGGGGTTCGCCGTGGAGGCAAGCAGCCTCGAGGACCGGTACGTGGAGCTGACGGGGGAGGGATTCGACGTTGTCCAGTGAGCAGCAGCCGAGCCCGGGTGGCGACCGCCGGCTGGGACCCGAAATCGTGGAAGTCGAGGCCGCCGACGAGGAAAACCCCGGCGCTTCGGCGGCACCTCCGGCCCAGGGGCGGGAGGGCGGCAAGTCCGCCGGGTGGGCCTTCTTCGGTTCCGAGCTCAGCGTGCTGTTCCGACGCGGCCGGACGTGGGCCATGCTGCTGGCCTTGGCCGCCGTCCCGACGCTCATCGCGGTGGTGGTCCGGTTCGCTGCGGACGAGGGAGGGCCCGGCGGCGGTCCACCGTTCCTCAACCGGATCACGGACAACGGGTTGTTCGTGGCGCTGACCGGGCTGGTGGTGTCCATCCCCTTGTTCCTGCCGCTGACCGTCAGCGTCGTTTCCGGGGACACGATCGCCGGCGAGGCGGGCCACGGCACCCTGCGCTACCTGCTCAGCGCCCCCGCCGGCCGGCTGCGGTTGCTGGCCGTCAAGTACGGTGCGGCGGTGGCCTTCTGCATAGCGGCGGCGCTCGCCATCGCGGTCACCGGCGCACTGATCGGCGGCCTGCTCTTCGGCGTCGGACCGGTGACCCTGCTGTCCGGCGACACGATCGGCGTCGGCGAGTCACTGCTTCGGCTGCTGCTGGTGGCGGCCTACGTTGCCGTGTCGCTGGCCGGGTTGGCGGCCATCGGGCTCTTCATCTCCACCCTCACCGAGGTCCCCGTCGGCGCCATGGCGGCAACGGCCGTGCTGGCCGTCGTCACGCAGATTGTCGGCGCCCTGCCGCAGCTGGAGTGGCTGCACCCGTGGCTGTTCACGCACCACTGGCTCAGCTTCGCCGATCTGCTGCGCCAGCCCATCTCCTGGGACGCCTTCGGCGCCAACGCCCTACTGCAGGGCGCCTACATCGCCGTTTCCTGCTCGCTCGCCTACGGCCGCTTTACCACCAAGGACGTGCTGTCCTAGAGCCGGTCGACGCCGGAGGTGGACGCTGGTCCGCCGCTTTAAGGTTGGTTACGACATCCCGGCTTGTTCGTCGGGCTGATGGATGCCGATGGTGTTATTTTCCGTGTCCAGGTAGTAGCCCTGCCACGCCATTCCCGGCAGCGCGTACTTCGGCAGGGCCGTTTGGCCGCCCGCTTCCAGGATTTTCCGTTCGGTCGCGTCGTAGTCATCCACCTCCATGGTGACCACCCAGGCGTTGGTGCCCTGGCCGGTGTCCGGGGTGGGGGCGGGGCGCTGCATGAGGCCCCCGTTGATGCCGGGCTGGTCCTCCGGGCCGGTCACGACTCCGTAGTAGGGAGTGCCGGTGACCTGGGAATAGTCCTCGAACGTCCAGCCGAACACGGTTGCGTAAAAGTTTTTGGCTCGTTCCAGGTCTTCTGCCTGGATCTCAAAGTGCACGGGACGGGCCATGGCGGGCTCCTTCGCTGGACGCGGATGCTGATGGTCTCCAATCATGCTGTCCTGCCGGGAAGTGTCAAGAGGGCCGACTGCGTCAGCGGTGCGGCCGGTCTGGCGGGATCCGGACAAGCGGCGACGGCGGAGAGCGGCCCGCAAGCCGCGCCCCGCCGTCGTGATGGGGAAGTAGCTCTGCCGGCTAGCCGAGCTGCTCCGTGAGGATGTCGAAGGCTTCGCTCCAGCCATCGTGGACGTTGTTGTCGCCGGCGAAGCCGTCGATGCCGCGCAGGTGGAAGGTCATCTCGGTGCGGCCGCCCTCCAGCTCGGCCAGCTCCACCGTGATCACCGGGGAGTCTTCGCGGCGGTCGCCGGGGGAGGCCCACGTGAAGACCAGCCGCTCCGGTTCGACAACCTCCAGGTACTCGCCGGCGGTGGGGTACTCGCTGGCGTCCGGCGCGATCATCTTGTACTCGTAGGTGCCGCCGACGCGGGCGTCGATCCTGACAAACTCGCGCGGGCTGTCCACTTCGCGCGGATGCCACCAGCGTGCGGCCTCGTCCGGATCGGTCCACGCCCGCCAGATGGTTTCGCGCGGGGCGTCGAAGACGCGGGTGATGGTGAACTGCTTGTCCCGGGTGGTGGTTTGCTCAGTCATTTCCGGCTTCTTCCTTGAGTTGGCGGAGCCGCTCGTCCAATAGGTCAAAGCGCTCGTTCCAGAGACCTCTGTGGTGGTCGATCCAGGCCGAAACGTCGTCCAGGGGCTCGGTGCGCAGAGTGCAGGTGCGCCACTGTGCGGTGGCTGTGCGCTCGATCAGCCCGGCATTTTGCAGCACCCGCAGGTGCTGCGAGATCGCGGGCCTGCTGATCCGGAACGGCTCTGCCAGTTCCCCGACCGTGGCCGAACCCTGCCGCAGCCGGGACAGGATGGCCCGGCGGGTAGGGTCGGCCAGCGCCGCGAAGACGAGGCTGAGTTCGTCCGCAACCCCTGCCATGTAAGCAACTCCTTACGTAAGTGATGCCTTAACTTTACGCCGGTACGCGGACGCGTCAAGAGCAAAAGAATGCGTCCGCGGAGGCCGCGAGCGCGGCTCGGCCCCTCCGGAAACGGGGGGGCGGCGACCGCACCCTCGTTGTTCCCCCGGTCCTAGAATCGCGACGAACTGCCCGAGCCGCTGAAGCTCCCGCCGCTGCTGCCATAACCGGTGGTGCTGCCGGTGCTGCGGGAAGAATCGACGCTGCTCTGTGCATAGCCGTAGCCGGCGCTGAAGGAGTATGCCGAATAGAACATGTGCGGCGGGTACACGGTGTCCAGGATCGTGGGGGAGGACTCCCGCTCACCGCTGCTGAGTTCTTCGTCCATCTCCTCGCGCATCTTGTCCTTCTCCGAGGACGTCTTGGCATACGCGTCAATCACCGTGTCCGCGTGTGCTTTGAGCAGGTCGGTGAATTCGCTCCGGCTCTGTTGTACCAAGCGCAGCGCGGCGTCCGGCGTGGTCCGTCCGTCGGCGAGCCCGGCGGCCCAGTCCTCCAGGTCACCGAGTGTCCGGTCGCGGAAGGAGCGCAGCGCGGCAGCCGTCGCGGAAGAGCGTGCGGTCTCGGGCCCCTCCTGCAGCAGCGAATCGATGCCGTCCACGTCCTCGCGCAAGGGCGCCACTTGCCGGTCCCAGGCGCGCTCCCATCCCGAGGCAAGGTTCAGGAACGTGTTCGTATCGGCTATGACGTCATCCAGCGCGTCCAGCTCCGACGCGATACGCGCGTACTCGGCGGCAATCTTGACGTTCTTGCCCGATTTCAGCTCCTTCTCGCTCAGGGCGTGCACCCTGTCGTTGAGCTTGCTGGCTTCCGTGTAGCCGGTCATGAAGCCGCGGTATTTTTCCAGCACCCGCGAGCCGTATTCCGACCCCGTGGGAATGGTGTTCGCGTTGACCTCCGTGGCGTCGAGATCCATGGATACGTTGGAGTAGCTGCGGTCCCCGCGTTCGATCTCGCGGCGTCCTCTGAGTAGATTCTGCCGACGCACTCCGTAGCGGACCCCGAAGGACCCGGCGAGGGCGATGCCCGCCGCCCAGAGGCTGCCGATGAAGACCCCGGAGCGGTACCACGGGCGGTTGATTAGCTCCGCGCCGCGCTCGATGCCGGCGATTGTTCCGTCCGTCCACTGGGCATCCCGGAACAGCTCCTTGGTGGATTCCTGGATGTCCTCGCGCTGTTCAAGCGGGATCTTGCGGTCCTCGCCCATGTAGGTTCCGACCCACCGGCCGACCGGATCCAGCGCGAAGATGAAGAGTCCGTCCGCCCACTTCTGGCCGTCGGGGCTGAGCCACTCCGGGCGCTCCGCGCGGGCAAAACGCAGCACCTCTTCATTCAGGTTGGCAGAGGCAGAGCCGTTGTAGGTGTAGATGGCAACACTGGTGGGCTCATAGAAGTCGATAGCCTCCACGGCGGGCAGCAGCGTGTTTTGGTCAAGGACACCGGCGTTGTCCTCCACGACCACCTCGGTGGGGGTCTCAGCGTGGGCGGCCGGGGCCGACCCCAGCAGCCCGGCCAGCACCAGCACGAGTGCGCCGATCGTCCTCTTCATGTGTTCCGTTCCTTGGTTCCGTGGCATATGTGTTCACGGGCACCCTACACGGAGCGGGGAAACAGGCGGGGCAGGTGGGCGCTGAGCACGGCGGTGGGCCGGCTCCAAGAGCCGGCCCACCGCCGTCGTTATTGTGCTTTTGGGAGCTAGAGCTGCGCGCCGGTGGCGCCGCTGTCGTTTACTTCTCCGCGCCAGGCACCGGTCTCGGTGCCGCGGGTTTCGATGAACTCCTTGAACTTGCGCATGTCCGACTTCACTTGCTTGTCGTCCAGGTTCAACGTGGCGCCGACCTTCTCGGTGAAGGTTTCGGGATCCCACTCGAAACGCACCGACACCTTGGTGCTGTCGGCACCCAGCCGGCTGAAGGTGACGACGCCGGCATGGGACTTGCCGTCGACGCTGCGCCAGGCGATGCGCTCGTCCGGCTGCTGCTCCACGATCTCGGTGTCGAACTCGCGCTCCACGCCGCCGACCTTGGTCTTCCAGTGGTTGGTGGTGTCGGTCAGCTGGGTCACGGACTCAACGCCGGACATGAAGTTCGGAAAGGATTCGAACTGCGTCCACTGGTCATACGCTGTGCGGACCGGAACGGCTACATCAATGGTTTCTTCCACGGTTTGCATCAGTTGCCTCCTTTGGAATCGGGCCAGGGCCGCTGTTGCGCCCCTTGAGGTGGCCTCGTTGCCTACGCTACACAGGCTGGTGAAAGGTGACAACTCGATAGACAGCTTGCTGACCATTTTCTGCAGTGCGTAGGGTGGCGTGTGTAGCAATCGCAGAGTCAACCGTCAGGAGTGAATCATGCGCGCTGTAGTGTTCGAGGACTTCAAGACTTTTCCCACCATCAAGGACGTCGAGCGGCCGAAGCCGCGGGCCGGGGAGGTGCTGGTGAAGGTCGCCGGCGCCGGAGCCTGCCACTCCGATGTCGCCATTTACAACGACTTTGAGGCCGGGGGCCCGGGAGCCGTACCGCCGCCGTTTACGCTCGGCCACGAAAACTCCGGGTGGGTTGAAGAGCTCGGGGAGGGCGTGGAAGGCTTCAACGTCGGCGATGCCTATCTGGTCTACGGGCCGATCGGCTGCGGGCACTGCAAGGCCTGTTCGCGCGGCCAGGACACGTACTGTGAAAACGCGGCCAAGATGCCCTACCTCGGCGTGGGGTTGGGGCGCGACGGCGGGATGGCCGAGTACGTCTCCGTCCCGGCGCGGAACCTGGTGCCGCTCGGCGACGCCGATCCGGTGGCCGCGGCGCCGCTGGCCGACGCGGCGCTGACTCCGTACCACGCCATCAAGCAGTCGTTGCCGCATCTGGCCGGCGGCGGCAAGTTCGCGTTGGTCATCGGGCTGGGCGGCCTGGGCCAGATCGCCGTGCAGATCCTCAAGGCGTTGACCGGCGCCACCGTCATCGCCACCGACATGAAGGAAGAGGCGATGCGCAAGGCCGAAGGGGCCGGCGCCGTGACCGTTCCCGGCGGCGAGGGGCAGGCCGAGCGGATCCGTGAAATCACCGGCGGCCGGGGCGTCGATGCCGCGTTCGACTTCGTGGGCGTGGGCCCGACCGTCAAGACCGCCGCTGCCTCCATGGCCCGGCTGTCCAGGCTGACGGTGGTGGGGATCGCCGGCGGCACGCTGGAGTGGAGCTTCTTCACCAACCCGTACGAGTCCGTCACCACGAACACTTACTGGGGCACCATCGAGGACCTGCACGAAGTGGTGGACATGTACAAGGCCGGGCAGATTGTTCCGGAGATTGAGCGCTACAGCATGGACGATGCGCTGGAGGCCTACCGCAAGCTGCAGGCCGGCGAGCTCAGCGGCCGGGCCGTGGTGGTTCCGCACGGGAGCTAGGGAATTGAAGTACCGGCGGCGGGGTTGTGGCGGATATGAAGCGCATCGGTTTCCTGTCCTTCGGCCACTGGAGCCCCGCCGTCGGCTCGCCGGTTCCCACCGCGAGTGAAGGGCTGCTGCAGAGCATCGATCTTGCCGTTGCGGCCGAGGACGTTGGCGTGGACGGCGCGTATTTCCGCGTGCACCACTTCGCGCGGCAGCAGTCCTCGCCGTTTCCGCTGCTGGCGGCCATCGCCGCGAGGACCAGCCGGATCGAGATCGGCACCGGCGTCATCGACATGCGCTATGAAAACCCGCTCTACATGGCCGAGGAGGCGGCGGCCACGGACCTGATCAGCGGCGGCCGGCTGCAGCTGGGGATCAGCCGCGGGTCACCCGAGCCGGCGCTGAACGGCGCGGCGGCCTTCGGGTACCGGCCGGCCGAGGGCGAGACCGATGCGGACATGGCCCGGCGCCACACCGCGGTGTTCCGCAGGGCCATCACCGGTGCGGGCATGGTTCCCGCCGACCCGAACCACCTCCAGGGCAGGCATGCCGGCATGCTTCCCGTGGAGCCCACGTCCCCGGGGCTGCCGGAGCGGATCTGGTGGGGTGCGGGCTCCCGCGCCACCGCCGTGTGGACCGCGGAGCAGGGCATGAACCTGATGAGCTCCACCCTGCTGATCGAGGACACCGGCGTGCCCTTCGACCAACTGCAGGCCGAGCAGATCCACCTGTTCCGCGAGGCGTGGCAGAAGGCCGGCCACGCGCATGCTCCGCGGGTGTCGGTCAGCCGCAGCGTGATGCCGATTGTCGACGACGAAGACCAGCGCTACTTCGGGCTGCGCGGCCAGGCCGACCAGCACGACCAGGTCGGCATGCTCGACGGTACGCGCTCGCGGTTCGGCAGGAGCTACATCGGCGAGCCGGACAAGATCGGTGCCGAGTTGGCCCGGGACCAGGCGGTGCAGGCGGCGGATACGGTGCTGCTGACGGTGCCGAACTACTTGGGCGTGGAGTACAACGTCAAGATGCTGGGCAACATCGTGCAGCACGTGGCGCCGGCCGCCGGCTGGCGCTGAGATACCAGGCCGCCGTCGGCTCGTCGCTGGGGCACCTGGCCGCCGTCGGCTCGTCGCTGCCGCTGAGTCAGGCCCGGCGCGCTACAGCAGCACGTCGTTCAGGTCATAGGAGACCGGCTCGTCCAGTTGCTCGTAGGTGCACGACTCCGGATCGCGGTCCGGCCGCCAGCGGACAAACTGCGCGGTGTGCCGGAAGCGCTCGCCCTCCATGTGGTCGTACTTGACCTCCAGCACCCTCTCCGGCCGGAGGGGCACGAAGGACAGGTCCTTGCCGCCGCTCCAGCGGCTGCCTTCGGTCGTCAGGGGTGTGCGCTTGCCGGCTTCGTGCTGCTCCCGGTTCCAGGGGTGGCCGTCCGAATCGGCAATCAGCGGCTGCAGCTCCTCGAACAGCTCCTCGCGGCGTTTCATGCTGAACGCCCCGGCCACGCCCACGTGCACCAGGGTTCCGCCGTCGTTGTACAGGCCCAGCAGCAGCGAGCCCACCAGACCCGGCCCGCTCTTGTGGACGCGGTAGCCCGCGACCACGCAGTCTGCGGTGCGCTCGTGCTTGATCTTGAACATGCTCCGCTTGTCCGGCTGGTACTTTCCGTCCAGCGGCTTGGCCACCACGCCGTCCAGCCCGGCGCCCTCGAACTCCCCGAACCACCGCTCGGCCACCGCCGGGTCGGTGGTGGCCCGGGTCAGGTGGATGGGATTGACGACGGCGGAGAGCGCCTTCTCCAGCGCGGCCCGCCTTTCCTCGAAGGGACGGGAGGTCAGATCGTCGTCGCCGAGGGCCAGCAGGTCGAAAGCCACGAACCGGGCCGGTGTCTCCGTCGCGAGGAGCTTGACCCGGCTGGCCGCCGGATGGATGCGCTGCTGCAGCATCTCGAAGTCGAGCCGGCCGCCGCCCTCACCCACCAGGATGATCTCCCCGTCCACCACGCAGCGCTCGGGCAGCTGCTCCCGGAACGCGTCCACCAGTTCGGGGAAGTAGCGCGTCATGGGCTTCTCGTTTCGGCTGCCGATCTCCACTTCGTCGCCGTCGCGGAAGATGATCGACCGAAAGCCGTCCCATTTCGGCTCGTACGTCATTCCGCCGTCGGGGATCTTGGCCACGCTTTTGGCCAGCATGGGCGGAACGGGTGGCATCACGGGCAGGTCCATGCGCCCATTCTCTGTGCTGGCCCAGCCGGTGTCCATGCCCGCGCGGACGGGGAGGACGCCCCGGCCGGAAGGAATCCGGGTCGGCGGGCTGGTGATTTGGCGGCTTCGCCAGCCTGCAGTTCGCCGACCGGTGGTGGACGTCCTCCCAACCGGTACACCCGGCGGGAGGTGGATCCGGCAGGCCTTAAACCCGGCGGTAGATGTCCGCCACCGGACAGTGGAAGGGGTCGGAGGCGGCTATGCCTACCGCGCCCAGATAGCGGACGATGGCCGCATAGGATGCCAGCAGGCTGGTCTCCGTGTACGGGATGGAGTGCTCGCGGCAGTATTCGCGAACCATCGGCGCAGCCTTGCTCAAGCAGGGACGGGGCATGTCGGGGAATAGGTGGTGTTCGACCTGACGGTTCAGGCCGCCCATCAGCAGGTCCATGATCCAGCCGCCGCGGATGTTGCGGGAGGCCGTCACCTGGCGGGTGACGAAGTCCGGCCGGCTGGATTTGGAATAGATCGGCATGCCCTTGTGGTTCGGCGCAAACGACGCGCCCATGTAGAAGCCGAACACCGCCATCTGCACGCCGATGAACGCGAAGGCCTGCCCCAAGGGGAGCAGCCAGAAGACAACCGTGAGCAGCACCGCGGCGCGGGCCACGAGGATGCCCAGCTCCAGCCAGCGGTGCTCCACTTTGCCCTGGCGGATCAGGTACTTGAAGGAATCCACATAGAGGCTGAAGCCCAGGAACGGCAGCAGCGGGAACAACAGGTAGCCCTGCAGCCGCGTGACACGCACCATTGCGCCGCGGCGGCCGGCCGCAGCATCCGGATGGAAGGCGATGGATCCCGTCCTGATGTCCGGGTCCTTGTCCACGGTGTTGGGAAATCCATGGTGCTTGGTGTGTTTGCGCATCCACATGGCGTAGCTAATGCCCACCAGGCAGGTGCCCACCAGCCGGGCAGCCCATTCGTTGACCCGCTTGGTCTTGAAGACCTGCCAATGGGCCGCTTCATGGGCAATAAAGGCGAACTGCGTGAACAGTATTCCCATGCCGGCCGCGATCAGAAGCTGGAACCAGCTGCTCCCGAGCAACGAGAATCCCGTCCAGGCCGCGGCCAGCAGCAACGTGAGCACTGCGAAGAGGGTGATGTAGTAGCCCCTGCGGCGGGTCAGCAGGCCGGCGGACTTCATGCGGGCCATGAGTGCCAGGTATCCGGCCGCGATACTGTTCGGTACCGGGGACGGGCGAGCCGGTTCGCGAGCGGAATTAGGCTTGGGAGCCGTATAGATCTGGGGCTCGGGCTGAAAGTCCATGACATGCCTTGCGTCCGGCGGGGTGAATACAGTCGGTGCAGCCGGCCGTCAAGCTTCAGCACCAGTCTTGTGAACTTACCGCCGCTGCGCCAGGTTGTCACCGGTAGGAGGCGCCCCGGCCATCATCCGGACCGAATTCGAATGATGTGAGGGGGCAAGGGACTGTCGCGGGCGGACGGAGGCGGCACCTTGCAGGCGCTGGTGCGCCGCCGTTCCAAAACCTGGCTGTATCCAGAAAGCAAAGATCAGCAGGCGCCCTTCCCGCGAGCGGGAAGGGCGCCTGCTGATCAGTCGATGCCGGACCGGGTTAGTCGGCGATGTAGAACAGGCGCTTGTTGACGAACTCGTCCATGCCCAGCGGCCCGAGCTCGCGTCCGAAGCCGGAGCGCTTCACGCCGCCGAACGGGATGTCGGCGCCTTCTCCGACTCCGTTGACGTTGGCCATGCCCACCTCCAGCTGCTGGGCGATCTTGCGGGCGCGCTCCTCGTCCGTGGAGAAGACGACGCCGCCCAGGCCGTAGTCGGTGTCGTTGGCCAGTTCCAGGGCCTCTTCGTCGCTGCTGACCTTGTAGACCACGGCCACCGGGCCGAAGAGCTCTTCGCGGTAGGCGCGCATCTCCGGAGTGACGCCGGTCAGAACGGCCGGGGCCAGGTAGGCGCCGGGGCCATCGTGGAGGGTGCCGCCGGCGTGCAGGGTAGCGCCCTTGTTGACGGCGTCCTTGAGCTGCTCGGCCAAGCCTTCGGCCGCCGCGCGGGAGGAGAGCGGAGCGAAGGTGCCCTCGGCCTCTTCTGCCGGGTCACCGGGCTTGAGGTCCTTCGCCAGGTTGGTCAGCTCGGCCACGAAGTCGTCGTAGATGTCCTCCATGACGATCATGCGCTTGTTGGAGTTGCAGGCCTGCCCCGTGTTCTCGATGCGGGTGGCCCACGCCTGTTCGGCGGCCGCCTTGACGTCGTCGGTGTCCAGCAGCACGTAGGGGTCGGAGCCGCCCAGTTCCAGGACGGCCTTCTTCAGGTTCTTGCCAGCGAGCTCGCCGATGATGGCGCCGGCCCGCTCGGAGCCGGTCAGCGAGACACCCTGCACGCGCGGGTCGGCGATGATGTCCGCGATTTGCTCGTGGCTGGCGAAGAGGTTGATGTAGACGCCCTCGGGCACGCCGGCGTCGTCCATGATTTTCTGGATGGCCAGGGCGGAGCGGGGGCAGGTCTCGGCGTGCTTGAGGATGATGGTGTTGCCCAGCATCAGGTTCGGCGCGGCGAAGCGGGCCACCTGGTAGTAGGGGTAGTTCCACGGCATGATGCCCAGCAGCGGGCCGACCGGCAGCTTCTGGATCATGGCGCGGCCGCCGCCGATGGCCTTGATTTCCTGGTCAGCCACCAGGTCGGGGCCTTCGGTGGCGAAGTAGCTGAAGATGTCGGTGCAGAACTCGGCCTCGCCCTTGGATTCGGACAGGGGCTTGCCCATTTCCTCGGTGATGATCGCGGCGAGCTCGTCGGCCCGCTCGGTGAACAGTTCCGCAATGCGGGACACCACCTTGGCGCGGTCCGTGATCGGCGTGGCCTTCCACGCTGTGTAGGCGGCCTGGGACCTGGCGAGGGCGTCCTTGACCTCGGCGTCGGTGGCGGTGGGGAATTCCTCGACCACCTCGCCGGTGGACGGGTTTTGGACCCGGTAGCCCGGCTGGGTGGATGAAGCGGCGTGGGAAGTGGTGGTCACAGCCCTGATCTCCTTCAGATAATGACATAGCAGCGGGACGGCGGCGCGGCCGTCTCCGCTTCCCATCTTGTACCGTCCGGCCGGTTATGTGAAGTGAGTTACGCTCACGGCATGGAACTAAGAAGCCCGGCCCGGTCTGGGTCGACCGGTGGCGCAGGCGGGGCGGTGCGGCACCGGCCCGACCGGACGCCCTGGGCGGCCACCGAATAGCTTCCGGGTTCCCGTTCCCAGCGGCCGCCGAAGCGCCGCCGGGCTCCCGTTCCTAGCGCGGGCCGCGCAGCCTGTCCATCTCCCGCCGGTCCTTCTTGGTCGGCCTGCCGGTACCCCGGTCGCGCTGCGGAATTCCGAGCGACGGCATCGCCGGGCGCGGCGGCGTGTGGTCCGTGAAGCAGTGCGAGGCCGCCTCGGCCCCCACCCGCTTGGCGATCAGCCGGCGCACTTCCAGGATCCGTTCGAACCCGGGCTGCCGCACCCGCAGGGTGTCGCCCGGGACCACCGGTTGGGAGGCCTTGACCGGGTTGCCGTTGAGCCGGACATGTCCGGCACGGCAGGCGGCGGTGGCCGCGGAGCGGGTCTTGTAGGCGCGGATGGCCCACAGCCACGCATCGACGCGCACGGAGCTTGGGGTATTGGCGGAAGGGTTCATGCCCCTCCGAGTCTAGCGCCGCCGCGGCGGCATCCCCTGGTGGTCCGGCCGCGCCGTCGCCGCGGCCCGGCCCTTGGGGCGGTGTCTCCTTTCACCGCGAGTTCACAGCCAGTTGGCCCGCAGGTCCACTGGCGCTGTGAAGCTCGGTGGCGGGGAAACCCGGATAACCACTACGAAGGGCGTCATATCCCATGGCATCTCGCCTGCTCAGAACATTGACCACATCCGCCGCGGCCGTCGCCGTCGGCGCTACCCTCGTGGCCGCGCCGGCGGCCGGCGCGCAGAACAACCAGGGCGGGCAGGATGAAGCCCCGCTGCTGATCGGCCACCGCGGCGCCGCCGGCACCGCCCCCGAAAACACGGCCGCGGCCTTCAAGGACGGGCGCGCCTCCGGCGCCGACTTCTTCGAGATCGATGTCCAGCTCAGCGCCGACGGCGTGCCGTTCCTGTTCCACGACGACACTCCGGCCCGGACCACCAACGTGGAGGAGGTCTTCCCCGAGCGTGCCGGCGACCCCATCACGTCCTTCACCTGGGACGAACTGCAGCAGCTCGACGCCGGTTCCTACTTCGGCGACCAGTACCACGGGGAACGGATCCCGCACCTGGACGACGCCGCGAAGATTGCCACGGTGAACACCGGCGTGTACATCGAGATCAAGTCGCCGAAGAACTCCCCGGGCATCGAGCAGCTCGTCGCCGACGAGCTCCGCACCGATGCCGCGTGGAAGAAGCTTGTTGCCGCCGACAAGGTCCAGGTCCTCGGCTTCGACGAGGCCTCCAACCGCACCTTCGCAGAACTGGCCCCCGAGATCGCGCTGCAGCAGCTCTCAAGCACCGTCCCGGGCCCGGCCACGTTGGAATCCTGGGCGACCTTTGCCGACTCGATCGGCACCAACTACCGCACGCTGACGGCGCAGAAGGTTGCCGACGCGAAGGCCGCCGGGCTGGTCGTCGGCGTCTACACCGCCAACTCGCCCGAGGCGGTCCAGCGCTCCATCGACCTCGGCGTCGACGCCGTCACCGGTGACTTCCCGATCCAGACGATGCGCTACCTGGACGGGCGGAAGCCCTTCCCCGCGGGCACCGGCCTGGAAATCGAAGGTGCGGTGAACGACCCGGCCGGCAGCGACGTCCAGCCGGAAACCGGCGAGCACGTGGTACTGCGCAACACGGCGAACCACAGCATCGACGCCAGCGGCTACATCATCCGCGACGCGGCAAACAATATCCTGACGGTCGGCGCGGGCTATGTGCTTGCCCCCGGCGCGGAGCTGCGGGTCTACACCGGTCCGGGCACCAACAGCGCCGACGCCTACTACAACAACGGCACCGCGTCAGTGCTGAACAACGGCGGCGACTCCATTGCGCTGTGGACCCCGCAGGGCACGCTGCAGGACGTCTTCGCCAACTAAGCGGCGGGGTCTGCGCCGCCGACGCCGGCACCCCGGGCAGCCTTGCGCCGCCCGAGGTCCCGGTGCCGTTGATCGCGTCGCCCCAACGCGTTCCCGAAACTTACGACGGCGAAGCTCCCTCTGCGGGCTGCGGCGGGGGGAGCGGCACGCCGTCCCCCAAAGTTGCGACGGCGGTGCTCGCGCCGGCTGCAGGGTCCGACCGACCGGCCCGCGATCCAACCATTTTGGTGCGCAGACATCAAACGTCTAACGTTTAGAGAATGATTTTGGAGCGACGGCCCAGCGGCGGCAGCAGCAGCGACCAAGCGCCGGGCGGCGACCGAGCGCCGGGCAGCGGCCAAGCGCCGGGCCGCGGCCAAGCGCCGGGCGGCGACGAGGCTCCGGTGGAGTTCGCCGAGGCCCTGGTACCGGAGCTGGACGTGCAGGAGATTGCCCCGGCCCCCGCCGCCGCGCATCGCCGCTGGTTCATCGCCGCGGCCGTCGCCGCCGTGATACTCATCGGGCTGAACCTCCGGGCGGGTATTGCCAGCGCGGCCGCGCTCTTCCACGACCTGCAGCAGCTGCTGGGGTACGGGCCGCTGGTCGCCGCACTGCTGCCCACCGTTCCCGTGCTGTGTTTCGCCGTGGCCGGAGCCGCGACGGCCTGGCTGAGCAGCCGCATGGGACTGGAACGCGCCATCGCACTCGCGCTGACACTGCTGATTGCCGGCCTGGGCTTGCGCGGAGTCGAATCCGTCGGGATGCTGCTGGCCGGCACGGTGGTGTCCATGTCGGGCCTGGCGGTCTGCAACGTGGCGCTGCCGGCGTTCATCCGCAAATACTTCGCGCACCGGCCCTCGACGATGACCGGGGCCTACACCATCTCCATGTCCGTCGGCGCCACCTTGGCCGCGGCCGTCAGCGTCCCGCTGGCCGCGCAGTTGGACTCGCCGTCGCTCGCCCTGGCCGCCTGGGCGCTGCTGGCCGTCGTCGGGCTGGCGGTGTTCCTTCCCATGGCCGTGGCCGGCAGGCGCGGGCCGGGCCCCCGGACCCGGGGCCACTCGTCGCCGTGGCCGCTGCTGCTCACCCGCAAGGGCGCGCTGCTCACCGGCCTGTTCACCATCCAGGCGCTGCTCGTCTATTCCGTGATGGGCTGGCTGCCGTACATCCTGATCTCGCGCGGGGTGGATTCCGCGGCGGCCGGGCAGCTGCTCGCGCTGGTCCAGCTGGTGTCCATCCCCGCCGTCGTCCTGCTGTTGTCCATGGCGGCGCGCCCGGGCCTGCTGCGGCCGGCCTTCATGATCACCTGCGCGGCCTCGCTGGCAGGCTATCTCGCACTGCTGGTGCTGCCTGCCGAGCTCGCCGTGCTCCCCGCGGTTTTGATCGGCCTGGGTTTCGGAGTCTTCCCGCTGCTGATGCTGGTGATCAGCCGCAGCGGTTCGGACGCGGCCGAGACCACCGCGCTGTCCACGCTGGCCCAATCGGTGGGCTACCTCTTCGCCGCGCTGGGCCCGTTCGGGCTCGGCCTGCTGCACGACGCACTCGCCGACTGGACCGTGCCGCTGGTGCTGCTGGTGGCCGGCGCGGCGCTGCAACTGCTGCTGGCCCACGCGGTCAGCGGCCTGGCGCGGGAGGCGCGGGCATGAGGTCAGGCCCGCTGCAGCGGCCGCCGCTGGCGGAGGAAGTCACGTCGAGGCTACGGGAGTCCATCGCCGCGGGGCGTTGGCAGCTGGGGGCCAGGATCCCTCCGGAGCCGGAACTGATGGCACGCCTGGGCGTCTCCCGCGGCACCCTGCGCGAGGCGGTCAAGGCCCTGGCCCACGCCGGGATGCTCGAGGTGCGCCGCGGCGACGGCACGTACGTGCGGGCCACCAGCGAGATCAGCGGCACCGCCCGCCGCGCCTACCGCGAGTACCACGACGAGGACGTGCTGCAGGTACGCTTCGCGCTGGACACCCAGGCGGCGCGCCTGGCCGCGCAGTCGGCGCAGTCGGCGCGGTCTGAACCGCCGGCTACCGGCGGCGCCGTGGAGGCGCTGCGGGAGATGCTGGCCCGGCGCCGGCAAGCGTGGGCGGAGCAGGACCTGGAAGGGTGGATCGCCGCGGACTGGGACTTCCACCTGGCCGTGGCCGAGGCCTCCGGCAACCAGTTGCTGCACGAGCTGTACGGCAGCTTCGGCGACGTGTTCCACGGGACCAAGATGGCCCAGCGGTTGCGGGACGGCTTCGATGGATGCCTGCGCGCCGGACACGAGGACCTGGCGGACGCCATCGCTGCCGGAGACGAAGAAGCCGCCGTGCGGACCGTGACCGCCAACCTGCGCTACTGCCTGAAATGGATGCCGCAGGGAGGCCAATAGCGCCCCGCTCGCCCCGTGCCGCGGCGGGCTCTGGCCGCCGCGGCCGCGCGTGTGGCATGATGCCGCCCGGCCGGGGTACCTTGAATCACGAAGCCCGGATTGTCGGGACGCAGGGAACGAGGAAAGCTGGCGATGTCCACTTCGACGAAACCGTCCGGGAGTACCCGGAAGACGTGGCTGAAGATTACCGCGGCGGTGGCCGGCGCCGTCGTCGTGCTTCTGCTGTTGGTGTTGCTGGCCAAATGGCTTCGCACGATGCCGGGCCTCCAGGACTTCCTGGCCGCGTACCCGGGCCGCTCCGAACTTCCCGAGTCCGCGCCGGTCGGGCTGCCCGCCTGGCTGGGCTGGCAGCACTTCCTCAACTTCTTCCTGATCGTGTTGATCATCCGCACCGGATTGCAGGTGCGTGCCGGCACGCGCTCGCCGGCGTACTGGACGCGCAACAACAAGGGCCTGGTGAAGACCAGGAACGCGCCCACCAAGATCACCCTGAACCTGTGGTTCCACCTGACCCTGGATGCGTTGTGGGTGCTGAACGGCATCGTGTTCATGGTGCTGATCTTCGCGACCGGGCACTGGATGCGGATTGTGCCCACCAGCTGGGACATTTTCCCGAACGCGCTGTCCGCGGTGCTGCAGTACGCCTCGCTGGACTGGCCGCTGGAGAACGGGTGGGTGAACTACAACGCGCTGCAGCTGCTGACCTACTTCGCGACCGTCTTCATCGCCGCCCCGCTGGCCATCGTCTCCGGCCTGCGCACCTCGGCTGCCTGGCCCAAGCGGGCCGCGGTCAACAAATACTTCCCGATTGAGGCGGCCCGGGCCATACACTTCCCGGTGATGGTGTACTTCGTGCTGTTCATCATCGTGCACGTGACGCTGGTGCTGGCCACCGGCGCGCTGCGCAACCTCAACCACATGTATGCGGCCACGGACGACGGCGGGTGGACCGGCTTCTGGATCTTCGCCGCCTCCGTCGCGGTGACCGTGGCGGCTTGGTTCCTGGCCCGTCCGATCTTCCTGCGCCCGATCGCCTCGCTCACGGGCAAGGTCACGAGCCGCTGACCGCTTGGCACGCGTGGCCGGCTGACCGCCAGCCGCTGAACGCCTGACCGCGGCTGAAGGCTGCACCGCTACACTGCTCGCCATGATCACCGTTGCGGCCATCGCCGCGTGCCTTGTCTTCGCGCTGTTGGCGGTCTTACAGATACTGCTGGCCGCGGGCCTGCCGCTGGGACGGTTCGCCTGGGGAGGAAGCCACCGCATCCTGCCGACGAAGCTGCGCATCGGGAGCGCGGTCTCGGTGCTCCTGTATGCGTTTTTCGTCTTCGTCATCATGGACCGGGCGCAGCTTCTCGACGCGTTGCCGGAGACGGCGTCGCTGGTTCTCAGCTGGGTCCTGACCGCGTACCTGTTCGTCGGCGTCCTCCTAAACGCCATCTCGCGCAGCAAGCCCGAGCGGTGGACCATGACGCCGGTCGCCCTGGTCTTGGCCGCGCTGAGCCTGGTGGTTGCCCTCGGCTGACGTGGTTTCCCGGCCGTTGGCGGGCGAGCCGCAAGACTTTTCGTCGGCGGGCCGTCCAGCCGTTTGCGGGCCTCACGGCCCTTCGCGGGCGGGGCTTTCCGGCGGTTGACGGGCCGGCATCGGAGGGGCTTGCCCCGCGGGCGGGGCGGGCTCACGATTGGTTCACCACAGGCCGATCGGGAGGAAGCCATGCAGGTCCGCATCCGCCGCGCACTGACAGCCGTTGCCGTGCTCGTCACCGTCCCGGCGGCCCTCGCCGGCGGCCTGGTCCTGTGGCTGCGCCTCAGCCCCCGGCCGCTGGCGGTGCTGCTGCGGGTGCTGTCCGAACGGGACGGCCGGCGCACGGCCCGCGCCATGGCCCGGCACGTGCCGGACGGCATCAGCGAAGTATTGGATCAGGAATACCTCAGCAACCACGGCCATACCCGCCTGGACGTGTTCTTCCCGGACAAGGCGGCCGAGGATTCGCTGCGCCTTCCGACAATTGTCTGGATCCACGGCGGGGCCTGGATCTCCGGCACCAAGAACGACGTCGCCAATTACCTTCGAATCCTCGCCTCCTACGGCTTCACCGCCGTGGGCGTGGACTATTCGCTGGCCCACGTGCGCCGCTACCCCGCGCCGGTGCGCCAGACGGCCGCCGCGCTGCGCTACCTGGAACACAATGCCGACCGGCTGCACATCGATACCGAGCGGATCGTGCTGGCCGGGGACTCGGCGGGCGCGCAAATTGCTGCGCAACTGGCGCTGGTCATCGCCGACCCGGACTATGCCAAAAGGCTGGGCATTGCCTCGCCCATGAAGCCGGAACGGCTGCGCGCGGTGCTGCTGCACTGCGGGGCGTACGACCTCTCGCTCGCCGGGGCGGACCAGGCCGGGAACCAGAACTACCTGCGCACGGTGCTGTGGTCCTACACCGGGGCCAAGGACTATCTGGAGCGTCCGTACGTCGCGCTGGCCTCCGTGGCCCGGCATGTGGGCGCCGACTACCCGCCGGCTTTCGTTTCCGCGGGCAACACCGACCCGCTGCTGCCGCACTCGCTCGGGCTGGTCGAAGCGCTGCGGATCAAGGGCGCGGCCGTGGAGGAGTTCTTCCCCCAAACCGAGGCCGGCCTGGGGCACCAGTTCCAGTTCAACCTGGAGTTGGAAGCGGCGTGGCAGGTGCTGGAGCGCAGCGTGGCGTTCCTCCGCCGTCACACCGGCTGATGCCGCCTGAGTTGAACCGGCGCCCCGCTGCGCGGAGTGTTCTTCGGTGGCTGCATCACCTCAGGCCCGCGCCCATGCCTCCCCGGGCGCCGCCGTCGTACGCTGGAAACCTGCCCAGCGAAGGGGGAACTGTCAATGGACGACGCCGGATCGCGCCTCATTTTCGGCTGCATGGGGCTGGGCGGTGGCTGGGGGAGCGGGCCCCTGGAAGCGGCCGACGTGGCGGCCGCGCACGCGGCAGTGGCGGCGGCGCTGGAGGCCGGGATCACGACGTTCGACCACGCCGACATCTACGCCCACGGCAAGGCCGAGGCCGCGTTCGGGCGGGTGCTCGCGGGAAGTCCCGAGCTGCGCGACTCGATCCGGCTGCAGGGCAAATGCGGCATCCGGCTGCCGGTCCCCGGCCTGGTCGGGCACTACGACTCCTCGCGGGAAGCCATCCTGGCCCGCACCGACGAAAGCCTGCGCCGGCTGCACACCGATCACCTGGATACGCTGCTGATCCACCGGCCGGATCCGCTGGCGCAGGCCGAGGAGATCGCCGCGGCCTTCAACGAGCTTCGGATGGCCGGGAAGGTCCGCCGCCTCGGTGTCTCGAACATGTCCGGCGAACAGATGCGCTGGCTGCAGGCGGCGCTGGATGAACCGCTGGCGGTGAACCAGCTGGAAATGAGCCTGTACCGACGCGACTGGCTGGAGTCGGGGGTGCTGGTGAACCACCCGGAGGGAACGGGGATCGGCTTCCCGCACGGCACCCTGGAATACTGCGCCGCCCACGGGGTGGAGCTGCAGGCCTGGGGCGCGCTGGCCCAGGGCCGGTACAGCGGGCGCGCGGCAGCGGAGGCCGCGATACCGGATGCTTCCGCGCCCGCGGATGCCACAGCCCCGGCCGACCATGCAACGGCAGCCCTGGTCACGGAACTTGCCCGGGACAAGGGCTGCCCGCCCGAAGCCGTGGTGCTGGGCTGGCTGCTGCGGCATCCGGCAGGCATCCGGCCGGTCGTCGGCACCAGCAGCCCGGACCGGATCCGGGCCTGTGCCGAGGCGGAGGCGGTTGGAGCATCGATGACCCGCGAGGAGTGGTACTCCCTGTGGGTGGCGGCCCGCGGCAGGCCGCTGCCGTAGCTGCCCGCGGCTCGCCCAGCCCGCTGCCGGCTGGGCCGGGACCAAGCGTCCTAGACGAAGGCCGGCTGTTCCAACCGGCGGAATGCGGAATCGTGGAAGACGAGCGGCTCGTGCGTGCCGTCGTGCGTGGACAGGCCGTGCACCTGCAGCAGCACGACGTGGTGGTCCCCGGCCGGGACTTCCTGGTGCACCGAGCAGTCCAGCCAGAGCGCCGCGTCGTTGAGGAAAAGCGCGCCGTCGTCCGTGCCGTGCAGGCTCAGGCCGGCAAAGCGGTCCCCGTTCTTGGACGCGATCTGGCGGCAGACGCCGTCGTGCCCGGTGCCGAGGACCGAGACGCCGATCCGGTCGGCCCGGCGGACCAGCGGCCAGGTCCGTGAGGTGTTTTGCACGGCGAACATCACCAGCGGCGGCTCGAGGGAGACGCCCACGGTGAACGAGGAGGCGACGATGCCCTGCGGCTCGCCGTCGATGATCGCGCACAGCGCCGCGATGCCCGAGGGGAAGCGGCCGAAGGCTGAGCGCAACGTGTTGGGGGTCAGGTCATGGTGTAGCGACATGGCGTCCTTGGGGCTTGGGCGCATCCGCTGCGGCCGAGCTGCTGCGGGTGGATACGCGTACTTGCCTGCCGACATACCCGGCGGGCCGAATCATCACCTGGAGCACCCCGCTACGGTAGAGGGTTGCCGGCCAACCAGCCAGGGCTGTGAAGTTGGCGCTCTTGATTCGCCTCCACGCTAAGAGCGGGGAAGGGCCTGGGTCAAACGCCGGTAACAGTTCGTCAAATGCAGCGTTTTACCGGCGGCAGCCGCGCGACGGCTGCCCCGACGGTTGCGGCGCTACGGCTGCGGCCCACGGGCGGCCGCCGCCACGGCTACTGTGCGGCGGCGCCGGCGCGCACGGTCTGCCGCCGGAACGGATGCGCCGGGTAAACGCCCAGGAGGCGGATCTCGGTGGTGAAGAAGTCCAGTTCCTCGAAGGCGTGGACCATGGCAGGATCGTCCGGGTGGCCTTCGACGTCCACCATGAACATGGTGGCGGCAAACTCGCCGCCGACCATGTAGCTCTCCAGCCTGGTCATGTTGATGCCGTTGGTGGCGAAACCGCCCAGCGCCTTGTAGAGCGCCGACGGCACGTTCCGCACGCGGAACACGAAGCTGGTCACCGCCGGACCGGGAAGTTCCTCGCGGGACGGGACCGGCCGGCGGTCGGCCAGCACCACGAACCGTGTGGTGTTCGTCGGATCGTCTTCGACCTTTTCCGCGAAAACCTCCAGACCGTAGAGTTCGGCGGCCATCGGCGGTGCCAGGGAGACCTTGGTCGGGTCGTTCCATTCGGCCACCTCCCGGGCCGAACCCGCGGTGTCGCCGGCGATGACCGGAGTGAGCCCGAGCCTGCGGATCAGCTTGCGGCACTGGCCCAAGGCGTGGATGTGGCTGTGCACCTCCCGGGCCTGCTCCACGGTGGCCCCGCGTACGCCCAGCAGGCTGAACCGGATGGGCAGGAAGAATTCCTCCACAATCTGCAGGGTGGTCTTCGGCAGCAGCGCGTGGATGTCCGCCACCCGGCCGGCGATCGAGTTGTCGATGGGGATCATGGCCAGTTCGGCCTCGCCGCCGGTGACGGCAGCGAACGCATCCTCGAAGCTGGCACACGGCACCGCGTCCCAACCGGGGCGCACTTCCAGGCAAGCCATGTGGGAGTTCGAGCCGGGTTCACCTTGGTACGCAATTGCAGGAGCCATGGGCGAAATTATCCCACCGGGGCGGGCCCGCGCTTCATTCCGGGCAACCGGCCGGCGTCACATAACCTGACCGGCCCGCCAACCGCTTAGTACAGATGCGATTCCTGGGTGATGCCGTAGGGCACGTCGTCGCTCAGCTCCACCGTAAACTGCCCGGGGCCGGTGCGCGTGACCAGGATGCCGCAATCGCCGTCGATGGCGGCGAGCTTTTGCAGCTCTTCGACCGCAGCATTCAGGAGATCGTGCGCTTCGGAAGCCGTCTGTGCGGTCAACGACTTGGTAGCCAGGGAAGTGGCCATGGTTCTGCCTTTCGTGGCCGGAGGTTTCCGCGCAGGAGAAACGCGGGATGGAAGCTTCCGGCCGGAACGAGCCTGCCATGCGGAACGGTGCATGGAACTTTACATTCTGCCATCCCAGATGACATCAGATGAATTTTCCACCGGCGTGGCGTGCGCCACTCCTGCCATGGCGGGGGCGGCGCACGCCGGTGCCGGCGGGACCGCCGCGGGTGCAGGGAGCCTGCAGCGGGGAGGGCGGGGGCACCCGGAGGCGGACCCGGCCCTAGAATGGGTTTAGCAGCCGGTGGACGAACTGCTGGGTGCGCTCCTCCCGCGGTTGGCGCAGCACCTGTTCGGGGTGTCCGCGTTCCACCACCACGCCGCCGTCCATGAACACCACTTCGCTGGCCACTTCACGGGCGAAGGCCAGCTCGTGGCTGACCAGGGCCATGGTCCAGCCCTCGTCAGCCAGTTCCTTGATCACGTGCAGCACGTCGCCGACCAGTTCGGGATCCAGTGCGGACGTGGGCTCGTCGAACAGCAGCAGCGAGGGTTTGAGCGCCAGGGCCCGGACAATGCCGACCCGCTGCTGCTGTCCGCCGGAGAGCTGATGCGGATACTGGTCTTCCTTGCCGGAGAGCCCGACGCGGTCCAGCAGCGACCTGGCCTCGCGCACCGCTTCGGCCTTGGGCCGCTTCTGCACCTGGACCGGGCCCTCGATGATGTTCTGCAGCACAGTCATGTGCGGAAACAGGTTGTAGTGCTGGAACACCATGGCGCTGCGGTCGCGCAGGGCGGCGATCTGTTTCCGGTTCACCGGCGAACCGAAGTCCACGGCCGGCCCGCCCGAAAAGGCGACCCGTCCGCCGTCGGGGGTTTCCAGGCCGTTCAGGCAACGCAGCACGGTGGTTTTGCCCGACCCGGAGGGTCCGATCAGGGCCAGGACGCCACCCGTCTGGACGGACAGATCGATGGACTTGAGCACCTGGTTGCTGCCGAAGGACTTTCGCAGGCCCTCCACGGTCAGCACCGGTCCGGCTGCGGAGCCGCGCTGCGAAGCGGCGGCGGAAGGGACGTCAGTGGGCGACATAGCGGTCCAGCCTCTTCTCCAGTCGGGACTGCCCGGCGGAGAGCACCAGGCAGAACACCCAGTAGACCGCCGCGGCCTCAATGTAGAGCAGCATGAACTCCTGGCTGAACGCCGCGATTTCCTGGGCGGCCCGGAACGCCTCGGTGACCAGGATCAGGGAGGCGAGGGAGGTGTCCTTGACCAGCGAGATGAAGGTATTGGACAGCGGCGGCACCGACACGCGCGCGGCCTGGGGCAGGATGATGCGGCGCAGGGTGGTGGTGCCGGCCATGCCGATGGTGTGGCCGGCTTCCCACTGGCCCTTGGGGACGGAGAGGATCGCGGCCCGGATGATCTCGGCCGCATATCCACCCACGTTCAGGGAGAACGCGATGACCGCGCTCGGCCAGGGGTCGAGCACCACGCCGATCGACGGCAGGCCGTAGAAGATCACGAACAGCTGGACCAGCAGGGGCGTGCCGCGGATCACCGAAACATAGGCGCGGGCGATGCCGGCCAGGACCCGGTTTCGGCCCAGCCGCATCAGGGCCACGACGAGCGCCAGCAGCAGGCCGATGGCGAAACTGGCCAGTGTGAGGGGGATGGTGCCGGTCAATCCGCCCTGGACTATAGGCCACAGCGAACTGCCGACGAGCTCCCAGTCGATGTCCATACGGTTACGTTAGCGTCTCCCTGAAAGCCGGCCGGATTACTTGCTGACGTCCGCGCCGAAGTACTTCTCCGAGATCTCCTCCAGCGTGCCGTCGGCGCGCAGCTCCTCCAGCGCCGTGTTGAAGGCCTCCACCAGGTCGTCGCTGCCCTTCTGGAAGGCGAAGGCGCTCTGCGTCTCCTCGTCCGTTTCGGCGGCTACCTTGATGTCTTTGTTGTCGTTGGTGGCCTGGTAGTCCAGGTAGGTCAGTTTGTCGTTGACGGTGGCGTCCACGCGGCCCTGCTCCAGCAGCGAAACCGCCTGCGCCCAGCCCTCCACGGCCTCGACGTCCGCGCCGGCGCCCTTGGCCAGTTTGTAGAAGTTGCTGGTCAGCGACTGGGCGGAGGTTTTGCCCTCCAGATCTGCCAGGGAGGAAATGTCGTTGTTGTCCGACTTCACGACGACGACGCCGGTGCTGACCGTGTACGGGTCCGAGAAGTCGTACTTGGCCAGGCGGTCTTCATTGATCGAAACCTGGTTGGCGATCACGTCGAAACGCCCCGCGTCCAGCCCCGCGAAGATGGCGTCCCACTGGGTCTCTTCAAACCGCACGTCGACGCCGAGCTTATCCGCCACCGCGGTGACGATCTCGACGTCGTAACCGGTCAGGTCGCCGGTGCCGTTTTCGTGGAAGGAGAACGGGCGGTAGGTACCCTCGGTCCCCACGGTGATCACGCCGGCGTCCTGGATCTCCTGCAGCGTGGTCGCGGCGGCGGAGGTCGCCGGCTCCGACCCCGACGGCGAGGACGTGCTGCAGCCGGCCAGCACCAGGGCGGCGGCTGCGGCGGCACCGAGGACGGACAAACGACGACGAATCATGGTGGAAAACCCCTTGTGATGTGGGACGACGAGCCAACCGGCGGGTGGCCGGCAAACGCTGAAGCTAGCACGTACAACAACGGGTACCTCAAGATATGTTCCGAACTGTGTCGGCAATGTGAGCAGCCGCACTCCCGGCGGCGCGCAGCGGCGTCGTTGGTGTTCTATTCCGGTGCCACCCGCACCACGAGTGCGCCCGGGTCGACGCGCATCACTAGGCGGGAACCCATGCCGATATGGTCGCCGTCCAGTTGCATCTCCTGGGGCCGGCCGGCGTGGATCTCCACGTGCTTGCCCTGGTAGTAGTCAACCGAGGGGTCCACGCTGCGGCCTCGTTTGGCGAGCCCGGCCAGCACGCCGAGCCAGCCCAGCCGGCCGCGGGGGGAGATGGTCATGACGTCCAGCAGGCCGTCGTCGAGCCGCGCGCCGGGAAACATTTCGAAGCCGCCTTGGATCTTGCCGCAGTTGCCGCCCATCACGCTGCGCATGCGCAGCGTGATGGGCTTGCCGCCGTCTATGGTGACCGTGGCGCGGACCGGCTTGCCCGGAAGGTTGCGCAGGCCGGCTTCCACGTAGGCCAGCCACCCGATGCGGTCCTTGAGTCCGTCGTCGGTGCCGCCGATCACGGCAGCGTCGAAGCCGAGACCGGCCATGACCAGGAACACGGAGTCGCCGCCCGACCTGTCCACGGTGGCCCGGACCACGTCGATCCGGCGGTCGCGGCCGGCCAACGCGATGCCTGCCGCGGTCTCCGGGTCGTCAACCGGCAGGTCCAGGTTGCGTGCCAGCAGGTTGCCGGTGCCCAGCGGGATCACGCCCAGCGGCATGTCGGTCGCCGCCAGCCGGCCGGCCACCCGCCGCACCGTTCCGTCACCGCCGGCGGCGATGACCAGATCGACGCCCGCTTCCAGCGCCTGGTGCGCCTGGCCGGCGCCCGGATCCTCGAGCGTGGTCTCAAGCCAGAGCGGTGGCTGCCAGCCGGTCTCGGCGCACAGGCCCTCGACCAGCGCCACCAGGTCGAAGTTGAACTTCTTGGACGGGTTCCAGACCACCGCGGCACGGCGGGAAGCTGGGGGAGCGGATTCGGTCATGGTGTCCTTACTGTCCTGTTTGCCGGGCCGAGGCCGGCGTCCCGACGAACCCATTCAAGCACCATCCCGCCGGTGCCGTCCGGCTCGACATCGCTGCTGGCCGCTTATAGGTTCTAACAGGACACCATCGGATCCGGGAGAAGAATTGCTTCGGCGCGCACTTGCACTCATCACGGCCCTGCTGCTGACGGTAGCGGTGGCTGCCTGCGCTCCGGAGCGGGAATCGCCGGAACCGACCGCCAGGGCACTGGCGGAAGCGCTGGCCGCCAACGACGTGTCGGACGTGCCCTTCGCCGATGCCACCGGCGCCCAGGTGCAGGAACAACTGGCCGCGCTGACCGAGGGGATGGACCCCTTAAAGCCCGAAGTCACCGTGGAAGGCGTCGAAGAGGTCGAATCCAACCTCTTCCGGGCCACCCTTTCCTATGACTGGCCGGTGGCCGATGCGGAGCAGGGCTGGAGCTACACCACCAGGGCCGACCTGCACTACGCCGAGGACGCCTGGCACGTCCGGTGGAAGCCCGAAATCCTGGAGCCCTCGCTTGCCGAGGGCGAACGGCTGGTGCTCTCCACCGAGGAACCGCGGCGCGGCCGGATCCTCGACGCCGAGGGAGAGGCGATCGTCAAGAACCGCCCGGTCAGGGTTGTCGGCATCGACAAGACAGGCCTCGACGCATCGGCCGCCGAGGACTCGGCGCGGGCGCTGGCCAAGCTGGTGGACATCGACGCAGCCGCTTACCTGGAAAAGGTTGAAGCCTACGGGCCCAAAGCTTTCGTGGACGCCATCACGCTGCGCGAGGACGCCTTTAACGAGCTGGACCAGAAGAAGCTGAAGGGCATCGAGGGCTTCCTGGCGGTGGGTGACCAGATTCCGTTGGCGCCAAACCGCACGTTCGCCGCTCCGGTGTTGGGATCGGTCCGGGAGGCCACGGCCGAGGACATCGAGAAGTCCAAGGGCACGGTGGTGGCGGGCGAGACCGTTGGCTCGTCCGGCTTGCAGGCAGCCTTTAACACCGAGCTCTCCGGCACGCCGGGAGCCACCGTCTCCGTTGTCGGGCAGCCCGCCGAAGAGGGCGGCGAAGCGCCGTCCCGCCAGCTGTTCCGCCAAGACCCGGTGGACGGCGAAAACGTGAAAACCACGCTCGTGCCGCAGTTGCAGTCGGCGGCCGAGGACATCCTGGCCGACATCGACTCGCCGAGTTCGATCGTCGCGCTGCGCCCGTCCACCGGTGCCGTCCTGGCGGCCGCGAACGGTCCGGACAGCGAAGGCTACAACACCGCGTTCCTGGGCCGGTACGCCCCCGGTTCCGCCTTCAAGATCGCCACCGCGCTGGGCATGCTGCGCAACGGCGCGACCCCCGATTCCGCCGTCACCTGCGACCCGGAACTGGTCGTGGACGGCCGAAGCTTTGAGAACGCGGACAGCTATCCCGCCGAGTTCACCGGCCGGATCACCTTGACCGAGGCCATCGCCCACTCCTGCAACACCGCGTTCATCGCCGAGCACCGGGAACTCTCCCAGGACCAGCTGGCTGATGCCGCCGGCGCCCTGGGCATCGGCATGACCGCGGACCCCGGCATCGAGGCCTTCATGGGCGAGGTGCCGCGCGAGGACACCAAGGGGACCGCGCACGCGGCCTCGCTGATCGGCCAGTCACGGGTGCAGGCGTCGCCGCTGGCGCTGGCCACGTTGATGGCGGCCGTGGTGGAAGGCGGTTCGGTGGTGCCGACGCTGGTGGACGGGCACGACCCCAAGGCCGAGCTCCCGGACGCGCCCGAACTGACCGCCGGGGAAGCCAAACAGTTGCGCAGCATGATGCGGTCGGCCGTGGTGGACGGCTATCTGGCCAACCTGACCGACCTGCCCGGGAAGCCCGCCATCGGCAAGACCGGCACCGCAGAGTACGGCTCGCAGGACCCGCCGCAGACCCACTCCTGGGTGATCGCCGGCCACGGGGACCTTGCCATCGCGGTGTTCGTGGAGGACGGCGAGCTGGGCTCCGAAACTGCCGGCCCGCTGGCCGAGGCGTTTCTGGAAGCCGCCGCCGGCTAGGCGTTAGACGACGACGGCGGTGCCCGCCCGGGTGCGTGAAGGCACCGAAGGCGGGCATCGCCGTCGTCAGCGGCCGGCCGGGGCAGAGGCCGCCAGGCGCCCGGCCTGCCTGCAGAGTTGCAGGCCTACCAGCGGTGGGCCACGTCAATCACCAGGCGGGACATGGTGCCCGGGCCGTCCAGGGTGAAGACCCGGAACGGCAAGCGGGCGCGCACGCCGAGGCCGATGGTGGTGTACCCCTCGAAACTGCCGCCCCAGGAGAGCTGGCGGAAGGTGGTGTAGCCGGTGACGTTCACCAGCTCCTTCGGGTTGGCCGGCCGGTAGGTACCGCGACCGTTGGAGTCATACGCAGGAGCCTTCACGACCACGGCCAGGTCGGCGCCGCCGCGCAGGGGGATCGCATGGCCGGATCCCTGGGCCCGCACCGTCCCGTACCTCACCGAGTAGCCGGCCACGTCGCCGCGCAGGTCCACGACCATGCGGTCGAAGCAGGCGTGCCGGCCGGTGCGCACGTTGGTGATGGGGGCGTTCGTGGTCCCCGGCGCGGACTCCGCCGTCGAGCCCCAGGTGATGCCGCAGTAGGGCGCCGCGGTGGCGGGGCCGGGTGCCACCAATCCCAGGCCGAGAACCAGCAGGATTACGGACAGCCATGTGGGGAGCTTGCGCATGGCACACCGCCTTTCATGGGGGTGACAGATGCACTCAGGATAGGGGCGTTTTCCGCGACGGGACCCGGCACGTTCGCGATAACGCCGCAACCGTTACGGCACGCGGCCCGGGCACGCTTTTCTTGATCCTCCGGTAATCGGAAACGCACTCCGCCCGTAACCAAACCCGGCGACGGAGAAGTGTTACGTCATTTCGTAACATAAATCACAGTCCTGAAATTTGGGCGCGACGAGTGGCATAATTTCAGCGTTAGCCGGTTACGGACCCCCACGTTTTTGCCGGGCCGGCGATCCCCCAAAGAGCCGGTCCCGCGTGAACACGCCGCGGGGCCGGCTCGATTTAAACGTCACACCATCCGCGCCGCCCAGAGGCGCCCGTTCTCAGCCCACGTCGAAGCTTTTGAACCCGCCGGTGGGCGGGCCGTACGTCGCTTCGACCGCATCCACCCGCCCCGGCGCCGTGCCGGACTCGAACGCGGCCGCGAACTGCCGTACTGCATCGTGCGGCCCCTCCGCCACCACGCCCACGGTGCCGTCCTCCTGGTTCACGGCCGAGCCCACCAGCCCCAGGCGTTCGGCGCGTTCCCGTGCCCAGTACCGGAAGCCCACTCCCTGGACCCGGCCGCTCACCGTCGCGCTCAGGCGGACGTTCCCGGTGGCTTCCTGTTGCATGCTTCGCTCCTGTTCGAACGTCGGTCCAGCGTACGACGGCGCCTCGCCTCAGGCAGCGCCGGAGCCGTAGGGGCGCGTGATGGCCTCCAGAAAGTGGCCGTTCGGGTCAGTGAAGTAGACGCCGCGGCCGCCGTCGTTGAGGTTGATTTGTTGGGGCCGGCTGCGGCCCGGGTCTGCCCAGTAGTCGATTCCGGCCGACCGGATGCGGGTGAGGATCCCGTCGAAGTCGTCCTCGGTGACCAGGAAGGCGTAATGCTGGGGCTGCACGTTCCCGCCGGTGTCCGCGTAGTCGAGTGCCACGCCGCCCTCCAGCAGGACCGTCATGAAGTGTCCGAACATCGGCTGCGGCGGATCGAGGCCGAAGATCTCCGCAAAGAATTCCGCCGACGCCTTCTTGTCTGCGGCGTAGACGATGGTGTGGTTGAACGAGACGGCCATGGCATGCTCCGAAGGCGGTGGCCGGGACCCGCGCCGGCCCCAATGCTGGTCCCATTCAACTCCGGGCGGGCCCGCCGGACAAGCGCCGAACCCGGGAGGGCCGCGGTTAACGAAGCAACGGACGACGCCGGCGCCGTGGTGGTCGCCGAAGCCGTCCGCTCCGTGGGAGGGGCTGGGCCGCCCCGTGCTGATGTCAGCCCTTCTGCGGCAGCCGCCAGACCGTGCAGTCCTGCGTGCTGATGGCGCGGCGCGAGCCGTCCGCCTCATCACGGATCCACACCAGGCCGACGCCGGGTGCGGTACGGTCGACGCGGCCCCGGTACTGGACGGCATTGTCCATGCGGGCCTCGACCGAATCGCCGCGGCGCAGATGTCCGAGATTGCGGATCCTGGTGGGGGTGGAATTGACCAGCGGGGACTGACCGGGTGCGGATAGTGTCATACGTGACCTCCTGTGTTGTGGCGGTAAGGGCGTGCTGTGCCAGGCGGATCAGCTGTGGGGCGGACCCTGCCGCGGCATCGTTCGGGGACTGCTCGTCAGGCGTGAAGCGCCGGCTCCTGCCGGGTGCCGGTGAGCGCTGACGGTAGGGGCTGCGAGGCGGCAGGGCGCGGGAAAGAGCTTCTCCGCTGATCCCTGCTGCAAACTTGGCGGTCCCTCAGCTGTCCGTTGGCATTCTCAGTTTAAGGAACACCCCCGGAGGGCCGGTTTATTCCGCCGGTGCAAGAAAAGTTTATTTGGGCCCTCCGTCGGTGGCGGCAGGCGGAGCCAGGCTTCGGCCACGGCAGATGGCGGGCGTTTCCCGCGGCACCGCGGCGCCACCGGGGAAGCGGCAGAAGCCTGAGGGCATGAGTGCGCGAGCGGTAGGTTCAGTCCCTGGGCGGCAGCTGCTGCAGCGCCCAGGTGTTGCCGTCCGGGTCGCTGAAGTAGACGAACTTACCCCACGGCTGCGCGTCCACGTCGCTCGCCGCGACGCCGCGGCCGAGCAGTTCTTCCCGGGCCGCTTCGGCATCGGCAACGACCATCTGGAGCCCCTGCTGCGAGCCGGGCGCCATCTCCGTGATGCCCTCGCCGATCACGATGGAACAGGCGGAGCCGGGCGGCGTGAGCTGCACGAACCGCAGGCCGTGGCTTACCCGGTGGTCGTGGTCGGCGTGAAAGCCGACCTGCTCCACGTAAAAATCCTTGGCCCGGTCGACGTCGGTGACCGGCACGGCCACCAGTTCGAGTTTCATCTCCATGCCGGACACGCTAGCGCCGGGAGGGCACCCGGCGGTAGGGTCCGGCGCGGGACTGCGGTCAGGCCCGGTCCGCAACCAGTTGGAGCCGGTACCCCTCGGACTTTTCGAACAGACGGCGTGGGTGGGAGCCACTGTTGGCCAGCCAGACGATGTCCGCATCAAGTGTTACCGCATCGACTCTTCCGGTGCGCAGCAGCGTTCCGTCCCTGTACACCTCCACCAAGGTGCCGGGAACGAGGTCCCAGTTTTCGAGCGGGGTCTCAGGCATGGTGGTGCTCCTCGGATCGGGTTAACGGCCGCGCATCTCTCCTCCACCATCCGGGCGGGCGAGGGCGGCCACAAGGGATCCGGCCGCATGTTCACAATGAATTCACGCACCTGCCAGCCGGCGCTGCCGGCTAATCCTCGAAATACCCGCGCTCCAACAGGGGGCCGGGGTGGTACAGGCAAACGGAGGTGCGTTCGCCCGAATCCCAATCCGCTTGCGTGGGGAACAAGAGCCGGTGGGTGCCGTCCGGAATCAACCGGGCTTCGAGAAACTGGGAAATCACCTCGCCGCAGAGGGGTTCGGCATCGCGTTGCAGCGCTGACAGACCCGGATACGGCTCGCCGGCGTGGGTGATGGTGCCGAATATCTCGCCTTCATGCGGCTCCTGGCAGGGCACCTGAAACAACGCGGTGGTCGTGGGGCCGGAGGAATACTCCCAATCGAAGAACACACAGTCGCCGACGGACGCCTCACCCAGGGCCGAGGGCTCCGCGCCGGAAGACCATTTCGTCGCGAGGAAGTCGTCGATGTAGGCACTCGTGCCCTCGGGATCCGCTGCTCCGACGGTCTCCGCGGGTGCTATGGTCGGGCGACCGGGCGAGGGAGAGGCCAGCCGGATGGGGCCATGGGATGTGCCGGCGGCAGGACCGGTGGCGGACCCGCCGCCGGAGGCTGCCGGAGTGGCACTCGCCGTGGCCGGGGATGCCGCTCCTGCTTCCGCCTCCGGTTCCGTGCAGCCCGCGAGCAGCAACGCGCACACCGCCATCAGGGCGGCCGTCGGCCTGGTCCGCATGTTCCCCCGATGCCCGGCACCACAGCCGCCCGACCGGCGGCTGGAATCCTCAGCAGCCTAGCAGGCTGTGCCGCCGGCCCGGGGCACGCTCTGCCCACGGAGGCGTGTGCTACCCGATCCATCGGTCACGCGGCTTGCTCAGCGCGGCGTTCCCGCTCTTGCCCCTCGGGCCAAGCAGGCTTTAGACGGCGGCAGCAGCGGCGTCGGCCGTCTTCTTCCGGTGGATGGCCAGGAAGGAAGAAATCCTGCGTACCGCCTCCTCGATGTCCTCCACCGACGGCAGGATCACGAACCGGAAGTGGTCCGGCGTGGGCCAGTGGAAGGCGCTGCCGTGCGAAACCAGGATTTTCTCCTCCTCGAGCAGGTCCAGGACAAACTTCTCGTCGTCCTCGAACGGATACACGGCAGGATCCAGCTTGGGGAACAGGTACATCGCCCCGGCCGCGGGAACGCAGCTGACGCCCGGGATCTGGTTGAGCAGCCGGCAGGCCAGGTCGCGCTGTTCGTGCAGCCGACCCCCGGGCTTCACCAGGTCGCCGATGGACTGGTAGCCGCCCAGCGACGTCTGAATGGCGTGCTGCGCCGGGACGTTCGAGCACAGTCGGAGCGAGGCCAGCAGCTCCAGTGATTCACGGTAGGCCGCGGTCTCGGCGCGCGGCCCGCTGATGGCCACCCAGCCGGCCCGATAGCCGGGCATCCGGTACGCCTTGGACAGCCCGCTGAACGTCAGTACCGGCAAGTCCGGCGCGACCGAGGCGGTGTGGACGTGGACGGCGCCGTCGTAGGTGATCTTCTCGTAGATTTCGTCCGAGAACAGGACCAGATCGTGCTTGCGCGCCAGGGCCGCGAACTGTTCCAGCACGTGCCGCGGGTAGACGGCGCCGGTGGGGTTGTTCGGGTTGATCAGCACGATCGCCCGCGTCCGGTCGGTGATTTTGGCTTCGACGTCCTTCATGTCCGGCCACCAGTGGTTGTCCTCATCGCAGAGGTAGTGCACGGCCTTGCCGCCGGAGAGCGTGACGGACGCGGTCCACAGGGGGTAGTCGGGAGCAGGGATCAGCACCTCGTCGCCGTTTTCCAAAAACGCCTGCAGCGTCATGGAGATCAGCTCGGACACCCCGTTGCCGATGAAGATGTCCTCCACGCCGATCTGCATCAGGCCCTTGGTCTGGTAGTACTGCGAAATGGCCGTGCGGGCGGAGAAGATGCCCTTTGAGTCGCTGTAGCCCTGGGCGCCGCGCAGGTGGTGGATCATGTCCACCACGATCGACTCCGGCGCCTCCAGCCCGAACGGTGCCGGGTCGCCGAGATTCATCCGCAGGATGCGGTGGCCCTCCGCCTCCATCTTCTTGGCCGCGTGCAAAATCGGGCCGCGAAGTTCGTACCGGACGTTCTGGAGTTTGCTGGAATGTTGCATGGGACGCATGCCCTATTTTTTCACAGAGTGCATCGGGCGTTCATGTGGGCTTCACCACGGCCAGCAATCGCGACGATGCCACTGCCTGGACCAAACCCTGCACGACGGCGGTAGTCCGCCCCGCACCGCTCGTGTGGCGGCCGCAGCTCTGGTGCGCAGACCCGCTGACGGCATAGCGTGATCAGCGTCGAGGAAGCGTTCATCACGGAGGAAAGCCATGAGCCTTAAGCACATCAATCCTGCCGGCATGTACCGCAGCCCGGCCTTTTCCCAGGGCGTACTCATCGAGGGGCCGGGAAAGCTGTTGATTGTCGGCGGCCAGAACGGAGTGGACGCGGACGGGCAACTGGTCGCCGGCGACCTCGCGGGCCAGACGGTGCAGGCTATGCGCAACCTGTTGGCCGTCCTGGCTGAGGCCGGTGCCGGCCCGGAGCACGTCGCCAAACTGAATATCCACCTCGCCGCCGGCCAGGACGCCAACGAGGGTTTCGCCGCCGCCGCCGAAGTCTGGGGTCCGGTACCGACGGCGGTCACCGTCCTGCAGGTCGGATTTGCCCGGCCCGGCGTGCTGGTCGAAGTCGACGCCATCGCCCAGGTGCCGGAAGGGGCCTGACGCCATGCGGGAATGCCAGGAGGCGGGGGCGGGCGGCCTGCCTAGCGGCCGCTGACCACGTTTGCGAGGCGGGCAGACCAGTGCGTTTGTGCCGCGTTCGTCGCGTACTCGCGACGGTCCGCGTACCTGTATGCGGCATAGAGAGCGGTCGCCCCCATCCAGCGGATCGGCTCGATCTCCCAGGCGCGTGCCTGCCGCCCGACCCATGGAAGGCGGGTGAGCTCGGTATCCTCGCCGAGGATGAGGTCGCGGACGGTTCTGGCGGCCAGGTTTGTGCCCGACAGGCCATGCCCCACATACCCTCCGGCGGTAATGATCCCCTTGCCGCGGTCGATATTCACCGAGGCGCACCAATCCCGGGGTGCCCCGAGGACACCGGACCATGACTGTTCGATCCGGGCGTTAATCAGGGAGGGGAAAAGCTCCACCAGCCTTTGCTTGAGCTGGTGGACGGCAGAGTCGGCAGTTCTTCCGTCCCGGTCGAAGCTTGAACGGAAATTGTAGGGCACCCCTCTGCCACCGATCGCGATGCGCCCGTCCTGGGTGCGGTGCATGTACGTAAAGCTGTGGGCGACATCGCCGACCAGTTCCCCGCCGGCCCAGTTGGTCTCTTCGAGCTGGGCCGCCGTCAGCGGTTCAGTAATGAGCATGCTGCTGTTCATGGGAAGTAACCTGCGGGCCTTGCCCTTGAGCGAAAGTGTGTAGCCCTCGAGCGCCTCGACAATGTACTTGGCCTGCACGACTCCGCGGTCCGTGACGACGCGGTGCGCAGCGACGCTCACGGCAGTGGTCGACTCGTAAATGGCGACCCCCAGTTCCTCCACTACCCTCGCCAGTCCGAGCGTGTACTTGGCCGGGTGGACTCTCGCGCAATGGGGAGTCCAATATCCGCCCAACGCGCCCTCAACGCGGACCCGTTCGCTGAGTTCTGATGGGGTGAGCTCGAAGACGTCGTCGTCGCCCCATCCCTGGGCCTTCATTTCGCCGACGTGGGTGCGCGCCCGGGACAACTGTGCGGCATTGGTTGCCACGTGCACGAGTCCGTCGTGGACAAGGTCCTCCGCGAAGCCTTCGGCTCGGGCCACGCCGACAGACTCCTGTACGGCTCCAAACATCTCCCGCTGAAGATTGCGGGCCGCATCGACGCCACCGGACCGTGCGTAGCGCCGGAACTGGCCGGCAGGCTCGGCGCTCATCCAGCCACCGTTGCGCCCGGAGGCACCGAAACCAGCGAATTCCCGCTCGAGGATGGCGATATTGAGGTCAGGCCTGGCCTTCTTGAGGTAGTACGCGGTCCAGAGCCCTGTCAGCCCGCCGCCGACGACGGCTACGTCGACGGCAATATGACCCTGAAGCGGAGCGCGTTTCTGCGGTGTACCAACGCTCCTCATCCAGAACGAGACGTCGCCGTTGACAAAACGTGAGTGCACCTGCTGCGCCATGTTGAATCCATATCGCTCGTTGGGAAAGGTCGTCGCTGACGCGAGCCTAATCTCAACGGTGCACTGAGTTCGCCGTCCTGCAGTATGAATACGAGGATTGGTTTAGCCAGTAGTCCAATTCGCCGCGGTGTGTCCTAGCGGCCCCTCGTCGCCTCCCAGGCCTGGTAAGCAATCCAAAATGCTGAGAGGTCGGCGGAGCGGGCCATGCTCAGCCCGGTTTCCTGCTCAATCCTGTTGAGGCGGTAGGAAAGCGTCTGACGGTGCACGTCGAGCTCATCAGCCGTGTTCTGCCAGTGCCGATCGTTCCGGAGGTAGGCGAAAAGTGTTTCGCGCAGTTTTGTCGACGCGGCGCTGGAGCCGGCCAGCGGACCGAGCACGCCGGAAATGATCTCGTCGGCTTCGCGGCGCGACCTGCTGAGGACGGAAATCGTCGTGCCTTCGAACTCCGTCCACAGCCGGTCTCCGTAAGGCGCCGACGCCAGGACGCGTGCCGCTTCTTCCGCTGCGCTCCTGATGTCCTGATAGTCCGTGAAGACCGAGGACACCCCGAAGCGGATGCCAGTGGGTTGCATGCTCCGTCGCACGTCCGCCACGATGTCCAGCGGAATGAGCGCGAGGTGGTTCGCACGCCCGGCACCTACAAGGACAGGCAGTTGCTGCACAGCAACGCGGCGCGCGACAGCCTCTCCATCGTCCGACGGGAAGGCGGCTATCTGGAAGCCACCCGATGCCTGATGTCCCCCCAAAAGCTCGTCTGCCTCGGGAGTGAGGACACCGTTCAGTAGCCGGTTCAGGGCGCGGGCAGAGGCTTCGACGCGATAACCCGCGGCATTGAGGACCCTGTCGACGCTCACTTCAAGCACCTTCATCAGGTGCACCAGGATGAAACTATCCAGCGGCTCTCCGGGATGCTCCAGGATCAAGAGCTCGGCGGCCTGGCTTCCCCGCAAGCGATACCTGCGCCACTGGGAATTCGGGCCGGGGGAGTCCTCGGTGCCGGAGGCGAGAACCGTCAGGCCGGTGAGGCCGTCTTCAATCCGCAGCCCGACGTTCAGGAGCGACGACAGGTTCCTCATCAACCCGGTTGCATCTTCATCAGTGTTGGCCGTGATCTGGTACAGCTTGCTGAGCTTGAGCACCTGCAGGATGCGGGAGGAGGATGTTGCCGCAGCTACGTGGCGCGCCACCACGGCATAGGGGGTCTGTGCGGCGGCAAGCAGGACGGGAAAGTTCCGGCGGTCGGCCTCGGCGAGCATCGCCGTGGAAACGGGTGGGGAAATCTCATGGTCGCCGATCATCAGCCCGGCCAGCCCGGCCTCGTCGAGCCGGCTGATGAAGCCGACCTGCTCTTCCGGTTCGGCAGGCACGCAAAGGCCGACCGTCATCAGCAACTCGTGCGGGCCGAGCCATTGCTCCGGCGACTGCATCTCGCAGCTGTGCGCCCAAAGCACTTCCCGCTCGAGCCCGGTTTCGCCCGCGAGGACGGTGATGGCGAGACTCGAAGCCGTTACCAGGTCTTTGATCCTCATCACGGTCTCACTGTCAGCCATGCTTTTAGATTTTGCCACAGTCCACGATTGAAATTCGTATGAAAGTACAGTTGGGCGGCGGTGGCTTATCGAGTTCCATGGAATAGGGCCCATGGCAGCCAGATGCCGGTACAGGCCGGAGCACTCTTTCCAGCGCTATCCTCCGCCAGCTGCGAGTGCTGATCCCTCAGCCACAACATAGGAGTTGTCGAAATGAGTGACACCACTACCAGGCCACCGACAGGTGTGCTCGCCCGCGTCGAAAGCAGATCGATCGACTACGTTCCGCACAGTGAACGCCGCGGACGGTTGTCGGATCAGGCGACCATCTGGTTCGCCGGCAGCGCTCAGTTGCTGTCGCTGGCGACCGGGGCCATCGGCATCTCGCTCGGCCTGAACCTGGGATGGACGCTCGTAGCCCTGGCCATCGGGACTTTCCTGGGGACCATTCCGGTATCCGCCCACGCTACGCAGGGTCCGCACCTCGGGCTGCCGCAGATGATCCAGTCCCGCCCGCAGTTCGGACGGTACGGTGCGCTGTTCATTTGGGTGATGGCGATAGCCGTTTACTGGGGCTACATCGTCTTGGGCGGCAACCTGCTGGGTGCGACTGCCGCCGAACTGACCGGCGGAGGGCCACAACCATGGGCGGTTGCCGTCTGCCTGGCGGCCGTGCTGCTGGCGATTTTCGGCTACCACTGGCTCCACGCGGCCCAGCGGATCATTACCTGGTTTTTGGTAGCCGTCATTCTCGTCTACGTCGTTGGCCTCGCTGTCAGCGGACGGATTCCCGCGGAACTCTTCGACTTGTCGCAGACCTTCAGCGTCGCACCCTTCCTAGTGGTGGTGTCGGCCGCGACCGGATACCAGCTCACCTGGGCGTTCTTCGTTTCGGATTACTCCCGCTATATGCCGGCAAACACCAGCAAGCGGGCGATTATCGCCGTTACTTCCGGCGGGCTTTTCTTCGGCCTGTTCGCCTTCATGAGTGTGGGCGCGGTGTGCGCTGCGCTCCTTCCAACCGAGGGGATTGTCAGCGGGCTCGCGATTACCGGAAGCTATGTTTTCCCCGGATTGGGCGAACTGATGCTGATCAGCGGCGGACTCGGGCTGCTGGGACTCATGGCCATGTGCGCCTACGGCGGCTCCCTGACGCTCATCACGGCCCTCGACAGCATCCGGAGCATGCAGCCGACGAAAAAGCTGCGGCTCGTCACCATCCTGGTGATCGGCATCACGGGAACGGTCGCCGCAGTGCTTATTCCCGAAGACTTCCTGAACACCAGATTTGCCCTGGTGCTCACCGTCGTCGGCTACCTCATGGGACCTTGGACTTCGGTGAACCTGACCGACTTCTTCATCGTGCGGCGCGGGCACTACTCCGTAGCGGAAATGTTCAAGAAGAACGGGGTGTACGGGCTGTGGAACTGGAGGGGCATCGCCGCCTACCTTGCCGCCCTGTTGATCATGGTCCCGTTCATGAACCTTGGCTTCTATCAAGGAACCGTCGCCGCGGCACTCGGCGGCGTGGACATCGCCTTCTTCGTCGGCATCCCGGCAGGCTGCCTGATTTACTGGCTTCTGTGCCGCAACCAGGACCTCGACGCCGAGCGGGCAGCAGTGGCCTCCTCGGACAAGGATCTCGACCTGGTCGGCAAGCCGATCGAATAGCAGCTACGGGCTGAACGCCCGGATCTCTCCGTACGCTGGGTGCGGTCGCGGACTACCAAGTGCGGCCGCACCAGAGCGCGCTGACGGCGGTACGACGGCGGCGCGCGCCGCCGTCGTAAACTTCCTTGGAAAGGGTGGCACGCGCCTACTGCCGGCGTGCATCGCCGTCGTGCTATTCCTTCGGAAGTCCCGCACCTACTGCGGCCGGACCGGATGCTTGCTGACGATGGAGACCCGGTTGAAGGCGTTCATCGCCACGGTGATCCAGCTGACCGCGGAGAACTCGTCGTCGGTGAGTTCCTCGCGGGCTGCGGAATAGGCGCGCTCCTGGCTGTGGTGCTCCGGCAGTTCGGTCAGCGCCTCGGCCAAGGCCAGCGCGGCCCGTTCCTTGTCGGTGAAAACCTCTGTGTCCCGCCAGGACGGAAGCACGGAAAGCCGCTGCGCCGTCTCGCCTTCGCCCAGGGCCAGCCGGGTGTGCATATTCAGGCAGTACGCACAGCCGTTGATCTGCGAGATGCGCAGGTTCAGCAGTTCCACCAGTTTCCGGTCCAAGCCTGCCGCTTCGGCCGCTTCGCCGACCTTGAGCGCCAGGCCGTTGAGCGCGCGATAGGCTGCCGGCGTCTGCTTGTCGATGTAGAACTTGGCGGGACGATTGTCGGAACTCACTCATGCCTCCTGCATTGCTGGTCAGCCTTCATTCTCTCAGCACTGCCGACGGGAGCCGCGGAGGAGTAGCGTGTGCCCCATGGAATTCGATGCACCCTTCACGGAACCAACTGCACGGCGGATCCGGGTGCGGCTGGGTGGAAGCCTGGTAGCGGACAGCACCCGGGCCAGGCTGCTGGTCCAGTACGGCCGCGACGGTCTGCCGACCTACTATCTGCCGCGGGAGGACGTCGCGGAAGAGGCGCTGACCAATGCGCGCCCCGGGCCGGCGGGCCAGCAACTCTGGGATGTGGCCATCGGCAAGAAGCGCGCGGAGGCCGGGGCGTGGGAGCATCCGGAAGTGCACGGTTCGATGCGCGAACTGGCCGGCCACGTGACCTTCTCCTGGCGGCAGCTGGAGTGGTACGAGGAAGACGAACGCGCGCAGGTACATGCCCGCGATCCCTACAAGCGGGTGGACACGCTGCGCAGCTCGCGCCGGGTCCAGGTCTACCTAAAGGGCGAGAAGATCGCCGACAGCATCCGACCGCTGATGCTCTTCGAAACACATCTTCCCGTCCGCTACTACCTGCCCGCCGACGACGTGCGCACGGATCTCTTGGAAGCCAGCGACGCAGTGACCAGCTGCCCGTACAAGGGGCAGGCCCGTTACTGGTCGGTCCGCGTCGGCCAGGCGGTCGTTCACGATGTGGTGTGGAGCTACCCGGATCCGATCCCGGAAAATCCCAAGATCCGCGATCTCTTCTGCTTCTACAACGAGAAGGTGGACCTGGTCGTCGACGGCCAGGCGCAGGAAAAGCCGGACACGCCCTGGTCGTGATTTCCGTCCCCGTTTCGCTCCGGGCCTGCGCTGCCATCGAGAGCGGCTGATACCCGACGCGGGCACGTCAGGGACGGCCGTTCCCGCACGGCTCGGCCGCTCTGGATAATTTTGGCTGCTGCCGCTCTCCTCCGCCCTCCCGGTGGCCCGGGCTGCGGTCGGAACTTCTGCTGCTTATACCTTCTTCTCCCGGGAGAAGAAAAGACTTTTGCGCATTTTTCCGGCGGCGGACTGTTGCATAATCAGCATGCTTATGTTCTCTTGGGGGAGAAGCGGTTTGGGTCGCGCACTTCCCGAGAAGATGGTGGGCTTCTGATGCAACACAACGAGAAAGACATTCAGGTTCTGTTCCGCAAGGCGAGACGCGCCAGGGGGTCCCTCCGCGCCGCCTTGGAAGAGGAGCTGGTGCTGGGGCACCTGGGCATTGCCGAGGGGATCGCCCGCAACTATTCGGGCCCGGGCAGGGAGCTCGATGACCTGAACCAGGTGGCGCGGCTGGGGCTGCTCAAGGCGGTCCGCGGTTTTGACCCCGAGCACGGCGCGGACTTCCGCGCCTACGCCGCCCCCACGGTCCACGGCGAACTGAAGCGCTACCTTCGCGACAGTTCGTGGATGATCCGCCCGCCGCGCCACCTCCAGGACCTGCGGACGGCGGCGATCAAAATGACGTCCGAACTCGCCCAGCGGCTGGGCCGCGAACCTGGGCTTCAGGAGCTGGCCGACGCGCTCGTCGAAAGCCCGGAACTGGTCGCCGAAGCCCTCAACTGCCACGGCAGCCTGCGTCCGGAATCACTGGACGGGACCCCCGAGGGGCAGGGGTTGGCCGAGACGCTGGCTGTCGCCGACGGCGGGACCGAACGGACCGAGGAACTGTTAATGCTTCGGGGCGCCATCCGCGAGCTGGAACCGCAGGAACGGCAACTGCTCTTCTACCGGTACTTCCAGGAGGAATCCCAGCGCCGCGTCGGCGAACGCATCGGCATGACCCAGATGCAGGTGTCCCGCGCGCTGGCCAGGATCCTGGTCAAACTCCAGCACCGGGTGTTGGGGGAACGGCAGGCCCCCGCCCGGCAGCGAATGCGGACGGCGTAGCGACCGGCAGTTGCGCCACGGCGGCCAGGACGTCCTCCGGGCCGACAGCCAGCAGGGCGGGGTCCGGGTCCGCGGAAAACGTGTCGCCCAGCCGCAGGCGCTCATCGGTCAGGACCGTATGGGGGCCGGGCGGCGGACCCCAGACGCTGACCGGTGCCGGCCCGAATATGACCACCGACGGCCGGGCATAGGCCGACGCCAGGTGGGCGGCGCCGGTATCGGCGGAAATGACGAGCGCGGCCTCGGCGATCGCCGCGGCAAACTCCGCCAGCGGCAGCGTCCCGGCGACGACGGTGTCCTGGTCCAGCCCGGCCAATTCGGCCACGGCCAGTGCCCGCGGCCGTTCCGCCGTGCTGCCGGTGAACAGGATGCGGTGTCCTTGGGCTGCCAGAACCCGGGCGACGGCGGCAAAGCGCTCGGCCGGCCACAGGCGGCTGCCGTAGGCGGCCCCGACATGGAGGACCGCCGCTCCCGGGCAGGGGCTCGGGACGGCGGGTTTGTCCAGCCGGTAGTCGAGCGAATCCGCGTCGATCCCGTGCCACTGCAGCAGCCGTGCCCAGCGCTCGCGTTCGTGCACGCCTTCCGGCCATTCGGGGCCGTCCCAGCCGGGGGCCCGGTGGCCGATGCGCCGGGCAGGCCGCACGGCTTCCAGCCGGCCGCGGCTCTCCGGCCCGTTGCCGTGCAGGTTCACGGCGATCTCCACCCGGCCTGGCGCCAGTGCCAGCGGGACATCTAGTCCATGCGTGGTCAGCAGGTCGTCCACCGCGCCGGTTAGTCCGAGGATGGGCCGCAGCCAGGCCTGCGCGGCGTAGATGATCCGGTGTTCGGGGTACGCCGTGCGCAGTGCCCGCAACGCCGGAACCGCGACCAGAAGATCGCCCAGCTTGAGCGCCCGGAGTACCAGCAGTTCCGGGCGTCCGTCCCGTTCGAGTCCTTCAGGTTCTGCCACTGCACCCGTCCTTCCTTCCGGCTGTGCCCATCCTCCCAGATGCCCGCACGGCACGCTTCCGGCGGCAGCCGTTGCCGCGGCGGGAAGTGTGCGACACAAAAGTAGTAGCAGGAGAAGTGTTTAGGTCGGAGCCGTGCTGGGAACAGTGCTGGTATGAGCACCACTGCCGCATACTCGCCGCGGGCCATCCTGTTCGACCGGGACGGCACGCTGGTCACGGACGTGCCCTACAACCCGGATCCCGCGAAGGTCCGGCCGGTGGCCGGCGCCCGCGCGGCGGTCGATGCGGTCCGGACCGCCGGATTGCCGTGCGGGGTGCTCACCAACCAATCAGGCATCGGCCGCGGCCTGCTGAGCCGCGAACAGGTCGACGCCGTCAACCTGCGGGTGGAAGAGCTGCTGGGACCGTTCGACGTGTGGGAGATCTGCCCGCACAACCCGGACGACGGGTGCCCCTGCCGGAAACCGCAGCCCGGCATGATCCTGGCGGCCTGCCGCCGGCTCGGGCTCGATCCCGCGGAGGTCGCCTACGTCGGCGACATCGGGGCCGACGTCGAGGCCGCTGCCGCTGCCGGCGCGACCGGCGTCCTGGTACCGACCCCCGTGACCCGGCGCGAAGAGGTCGCGGCGGCGCCGCTGGTCGCCGAAGACCTCACCGCCGCCGTGTCGCTGCTGCTGGAGGGCCGCCCGTGAGCCGCGTACTGGTGGCGCGGCTGGACAGCGTCGGAGACGTACTGCTGGCCGGCCCGGCGGTGCGGGCGATCGCCGCAGGCCGCGGCGGCGATACCCGCGACGTCATGATGCTGTGCGGCCCGCAGGGCAAAGCTGCCGCGGAACTGCTGCCCGGCGTCGCGGGCGTCTTCAGCTGGGCCAGCCCGTGGATCGTCGACCCCGCGCCGCCGGCGACCCGGGAACACGTGGCCGCGCTGGCGGACTGGGTGCGGGCCTCGGAGATTTCCGAGGCCGTCATCCTCACGTCCTTTCACCAGTCGCCGCTGCCCTTGGCGCTGCTGCTGCGGCTGGCCGGCGTCGGGCGCATCACCGGCGCTTCCGTCGATTACGCCGGGTCGCTGCTGGATCAGCGGCTCCGGCCCGGCGAGGACTTCCCGGAGGACCAGCCGGAGGCCGAACGGGCACTGCAGATCGCCGCGGCCGCCGGGTACCGGCTTCCGGCCGACGACGACGGCCGGCTGCAGGTGCAAGGCATCCCGGATACCACTGACCTGACCGGCATCGGGCCTTACATCGCCGTGCACCCCGGCGCCTCGGTTCCGGCGCGGGCCTGGCCGCCCCTGCACCACGCCGCCGCCGTCGAACTGCTGATCGGCGCCGGCTACCGCGTGGTGGTCACCGGCGGTCCGCAGGAGCAGGACCTGACGGCCACGGTCGCCGTCCCCGGCGCACTGGACCTGGGCGGGAAGACCGACCTGCGGAGCCTGGCCGGGGTCCTGGCCGGCGCGTCCGCCGTCGTGACCGGAAATACCGGGCCGGCCCACCTGGCCGCGGCCGTGGGCACCCCGGTGGTGTCCCTGTTCGCGCCGGTGGTTCCGGCGGTCCGTTGGGCACCGTACAAGGTTCCGCTGGAGTTGCTCGGGGACCAGCAGGCGTCCTGCCGGCTCAGCCGGGCACGCAATTGCCCGGTTCCCGGGCATCCCTGCCTGTCCCAGGTGGCGCCCGAGGAAGTGCTCGAGGCTGTACAGCGGCTGACCCGCGACGTGACGTACTTGTCCGCGCGGAGAAAGACGAGGAACGCATGAAGATTCTGCTCTGGCATGTCCACGGCGGCTGGACCGACGCTTTTGTGCGCGGCCGCCACGAATACCTGCTGCCCGCCACCGCCGAGGGCGGACCGTGGGGCCTGGGCCGCGCCGGCCGCGACTGGCCGTCGTCGGTCCGGGACGTGCACCCGGACCGGCTGCGTGACGAGGACCCCGACGTCGTGGTGCTGCAGCGGCCCGAGGAAATCGAGCAATGCGAGCGGCTGTTGGGCCGCCGGCCGGGCCGGGACATCCCCGCGGTGTTCCTGGAGCACAACACCCCCAAGGGGGACGTGCCCAACTCGCTGCACCCGCTGGCCGACCAGCAGGACATGACCGTCGTGCATGTCACCCACTTCAACCGCCTGTTCTGGGACTGCGGAACCGCGCGGACCACGGTGATCGAGCACGGCATCGTGGATCCCGGCCGGCTCTACACCGGGGAGCTGGAACGCCAGGGCGTGGTGGTCAACGAGCCGGTCCGCCGCTGGCGCGTGACCGGAACGGATCTGCTGCCGGCCTTCGCCGAGGCAGGACCACTGGAAGTGTTCGGCATGGGCACCGACCAGCTGGGCGCGGCCACCGGGCTGGGCCCGGACAAGCTGCACGTGCGCGGCGACCTGCCCGGCCCGCTGCTGCACGCGGAACTGGCCCGCTGCCGCCTCTACCTGCACCCGCTGCGCTGGACCTCGCTCGGCCTGGCGCTGCTGGAAGCCATGCATCTGGGCATGCCGGTGGTGGTGCTGGACAGCACGGAGGCCGCCCGGGCCGTGCCGCCGGAAGCCGGCGCCATCTCAGCCGATGTGGACCAGCTGCGCCGCGAAGCGGCCCGGCTGCTGAAGGACCCGGACGAGGCCGCCGCGCGGGGCGCCGTCGCGCGCGAGGCCGCCCTGCGGAACTACGGGCTGCAGGCCTTCCTGGACAACTGGGACAGTCTGCTGGCAGAGACCACCACGCGCGCCGGCCGCGTCATTGCCGCCAACGAGAGGAGAGAGCCGTGAGGATATCGATGGTTTCCGAACATGCCAGCCCGCTGGCGGCGCTGGGCGGTGTGGATGCCGGCGGCCAGAACGTGCATGTGGCGGCCCTCTCCGCCGCCCTGGCCCGGCGGGGCCACAGCGTGAGCGTCTACACCCGCCGCGACGATCCGATGCTTCCCGCCCGCGTGACGATGCGGCCGGGAGTGGAAGTGGTCCACCTCAACGCCGGACCGCCCGAACCGGTCTCCAAGGATGAGCTGCTGCCCTTCATGGGCCAGCTGGCCGACGGGATCAGCGCGGACTGGGCGGACGGCCCGCCGGATCTGGTGCACGCGCACTTCTGGATGTCGGGTGTGGCGGCCCTCGACGCCGCCCGCCGCCCGGGAAGCCGCCCGGTGCCGGTGCTGCAGACCTTCCACGCGCTCGGCACCGTGAAGCGGCGGCATCAGGGCGCGCAGGACACCAGCCCGGCCGAACGGGAGTGGCTGGAACCATCCGTCGGCCGCAGCGTGGACCGGATCATCGCGACGTGCTCGGACGAAGTGTTCGAATTGGTCGCCATGGACATCCCGCGCGGCAACATTTCCATTGCCCCCTGCGGCGTGGACCTGGGACTTTTCAAGGCCGACGGGGAGGTCGAACCGCGCGGCCGCACCCACCGCATCGTCACGCTGGGCCGTCTGGTTCCGCGCAAGGGCATCGACCTGGCCGTCCAGGCCCTGCGGTTGCTCAAGGACCAGGGACTGGACGACGTCGAACTGATCGTGGTCGGCGGCGCCTCCGGTGCCACCGGACTGACGGCCGACCCCGAGGCCCAGCGGCTGCGCGGCCTCGCCCGTGAGCTCGGCGTGGAAGACCAGCTGGTGCTGCGCGGCCAGTTGCCCCGGGAAGAAATCCCGGCGGTGCTGCGCAGCGCCGACGTCGTCGTCTGCGCGCCATGGTACGAACCGTTCGGAATCGTCCCGCTGGAAGCGATGGCGTGCGGCGTTCCGGTGGTCGCGGCCTCGGTCGGCGGGCTGATCGATACCGTGGTGGACCGCAAGACCGGCCTGCACGTACCGCCGCGCGACCCGGAGGCGGTGGCCGAAGCCGTGGCCGAGCTGCTGGCGAATCCCCAGCTGCGCCGCGACCTCGGCCGCGCCGGCCAGCAGCGCGTGCGGAACCGCTACTCCTGGGACCGGGTGGCCGCCGACACCGAAAAGGCCTATCACCTGGCGGTCAGCCGGAGCGCGGGCGCCGTCGCCGCCGGCGTCCGGCAGCTGGAAGGGGAGGCACTGTGAAGCGCCCAGCCGCCATGGCCAAGACAGCAGCACGGACCACGGCACTGGCCACCGCCGCGGCCCCGGCCGCCTCCGCCGCCCCCGCCGGCCCGGCCGACACGGCGGCTTACCTGCGGCCGCCGGCACCGGGGCCCGCCCTGGTCCCGGTGCCGGCGACCGGCCAGGAGCCGGCCGGGACCGAAGCGGTGGACGCGGTCCTGGCGCACCTGCAGGCGGTGGCACCGGCGGTGGAGTCGCTGCGCGCCCAGGCCGGCCAGCTGGCCGGCTGGGGGACGGAGCTGGCCCGGCGGCTGATGGGCGGCGCGCGCCTGCTGGCGGCCGGCAACGGCGGCTCCGCCGCGGAAGCCCAACACCTCACCGCCGAACTGGTGGGCCGTTTCGACGGCGAACGCCGGGCCTTCTCCGCCATCTCGCTGCATGCGGAAACCTCCGCGGTCACGGCCATCTCCAATGACTACGGCTTCGACCAGCTGTTTGCCCGGCAGGTGCTGGGCCACGGGCGGGCCGGCGATGTGCTGCTCCTGCTGACCACCAGCGGCAAGAGCGGGAACTTGCTGCGCGCGGCCGAAGCTGCCCGCAGCATCGGCGTGACCTGCTGGGCGCTGACCGGCCAGGCACCGAACCCGCTGACCCTGCTGTGCGACGACTACGTGGCAGTGGAGGCGCTGCCGGCCAATGTGCAGGAGGGCCACCTCATGGCGCTGCATGCCCTCTGCCGGGCGTTCGACGCCGAGGTGGCGCGCCTCGAGGGAGGCGCCGCGGCTGGGCGCGGGCAGGGAGGCCGGGCATGAGGATCGTGGTGGTGGGTGACGTATTGCTCGATGCGGACGTGGAAGGAGCGGCAACCCGGCTGAGCCCGGACGGACCGGTGCCGGTCGTTGATGCGGCCGAAACGACCTACCGCGCCGGGGGAGCCGGGCTGGTGGCACGGATGCTCGCCCGCGACGGCCGGGACGTCCTCCTGGTCACGGCACTGTCCGACGACGGCGCTTCCTCCCGGCTGCGCGACGCCCTGGACGGCATCCGCGTGGTCGCCGGACCATCCGGCGCCCCCACGCCGGTGAAAACCCGGATCCGTGCCGGCGGGCAGTCGGTGGTCAGGGTCGACGAAGGGTGCGCACCGGCACCGGTGCCGGTACCGACACCGGACATGCTCGACGCGCTCGAGGCGGCCGACGCCATCATCGTGGCGGACTACGGCCGCGGCCTGGCGGCCGCACCCGGGCTGCGCGACGCCCTGGCCACGCTGGTGCACCGGATCCCCGTGGTGTGGGATCCGCACCCGGCAGGCCCGGCCCCGGTCGAGAGCGTGGCCGCGGCTACGCCCAACCTGCCCGAAGCCCTGCGGATCGCCGGACTGCGGGACAGCGGGACCCGGGAGGCCGCGCTGGCCGCGGCGGACCTGCGGGCACGCTGGAACAGCCGCGCCGTCGTCGTCACGCTGGGCGCGGAAGGGGCTTTGATCCAGGCCGACGGCGGCCTGCCGCAGGCCGTTCCCGCCCCGACGCTGGACCCTGCCGACACCTGCGGCGCGGGGGACCGGTTTGCCGCCTCCCTGGCGGTGGCGCTGGCCTCCGGGCGGCCGCTGGCCGAGGCGGTGGAAGAGGCCGTCGGGCAGGCGGCGGCCTTCCTCGCCGCGGGCGGGGTGGCGTCGCTTCGGCAGGAAACGGCCCCGGTCCAGCTGCGCGGTCCGGGGGTGGACGCCATGCGGGTCGCCGCGCAGACCCGCGAAGCCGGCGGCACGGTGGTAGCCACCGGAGGCTGCTTCGACTTGCTGCACGCCGGCCACGCCAGGACCCTGGCCGCCGCCCGGAAGCTGGGCGACTGCCTGATCGTCTGCCTTAACTCGGACGATTCGGTCCGCCGCCTCAAAGGCGAAGAGCGTCCGATCATGAACCAGGAGGACCGCACCGAGCTGCTGCTGGCGCTGGAGTGCGTGGATGCGGTGCTGGTCTTCGACGAAGCCACCCCCGAAGCGGCGCTGGAAAGGCTGCGGCCGGACATCTGGGTCAAGGGCGGCGACTACACCGCGGACCAGCTGCCCGAGGCGCGCCTGCTGCAATCCTGGGGCGGGCAAACCGTCACAGTGCCCTACTACCCGGCGCGTTCCACCACCGGCCTGGCCGCCGCCCTGGCGAAGGTCGGCTGACCCGGCGGACGGCTCCGCCGATCCGGCGCGCCCCGAACTGAAGAATCCCGAACCTGAGGAGGAAAACATGAGCATTGCCCCAACGAACCCCGGGCGCGTCCTGGTCACCGGCGGAGGCTCCGGCCTGGGAGCCGCCGTCGTGGAGGCGGTCCTTGCCGCCGGCGGCACGCCGGTCGTGCTGGACCGAGACGTCAGCCGGGTGGGCCGGGCCAAGAGCATCGAGGTGGACGTCGCCGACCGCGCCGCCGTCGAAGCGGCCGTGCAGCAGGCCGCCGACACCCTCGGCGGGCTGGACGCCGTCGTGACGGCTGCCGGGATCGACCGCTGCGGGCGCCTGGAAGACGTCCCGGCCGAGGAATGGGAGAAGGTCATCGGGGTCAACCTGATGGGCACCGTCTCCGTGGTGCGCGCGGCCCTGCCGCATTTGATGTCCACCCACGGGCGCGTGATCACGGTCGCCTCGTCGCTGGGGATCAAGGCGGTCTCCGACGCCACCGCCTACTGCGCCTCCAAGTTCGGCGTGGTCGGCTTCAGCCGGGCGCTGGCGGCCGAAACCCGCGGTCAGGTCGGAGTGACCACCATGATTCCCGCCGGCATGAAGACCAGGTTCTTCGACGACCGGACCGAGCAGTACAAGCCGCAGGACGACTCCCGGCTTAACGATCCCGAACGCGTGGCCGATGCCATCATCTTCGCCCTGTCACAGCCGAAGGGCTGCGAGGTGCGCGAGCTGGTCATTTGCCACGAAGAAGAAGACTCGTGGCCCTAAGCTGGCGCAGGTCCGCGTAGACATCCTCTGCGCGGACCTGGTCCGTCAGGGAGAATTCGTGGCTGCAGCGTTCGGCGGTCCAGCCCACCTGGCTCAGGTCGGCCCCGCAGGCCGGGCACTGCGTCATCCAGGACATGTGGACCCGGTGCATGGTCCGGCCCAGCGCCCCGGCCATGATCATGTTGCCGGCCCAGTAGATGCCCACCGTGGGTGTTCCCACCGCCTGCGCCAGATGCCGCGGCCCGCTGTCGTTGCCGACCATCACGTCACTGGCGCGCAGCACGGCGGACAGTTCATCCAGTTCCAGCCGGCCCGCCACGGAGTCGATGCTGCCGCCGCCGCCGGCACCGGCCGCCCCGCGGGCCAGGCCCACTACTTCCCCGGCCAGCGCCACGTCGGATTGGTCGCCTACCACCAGGACCTGGCATCCGTCGTCGGCCGCCCACGCGGCCACCTGGGCAAACTCCGACGCCGGCCACCGCCGCCGCGGGTCCGTGGCACCCGGGTGGATGGTCACCAGCGACGGCCGGCCTTCCTCCAAGAGCCCGGCCAGCAAGGCCTCTTCATCGGCCAGGGGCTGCAGTTCCGGCTGCAGCGCGGCCGGAGACGCGCCGGCCAGGCCCACCACCTCCAGCGCGCGCAACACCTCGTGCTGGTAGTACACGTAGGGGATGGTGCGCTCGAGCGCGGCCGCGTCCGGGGTCCGGGTGCCCACCGTGTGCCGCGCGCCCAGTTCCAGCAGGAACGGGTTCGAGTTCCGGCCGCCGCCGTGCAGCTGCACGGCCAGATCGAACTGCTCGCCCCGCATCCGCTGGTGGAACCGGCCGATGGCCTGCGGGTCCTCCGGTCCCGGGCGAACCCCGTGCGCGAACGGCAACGGTTCCACCCGGTGCACCGGGCCCGGCCTGCCGCGGAACAGGGCGGCATGGGCCTCCGTGCCCAGCAGGGTCAGGCTGGCCTCGGGATAGGCGGCAGCCAGCGACTCGAGTGCCGGAACCGAAAAAAGGACGTCGCCCAGTCCTCCACCCCGGAGCACCGCAATCTTCCGCACCCCCTCGAAGGGCTCCAACACCGGCCCGATGCCCCGGCCATGCCGGGCCTCGATACTGAGCCTCTGGTCACCGAAAGCGGCGCCGCCTGTGGGAGAACCAGCCATCTCCACCTCCTGGATTAACGTTCCGCGCTGCGGCGCATCCACCCGGCGCCCGGGTACCGTGCCTGCCGCAACCCCCTGTGACCCGCCCCCGCGGGCCGCCTCGTGAACTTCACCCTAAGGGGCATTCGAGCCGCTGGCCAGAGCCGGAATCGGGACCCGAGGCAGGAACCGGCCCGCAGGAACCGCCCGCACCGGGCGTGCCTGAAACCGCGCCGTGTGTCTTAAACCGGCGGCGTGTCTGAAACCGGGCGATGGGGGGTAGGGAACCAGTACCACGCGTTGTTGCCGGTGTTGCGTGCCCGCGGGCACTGCACTGTGCGGCCGCGTGACCGTGGACTTTGGCCAGACACCAACGGGCAGGCCCAGGCCGCCTTGGAGGGGAGTAGCAATATGACCACCGATTCCGATACCGCCCGGGACCTTGCCATTCTGGAGGTGCACGACCCGCGGGACGGCAGCCTGGTGGGCGTGCTGGAGGAAGCCAGCTCCGACGAGGTGCGGGCCGCCGTCGCCGCCGCCAAGGCGGCGCAGCCCGGCTGGGCAGCCACCGACGCCGCCGCCCGCGGCGAACTGCTGGAAGCGGCCGCGGCGGCCTTGCAGGAGCACTCGCAGGAGCTGGCCGCGATGAACGCGCGGGAGACCGGCCGGCCGGAACACGAAGCCCTGGAAGGCGTGCTGGCCGGGGCCGGGACCCTGCGCCAGTACGCCCAGCTGGGCCCGGTGCACCGCGGGCGCAGCCTGCGCGGCGGTTCGCTTGCCGCCGACTACACCGTGAACGAACCGCGGGGCGTGGCCGTTGTGCTCACGCCGTGGAACGATCCGGTGGCCGTGGCCGCCGGGCTGCTGGGTGCCGCGCTGGCGACGGGAAACACGGTCCTGCACAAACCAAGCGAACGCTGCCCGCATCTGGGTGAGCTGCTCGGCCGGATTCTCTCGGAGGTGCTGCCGCCGCAGGTCATGACGACGCTGACCGGCGGCCCCGCGGTCGGGGCGGCGCTGGCCGGCCACCCGGACGTCGATGTGATCGCGCACGTCGGATCCAGCCTCACCGGCGCCAGGATTGCCCGGGCCGCGGCGCTCACCGGCGCCCATGTCATCCGCGAGAACGGCGGAAACGATCCGCTGATCGTCGACGCCGGCGTGGATCCGGCGTGGGCGGCGGAGCAGGCGGCCATCGGGGCGTTCGCCAACAGCGGCCAGATCTGCACGTCGGTAGAGCGCATCTACGTGCACCGCGACGTCGCCGGCCCGTTCTGCGAGGCGCTCGCCGCCGAAGCCCGCAAACGCAACGACGACGGGGCGATGGCGCCGCTGGTGGACCGCAGGCTCCGGGACAGCGTCAACGCCCAGGTGGCCGAGGCGCTCTCGCTCGGGGCGACGGCCGCCGAGGGCGGCTCGGTTCCAGAGGGTCCGGGCGCCCACTATCCGGCCACCGTGCTGCTGGACTGCACGGACCGCATGACCGTGATGCAGGAGGAGACCTTCGGCCCGGTGGCCCCGGTCCGGGTGGTGGACAGCTTCGACGACGGGCTTCAGCTGGCGGCGGAGGGCCGGTACGGCCTGGCCGCCACGGTGCTGACCGCGGACCTGGAACATGCGCACCGAGCCGTTGCGGGGCTCCAGGTGGGCACGGTCAAGATCAATGCCGTCTTCGGCGGCGCCCCGGGCGGCTCCGCCCAGCCCCGCCGGGACAGCGGCGACGGGTTCGGCTACGGCCCCGAACTGCTGGACGAGTTCAGCGCCGTGAAGGTGGTCCACGTGGGCCTGCCCGGCGGGGTGCGGCCATGAGCACGCCCCTGTCGGACGTCTCCGGGCTGGCCGGCTGGCTGCCGTCCCGGCTGGCGGAGGCCGCACCGCGGGTCACCGTGGTCGGTGACGTCATGCTGGACGGCTGGTTCAGCGGCCGGATCGAACGGTTCTGCCGGGAAGCCCCGGCGCCGGTAGTGGACATGACCAGGCGGGAGTACGCCCCGGGCGGCGCCGCCAACACGGCCATGAACCTCGCCGCCCTCGGGGCCCGGGTGCGCATTCTCGGCCTGATCGGCGGGGACGACGCCGGACGGCGGCTGGCTGCCCTCCTGCAGGGTGCGGGGGTGGACATCTCGGGGCTGGTGGAACACGAAGACGTCCTGACCACCACCAAGTACCGCATCATCGGCGGCGACCAGATCATGCTGCGGCTGGACGAGCGCACGGAGCGGGTGCCGGAAGCGGCGCAGGAGCAGCTGGCCGCAGCAGTGCCGGACGCGCTCGCCGGCAGCGACGCCGTGGTGGTCTGCGACTACGGTTCCGGCGCGTTGGGCGGTCCCGTGCGCAGCGTGCTGGCCCGTCACCGCGGCGGCCGGCTGCTGGTGGTCGATGCCCACGACCCGCGGCCCTGGTCGGAGGTTGCGCCCGACCTGGTCACGCCCAATGCCGCCGAAGCTGCCGCGCTGCTGGGCGTGACGCTGGATCCCGACACGGACCGGGCCGCCGCCCTGGCAGGCCACGCCCGGGAGCTGCTGGACGCGACCGGGGCGGGCGCCGCCGTCGTCACCCTGGACAAGGACGGCTCCTTCCTGCTCACACCCGACGGCGGGACCCACCGCACCTGGGCCACCCCGGTCACCGAGAAGCAGGCTTCGGGCGCCGGCGACACCTATGTGGCCTGCCTGACCCTGGCGCGGGCCGCTGGGCTGCAGCTGAGCACCAGCTTGGACCTGGCCCAGGCCGCCGCGGACGTCGTGGTGCGCCGGCGCGGCACGTCGGTCTGCAGCACCACCGACCTCGCCTCGCACCTGGGCACCTTCTCCGATGCCGCCCTGGATGCGGAGGCGCTCGGGCAGGCGGTCGCCGCGGAGCGGGCCTCGGGCAAGCGCATTGTGCTCACGAACGGGTGTTTCGACGTGTTGCACCGCGGCCACACCCGCTACCTGAACCAAGCCAAGCAACTGGGCGACGTGTTGGTCGTGGCGCTGAACAGCGACGCATCTGCCCGGCGGCTGAAGGGACCGGACCGGCCGATCAACCCGGCCGCCGACCGGGCCGGGATCATCGCCGCGCTCAGCTGCGTGGACTACGTGACCGTGTTCGACACGGACACGCCCATCCCGCTGATCGAAGCGATCCGGCCCGACATCTACGCCAAGGGCGGGGACTACTCCCCGGAGATGCTCGAGGAGACGGCCGTGGTCGAAGCCTGCGGCGGCGAGGTCTGCATCCTGGACTATGTGTCCGACCACTCCACCACGGCGGTGGTCCGCCGGATCCGCGGCTCGGCGCCCCCGGCGGAGACGGGTTCGGCCCCGGCCTCGGGAGCGAATCCGACCCCGCCCGCGGGAGTCGATTCGGCGTGAGCCGCAGGAGTTCGGCCAGCTGGGCCCTGGCGGCACCGGAAACAGGGCCGGAGCTGGAGGTGTTGGTGCCCAGCTATGGCCGGGAAGCGGAGCTGGCGGTGACTCTCGCCGGGTTGGCGGCGCAGGACGGCCCGGCGTTCTCCGTCATCGTCAGCGACCAGACCGACGGCGCCCCCGCCTGGGAGCACCCTGCCGTCGGGGCGATGATCCGGGTGCTGGAAGCCCAGGGGCGCCCGGTCCGGCTGGAGCGGAATCTGCCCCGGCGCGGGCTGGCCGAGCAGCGCGACTTCCTGCTCCGGCTTGCCACCGCTGAACTGGTGCTGTTCCTGGACAACGACGTGTGGCTGGAACCGGGCATGCTGGTCCGGATGACGGCGGCCATACGGGAGGCGGGCTGCGGATTTATCGGTGCCGCGGTGCAGGGCATGTCCTACCTGGACGACGTGCGGCCGGGGGAGCAGGAACCCTTCGAGCTGTGGGACGGTCCGGTGCGGCCCGAGCGCATCCGCCGCGAGGACCACCGGTTCGGCCGCTGGCAGCTGCATAACGCGGCAAACCTGACGCACATCGCCGCCGAGTTGGGCATCCCGGACGGCGGCTGGCGGCTGTACAAGATCGCGTGGGCCGGCGGCTGCGTGCTGTACCGGAGGCGTGCGCTGCTGGAGTGCGGCGGGTTCGGGTTCTGGCAGGAACTGCCGCCGGCCCACGCCGGGGAGGACGTGGTGGCGCAGCTGAGGGTCATGGAACGCTACGGCGGTGCCGGCATCCTGCCATCCGGCGCCGTCCACCTGGAATCGCCCACCACGGTCACCGATCGCTCCACGGAAGCCGCGGACGTGGTGCTGCGGGACTAGTCCCCGGGCGGCAACCTACCCCGCGTCCTGCCACCCGCCGCCGACCGTGTAGCTGGCGACCAGCGTGCCCGCCCCGGGCTGCATCGAGTCGTCGGGATCGTCATAGAGCTGCGCCGCGTCCGCCTTGCTGTTGGACAGGATGGACTCCGCCGCCTCCTTGGCCTCCGCCAGCGAGGCCCCGAACACCTCGCTGCGGGCAGGCAACTGGTCGGTGCGGACGATTTCCGCATCGGTTTCGCTCAGCGGAACCGTATAGCCGCGGTGCTCGTCGCTGACCGGAAACTCGAAGCTTCCCCCGTCCGGCGCGGCCGGGATGGTGTACTCCAGGTAATAGGACAAGGCGGTGCTCCTTTCGGTGCTGGTCGGCCGCCGGCCGGTCCTTCGCGGGCGGCGGCCCACGCCCAGCCTGTCACAGCCGAAATCCGGTGCATAGGCCGCGAAGGTCCTAGCCCATCCGGCGGGGCGATCCGGCCCCGGCCGCCTCCGATTCGCCCGCGGCCCGTTAGCCGTGCACCGTCGTCGTCGTTAGACTGGCAGGTGCGTAAGGGAGTATCCAGATGCGCTGCAGCCGTCAACACGTAGGGCACCGACGCCCGGCCGGTTGCAGTGGCCGGCCGTGCCGGAGGAGAGACTTGCGGGCTTACCGCTACCCGCTTACGAAAGGAAACACATGAGCGTTTCTCCCCTGATTTGGGGCATCACGATCGCCGTTATCGTCGCGTTGCTCGCCTTCGACTATTTCTTCCACATCCGCAAGGCGCACGTGCCGTCGCTGAAGGAAGCCGCCATCTGGTCCGCCCTGTACGTGGGCATCGCCATCGTCTTCGGAATCCTGGTGCTGATCTACGGCGGCGTGGACATGGGCTCCGAGTACTTCGCCGGCTACATCACCGAGAAGGCGCTCTCGGTGGACAACCTGTTTGTCTTCCTCATCATCATCGCCAGTTTCAAGGTGCCGCGCGAAGACCAGCAGAAAGTGCTGCTGTTCGGCATCGTGTTCTCGCTGATCGCGCGCACCGGGTTCATCTTCCTGGGCGCCGCGCTGATCAACACCTTCGCCTGGGTCTTCTACGCCTTCGGCCTGATCCTGATCATCACGGCGGGCAACCTGCTCAAGCCCGGACACGACGGCGGCGAGGCGGACAACTTCATCATCCGGCTGGCCAAGCGCTTCTTCCACACCACGGATTACTACGACGGCGACAAACTGTTCACCGTCAAGGACGGCAAGAAGGCGATGACGCCGATGCTGCTGGTCATGGTGGCCATCGGCGGCACGGACATCCTGTTCGCGCTCGACTCGATTCCCGCGATCTTCGGCCTGACGCAGAACGTCTACATCGTCTTCACGGCCACCGCCTTCTCGCTGATGGGCCTGCGCCAGCTGTACTTCCTGATCGACGGCCTGCTGGACCGGTTGATCTACCTGTCCTACGGCCTGGCAGCGATCCTGGCCTTCATCGGCGTGAAGCTGATCCTGCACGCACTGCACGAGAACAACCTGCCCTTCGTCAACGACGGCAACCCGGTCCCCGTGGTCGAGATCAGCACCGGACTCTCGCTCACCGTCATCATCGGCATCCTGATAATCACCGTCGTCGCCTCGCTGCTGAGCAAGGCCGGCAAGGCACAGAACGCCATCAACAACGCGCGGCGGCACGCAATCAACTACATGGATCTCTCCTACACCGCTGACCCGGCAGAACGTGAACGCATTTACCGGCTGCTGGTGGAAGAAGAGCGCCAGATTGTGCAAATGGAACCGAAGTACCGCAACAAGGCCAAGGACGTGGACATCATCCGCGAACAGGTGGCCGAGGCCCACCGCCAGCACGCGGAATACCAGCGGAGCTAGGGCCGCCCGGGCCGGCCGGCCCCGGGGATCGGGACCCCAAAAGGACGTCCCGCCCGGGGCGCCGGCGGGCCCGGAGCGCCGTTCCAGCGCTCAAGCGCCTCCGGCGGACAACGTCGGAAAACCGGCCCGGCGGACGGATTCGCCGGGGCCGGTAGGGACGGGATCGGGCCCCCTTCAAGGGCAAAACGTCCGGTGCTACCGTGAGGTTCTACTGATCAAGAAAACCCGCAGTTCCAATAGCAGGGAAGGTGATCACGATGACCGAGCAGGTCAATACGACCCACGCGGCGAACAAGAGGTACGCCGAACTGTACAAGAAGCCGGGGCCTTGGATCACGGTCTACGTGGACGCCAGCACGGGCACCGTGGATTCCCTGCGGGCGGGGGATGTGCTGCCGGACAGGCTGCGGGAATCGCTCGAGAAGCAGGGCGCCGCGAAGGCGGACATAGCGGCCGTGATCGAGGCCGTTTCCCCGGCCACCGGCGTTCCGTCTCCGGTCTCCCGCTTTGTGCTGGTGCGCGGCGGTGAGGCCGAAATCAACGAGGTGCTCCCGGGCGAAATGTCCGGTACGGAGGTGGTTCACACCGGCCCGATTCCGGACCTGGTGCCCCTGTTGAAGGCCCGCGGCGACGACTTCCCGTACGTGGTGGCCGAGGTGGGCCGGGACGGCGGCGAGGTCCACCTGCAGTACGCCCGCCGAAACGGCGTGGTGGAAACGAGGACGGTGGAGGGCGAGCGGGAGAACCTCACGAAGGTTCCCGGCGGCGGCTGGTCCCAGGGCCGCTATCAGCACCGCACCGAGGAAATCTGGCGCAAGAACGCCGATGAGATCGCCGCCGAGATCGACCGCGTGGTGCAGGCCAGCAGGGCGCGGCTGCTGATTGTGGCGGGCGATATCCGGGCCCGGGAGCTTGTGGTCGATCAGCTCTCCGAGGCCAGCCGGGCGATCGAAGTCACCATCGAGTCGCACACACGCACAGGCGGCGCGGACAAGGACGCGCTCCGGGCCGAAATAGCCGCCCGGGTGGCCCATGTGTGGACGGAGCAGCGCAAAGCCATCCTGGACCGCCTGGCCAACCAGACCGGGCAGGCCCATCCGGAGTGGACGGCGGGCCTGGGCGAGTGTGTCCGGGCCCTGCAGCAGGCGCAGGTCGGCACGCTGCTCTTGAACGACGACGCCCTCGCCGATCACCACGTGCATGCCCTGACGGCCGAACCGTGGATCGCTACGGCCGGCGAGCAGGCCGTCAACGGCGACCTGCTGGCCAAGGTACCTGCCCCGGCGGCGCTGGTCCGCGCCGCGGCGCTGACCGACGCGCGTGTGACCATGGTCCCCGAGGGAGCCCTGCCGGGAGGCAAAAGCATAGCGGCGCTGCTGCGCTGGCCCACCGGCCCCGACGTGCCGGGCGGCTAACGCCTCATCGGCGGCCGAATGGCTAGACGGCCGAGGCGCTGAATCCTCCCAGTGCCAGCGCCACGGGCACCGCGGCGGCGGCTGCCCCGGCGTGCGGCCGGCAGGCGGACGGATACGGCAGTGCCGGCCGGACCTCCACCGCGGCCTGCCCGCTGAAGAGCTCCGGCAACCGGTAGCCGAATCCCTCGGCGGCGTCGAGCAATCCTGCCGCCAGCTGTGCGGCCTGTTCCTGGAAGCCGGTGCGCAGCAGCCCCATCACAGTCCACGCGGTCTCCTGCGTCCAGACCGCCCCCGCGCGGCGGCGGGTGGGCCAAAACCCGGGGTTCGCCGTCGACAGGGTCCGGACGCCGTAGCCGGAGAACAAGGTCCGGTCCATCAGCCGCGCGGCCACCGTCCGGGTCTCCTCGGGGTTCAGCAGTCCCGTGCCCAGCAGGTGTCCCATGCCGGACCCGACCCCGTCCACCCGCTGCTTCCGTTCGTCGAGTGCCATCGCTGGGTACGGGCCGGCGTCGTCGGTGCACCAGAACCGGCTGCGGAAGTTCTCCGCCAGCCGCGACGCGTAGTCGCGCCACTCGGCGCCGGCGTTCATTTCGCCGAAGTAGTCGAGCAGCACGGCCGCGGCACGGGCCGCCTCGTAGGCGTAGGCCTGGAGTTCGGCCGGCGCGACGGTTCCGGTGGCTGGCCTGCCGTCCAGATAGTGGTAGGCGGCCCGCGTGTCGCCGGACCCCTGGTGTCCCGGACCCTGCAGGGCGGGAACGGGCGCCTCCAGGAAGCCGTCGCCGTCGGGGTCGCCGTCGATGCGCAGCCAGTCCAGCGCGGCCTCCAAATGGGGCAGCAGGTCCCGGACGGCATCCTCCGGCATCCCCGAGTGCCAGGCGTCGTGCAGCAGCACGATCCACAGCAGCGTGGCGTCGGGCGACCCGTACAGGACCGGGGGCAGTTGCCGGACCGCAGCGTCGGCGGGCATCGACAGGCGGCGTTGCCGCACCTCCTGGACCATCAGGCCGGGCTGTTCGCCCGATTCCGCCGACTCGGCCGTGCCCTGCCAGGCTGCCACCGCCCGCAGCGTCCCTTCCGCTACCGCGGCGTCGACCGGCAGCAGCAGCCGGGCGGCAACCAGCGCCTCCCGGCCGTACAGCGTCAGGAACCACGGGGCCCCCGCGGCCAGGAAGACGTCGCCCGGGGTTTGGCGCCCGGCCATCCGCAGGCTGTTGAGGTCGGTCACGGAGCGGCTCATCAGCCGTTGCAGCCGGGGATCCCCGGCCAATGACGGCGTGCGCAGCGGGGGCGCGGCCGCGCCGGTCAGGGGAGCCTCGGCGTCGTCAAGCTCCAGGCTCCAGGACAGGACGACGACGGCGCCCGGCTTGAGCCGTTCCGTCCACTCCAGCCGGACCAAGCTGCCGTCGAAACTGACCCGGGCGCCTTCGGCCGTCAGCGCGGCGCGTGTATTGTCCCGCCAGCTCCAGACGGCGTCGCCGGGGGCCACCGAGCCGGCCTCGCCCGCGGCGCCGGCGCGCACCTGTTCCAGGGGAATGGCATCGGCCACCAGGTCGACGCGGACCTGGAGTTCCAACTCGTCCTCGAGTGCCGACGTGAACGTCAGCGCCTCGGCCAGCCGGCCGCCTTCCGCCGCCCGCGAGCGGTTCAGGGTGACCAGCGGATCGGTCCCGTCTTCGGCGGTCCGGATGAAGGAGAAGAAGTCGGCGCGTCCGGCCGAGCGCGACTGGGTGGAGATCCACTCCGGTTCCTGCCCGTTCACCGCCAGCAGGCAGCGGGCCAGCACCCGGTCGTCCCCGCAGTAGACCCCTTGGGCTCCGGTACCCCTGATCTGCCCGTGGGGCTCGCTCCAGGCTTGGACGGGTGCCGCAAATACTCCCGTGAGATCGTGCAGGTACGGCTGGCGGTAGACCATGGAATCATCTTGGCAGCATCGGCGGCGGCGGAACAATCTTCGGCCGGCCGGACACCGGCCGGCTGGAGTCAGGCGACGGTGTCGGAGGCGCCCCGCCCGCCGGGTGTCCAGGACAGGTGGATCAGGACCCCCTCCGCCGTCTCTTCGATCACCAGGCGCAGCTCATCGCCATAGAGCTCCCGCGGCCCGGCGGGGCCGCTTTCGCTTTGCTGTACCAGATCGGCCAACGCGGCGGCCATCGCCCGCCCCCAGTCCTGGTGGTTTTTGCTGTTGGCGGTTGCGGTGGCGGTATAGGTGGCGTTCATTCTGCGCACATCCTGACTGCACGTTTAGAACCTGCCGCACGACGCTGTGCCGCAGGTCCCATCAGAGTAGCCAGCACCGGTGACCCCGATCTACCTTTTCGCGTACATTACTCGTATGTGACGTTGGTCATACGCGGCAGGGGGTCATGATGAGGGGCAGCGGTCCCGGGGGAGCGGTCCGCGACGAAGCGGTCCGCAGGTTGCGGGAGGACATCCTGGCGGGCGGTTTGGAGCCGGGCTCAAGGGTCACCGTTGCCGGGCTCGCCGGCCGCATCGGTGCGGAGGAAGCCTTGGTGCGCGACGCCGTCGGCGATCTCACGCAAGAAGGCCTGATCGAGGCCACCGGCCACGAACACCGGATCGCCAATCCCGGTCCCCAACAGGCCATCCAACTCCTGGATGTGATGGGCGTGGTGCTAGTTGCGCTGTTCGAGCGGGCAGCCCCGCGGCTGTCGCCTGAGGAGATCGACACCATGGCCGCGATGGCGGACGACCTGAGGGCGGCGATCGACCGAGAGGACGTGCTGGGCGCCTACCGCGCCGTCGGCAGCCTGGTAACCGTCATCCTTGGGGCGGCGGATCATCAGGAACTGAGGGCGGTTAACATGCACGTGCTCGACCGCTCGCTGGCCCGGTTGCACCTGTTCCAACACGCCGTCGCCTATCCTCTCTGGGCCGACGGCTGGCGCGAGACCGTGCAGTACCTCCAGCGGGGGCAGCACGAGGCGGCGGTGGAGCGGCTGCGCCAGACATTCTGGATCCTCGCCGAAGGGCTGGGCCAGGAGGGTTCCTAGCCCGCCTGCCGGGCAGCCGGGCCGCGACGGGATAAAGTGATTCCTTGCCGGTTTTGATCCCGGCCGCCCGCCCGGCCTTTCGACCCATGGACCACGCTTGCCCTCGCCCGCACAACTGACCGCCGACGCCCCACCGAGCCCCGATTCCCCGCCGCCTCCGGATGCCCGCCCAGGGGCGGGCCCCGCTCGGCGGCCGCCCGCCCCATTTGCCGGCCGGCTGACCGTGCTCGTCGGCGTCCTGCTGCTGGCGCTCAACCTGCGGCTGGCTGTCTCCGGCGTGTCGCCGGTGTTGGCGGATATTGCCGCGGATCTGCCGTTCGGCACGGCCTCCACGGGTGTGCTGGGCATGCTGCCCACCGCCGCCTTCGCCGCTGCCGGGTTCGCCGTTCCGTTGCTGATGCGCCGGATCGGTATGGAAGCGCTGCTGCTCGTGGCACTGGGCATGGCCGCCGTCGGCCAACTGGGCCGCGCCATGGTCTCCGATGTGCCGGCATTCCTGATCCTGTCCGGCCTCACCATGGTTGGCTACGGGATCGGCAACATTTTGCTGCCGCCGCTGGTGAAGCGCTATTTCCCGGACCGGATGGGCCTCATCACCGCGCTTTACGTGACCTTGCTGGCGGTCGGCACGGCGCTCAGCCCGCTGCTTGCCGTGCCGCTTGAGCAGGCTGCGGGCTGGCGGTTCTCGATCGGGGTGTGGGCGGCCGTGAGCGTGGCCGCCCTCGTGCCGTGGCTGATGACCGCGTGGACGGAACATTGGCGCCGCCGCACCGCGCGCCTGGTGCTGCAGCCCTACAGGCCCGGCGGCTTGGATATCCATCCGCCGGATGAGGGCAGCGCCCAGCAGCCGGCCGGTCCCGGGCCTGCCGTTGGTCCCGGTACGGGAGTTGGCCCCGGCGCTGCCGGCCCCGGGCCTGGGTCCGGCCCCGGGCTTGGGTCCGGCCCCGCAGGGCCCGGCGGGCCGCCCGCTGCGGAAGCCTCGTGGCCCGCAGCGGAAGCCCGGGCCGGTTCCGTCGGGACGACGGCGGTCCGCGTCTGGCGCTCGTCGGTCGCCTGGGGCCTCGCCCTGGTGTTTGCCGGCACCTTGTCGAACATGTTTGCCATGTTCACGTGGTTGCCGCCGTTGCTGGTGGACAGCGGGATGTTGCCCGCGACGGCGGGCACCATGCTGGCCTACTACGCCATCCTGGGCCTGCCCACCAGCCTGTTGGTGGTGCCGCTGATCGCCGGGCGGCTGCGCAATCCGCTGGGCCTGGGCCTGCTGTTCATCGGCTTCTACGCGGCCGGATACGCCGGGCTGCTGCTGTCACCCTCGTTCGGCACCTGGTTGTGGATCACCCTGGCGGGGCTCGGCCAGGGCACCTTTGCGCTGGCCCTGCTGCTGGTGAACCTCCGGACCCGCACCACGGCCGGCGCGGGGCGGCTCTCCGGGTTCGCGCAAGGCATCGGCTACACGGTCGCCTGCGCCGGCCCGCTGATGTTCGGGCTGCTGCGCGAGGCCAGCGGCGGCTGGGGTGCCTCCTTCGGACTGCTGGGCGGTGCCTTGCTCATCCTGGCCGTGGGCCTGGTCATCGTGGGGCGGCCCCGCTATCTGGAGGATTCGGCCCGGGATGAATAGCGGCCGCTTAGGCACAGCCCGTGGTTGGATGGGGAAATGCCGAGCCATGCCCGCGTATCCCCGCCCAAGCTTGAGCCCGGTGACCGGGTCGCGGTTCTCTCCCCGTCCTTTGCTGCCCCGGGGTTCGCGCCGGATGTCCACGAGCAGGCGATGCGTCGACTCAGCGCCGAAACGGGGCTGGTCCCCGTGGAATACCCGACGACCCGGAAGCTTGGCGCTTCCGCCGCGGAACGCGCCGCGGATCTACACGCCGCTTTGTCCGACCCGGCTATCCGGGCCATCCTCGCGACCATAGGCGGCGACGACCAGGTAGCCCTCATTCCCCATCTGGACGCCGGCCTCGCCGCCGCGAACCCCAAGATCTTCATGGGCTACAGCGACAACACGAACCTCTTGAACTGGCTGTGGTCGCTCGGGATAGCGGGCTACTACGGGGGCTCGACCCAGGTGCACCTCGGCGCCGGACCGCACATTGACGACCAGCACCTCGCCTCGCTGAAGGCCGCGCTGTTGACGGGCGGTGAGCTGGAAATTATGGACCCGGGAGAGTCCGAGGACTTCGGGCCGGACTGGCTGACGCCGCAAGCCCTTGTCGACTTCGGCGAACGGGAACCCACGCAGCCGTGGACCTGGGCGGGGCCCGAGCGGGAAGCGACCGGCCGCACGTGGGGCGGCTGCCTGGAAGTCATCGATCAGCTGGCCATGGCCGACCGGCTTCCGCCTCGGGAAGCCCTCGAGGGGTCGATCCTGATCCTTGAAACCAGCGAGGAGTTGCCTCCGGCAGCGTGGGTCAAGAGATGGGTCCGGGCATTGGGGGAACGGGGCGTCCTCTCGGCCGTGGAAGGAGTGCTCGTCGCCCGGCCGCCGGTGAGCAGTCACGGTACGGTCCCGCCGGCGGAGGAGCGGGCACGGCTCCGCGCCGCGCAACGCGATGCAGTCCTCGCCGAGATGAAGCGCTACAACGACCACGCCGTCGTCTGCGTCGGAGTCCCGTTCGGCCATACCCGTCCGCAATGGATCGTGCCCTACGGCGGGACAATGCGGCTCAATGGCCGAGATCGAACCATCACGGCCGATTACAGTTGACCGCCGGGTGGCAGGCGGTCCGGGCGGCGGATGCGCGGGCACCGGGACCGCCCCCCCTGCCGGCGGGCACGCATTCCTCGCCGCGGCCCCGGCCGGTAAGCTGGCGCCACAGTCGACCGGCGGGAGGCGCCATGAAGTTCAACGACCTGCTCGCAGATGCCTACGGCAGGATCCAGGAACGCGTCCACTTCGTGTTGGACGGGCTGGACGCCGGACAGTTGGCCACCCGGCCCGGCGGCGACAGCAACTCGATCGCCTGGCTGGTCTGGCATCTGACGCGCATCCAGGACGACCATATTGCCGATGTCGCCGGCACGGACCAGTACTGGCTGACCGGCTGGGCGGAGCGGTTCGACCTGCCGCTGCCGCGAAAAGACCATGGCTACGGCCACACGTCCGAGCAGGTAGCGGCCGTCCGGGTCGAATCGGCCGACCTGCTGCGCGGCTATTACGACGACGTCCATGCCGGCACCCTGAAGTACCTCGCCGGGCTGAGCGAGGATGACCTGGACCGGATCGTGGACACCCGGTGGGACCCGCACGTCAGCCTGGGGGTGCGGCTGGTCAGCGTCCTGGACGACTGCCTGGAGCACATCGGGCAGGCCGCCTACGTGAAGGGCATGCTCTCGCGCACCGAAGCGTAGCCGCGGCCACGCGGGTTCCGGCGCCCCCGCGGCGGCCGCACACCGCGCCGTCGGGCGTCGCCGCCTTGTTGCCCGCCAGCCGCTGGACTACCATTCAAGGAGTCAGACACAACTGCATACAGCCTTCGACATGCGGCGGGAGAGTCCTGCTGGGTACCAGTCAGCAGGCGCCGTAGGAGCAATACCTCCCCAGGAATCTCTCAGGCCCCTGTACCGCCGCGGAGAGGCAACTCTGGAAAGCAGCCGGACCGTTCAGGACCGGCTCACCGACGGTGCAAGCAGGAGGCGGCCCCCTGGGCCGCAGCCTGCGGAATCTCTCAGGTTCAGTCACAGAGCGGGGAGGAACCCTTCACTACCGGCATGGTCCGCCCAGCCGGGGATAACTGGAGTTCCTCACATGACGGCTAAGTCCACCAGCGCTACCCGGCCCGGCAGCGCCTCCTTCACCGACCGACACATTGGTCCGCGCCGGAACGACGCGGAAACCATGCTCAAGCAGTTGGGCTACGGCAGCATCGACGACCTGGTGGACGCGGCCGTGCCCGCCGACATCCGCCAGCAGGAACCGCTGGCGCTGCCCGCCGCCCGCAGCGAGTCCCAGGTCCTCGGGGACCTGCGCGCCCTCGCCGCGAAGAACGTGACGGCCGTGCAGATGATCGGCCAGGGCTACTACGACACCATCACGCCGCCGGTGATCCGCCGCAATGTGGTGGAGGACCCGGCCTGGTACACCGCCTACACGCCCTACCAGCCGGAAATCTCGCAGGGCCGGCTGGAGGCGCTGCTGAACTTCCAGACCATGGTCCAGGACCTCACCGCGCTGCCGATCGCCAACGCCTCGCTGCTGGACGAAGCCACCGCCGTGGCCGAAGCGGTGCTGCTGATGCGCCGGTCCAACAAGTCCAAGTCCGCCGGCAAGACCGTGCTGGACGCGGACCTGCTGCCGCAGACCATCGCCGTCGTCAAGGGCCGGGCCGAAGCGCTGGACTTCGACGTAGAGGTTGCCGACCTCTCCGCTGGCCTGCCGGACGGCGACATCTCGGGCATCGTGCTGCAGCAGCCGGGAGCCTCCGGCCGGGTGTTCGACCAGGCTCCGGTGATCGCGCAGGCCAAGGAGCGCGGCGCCTTGGTCACCGTGGCCGCCGACCTGCTGGCGCTGACCCTGATCACGCCGCCCGGCGAGCAGGGCGCGGACATCGCCGTCGGCAACACCCAGCGTTTCGGCGTGCCGCTCTTCTTCGGCGGCCCGCACGCCGCCTACATGGCCGTCCGCAAGGGGCTGGAGCGCTCCTTGCCCGGCCGCCTGGTGGGCGTCTCGAAGGACGACGCCGGCCGCCCCGCCTACCGCCTGGCGCTGCAGACCCGTGAGCAGCACATCCGCCGCGAGAAGGCCACCTCCAACATCTGCACCGCGCAGGCGCTGCTGGCCGTCGTTGCCAGCATGTACGCCGTCTACCACGGCCCCGAGGGCCTGAAGGCGATCGCGCAGCACGCCAATGAGGCCGCCCGCACCCTGGCCGGCGCGCTCACCGGCGCCGGCTACGCGCTGGCGGCCGACCGGTTCTTCGACACCCTCACGGTGAAGGCTCCGGGCAAGGCCGCGGAAGTCGCCGCCGCCGCGGAGGCCAAGGGCGTGAACCTGCGCCGCATCGACGCCGACCACGTTGGCATTTCCGCCGATGAAACAACGACGCCGGAGCACCTCACCCTGGTCGCGGAGGCCTTTGGCGTGGAGGACGCCGCCGGCAAGATCGCCGAAGCGGCGGAGAACACCGGCTTCGAACTGCCGGACGACCTGCTGCGCAGCTCCTCCTACCTGGACCATCCGGTGTTCCACAGCCACCGCTCCGAGACCCAGATGCTGCGCTACCTGCGCCGGCTGTCGGACCGCGACCTGGCCCTGGACCGGACCATGATCCCGCTGGGCTCGTGCACCATGAAGCTGAACGCGACTGCGGAAATGGAGGCGATGACCTGGCCGGAATTCGCGTCCATCCACCCGTTCGCCCCGGCCAGCCAGACCGCCGGCTGGCGAGAGCTGATCACCGATCTGGAGGAACGCCTCGCGGCGATCACCGGCTACGCCGGCGTCTCCATCCAGCCCAACGCCGGTTCGCAGGGCGAATACGCCGGCCTGCTCGCCATCCGCCGCTACCACCTGGCCAACGGCGACGACCAGCGCGACGTCTGCCTGATCCCCGCCTCCGCGCACGGCACCAACGCCGCCTCGGCCGTGCTGGCCGGCATGAAGGTCGTAGTGGTCGCGACGGCACCGGACGGCACCATCGACCACGCCGACCTGCGCGCGAAGATCGACCAGCACGCCGACGCGCTGTCGGCCATCATGATCACTTATCCGTCGACGCACGGCGTGTACGACGCCGATGTGCGCGACGTGTGCGAGGCGGTCCATGCCGCCGGCGGGCAGGTGTACATCGACGGGGCCAACCTCAACGCGCTGGTAGGACTCGCGCAGCCGGGCAAGTTCGGCGGCGACGTCTCCCACCTGAACCTGCACAAGACCTTCTGCATCCCGCACGGCGGCGGCGGCCCCGGCGTCGGGCCGGTAGCGGTGGCCGAACACCTGGTGCCGTTCCTGCCGGGCAACGCCGCGCTGGCCGAACACGAAGGCAAGGGCGTGCCCGTCTCGGCCAGCGAGTACGGCTCGGCCGGCGTGCTGCCGATCTCCTGGGCCTACGTGGCCATGATGGGGGCAGAGGGCCTGACCGAGGCAACGAAGAGCGCCCTGCTGGCCGCCAACTACGTCGCCGCCCGGCTGAACGAGCACTTCCCGGTGCTCTACACCGGCAACGACGGGCTGGTCGCGCACGAGTGCATCCTGGACCTGCGCGAACTCACCGCCAAGTCGGGGGTGACCGCCGAGGACGTGGCCAAGCGCCTGATCGACTATGGCTTCCACGCGCCCACCCTGTCCTTCCCCGTGGCCGGCACCCTGATGGTGGAGCCGACCGAGTCCGAGGACCTGGCGGAGATTGAGCGGTTTATCGACGCGATGATCGCGATCAAGGGTGAAATCGACCAGGTGATCGCCGGCGACTTCCCGCTCGACGCCAGCCCGCTGCGCCTGGCCCCGCACACCGCCGCCGCCGTGGTCAGCTCCGACTGGGACCGGCCGTACACCCGGGAGCAGGCCGCCTTCCCGGTACCGGGCCTGCAAGTGGACAAATACTTCGCCCCGGTCGGACGGATCGACGGCGCCGGCGGCGACCGCAACCTGATTTGCAGCTGCCCGCCGCCCGAAGCCTTCGAGAACTAGAGAGGTCAGCACCGCATGACTACCGAGACCACCACCATGCCCCGGCACACCGCGCTCTACGAGGAACACGAGCGGCTGGGTGCGTCCTTCACCGACTTCGGCGGCTGGATGATGCCGCTGAAGTACAGCAGCGAATTGGCCGAGCACCGCGCAGTGCGCAGCAGCGCCGGCCTGTTCGACCTCTCGCACATGGGCGAAGTTTGGGTCACCGGCCCGGAGGCCGGGAAGTTCCTGGACTACGCACTCGTCGGCAAGCTCTCCGCCGTCACCGAGGGCCGGGCCAAGTATTCGCTGATCTGCAACGCCGACGGCGGCATCATCGATGACCTGATCATCTACCGGCGTCCCGCCGACCAGCACGGGGACCGTTACCTGGTGGTGCCCAATGCCGGCAACGCCCCGACGGTCGCCGCGGAACTCGCCGCACGGGTCGAAGGTTTCGACGCCACGGTGGAGGACGCCACGGCCGAGACCTCGCTGGTGGCAGTGCAGGGACCGAAGTCCGTGGAAATCCTGCTCCAGCTGGTGCCCGCCAACCAGCATGGCACGGTGCGGGACATGAAGTACTACGCCGCCGACGAGGTGGACTTCACGGTGTCCGGGGCGCCGCTGAAGCTGCTGCTGGCCCGGACCGGGTACACCGGCGAGGACGGCTTTGAGATCTACGTTCCGAACACCAACGCGGCCGCGCTCTGGAACGCCCTGCTGGAAGCCGGGCGGGGCGCCGACCTGCTGCCGGCCGGGCTGGCCTGCCGCGACTCGCTCCGGCTGGAGGCGGGCATGCCGCTGTACGGCAACGAGCTCACCCTCGAGACCAGCCCGTTCGACGCCGGCCTGGGCGGCGTGGTGGCGCTGAAGAAGGACGGCGACTTCGTGGGCCGCGGCGCCCTCGAGGCGCAGAAGGAGAAGGGCTCGGCCCGCAAGCTCGTGGGGCTCAAGGGGGTTGGCCGGCGCGCCGGCCGCTCCCACTACCCGGTGCTGAAAGACGGCCGGACCATCGGCGAAGTCACCTCCGGCCAGCCCAGCCCCACCCTCGGCTACCCGGTGGCGCTGGCCTACGTGGACGCCGAGTATGCCGAGCCCGGAACCAGGGTGGACGTTGACCTGCGCGGCAAGCCCGAACCGTTCGAGGTTGTAGAGCTGCCGTTCTACCGGCGGGAAAAGTAGTCCTCACCCGCTACCAGGGTGCCGCCGTCCCGCGGCCGCGGGGACGGCGGCGCCGCACCTCTCCACACAGACAGGAAAGGGATGACATGGCCGTAGGCGTTTTCGACCTTTTCTCCGTAGGCATCGGTCCCTCCAGCTCGCACACGGTCGGCCCGATGAGGGCCGCCTCCGCGTTCGTGCGGGAGGTGGCCGACGCCGGCCTGCTCGACAGGGTTAACGGGCTGCGCGTGGACCTGTACGGCTCCCTCGCCGCCACCGGTCGCGGGCACGGGACATTCACCGCCGTGCTGCTGGGGCTGGAGGGCTTCGAACCGGAGCACATCCTGCCCGACCAGGTGGAGGAGCGGCTGGCAGACATCGCCGCGTCCGGCCGGCTGCGGCTGGGCGCGGAACTTCCCGGCGCCGCCGCCCGGCCGCTGGACTACGGGGTGCAGGACATGGTGCTGCACCCGCTGACCGTGCTGCCCCGGCACACCAACGGCATGACGTTCCAGGTACTGGAAGCGAACGACGACGGCGAGGCACGGCTCCTGCACGAAGCCACCTTCTTCTCCGTGGGCGGCGGCTTCATTGTCCGCGGCGGCGAGGAGGAAGCCGCCCGGGAGGAGCTGGAGTCCTCCAAGCAGCAGCTGCCCTACCCGTTCCGCACGGCGGCGGGGCTGCTGGAGCACTGCCGCAGCACCGGCCTGGCCATCAGCGACATCATGATGCTCAACGAGGAGGCCTCCCGCCCGCGGGAAGAGATCGAGGCCGGACTCGTGCACATTTACAACGTGATGGAGGAGTGCAAGGACTCGGCCATCCGCCGCGAAGGCGAGCTGCCCGGGGGACTCAACGTCCGCCGTCGGGCCCCCGCCTGGCACGAGCGGCTGCGCAAGGAAGACCCGGACCGTGACCACAAGTACTGGCAGGAATGGGTCAACCTGGTGGCGCTGGCGGTGAACGAGGAGAACGCCTCGGGCGGGCGGGTGGTCACCGCGCCCACCAACGGGGCCGCCGGCATCATCCCCGCCGTGCTGTTCTACGCCACGCACTACGCACCCGGCATGGAACATGCCACCCGCGAGGACAAGGAGAAGGTGGTCGTGAAGTTCCTGTTGACCGCCGGCGCCATCGGGGTCCTCTACAAGGAGCAGGCCTCCATCTCCGGCGCCGAGGTCGGCTGCCAGGGCGAAGTCGGCTCCGCCTCGTCGATGGCTGCCGGGGGACTGGCCGAAATCCTCGGCGGAACGCCGGCCCAGGTGGAAAACGCGGCCGAAATCGCGATGGAGCACAACCTGGGGCTCACCTGCGACCCGATCGGCGGGCTGGTGCAGATCCCGTGCATCGAACGGAACGCCATCGGTGCCGCCAAGGCCGTGAACGCGGCCAAGATGGCGCTGATGGGCGACGGCACGCACCGGGTGTCGCTGGACGAGGTCATCATCACGATGCGCGAGACCGGCCGCGACATGAGCGACAAGTACAAGGAAACCGCCACCGGCGGCCTCGCCGTCAACGTCGTGGAGTGCTAGGAAGCCACGTCCTCCAGATCCTGTCCTGACGGGCCGACGGCCGGCGGGTCCGCGGGACGCCGCGGCGGCATCGGCGGCCGGCGCGGGACGAGCGGCTTTCGGGCACCGGGCAGGTCGGCGACCGGGTGTTCGGCGGGCTGCGGCCGGGTAGGAGCGGGCTGCGGCGCACCGGGTGTCCCCGGCCGGTGACCCGCGACGTCGCGCCACGGCCCGGCACCGGCGCGCAGCCGCCCTGTACCGGACTTGGCGGCAGCGCCAATCCTGCGGGAAGCGGAAGTGATCTTGCCGCCCAGCTCCTTGGCACGACCCGCGGCCTCGGCCCACGGCAGCGCGGAGATCGCCGGGCCGGCGGCGCGTGCCGCGGCCGAAAGCCGTTCGGTGGCCCGGCGCCGGCCACCCGTCTCGGGCCGGTTGAGCACCATCAGGATGGCCGCGAGCAAGGCGACCGGGATGGAGACCAGCACGGCAACGGCGCCGGCATACATGGCCAGGAAAACCTTGGCGGGGGAATCAAACAGGCCGGCGACGAAGGCCGCGGCTCCCAGCAGCAGCCAGAGCCAGAAAACCATGACCCCGCAGAGCGTGGTGCGGGCCCGGCGGTAGGTGCGGAGCGACCGCCCGCGCACGGTGTACTTGGCCGCCTCCACGCTTCCTACTCCCCAACGACAGCCCCACGAATCGGGGCACCTGAGCACATTGTAGGCAGCCGCGTGCGCAGGGCACGCAGGGCACGCCGGGGGAGCGGGCCGGCGAATGCGGCCCTGCCGGAAGCGGGGCCCGACCGAGGGTTCAGCTGCGTCTGGGGCGGTGCTAGTCTGGCCGCAGGCCGGCCCCGCACCTGCCGGCGAAGAATGCACCAGGACCACCGAATCACTGTCGACAAACAGGGAGGAAACCTGGACCATGACCACTTCAGCGACGCCCCACATCCTCATCCTGGGCGGCGGCTACGTCGGCCTCTACACTGCCTGGGGAATCCGCAAGCGGCTGGGCCCGTCGGCGGCACGGATCACCGTGGTTGAGCCCAACTCCTACATGACGTACCAGCCGCTGCTGCCGGAGGTGGGCGGCGGGGAAATCGAACCGCGAATCGTCACGGTCAACCTCCGCAGCGCGCTGAAGAAGGTCGACATCGTCCGCGGCAAGCTGGTTTCGCTGGACGTCCAGGCGAAGAACGCCCAGCTGCGCGAGCTCGGCGGCGACCAATTTTCGGTGGCCTACGACCATGTGGTCTTCGCCGTCGGAGCGGTCACCAGGACCTTCCCCACGCCTGGGCTGGAGCAGCACGGCATCGGGTTCAAGACCGTGGAAGAGGCCATCTACTGCCGTGACAAGGTGCTCGACAACGTGGCGCTGGCCGCCGGCACGAGCGACCCGGAGGAACGGGCCAAGGCACTCACGTTCGTGGTGGTCGGCGGCGGCTACACCGGCGTCGAGGCCCTGACCGAGTTAAGCGACCTGTCCAAACTCGCCGTGGACGCGCATCCGGAGCTGGACCGTTCGCAGCTGCGCTGGGTGCTGGTCGAGGCGCTGGACCGGGTGGCCCCCGAGGTCGGACCGAATCTCTCGGAGTGGACCCTGGACCAGCTGCGCCAGCGCGGCATCGATGTGCGGCTGAACACCACCATGCCGTCCTGCGAGGACTCGGTGGCCGAACTCAGTACCGGCGAGCGCATTCCGGCCGGTCTCATCATCTGGACGGCCGGCATGAAGCCCAATCCGGTGCTGGACCACACGAACGTGCCGCGCGGCCCGAAGGGACACGTGAACGCCAACGCCCGGCTGCAGGTCATCGACGATGCCGGTCAGGTAGTGCAAGGTGCATGGGCCGCCGGCGACTGCGCCCAGGTACCCGATCTGGAGGCGGAAAAGCAGCCGGCCTACTGCCCGCCGAACGCCCAGCATGCGGTCCGCCAGGCCAAGCACCTCGCCCACAACATAGTCAACGCGGTGGAGGGGCGGCCGCCCGCCGAGTACCGGCACAAATCGCTGGGAACGGTCGCGACCTACGGCGTCGGCCGGGGCGCCGCGAAGATCTTTGGCTACGAGTTAAAGGGCAAGCCCGCCTGGTATGCCGCCATGGGCTACCACGGCTTGGCGCTGCCCACCTGGATCCACAAATGGCGCCTGCTGGCTGGCTGGAGCCCGCTGGTGTTCGGCGGCCGGGACATCACGTCGATGGGCGCCACCCAGCATCCCCGGCGCGCCTTTGTGGAGGCGCATGCCGGCACGCAGAAGGGCCGGGCGTAGGCCCGGGCCAGCAGGCAGGCCCCGGCCAAGCAGGCAGCCCCCGGGCAAGAAGGCAGGTGTCGGGCGGGCCGCAGGCAGGTCGCCGGCCCCGGCTGGGGCTGAGTTAGTGTCGCGCCGCCGCCGGTAGCTCCGTGGCTGCCCGCCGGCAGGGCGGAAGCCACCGGCCCGCACCCTCCCGCGCCCTCCCGCGCCCGTCCGGGCGCCACCAGGGCGGCGGGAGTCCGGCCGGCGCCGCCGCACGTGAGTTACCTCTCCATTGTTACGGTCGGAGACCGTTCTGCTGCGAAGCCTGCCGCCGGAAGGCCGGCGCGGGGAGTAACCTGCTGGACGGAGCCCGACCCGGGCAGCGAGGAGAGCAGTATGTCCAGACACCCCAGTGGCGCACTGCTTTTCGTCCTGACCTGCGCCATGGGCGTCGGCCCGCTGCTGAACTACGGCCTGAGCACCGTCAGCCCGCTGGTCATCGACGACCTGGGCATCAGCGAGGCCCAATTCGGCCTGCTGGCCACGGCCATTTTCGCCAGCGCCGCCGTCTCCAGCATGTGGCTGGGCAAACTCAGCGACCGGATTTCCAGCCGCGCCCAGCTGATCCTGATCTTCGCCGGCACGGCGGTGGCACTGGTGGTCGCCTCGCTGTCCCATCACTATCTGGTGCTGGTGATCGCCGCGCTGCTGGCCGGCCCCACGCAGGCCATTTCCAACCCGACCACGAACCGGATCATCATGACCCAGGTTCCAGCGCCCAAGCGCCCGGGCTGGATCGGGGTCAAGCAATCCGGCGTTCAGGGCAGCCAGCTGTTCTCGGGCTTGTTCTTCCCCGTCGCCGCGCTCTGGGCCGGCTGGCAAGGCGCCACCGCCCTGGCGGCCGTCGTCGCCGTCGGGCTGTTGCTCTACGGGCTGCGCCAACTCCCTGAACGGGGCACCGAAACGACGGCGGCGAAGGCGCCTCCCGCAAACGCGGCGCCGTCCGCCACACCGCCGACCGATGCCCCGGCCGCACCTGGCGCGAGCGCCCCGGCCGCCCCGCCGGGCCGCACAGACCGCACACAGCAAACCGAGGGCGCCGGCGCGCCGGCCCGGTTCCCGCTCTCGGTCTGGCTGTTCGCCGGTTACGCGCTGTTGTCCGGCCTGGGCATGCAGGCCACCAACGTCTACCTGCCGCTGTTCACCGTCCGGGAACTGGGCTTCAGCCTGGTCATGGGCGGCGTGGCAGCCGGCGTCTCCGGCGTCGTCGGCGTGACCTCCCGGGTGCTGTGGGGGCGGCGCATGGCCACCGGTGTGCGGGCCTCCACGCTGCTCATCCTGCTCGGAATCGGGGCGCTCGGCGGAGCGGGAGCATTCCTGGCCTCGGGCTCGCTCGGAGTCCCGGCGTTGCTCTGGCTGGGCGTCGTCCTGCACGGGGCCACCGTGCTGGGCACCAATGTGGTGGTGATCGCGGGGGTGATGCGCGTGGTTGCGGCCGAACGGGTGGGAGCGGCCTCCGGGATTGTCTCGATGGGGATGTATGTCGGTTTCGCCGCCGGTCCCCTGCTCATGGGCCTGCTGCTCGAGACCACCGGCAGCTTCGATACCGGCTGGCTCCTGGTGGGCGCCGGATACCTGCTGTGCTCGGTGCTGGCCGTCGCCCTCCGCGCCTACGGCAACCGCGCCGGCGTCGTGCGCTGACACGCCTGGCCTGACCGGCTTCCGGGGCAGGGCCGGAGAGCCGCCTCGGGTAGCTTGGTGAATGGTTAGATTTGGGACGGCAGGAAGGCACATGGTGAAACAACGCGCACTCGGACGGTCGGGATTGCACGTCTCAGAACTGAGTTTTGGGGCCGGCGGGTACTGGGGCATGAAGGCTTTCCCCGAACGGCAGGCGGCACATTTGATCGGCCAGGCGCTCGACGGCGGCATCACCGCCTTTGACACCGGCCCGAATTACAGCCGCGGGAACGCCGAGGAGCGGTTGGGCCGGCTCCTCAAGGGCCGCACCGAAAATCTGGTGATCTCCACGAAGGTCGGATCCCACTGGATCAACAACCGGAACGTAAAGGATTACTCGGCCCGCGCCATCGAAAACAGCGTGCACGGCAGCCTGCGGCGGCTCCAGCTGGACCACCTGCCCTTGCTGCACTTCCATGGTTTCCCGCATCCGGCCGGTCCCGCGATCGACACCGTCCTGAAGCTGAAGGAACAGGGGAAGGTCGGGGCGCTCGGCGTCTCCACCGGCCGCGGCGGGGCCGCGAAGGCGCTGAAGCTGGGCATTTTCGACGCCCTCATGCTGGAATACAACATCGTGGACCGGTCGCTGGCGCCGGTGATCTCGCAGGCGCAGGAAGCCGGAGTGGGCGTCAAGCTCAAGTCGCCGCTGGCCCAGACCCTCTACTCGCGCGACATCTTCAAGATCACCGGCCCCAGCGACGTCTGGTACCTGTTGCGGGCGCTGAAGAACCACCGGCACAAGTTTGTGCAGGGCCGGAAGTACCGGTTCATCAACGACGTCGACGGCCTCTCCGCGAGCGAGATCGCGCTGGCCTTCGTGCTCAGCCATCCGGGGGTCTCCAGTGCGGTGATCGGCACCGTGAAACCGGAACACCTGCGCTCCAACCTCACGGCGCCGCAGATCCGGTTGCCGGCGGAGCTGTTGGAGCGCATCGAGCAGGCGGGCTCTGCGGCCCGGAGATGAGGGGTGCACTCCCCGGAGCGTAAGCGGCCGGAAGGAGACGCCGCTTTCGCCCCCTGCACGGGTCGCCGGTGCAGGGCTTGCCTAAGGCAGGTACGCCGAGGCGGTCCAGAGATGGAAAACGGCGTAGGCCCGCACCGGCGACCAGGACCGGCCGAGCGCGCGGGCCTCGGCGGCGGTTTTCACTCCGAGGGCCCGCCGCAGCACCAGGTCGCCGTCGGGATAGGCATCGCGGTCGTGCAGCGCCCGCATGGCGAGGTACTCGACCGTCCACGGGCCGATGCCGGGCAGCGCCAGCAGGCGGCGGCGGGTGTCCGGGAGGTCCGCATCCGGAGAGAGGTCCAGACCGTCCCCGCAGGCTTCGGCCAGGACCTGGACGGTCCGGGCGCGGGCGCAGGTCAGCCCGACGGCTTCGCGGACGGCGTCGGGGCCGGCGTCGGCCAGGGCAGCCGGAGTTGGGAACAGTGCCAGGCCGGTGCCTGGCCGGGAGCCGAAGGCAGAGACCAGCCGGGCCGTGAAGGTGCGGGCCGCGGCGAGCGAGACCTGCTGGCCGATCACGGTGGAGACGGCACCTTCGAAGCCGTCCGGGTACCCAAGGATCCGCAGCCCGGGGCGGTCGGCGAGCAGGGGCCCGAGCACCGGGTCGGCACCCAACGCAGCCGCCACCCGCTCCGGTTCCAAGTCCAGGTCGAGCCAGCCGCGCACCGCCGTCGTAATCTCCCTCAGGACTGCTGGGGAGTCGCTGCCGATGTCCAGGTCAACGGCGTCGGGTGACAGGGTGGCCGTGACCGGCACCGGGCCGGCGCCGGTGTTGAACAGGCGCGTGCAGGTGCCCGCCGCCACATCGACGGTTTCGAGGCCGGGTACCGCATGGGCGGCCAGGGCGGCCAGCGCGGCGGGGGAGTCGAACGGCGGAAGCAGCGGCAGGCCGACCTGCATGGGTCAGCGGGCCTTGACCGCCAGGACCGGACAGTCGACGGTCAGCAGGATCTCTTGGGCGGTGCTGCCCATGATCAGCTTGCCCACCGGGGAGCGCCGGCGCAGGCCGATGACCAGCAGCGAGACCGAGAGTTCTTCAACCAGTTCCACGATCTCGTCCACGGCGTCCTTGCCGCGGACATACTGCTTGAACTCTGCCTGCAGGCCGGAATTGTACAGTTCCTGCTGCACCCATGCCGCGTCGTGGGCGTCCGAGAACGACTCGTCCTTCTGCGCCCCGCCCGGGCTGGCGTTGACGACCACCAGCTTCTCATTGTTCTGCGTGGCCATTTGAATGCCCTTGCTCAGGGCCGCCCGGCCCTCGGGACGCGGGGCGTAGGCAACAAGAATCGTCAACGTGCTCTCCTTACCGGATAACTCCTGCGGTGCCGGCTCCAGGTCGAACATGCACGTCCGGTTCCCCCCAAAGCCAGCGGGTGCACATCATTGTGGCACGCATCCCACGGTGCGGCGGATGCGTGAAGTGATTGTGAAAGCCGGTGCTAGTCCCAAACGCCGGAGGAGCCGCGGCGGTGGCTGTCCACCAGGTGGGTGTCGATCATGCCGATGGCTTCCATCAGGGCGAACATGGTGGTGGGGCCGACGAAGGCAAAGCCGCGCTTGCGCAGGGCCTTGGACAGCGCGACGGACTCCGGGGATGTGGTGGGCACGTCCTGGATGTGCCGCGGCTCGGGCGTCTCCTCCGGCTGGAACGACCAGACGAAGTCGCTCAGGCCGCCTTCTGCGCGCAGGTCGATGGTGGCCTTCGCGTTGGTGATGGCGGCGCGGATCTTGGCCCGGTTCCGCACGATTCCGGCGTCCTGCATCAGCGCCTCGACGTCGTCTTCGGTGAACGCGGCGACGGTATCCACCTGGAAATCATGGAACGCTTGTCGGAAGGCGGGACGTTTGCGCAGGATCGTGGCCCAGGAGAGCCCGGCCTGGAAGCCCTCCAGCGTGATGCGCTCATAGACGCCTTGCTCGCCCCGGACGGGCATGCCCCATTCGCTGTCGTAGTACTCGCGCAGCAGCGGGTCCGTGGCGGCCCACGTGGGCCGGGCCAGGCCGTCCTCGCAGAGGACTACGCCGGAAGCGGTTGTCTCCATGATTCGATTCTCTCCTACCGAGGCGCGGCCCGCAGGCCCGCCCTGCATGCTGTGGAAAACCGCGGACCCTCATCCCAGGCCGGTCACCCGCATGGTCAGGTTCAGCCGGCCGCCGGTCAGCCCGCAGGCGGGATCGGCCGTGCGAGGGTAGATCCTGGGCACGCCGTGGTAGGCAAACCGGGCCGGCCCGCCGAAGACGAACAGGTCGCCGGACCGCAGCCGGACGTCCGTATACGGCTTGGTCCGCGTTTCGGTGTTGCCGAAGCGGAACAAGCAGTCGTCACCCACGCTGAGCGAAACCACCGGGAAGTCCGCCTGTTCGTCCTTGTCCTGGTGCATGCCCATCTTGGCGGTGTCGTCGTAGAAGTTGATCAGGGCCGTATCCGGCTCGTAGCCTTGCGCCGCGGCCGGATCCCCCGAGGCGTCGGCCAGCGCCCGCCGGCCCCAGTCGGCGAGCCAGCCGGGGAACTCCAGCACGCGCGCGCCGTTCACGTCGTCGGCGGTGCGGGTGTACTTGTACGGCGCCCAATGCCAGCCCAGGCACAGCGTCCGCACGCTCATTTCGTGGCCGCCCGGCAGCTTGGCGGCACGGTAGGGGACCGGTCCGCGGCCGAATTCCCGGCAGGCCCGGACCAGTTCCCGCTGCTGTTCCACGGTCAGCCAGCCGGGCACATGCACCGCGCCCGGCGCGATCTCGCGCGGGCTGGCCGGAGCGTGCTCGAACAGGGTGCTCACGCCGCTGCCTCCAGGTGCAGCAGGTAGGCCTTGGCCTCCGGCCCGCCGAGGTAGCCGCCGAAGGCGCCGTCCGAGCGCAGCACGCGGTGGCAGGGCACGACGACGGGCAGCGGGTTGGTGGCGCAGGCGCTGCCCACCGCGCGCACCGCCTTGGGATTCCCGACCGCGGCGGCCACCTGCGCGTAGCTTTCGGTCCGGCCGTAGGGGATCTCGGGCAAGTGCCTGAGTACTTCCGCCCGGAATCCCTTGGACAACCGGCGGTCCAGCCGGAGGTCGAAGGAGCGCCGCCGGCCGGCGAAGTACTCGTCCAGTTGCCGGGCGGCGGCCGCAAGCCGGGCCGGAGCATGCAGGATCCGGGGGCTGACGCCGGCTGCCAGCTCAGCCAGTACGGCATCGTGGTTTTCGCCCTCGAAGGCCACGCGGACCAGTCCTTCCTCCGTGGCGGCCAGCAGCAGCCGCCCCAGCGGCGTGTCGGCGGTGGCGTAGGCCAGGTCGAGGGATCCTTCGGCGGCGGCCTGATGTTCCAGCCTGGTGTGCAGCCGCTGCAACAGCGCCGGATCCAGGCGGGTCAGCACGTCCAGCACGGGTCCGGAAGCGCCGTCCCGGGCCGCAGATTGTGCGTTGGTCATCGCAGAACTCCTTCACTCGCGTGGTGTGCCGCCGCTCCCGCGTCCCGCTCCCGGCCGCCGCGGTACGACGCCCGCAGCTTGGCGATGCCGTCGGCGGCCGCGCGGCGGACGGCTCCGGTGGTGGAGCCGGTCAGTGCGGCGGCTTCGGCGTACGGCAACCCGGCCAGGTAATGCAGCGCGACGGCTTCGCGCTGCCTCAGGGGCAGGGCCGCGACGGCCTGGTGCAGTTCGTCGTCGTCATTCCCGGGGATTCCCAACGTCGACGGCGACTCGGGCAGATACCCTGCCGGCACCGGAGCGCGCTCCCGCCGCCGGACCACGTCAATGGCCTTGCGGTGGGCGATGGTGACCAGCCAGGCCTCATGGTTTGCGGCGGCGGGCAGCCCCGGATAGGCCCTGAGCGCGGAAAGGAACGTCTCCGACCAGGCGTCCTCGGCGTCCGGCCCGGGGCCCAGCACCACCCGGCAGACGCGCAGCACGGTGGGGCCGTGGTCGCTGACCAGTTGCTCGAAGGGTTTCATCTGCACACCTTGTAGACGCCCGCCGGGCGCATTCCGTGAGGTGGGCATCAGAAAAGCTTGCCCGCTTTCACATCCGCCGGCTCTTCCAGCTCCAGCAGGAAGCGTTTCCGCTCCAGCCCGCCGGCATAACCCACCAGCGATCCGTCCGCTCCGACCACCCGGTGGCACGGCACGACGATGGACAGCGGGTTGTGGCCGTTGGCATGGCCGACGGCCTGGGCCAGATGCGGGTCGCCCAGCTCGGCTGCGAGCTGGCCGTACGAGCGGGTCTGGCCGTAGGGGATGTGCCGCAGCAGCGCCCACACCTTCAGCTTAAAGGGGTCGCCCTTCGGCGCCAGCGGCAGGTCGAACCCGGTGCGCCGGCCGGCGAAGTACTCGTCCAGTTGCGCGGTGACGGCTTCGAAGCCGACGGTGGTGCGGTCGCCGAACACTGCGGCAGCCGGCATCCGCTTGTGGCTTGGAAAGTAGAGCGCGGTCAGCGACCCGTCCTCGGCGACGGCCGTCAGTTCCCCGAGCGGGGTGTCGATGAGGGTGTGCACGCGGGTCATGGCGCTCCTTCGTCCGCTTTCATTCTCTCCCGTGCAGACGTTCCGGCGCGCGTTAATGTGAGCCCGCGCTACTGTTCCGCCTGCCTCCGGGCGGCGGCAGCCCGAAGTTCCGCGTTCTTCAGGCGCAGGTAGCCGATCAGCAGGATCAGCACCCATACGGCCAGCACCGCCACGACGAGCGTGAACAACAAGGGCAAGAACCCAAGCACCGAAACCATTGTCACCGTGTGTCTCCTCGAGCCGTCCCGCCGAATGCGGACAGTCCGGGCCAGCCTACCGGCGTCGGGAGTGCCGGCCTCGTGGACACACCGGCGGGGCGGCGCAGGGGGACGACGTGCCGCCGGGGTGCGTGGCCGCCGCGACGACGTGCCGCCGGGGCGGGTGGTCGGGGCGGGGCCCGTCAGCCGCGGTAACGGAACACCGTGTCCTGCCATTCCTTGTGCGCGGCCGGGTCGCTGCCCATGCTCACGTGTTTGATGTTCGTGTAGTCCTCCAGCGAATAGGCGGACATGTCCTTGCCGAAGCCGGACGCCTTGTACCCGCCGTGCGGCATTTCGGAGACGATCGGGATGTGGTCGTTGATCCAGACGCAGCCGGCCTGGATCTCGGCCGAGGCGCGCAGCGAACGGGCCAGGCTGCTGGTCCACGCGGAGGCGGCCAGCCCGTACTGCGTGTCATTGGCCAGCGCGAGGCCCTCGCCGTCGGTATCGAACGGAATCGCGGTCAGCACCGGGCCGAAGATTTCCTCGCGGACTATTTCCGCGTCCTGCCCGATGCCGGTGACCAGCGTGGGCCGGTAGTACGCACCGTCCGCCAGGTCGGCGCCGGGAGCGGCGCCGCCGGCGAGGATTTTCGCCCCCGCGTCCCGCGCCCGGTTCACGAAGCCCGCCACCTTGTCCCGGTGCGCGCGGCTGATCAGGGAGCCCATGTCGGTGGCGTCGTCGGTGGGGTCGCCGACCACCACCCGTTCCATCAGCTCGGCGACCCGTGCGGTGAAGGCGTCGAACAGCGGCCGCTGGATGTACGCCCGGGTGGCGGCGGTGCAGTCCTGGCCGCCGTTGATGGTGCAGCCGGCCACCGCTCCGTGCGCGGCGGCTTCCAGGTCCGCGTCGTCGAACACCACGAACGGTGCCTTGCCGCCCAGCTCCAGGTGCACGCGGTTTCCGCGCCCCGCGGCCAGCGCCATGATGCGGCGTCCGACGGCGGTGGAGCCGGTGAATGACGTCATGGCTACATCCGGGTGGGTCACCAGGGCCTCGCCCGCTTCCCGGCCGCCGCCGGTGACGATGTTGACCACGCCGTCCGGTATTCCGGCCGCGGCCGCGGCTTCGGCGAAGATCAGGCTGGTGCCCGGCGTGAGCTCGGAGGGCTTGAGCACAATGGTGTTGCCGGCGGCGATCGCCGGCAGGATCTTCCACGCGGCCATTTGCAGCGGGTAATTCCACGGCGCCACGGAACCCACCACGCCGATCGGCTCGCGCCGGATCATGGAGGTGCCGCCGGTGCCGTATTCGCCGGCCGCCACTCCCTGCAACTGGCGGGCCGCGCCCGCGAAGAAGGCCGCGTTGTCGACCGTCCCGGGTACGTCGAATCCGGTGGCCAGGCGGATGCTCTTGCCGGTCTGCGCGGTCTCCACCGCCGCCAGTTCCGCGGCCCTGCGGTCGAGTTCGGCCGCCAGCTTCAGCAGGGCCTCGGAACGTTCGGCGGGCGTCGCGCCGGCCCAGGCCGGGAAGGCGGTCTTGGCCGCCGCCACGGCGTCGTCCACGTCGGCCCCGGAAGCATAGGCGATGGTCTCCGCGGCCTCGCCGGTAGCCGGGTTCACGCGCGTGGCGCGCTCTCCGCGGCCCTCGCGGAGCCCGCCGTTGATGTACTGGTGCATCCTTGTCTCCTTTACGAGTCGAAGCCCATGCCGGCCGCGTCCATGGCTTTCAGCCAGGGGCCGCGCCGTCCCCGGTTGCGGTCGGCACGGATCAGGGCAGCGGTGGTGAGCTTGATGCCGAGCCAGGCGAGCGGCTCGGGCGGGAACGGCAGCGGCTTCCGCCGCACCAGCTCCAGTTCCGTCCGTTCCGTCGGCCGGCCGGACAGCAGGTCGAGCATCACGTTGGCGCCGAAGCGCGACGCTCCCACGCCGAGGCCGGTGAAGCCGGCGCAATAGGCCACCCGGCCGGCGTAGGCGGTGTCGAAGAAGGAGAAGAAGCGGCTGCAGGTATCGATGGCACCGCCCCAGGCGTGGCTGAAGCGCACGTCGGCCAGTTGCGGGAAGGTGGCGGCGAAGTGGGCGGCGAGCCGGCGGTAGGTTTCCGGGCGGTGGTCGTAGGAGTGCCGGAGCGACCTGCCGTAGTGGTAGACGGCGTCGTAGCCGCCGAACAGCATCCGGTCCTGCCCGTCGGCGTCGGTGGTCAGCCGGTAGTAATGGAACCGGTTGTCGTTGTCGGCGATGCCGAACCGCTCGGACCAGCCCAGCGATTCCCGTTGCCCGCCGGTCAGCGGTTCCGTCATCAACGCGTAGTCGTACACCGGGACGGTATGCAGCCGGGTGCGCGCCAGCAGCGACGGGAAGGCATTGGTCGCCAGCGCGACGCGTCCGGCGGCCACGGAGCCGGCGTCGGTGCGCAGCAGGATGGACCCCGCCCGCTGGGACAGGGAACGTGCCGGCGTGTGTTCATAAATCTCGACGCCGGCGCGCAGGCAGGCGTCGCGCAGCCCCCAGGCCAGTTTCGCCGGATGCACCATCGCCGTTCCCCGCCGGTCCCGCAACCCTGCCCGGTAGGCGGGGGAGGCCACCTGCTGTTGGACGGCGGCCTGGTCCAGGAACTCGAGCGCGGGGTCCTCGGCGGCCTCCTCGGCAAGCCAGCCGACGTGGTGCTCTTCGGTGGCCACGGACAGCGTGCCGGTGCGTTCAAAGCCGGCGTCGATCCCGTACCGGGCCAGGCTCTCTTCGATCTCGTCCAGGTTCTGCAAACCCAGCTTGTCCAGCAGTTCGTTTTCGCCGGGGAGGTGTCTTTGCCCGTTCGCGCTCCCGTGGGTCAGGCTGGCTTCGCAGAAGCCGCCGTTGCGGCCGGACGCGGCCCAGCCGATGCGGTTGCCCTCCAGGAGCACTACCGAGCGGTCCGGGTCGCGCTCCTTGGCCAGCAGCGCGGTCCACAACCCGGTGTAGCCGCCGCCGACCACCGCCAGGTCCGCCGTTACGGTGCCGCGCAAGGACGACAACGGTTCGGGGCGCGAGGGGTCATCCAGCCAGTACGGCGTCGGGGACGCCCCGGCCAACGCGGCGTCGAGGCGTGCGGCCGGGATCTGCTCTTCGGCACGGTCGTAGAACGTTTTCATGCAGCCGCCCCCTGCCGTTCGAACACCGGTTGGCCGGCCACCAGGGTCATGTCGGTGCCGACGGTGTGCAGTTCCTCCGGGGGAAGGCTGAACGGGTCGACGGTCAGCACGGCCAGGTCGGCCGGCGCCCCGGGAACAATCCGGCCGCCGTCGTCCTGGCGGTTCAGCCAGGCCGAGCCGGAGGTATAGGCGGCCAGCGCGGCCTGCAGGGACAGCGCCTCGCCCGGAAGCAGCGGCCCGTCGGAGCCGTCGTCCGGGTGCCGGCGGTTCACCGCCACGTGGATGGCCTGCCAAGGATCCGGGCTGGACACCGGCCAGTCCGAGCCCATCGCGAGCCGGGCGCCGGAGGCGGCCAGGGAGGCGAACGGGTACTGCCAGCCGGCCCGTTCCTCGCCGATCAGCGGCACGGTCAGCTCGCGCATCTGGGCGTCGTTGCAGGCCCAGAGCGCCTGCAGGTTCGCGGTGACGTCCAATTCGCCGAAGCGGGCGACGTCGGCGGGGTGGATGATCTGCAGATGCGCCATGTGGTGCCGGCCGCTGCCGGGGCCGTTTGCCCGCCGGGCACGCTCGACGGCGTCAAGTCCCTCCCGCACGGCGCGGTCGCCGATCACGTGCAGGTGCAGGTCGAAGCCGGCAGCATCCAGCGCCGTCACTACTGCCACCAGAACGTCCTCGGGAAGATAGGTCAGCCCGCGGACCGCCGTCGGGCCGTCCGCCGCGTTGTCCGGGGCGGCAGGGCTTTCGTGTCCGGCCGGGCCGGCACAGGCGCAGGGCTGCAGGTAGGGCTCCAACATGGCGGCGGTCCTGTTCTCCGGCACCCCGTCCACCATGATCTTGGCGCTGGTGGTGCGGAAACCGGCCGCCGCATTCTGCTCCCGGCGGGCGATAAAGTCCGCGACCAGGTCGGGGACCGTCGCCAGGCTGGTGTTCCGCGGCACCCACAGGGCTCCGGCGGCGCGGCCGGTCAGCCGGCCCTCGTCCAACAAGGCCCGGTACGCGGCGCTGGCCTCCGGATAGCCGGCGTAGTCGCCCAGGATCGCTTCCTGCCATCCGGTGACGCCTACCGAGTGGAGGTAGCCCTGGGCCTCCAGCAAACCGGCCCGCATGTCCTCGACCGTCGCCCGCGGGATGACCCGGTTGACCAGGTCCATGGCACCTTCGTGCAGGGTCCCGTCCGGGTTTCCGGAGGCATCGCGCTCCAGCAGGCCGTCCTTCGGGTCGGGGGTGGCGGCATCGATGCCGGCCAACTCCAGCGCGCGGCTGTTGACCCAGGCACTGTGGTGGTCCGCGTTGACCAGGTAGACCGGGCGGTCCGGGACCACCGCATCCAGCGCCTGCCGGGTCGGATAGCCGCCCGGGAAATCCGCCTTGTGCCAGCCGCCGCCGGTGATCCACCCGCCGTCGGCGGAGGAGGCACACGCGGCTATCCGGTCCAGCACCTCGTCGGCCCCGGCGCACAGGGACAGGTCGCAGCCCAACCGTTCCATCCCGCCCATCACGGCATGCACGTGGGCGTCCGTGAAGCCGGGCGCCAGCAGCCGGCCGCGCAGGTCCACGACGGTGGCATGAGGTCCCGCCGCCGCCCGGGCTTCGGCGTCGGTCCCGATGGCGGTGACCACCCCGTCCGCGACGGCGACGGCCGGGGCTCCGGACAGCAGGCGCCGTCCATCGAAGATCCTGCCGGAGTGAAAGATCCAGTCCGCCGCCATGGCCGCTCCTCTGACCCGGCGGATGCCGGAAATGAATGGGTTTCACTTATGACACAGTGACCGGGGTCTCTTTGTCAACGGATTTCGCTGGTTCCCCGGAACGTGACGGCGTCGGCCCGGCTCTGCCGGCAGCCCCGCGGCAGCGGCGTCGAAATACGCAACGAAGTAGTTGCTTAATCCGTGTGAGCGTAGGCTACCCTTACTTTGTTTCCATCCCTTGATCCGAGGAGGCCCGAGTTGGCCCTTTCACGCATGCGCGGATTGGCAGCTGCCGCCGCCGTCGTCCTGATGTCCCTGACCGCCTGTTCCACCGGTCCCGCGGGCGGAGGTTCCGAGGGAGGCCCGTCGGCCGCGGCGTCGGACCAGTTCCCGGTGACGGTGGAACACGCCTTCGGCGAGACGGTGATCGAAGAGCAGCCCGAACGCGTGGCCACCGTGTCCTGGGTTAATTCCGATGTGTCGCTGGCGCTGGGTGTGGTTCCGGTCGGCATGCCCAAAGAAGACTGGGGCGGAAACGAGAACGGGTCCACCCCGTGGCGTGACGCCAAGCTGGAGGAGCTGGGCGCCGCGATCGGCAGCGAGAATGCGCCCACCCTGTATTCGGAGGTGGACGGCATCGCCTTCGACGAGATTGCCGAGCTGGCCCCGGACGTCATCCTTGCCGCCTACTCCGGGTTGACCCAGGAGGACTACGACACACTCAGCAAGATCGCCCCGGTCGTCGCTTACCCGGAGACTCCCTACGGCACGGACTGGCAGGACTCCACCCGGCTGATCGGTCAGGCGCTCGGACGCAGTGCGGAAGCCGAGGACCTGGTGGCCGAAACCGAGCAGACCATCGTGGCCAAGGCCGCGGAGTACCCGCAGCTGGCTGGCAAGAGCTTCATCTACGGCAACCTTGAACCGGCCAAGGGCGACGGCGTGAACGTCTACACCGCCAACGACAACCGGCCCAAGTTCCTCACCAGCATTGGCATGGTGCAGGCGGATGTTGTTACCGAGGCCACCGCCGGCTCCGAGGAGTTCTTCATCCCGTGGTCGGCCGAGAAGGCCAACGAACTGGAATCCGATGTGTTCGTGACCTGGGTGCCGGATGACAAGACCGCCCGGCAAATCAGCAAGGACCCGCTGCTGGGCCAAATCCCGGCGATTAAAGACGGTGCGCTGGTGGCTGACTCGGACAATACGCTGACCCTGTCCATTTCCGCCGCATCGCCGCTGAGCCTGCCGTGGGCGCTGGATACCTTCCTGCCCATGCTTGCCGAGGCCGCTGACGCGGCTGACGCCGCCGCCGCCAAGTAGTCCGCGGCCGCCGATCCCCAGGACTACGGCGAGGGGCTCCCTCCGCGCAGCGTGAGCAGTGCCGGCGCGGGCAGGGTGCCCCTTTGCCTGTCCCGTCGCATAAGGTTGCCGGAGATTGCCTATCGCGGAAGGGGTGGGGGCGGTGAAGACCCGCGGGACCAGCCAGTCGTTGTCCGCCGGGTTGCTGATTGCCGGCATCCTGCTGGTGGCAGCCAACCTGCGCCCGGTGCTGACCAGCGTGGGCCCGCTGCTGGACCAGATCGGCGCGGACACCGGGCTGGGCACCACCGCCCTGGGCGTGCTCGCCGCGGTCCCGCTGCTGGCCTTCGGCGCGGTGTCCCCGCTGGCGCACGGACTGAGCGAAAAGTTCGGCGTCGAGCGCACGGTTTTCGGTGCCCTGATGCTGTTGGTGGCCGGGACGTTCCTGCGCCCGGTTCCCGGCGCCATCGCGAATCTGTGGATCGGCACCTTCCTGATCGGTGCGGCCATTGCCGTCTGCAACGTGATGCTGCCCGCGCTGCTCAAGCGGGACTTCCCGGACCGGATGGCCTCGCTGACCGGCGCCTATTCTGCTGTGCTGGGCGGCTGCGCATCCCTCGGCGCCGGCCTGGCGGTGCCGCTGGCGCTCCTTCCGGTGGGCGGCGGACCGGCCGGCTGGCGCTTCGCCCTGGCGGCGTTCGTGGTGCTGGCGGTGCCGGCCGTGCTGCTGTGGCTTCCCCGCCTGCGCGGCGGCACCGCGGCCGAAGAGCGGGCCCGTGCCGCCGCCGCGCCGGCTCTGGTCCGGGGTTCGGTGTGGAAGTCCGGCCTCGCCTGGCACGTGACGGTGTACATGGGCCTGCAGTCGATGACCTTCTACATTCTCATCACGTGGCTGCCCACCCTGGAACGCTTCCACGGCCGCGGGGACCTGGCCTCCGGCTGGGACCTCATGCTGTTCCAGCTGATCGGGGTGGTATCCAGCCTGCTGACCCCCGTTGCCCTGCGCGGGCCGACCCAGCGCCTGGCCGCTTCGCTGCCGCCCCTGCTGGTGGTGGCCGGCGGCCTGGGCATGATGCTGATGCCGCAGGTCATGCTGTTCTGGGTGCTGGTGGCGGGCTTCGGCTGCGGCAGCTCCCTGGTCACCGCGCTCTCGCTCTTCGGCCTGCGCACCCGCACCCACCGCGAAGCCGGCGCCCTCTCCGGCATGGCGCAGTCGATCGGATACCTGCTGGCCGCCGCCGGCCCGCCGATCTTCGGCGGGCTCTTTGCCGCCACCGGGGCCTGGGAAACCTCCCTGGCGCTGCTGTGCCTCATCGCCGTGGCGCAGGCGGCGATCGGGCTGCTGGTTGGACGGGACCGCTTCGCCTTCACACCGGTGAGCCCGACCGCGCCGGCCGGGTGAGCCCGTCCGCGCCGGCCGGGTGAACGGCCAAGCGACCGGGCGCCTGACAGTCTGGGCGGCGGCCGCCTACATGCCCTGGCGGTAGGTCTCCAGCTGCCGGAACCGGCGCTGCAGCGACTCGCGCCGGTGCTCGTCCTCGCCGGCGGTGAGCTCGATGTGGCGGCGGCCGAAGCGCCACAGCAGCAGATCGTCCAGCAGGCGGTCCGGTCCGGGGGAGTAGCGGTGTTCCAGGGCGGCGCGGACATCCGTGATGGTTTCCGGATTCAGCAAGGCCGCCAGCTCGGTCGTGGTCTTCAGGCCGTGCGCCGCCAGCAACTCCGCCGCCCAGCCCCAGTCGTCGTCGGACTTGCGGTCCACGTGCGGCAGCAGGGTCTGCCAGACCTCGCGGACCCGGCGGGGGGTCAGCGGCGCGGCGCCTTCGCCCTCTTCGTCCCAGTAGCCGGTGACGGTTTCGTAGCGGTCGTGGAGTTCGGCGAAGGCCGACTCGACTGCCTCCAGCATGGCCGCCGTGGCCGTGAACTGCCGGTCGAAATAGGGGCTCCAAGCACGCGGGTCAGCGGACTTGAAGCGGATATCGTGCTCCAGTTCCGACCAGGCGTGCGAAAGGATCGTACGGATCTGGACCTCGAAGAGGTAGCTGCCGGTGGCGCGGGCAGGTTCGCCCAGGGCCTGCTGGTACGCCTTCACCGCGTTGTTCTGCAGCGTGCGCAGGATCAGGTGGCGGCTGGCGTAGCCGTAGGTGCCGGACTCGATCGAGCCGATATCCTTCTCCCGGTCGGCGCGGCAGTCGAAGTCGCTGCGCTGGCGCTTGATCAGCGCGGCGGCCTGCCGGATCTGGTGCGGCAGGCTGACGATCACCCGTACGCCCACCAGATCCTGGATCTCGCGCAGCGGATCGGGGAATTCCAGCGCCGGGGCGCCGCCGGGTTCGGCCGGCTGGAGCATCCGCGACGCCTTGTCCCGGAAAGACTCCACGCTCTTGGTCCGGGCCGTGACGAACAGCGGCGTGAGTTCGGCGGTGCGGAAGATGTTGCGGATGTCCGACTGCAGCTGCGAGGTGACCGTTTCCAACGCCGGGCGAACCCGCTCGTAGTGCGCCGTGCTGGCTTCCACCTGCGGGCGCAGTTGCTCATCCAACCGATCCCAATGCATGCCCATGCTCCTGGCTCTCCTGCGGTAGCTTCATGCGGTAAGTGAATAACCTACCAAGACAGCGGCCGCGGAACGTATCCGCAGGATGCCGGGAGCGGGCTGCGGGCCCGCGGCGAACGCACCCAGTTCGGGGCGCGCCCGCCGCGCCGGCTCAGCCCGCGGCGTGCGTGTCCGCCAGCTCCAGCACCTCGTCCAGGATGGCCAAGCCGGTGCGTGCATCCTCCGCACTGATGTTCAGCGGCGGCACCACATGGATCCGGTTGAAGTTGGCGAACGGCAGCAGCCCGCGGGACTTGCAGGCCGCGATCAGCTCGTTCATCTCCGGGCTGGAGGAACCGTATGGCGCCAGCGGTTCGCGCGTGGCCCGGTCGCGGACCAGTTCCACCGCCCAGAAGGCCCCGACGCCGCGGACCTCGCCGACCGACGGGTGCTTGGCCGCCAGCTCCGCAAGTCCCGGGCCGAACACCGTGGTGCCCAGCTCCGCCGCATGCTCGACCATCTTCTCGTCCCGCATCGCGTTGATCGTGGCCACCGCCGCGGCGCAGGCCAGCGGGTGCCCGGAGTAGGTCAGCCCGCCGGGGTAGGCGCGTTGGGCGAAGGTCGCGTAGATCTCCTCGGAGATCGCCACGCCGCCCAGCGGCACGTAGCCGGAGTTCACGCCCTTGGCGAAGGTGAGCAGGTCCGGCACCACGCCGGCGTGGTCGATGGCGAACCACTTGCCGGCACGGCCGAACCCGGCCATCACCTCGTCCGCGATGAACACGATCCCGTATTTGGTCGCCAGGTCGCGGACACCCTGGAGGTAGCCGGGCGGGGGCACCATGACGCCCGCGGTGCCCGGGATCGATTCCAGCACGATGGCGGCGATGTTGGCCGCTCCTTCCAGCTGGATCGTGGTTTCCAGGTGTTCCAGCGCGCGCTGGCATTCCTGCGCCTCGTCGGCGGAGTGGAACTGGCTGCGGTACAGGAAGGGGGCGTGGAAGTGGACCGTGCCGGCGTTGCCGTAGTCGTTCGCCACCCGCCGGGGGTCGCCGGTGATGTTGACCGCCAGCGCCGTCCCGCCGTGGTAGGAGCGATAGGCGGAGAGCACCTTGTAGCGGCCGGTGTGGAGACGGGCCATCCGGACCGCGTGCTCCACGGCGTCCGCGCCGCCGTTCGTGAAGAAGACCCGGTTCAGGTCCCCGGGGGTCAGCTCGGCGATCAGCCGCGCGGCCTCGGACCGGGCGGCGTTCGCATGCTGCGGCGCCACGGTGCACAGCAGCCCGGCCTGCTCCTGGATGGCCGCGACCACCTTGGGATGCTGGTGGCCGATATTGGTGTTCACCAGCTGCGAGGAGAAGTCCAGCAGCTTGTTGCCCTCGCCGTCCCAGACCCAGGACCCCTCCGCCCGGGTGACAACCATAGGGGTGATCTGTTCCTGGGCGGACCAGGAATGGAACACATGCTGCCGGTCCAGCTGGTAGGCGCGGCGTCCGGCTTCCAGCTCGGCCGAACTCAACGGTGTGCCTGTGGTGGTGGTCATGGCTCTCTCCTCCTAGATGTTCTGCGGGAAGCCCAGGTTGATGCCGCCGTGGCTCGGGTCCAGCCAGCGCGAGGTCACAACCTTGCCGCGGGTGAAGAAGTGCACGCCCTCGGAACCATGCGCATGGCTGTCACCGAACAGCGAGTTCTTCCAGCCGCCGAACGAGTAGTACGCCATGGGCACCGGGATCGGCACGTTGATCCCCACCATACCCACCTGCACCTCGTTCTCGAAGCGGCGGGCGGCACCGCCGTCGTTGGTGAAAATCGCCGTGCCGTTGCCGTACTGATTCTCGTTGATCAGCGCCAGCCCTTCGTCGTAGCCCGGCACCCGCACCACCGACAGGACCGGTCCGAAGATCTCATCCGTGTAGATGGACATCTCCGGCGTCACCCGGTCGAACAGCGTCGGGGCCAGGAAGAAGCCGTCGCCCTCCGCATCCGGTTCCACGGTGCGCCCGTCCAGCACCAGTTCGGCGCCTGCTTCAACGCCTGCCGTGATGTAGCCGGCCACCTTGTCCCGGTGAGCCGCCGTGATCAGGGGCCCCATATCCGTGCCGCGCAGGCCGTCGCCCACGCGCAGCTTTGCGGTCCGCTCGGCGATCTTGGCCACCAGTTCGTCCGCGACGGACTCCACTGCCACCACCGCGGAGATCGCCATGCAGCGCTCGCCGGCCGCGCCGTAGCCGGCGTTGACCGCGGCATCGGCGGCCAGGTCCAGGTCGGCATCGGGGAGCACCAGCATGTGGTTCTTGGCCCCGCCCAGCGCCTGCACCCGCTTGCCGGAGGCCGTGCCGCGCTCATACACGTAGCGGGCGATCGGCGTCGACCCGACGAAGGAAACGGACTTGATCTCGGGGTGCTCCAGCAGGGCGTCCACGGCTTCCTTGTCGCCGTGCACCACGTTAAAGACGCCGTCGGGCAGCCCGGCTTCCTTCCACAGCTCGGCCATCCAATTAGCGGCCGTCGGGTCCTTTTCGCTGGGCTTCAGGACCACGGTGTTGCCGCTGGCGATCGCCACCGGGAAGAACCACATGGGTACCATCGCGGGGAAGTTGAAGGGCGAGATGATCGCGGCCGGCCCCACCGGCTGCCGGATCGAGTGCACGTCCACCTTGGTGGAGGCGTTCTCGGTGTAGCCGCCCTTCAGCAGGTGCGGGATGCCGCAGGCGAATTCCACAACCTCCTGCCCGCGCGACACCTCGCCGAGCGCGTCGTCCAGCACCTTGCCGTGCTCGGCGGTGATGATGGCGGCCAGTTCGCCCTTGCGCGCGTTCAGCAGCTCACGGAAGTTGAACAGGATCTGCATGCGGCGGGCCAGCGACGTGTCGCGCCAGGCCGGGAACGCTGCCGCTGCCGCCTGCACCGCTTGATCGACGACGGCGGTGCTGGCCAGGGCGACGCGGGCGGAGACCTTGCCGGTGGCCGGGTTGCTCACGTCGCCGAGTCGGCTGTCGGGCTCCGGGGCGGTGTAGGTCCCCTGGATCCAGTGCTGGATGGTCTGCATGGTGCTCCTTGCTTTGAGTTGTTACCCGCACTTGGCCGCGGCCACGAAGTGAACCGGGACACGTGCGAAGGGTCTTCCCCTATCCTCGGGTGCCCGGACTGCCGGTGCCACTGACACTCTGTCGGAAGATACGCGCTGGGGCTTACACTGTGTCAATGCAGCTGAGCGTGCGGGACGTACTCGACCTCGAGGTGGTGCGGGCCGGCGAACCCGAGGTCCTCTCGGGCGCCGACGCCTTGGCCTCGCCCGTCCGCTGGGTCCACGTGGCCGAGCTGCGGAGCCTTGCCGGCCTGCTGGAGGGCGGCGAGCTGGTCCTGACCACCGGCCTGGCGTTCGAGGACTCCGCCGCCGACGCGACCCGCTACCTCGCCGAGCTGGCAGCGGCAGGGGCCGCCGCCGTCATCGTCGAAATCACCGCCCAGAGACCGCAGGCCGCCGCCGCGCTGCGCGAGGCCGGCCGCACCGCCGGCCTGCCGGTCATCCTGGTGACCCGCCGCATCAGGTTCGTGGAGGTCACCGAGGTGGTCCACCGCATGCTGGTGGCCGGACAGCTGGCGCAGCTGGAGCGATCGCGCCAGGTGCACGAGGTTTTCACCATGCTCAGCCTGGAGAACGCCCCGCCGGAAGAGATCGTGGCCCGGGCCGCCGAACTGATCAATGCCCCTGTGGTGCTGGAAGACGTGGCCCATCTGGTGCTCGCGTTCGCCCCGGCCGGCATGCCTGCTTCCGAACTGCTCGACGGCTGGGCCGAACGCTCGCGCCTGGTGCACTATCGCGAGGAGACGGCCCGTGCCGGATCGGCAGGATGGCTGCAGGCGCCGGTGGGACTGCGCGGCCAGCGCTGGGGCCGCCTCGTGGTGCCGGTGGCGGGCGAACCGTTGGCCGGCGGGCGGGCGGGCGGGACTGCCGAAACCGCCGACGCCGACGCCGCCATGGTGCTGGAGCGGGCCGGCCAGGCCCTGACCATCAACCGCATGGCGGAACGGGACCAGCGCGAACTTGCCCACCAAGCCCGCTCCGGCCTGCTGCACGAACTCCGCCGGCCCGGCGCACTGGACGAGGCCGAGGCCCTGGCCAGGGCTGCGGCCCTGGGGCTGGCGTCCGCTCCGGTCTACCTGCCGGTGGTGTTCCAGTTGGCGCGGCCTGCCGCCGAGGAACCGATCGAACTGCAGCGGCGGGAGCGGGCGCTGCTGGACCTGCTGAACAGTGTGGCCGCGGCCGCCCGGGTGTCGGCGCTGGCGGCGAGCCTGCAGGCCGGCTCTATCGGGCTGTTGGTCTCGGTGCCGGCCAGACAGCTGGAAGACCCGGTGCTGGAACGGCTGTGCGGCCAGTTGGCCGAGCAGACCAGCCCCGACTGGACCGTGGGGGTTGGCCGCGGCCGGCCGGAGCTGCTGGCCGCTGCGGCGGGGATGGACGAAGCGGCACATGTAGCCGAAGCCGCGGCCGGGCTCGGCACCGGCAAACGGTTCTACCGCTCTTCGGACGTCCGGTTGCGCGGCGTGCTCTCCCTGCTGCGCGACGATCCGCGCGTGGCCGCCTTCGCCGACGCCGAACTCGCCGCCGTCGCCCACGACCGCGACGCCCTGGACCTGCTGCAGCGGTATCTGGAGGCCGGAGGCAACAAGGCCCGGCTCGCGCGCGACGGTTACCTCAGCCGCCCCACGCTTTATGCGAGGCTGGCGCGCCTGCAGGAGCAGCTCGGCGTCCCGCTCGAGGACGCCGAGTCGCGGACGTCGCTGCACGTGGCCCTGCTGCTGCACCGGCTGCGCGGCTGACCCGGCCGGCCCGGCGCAGGCGAGGCCGGCAGCGAACCCTTGCCAGCGGTGGCCGACCGGCCGATATGGTGGAGGCATGAGCCAGAGCAGCGACACGGCGGAGTTCAGCACCAAGGGCGCCTACGTCCACAGCGGCGAAGAATTCGACCGGGACACGAACTACATCGAGGACCGGATCGTGGCCGATCCCGATGCCGTGCGTGCCTCGGACGGGCCGACCGGCGGCACCATCGGCAACCCGAACGGCGGCCTCGGCGACGGCGCCAAAGCCTGGCCGGTGGAGGCCGGCCGCTACCGCCTGGTCGCCGCCCGCGCCTGCCCCTGGGCCAATCGCGCCATCATCGTCCGGCGCCTGCTCGGGCTCGAGGACGCCATTTCGCTCGGCCTGCCCGGCCCCACCCACGATGCCCGTTCCTGGACCTTTGACCTGGACCCCGGCGGCCGGGACCCGGTTTTGGGCACCGAGCGCCTGCAGGAGAACTACTTCAAGCGCTTCCCGGACTACCCCCGCGGCATCACCGTGCCGGCCATCGTGGACGAGGCGAGCGGCGCCGTCGTCACCAATGACTACCCGCAGATGACCCTGGACTTCTCCACCGAGTGGAAGGAATTCCACCGCGACGGCGCCCCGGACCTGCTGCCCGCGGACAAGCTCGACGAAATGCAGCCGGTCATCAAGCGCATCTACACCGAGGTCAACAATGGCGTCTACCGCTGCGGTTTCGCCGGTTCGCAGGAAGCCTACAACGCCGCCTACGACCGGCTCTGGGCCGCCATGGATTGGCTCGAGGAGCGCCTCACCAGCCGGCGCTACCTGATGGGCGACACCATCACCGAGGCGGACGTCCGCCTCTTCACCACGCTGGCCCGCTTCGACGCCGTCTACCACGGCCACTTCAAGTGCAACCGGAACAAGCTGACCGAGATGCCCGCGCTGTGGGGCTACGCCCGTGACCTCTTCCAGACCCCGGGCTTCGGCGACACCACCGACTTCGTGCAGATCAAGCAGCACTATTACATCGTGCACGAGGACATCAATCCCACCCGGATCGTTCCGCAAGGCCCCGAGCTCTCCGTCTGGCTGACCGATCACGGCCGCGAGGCCCTCGGTGGCAGCCCCTTCGGGGACGGCACCGCACCGGGTCCGGTGCGCGAATCCGAACGTGTCACCGCCGGCCACAACCCGCTCTACCCCGCGTAGCAGCATGTCCCGCGGGGTGGATGACGACGGCGGTCCCCGCATTGCCGTCAGCTACGCCCGGGACGCCGCGTCGCATCCCGCCTGGTTCTCTGACGTCCTGGCCTCTCTGGCCCGGCACGCGGCCGCAGGCCTGAAAGCCGCCGGCGCGGATCCCGTCGTCGTGAATTCCGCGTCGGGCCACGTCTTCAGCGCACTCGACTATGACGGCGTGGTCATCCTGGGCGGCGGGGATGTGGACCCGGCCCGCTACGGTGGCGACACCGACGAAAAAACCGTCCACGGCGTGGACACGGCCGCCGACGAGACCGAGATCGACCTGGTCAAGGGGGCTATTGCCAACGGCCGGCCGGTCCTCGGCATCTGCCGCGGTCTCCAGCTGATCAACGTCGCCTTCGCCGGCACCCTCTTTGAGGATCTGGGCCCGGAGTCGTTCCACAAGATCCATCGGCCGCAGCCGCCCATGGCCAGCCATCCGGTACGGATTGCCCCCGACAGCCTGCTGGCGGCGGCGCTCGGCACCGGCGAAGTCGCGGTCCAGTCCGGCCATCACCAGGCCGTGCGCCGGTTGGGGGACCGGCTCCGCGTCGTGGCCACCGCGGCCGACGGCGTGGTGGAAGCCGTGGAACTCGCCCGCCCCGATGAAGGCTGGCTGCTGGCGGTCCAGTGGCACCCCGAAGAACCCGGGTCGCCCGAAGGGCAGTTCCAGGCGCTGCTCAGGCCCTTCGTCGAGGCGTGCCGGAAGACGACCGCAGGCCTGGGCTGACAGAGGCCGGCACTTAAGCCAAATGCCTCTCGGCGTAGGCCTTCATGGCATCCCGCACGAACGATGCGCCGGCCTCGCCGCCGTAGTTGGCGCCGAACCGCGGGGTCGGCCACGTACATCTCGCCCAAGCCGGTGAAGTAACCGTAGGACACCTGCTGGCCGCCGTTGACGCTGGAAAGCCAGTCGAACTGGCGCTGCGCCAAGGCCTGGGCTTCCGCGCTGTCGGCGGCGACCCCGGCCTGGCCGGCCGCGACCCAGTCGGCCATCAATTGGCGGGACCGTTCCGTCCAGGCCTTCCGCTCCGCGTCGGACATCCCGCGCCACCACTTGTCGCCCTTGGCATACGCGTCCTTGCCCCAGCGCTCTTCGACCTCCTGCCTGTACTGCGTGTGGTCGAATCCGTCGAACATCTCACTGGGCACGAGATCCTCGCCCCTTTCCGTCTTGTCGATGGTGGTCTTGACGGAGGCGATCTGCCGCTCCAGTCGATCGCGCTCCTGCAGGAGAAGTTCCAGGTGGCCCCGCAGGGCCGCCGACGCGTCCCGGGTGCCCTCGAACACCTTGCCGATCTCCGGCAGCCCCAACCCGAGTTCCCGCAGCAGCAAAATGCGCTGCAACCGCAGGAGGGCTCCGTCGTCGTAATAGCGGTAGCCGTTGTGGCCGATGCGGCTCGGCGCAAGCAGGCCAATGTCCTGGTAATGCCGGAGGGTCCTGCTGGTTGTTCCCGCCGTCTTGGCGACCTCCTGGATCGAGTATTCGCCCCGTTCAACCTGCGGTGCTGTTCCCATGACAACCACTATGGAGGTTGACGCAGCGGCAAGGTCAAGTGGTCCGGTGCGGCGGATCCCCGGCCGTCCGGGATAGCATCGGCACGTGCACACCGACCGGCCCGCAGATTCTCCCCGAGGCCCCGGCAGCGGTGCCTCCCCGCCCGGCGGGCAGAACGTGGCGCACCGCCAAGGCATCCGGATGTCCGCGCCGCTCGCGTTGTTCCTGGCGTTGTTGGCAGGGGTCGGACTGGCCATGCAGAGCCGCCTCAACAGCCAATTGGGCATCGAGCTGGGGGACCAGGTGGGAGCGGCCCTGGTGAGTTTCGGTACCGGGCTGGCGGCCGTTCTGCTCTTCGCGCTCGTGCACCCGTCGGTGCGGGGCAAGTTGCGTGCCGTTCCCCGGCTCCTGCGGCAGCGGGCCTATCCGCGCTGGTACCTGGGGGCCGGGTTGGTCGGCGCCTTCTACGTGTTCGCTCAGGCGGCCACCGTCGGGCCGATCGGGTTGTCGCTGTTCACCATTGCCATTGTGTCCGGCCAAATGGCTTCCGGCCTCCTGATGGACCGGTGGGGAATCGGGGCCGGACGGAAAATCGAGGTCAGCGGTGCCAGGTTCGCCGGCGCGGCGCTGGCTTTCCTGGCCTCGCTCATCGCCGCCAGCGCCCACCTCGGATCGTCAAGGACAGCGGGGCTGCTCGTACTGTTCATGCTGATCCCGCTGGTGGCCGGGTTGCTGCAGAGCGTGCAGCAAGGCGTCCTCGGCCAGGTCGGCGCGGCACACGGCAGCCCGGTGATTTCCACGCTGCTGAACTTCGGGGTAGGGACGGCCGCGTTGCTGGCGGTCTGGGCGGCCCAGGCTGTGATGACCGGGCGGGCCGACCTGATGACCGGCGACTGGTGGTTGTACCTGGGCGGGCCGCTCGGAACCCTGATCCTGGCCGCCGGCACCGTCGCGGTGGCCAGCACCGGCGTGCTGCTGACCACCCTGACGGTGATCGGCGGACAGCTGGTGGGTGCGCTGGTGTTGGATCTGTTCTGGGCGTCCGCGGGGAGCGCGGTCGGTCCGCAGACGCTGGTGGGCATCGCGCTGACGGGCGCCGGGCTGCTGATCGCCGCCCGTTCCGGCCGCGCACGCCGTTCCGACCGCGTTCGCTAGGAAGGCCGGGCGCCGCACGCCGTTCCGGCCGCGCGCGTCAGGAAGGTCGGGCGCCGCGGGAAGCCTCGCGGTGGGCGGCGCTACCATGGCCCCATGGACGACGGCGGTGCCTCCTGCGGCCCGGTGCGCTCGGTCTCCGGAGCGGATCCGGAGAGCCGCGCGGCCCTGGCCGTCCTGCAGATGCTGCGGGACCTTGAGCCATGGCTGTTGCGGGACGGGGCCGCCGTCGAGCCGGGGTCCGCGCTGGCGCTGCTGGACGATCGATTCGCCGCGGTCCACAGCGTGAGCAGCCTGCTGGGCCAGTCCTTGGCTGCGGCGACGGACAATGTGCTGGCGCTGCGCCGGCTGCTGTTCGAGGAACAGGGGGAGCAAGCAACGACGTCGTATCGGGTGCACACGCACTCGCCGTACTCGCTGGTGCGGTCGGTCATCGAATGCACCTCCACGGTGCTGTGGGCCCTCCAGCCCGCGGGAGGAACGGAGCGGGCGCGGCGCGGCCTGGTTCTCATTGCCCGCGACGTCTTCAATGCGGCGTCGTTCTGGGATGCGTATCTGGGTGACCTGCGGCCGGACCGGCATGCCCGGACCATGGACTACTTCGATGGCCTCCGGCGCGCGGTCAACGAGGCCGCCGAGTCGCTGCAGCTGCCGCCGATTTTCGCCCGCAAGGCCGACGGTTCCTGGGGCTACGCCACCAAGAACCGTACGCAAACCTCCATCCTGAAGGACCTGCGGGAGGGGGATCTGCCGCCGTCGTTAATGTATGTCTGGCAGTTCTGCAGCGGGCATTCGCACGGGCTTCAGTGGGCATCCGCCCAGGGGGTCCGGTATCCGGATCCGTTCAGCGACTCCGGGGCCGAGGAGTTCCGGCCGGGGAGCATGCGGCAGCTGCGGCGGATGTGCGAGGTGTCGCTGGGCCTGGTGCCGCGGGCCTGGGACGTTTTCGACAGGGAGCGCCGGGTGTGGCCCTTGCTCTGAGCCCCGGCGGGGAATCAGCGGTAGGAGCGGTGCAGGTTTTCCTTGGCGGAGGCGCCGTCCGGGCGCTGGGAAATCCACGGTCCGGTGCCCTCGGACGGGTCCAGCACGCCGGCTTCCAGCCAGGTGTAGTCGCCCGCCAGCACGTGCGCGGCCAGCCTGCCGTCGCTGGCGTCGGAATTACGCCAGAGGTCGTCGAAGAGGTGGCCGATCCGTTGCCGGGCCTGCAGGCAGAAGGCGTCGGCCAGCTGATAGGCCGACCTGCCCTGGGCGGCGTCCCGGCTGCGCAGCATTTCGGCGTGGCTGCAGCAGGCCGCCATGGCAAAGAGTTCGGCACCGATATCCACGATCCTGCCCAAAAAGGCCTGCCGCTTCTCCAACCCGGCCTGCCACCGGCCCATCCCGAGGAATGTCTGCCGGGCCAGCCGGCGGGAGGACCGTTCGATGAACCGCAGGTGCCGGGCCAGCAGGCCGAAATCGCTGTAGGACCGCGGGTTCATGCCGCGGCCGGCGAGCAATTGGGGAAGCCATCTGGCATAGAAGCTGCTGGCGCCCAGGGCTGCCTTCGCCTTGGCTTGGGCGCCGGCGTCGGGCGAGGCCAGGTCTCCGGCCGCGGCCAGGTGGGCGTCGACGGCCTCGCGGGCAATCAACAAGTGCATGATTTCGGTAGAGCCTTCGAAGATCCGGTTGATCCGCATGTCGCGGAGCGCTTGTTCCGCCGGAACGGCCCGCTCACCGCGGGCAGCCAGCGACTCGGCGGTCTCGTAGCCCCGGCCACCGCGGATCTGGACCAGTTCGTCGGCAATCCTGAAGGCGGTTTCGCTGGACCACAGCTTGGCCAGCGCCGCTTCAATCCGGATGTCCTTCATGCCGGCATCCGCGAGTCCGGCAGACAGTTCAAAGACCGCGTTCAGGGCGAAGGAGCCCGCGGCGATGAAGGCAATCTTCTTGCCGACCGCCTCGTGCTTGCCCACGGGTCTGCCCCACTGCACCCTTGCATTGGACCATTCGCGGGCGATCTTCAGGGACCACTTGCCGTTCGCGGCGCAGAGCGCGGGAATGGACAGGCGCCCGGTATTCAGCGTGGTCAGGGCGATCTTCAGGCCCTGGCCTTCACGGCCCAGGCGGTTGGCTGCGGGGACGCGGACATTGTCGAACCGGGTCACGCCGTTTTCGATGCCCCTCAGGCCCATGAAGGCGTTGCGGTTTTCCACCGTGATGCCGGGTGAGTCCGCTTCCACCACGAAGGCGGAGATGCCGCCGCGCTGGCCGTCATGCTCCGGCACCTTGGCCATCACCACTACCAGTTCCGCGATCACGCCGTTCGTGGTCCACAGCTTGCTGCCGTTGAGCAGGTACGCGCCGCCGTCCTCGGTGAGGGTCGCGGTGGTGCCCAGCCGGGCGGGGTCGGAGCCGACGTCGGGCTCGGTCAGCAGGAACGCCGTCACGGCGCCGGCCGCGCAGCGGGGCAGGTATTCGCGCTTTTGCTCCTCGGTGCCGAAGACTTTCACCGGCTCGGGCACGCCGATGGACTGGTGGGCCGAGACCAGCGCGCCGAGCGAGGGGTGCACGGAGCCCAGCAGCATCAGGGCGCGGCCGTAGTACAGCAACGACAGTCCGAGGCCGCCGTAGTCGACCGGGATCTTGATGCCGAACGCGCCGATCCCGGCCAGGCCGGCCAGGTACTCGTCGGGGATTTTCGCCTCGCGCTCGATCCGCGCCCCGTCCATGGTCCGGGCGAACTCCGCCAGCGTCGCCAGGAACGCTTCGCCGGCCTCGCGCTCGGACGGAGTCGGCAGCGGATGTGGATGGATCAGGTCCAGGTCGAAGCGGCCCATGTACAGGCCCTTGGCGAAACTTGGCCGGTTCCATTCGGTTTCGCGGGCTGCCTCGGCGAGTTCCCTCGCCTCCCGCTCCCCGCTCTCGGCCGGGCCGGCTGTCCCTGCTTCGGCCGGCAGCGGTCCCGCGTCGGGCGCCGTGGCGGCGTTCCCGGCCTTCGCTCCGGCAGCGGCGGTGCGGGCGGCAGTTGTCTGGTCGGTCTCGGCGCTCATGGCAGTCCCCTTCGACGCGGGCCTGCGGGCTCCAGGCCCTGTGCTGTCCCCTCATGTTACTGCCCGGTAGCCCTTTTGCCGAGGGTGGAATCCTAAGAACGGGAATAACTGCGAATAGCTGAAGCTTCAACTAAATAGTTATTGCACGCGCTACCCCGGGAGCACCATGGACTTCGGCATTTTTACCTTCGGCGAATTGACGCGCGGCCCGGGCGGGGAGGCGCTGTCGCCGCGCCGGCGACTGGAGGAACTCGTTCAGCTGGCCAAGATCGCCGACCAGGCGGGCATCTCGTTCCTGGGGCTGGGCGAGCACCACCGCAAGGACTTCGCCATTTCGGCGCCGGAAATCGTCCTGGCTGCCATCGCCCGCGAGACCACCAACCTGCGCCTGGCCACGGCCGTGACCGTGCTGTCCACCCAGGACCCGGTGCGCCTGTTCGAGCAGTTCGCCACGCTGGATCTGCTCTCCGGCGGACGCGCCGAGGTCATTGCCGGCCGCGGCGCCTTCACCGAGTCCTACCCGCTGTTCGGATACGACACGGCCGACTATGACGGACTGTTCGAAGAGAAGCTTCAGTTGCTGCTGGCCGCCCGCGGACAGGAAAACCTGACTTGGGACGGCACCTACCATCACAGCATCCGGGGCATGGACGTGTCGCCGCGGCCGCTGCAGGAGAGGCTGCCCGTCTGGGTGGGCGTGGGCGGCACGCCTTCTTCCTTCGAGCGGGCCGGGCGCCTGGGGCTGCCGCTGTACCTGGCGCTGCTCTCCGGTCCGCAGCACTTCGTCCGGCACATTGAGTACTACCGCGAATCCGCCGCGGCGCACGGGCACGATCCGGCCGCGCTGCCGGTGGGAACGGGCGGCCACTTTTTCGTGGCTCCGACCTCGCAGCAGGCGCGCGACACGTTCTACCCGTACTACCGCGCATACTTCGAGCAGAACATGCCGCGGCCGGCCGGGCACTTCCCCCGAGAGACCTTCGAAGCGTGGGCAGGCCCGGGCGGCGGCCTGCTCGCCGGGAGCCCGCAGGAAGTGATCGACAAGATCATGGAGCAGTACCAGCTGTTCGGCCACGACCGCTACATGGCCCAGGTGGGACTTGGCGGGCTGCCGTTCGCGGACACCGCCCGGTCCATCGAACTCCTGGCCACCGAGATCATGCCGGTCATCCAGCGGGAGACGCATCCGGCCAAGCAGCCCTAGCGCGCCCTGGCTGACGGGCTCGGTCCCGCGCGGCCGGGTCAGGCGCCGTGCTCGGCGGCCTCCGCGTGCCGCAGGACGGCGTCGGCGCAGGCGGCGGGCTGCTCCCAGTGCACCATGTGCCCGGCATCCTGCACGGCCACGTGGTGCCAGTGCGGGTGCCGGGCCAGGAAGTCGGCGACCGCGGCAGGCGGCCGGGTGGGATCGCGGGTGCCGGTCAGCACGAGGGTGGGAGCGGCCACCAGCGCCGCGACCTTGCGGCCCCGGCCAGCCCCGCGGGCAGGCTCCGGCGCACGACGTCGGGGTGCCGCCTGAAGGGGGCCCGGAATGTTTCGCGGTCCCCGCCCTGCGGCTCGCTGCCGCCGCTAAACCACGCGCGAATCAGCTCCTCGCCGGCGGCCAGGTCCGCCGCCGGATCGGAAGATTCCCCGCCGAACAGGCGGCTGAGCTTGTCGACGGTTGCCGCCGACGGCGGCACCGGCACCATCCCAATGACGGTGAGCGACGCCGTCGTCCGCGGGAAGCGCGCCGCGATGGTGGCGGCGATGTTGCCGCCCAGGGAGTGCCCGACCCAGTGCACCGGCCCGCTGCCGAAGCGGTCGACCAGGGCTGCGGCGACGTTCTCCACGGTCCAGTCGAAGCCGGCGGGCGGGCCGCTGCCGTAGCCGGGAAGGTCCGGGGCCGCGACGTCGCGGCCGCCGGCGGAGAGCCGGGCGGCCAGCGGTTTCCAGTAGCCGGCGGAGCAGGCCCAGCCGTGCAGCAGGACGATCGGATGCGTCATGGCTCGATTATGCCCGGCAGTCCGCCGGAAACAGGGCGCCCCGGGCGGCCGGTGAGGCGGGCGGGCGCCGCGCTGTCCGGGCCCGCGGCCTGCGTGCGGCACGGGCAGCAATTAGGGCAGGGAAGCGTTTCTTAATCGCGGAGAACATAGGTTAGCCTTACTTGAGTCGCTTTTTCCGGCCCGAGGGGGTATGCGCATGCCAGCTGATCCGGCGGCAACGGCGCCTTCCCGGCCGGCGCCCGGGCCTCGGCTGGGCCGCGCTGCGGGCGGCGCGAACGGGACCGGCAGGCCGTCCTCGACCGCTCCCGGCGCGGCACGGCTCCCGCGCAGGGTGCTGGCGGGCATCCCGGCCGCCCTGGTGGTCCTGGCGCTGGTCTGCTGCGCCTCGCTGGCCCTCGGGGCGCGCCCCATCAGCGTGGAGACGTTCATCCAGGCCTTTGTCGCCTTCGACCCCGCCAACGGAGACCACGCCGTGGTCCACTCGCGCATCCCGCGGACGGTCACCGGACTGCTGGTGGGAGCGGCCCTGGGCGTCGCCGGCGCCGCCATGCAGGGCGTGGCGCGCAACCCGCTGGGCGATCCCGGCATCCTGGGCGTAAACGCCGGGGCCGCGCTCGCGGTCGTGGCGGGCATCTTCCTGTTCGGCGTGACCCAACTTTCCGGCTACGTCTGGTTCGCGTTCGCCGGCGCCGCGCTCGCTGCCGTGCTGGTCTACGGGGTGGCGAGCATGGGACGGGAAGGGGCCACCCCGATCAAGCTGGCGCTGGCCGGCGCCGCCCTGTCCGCGGGGCTGAGCTCACTGATGTACTCGGTGCTGGTGACCAACCAGGACACGCTGGAGGGCTTCCGCTACTGGCAGGTGGGATCCGTGGCCGGCCGCGGCTGGGACCTGATCGGCCAGGTGGCCCCGTTCATCGCCGTCGGACTGGTGATCACGCTGTTCACCGGGAGGATCCTGAACAACTTGTCGCTGGGCGACGACGTGGCCCGCGGGCTGGGCCAGAAGGTGGGCCTGTCCCGTGCCGTCACGGCGCTCGGCGTGGTGATCCTGTGCGGCGCGGCGACCGCCATCGCCGGCCCGATCGCCTTCGTGGGCCTGATCATCCCGCACATGGTCCGCGCCCTGACCGGACCCGACTACCGCTGGATCCTGCCCTGCTCCATGGTGCTGGCCCCCGTGCTGCTGGTCGGCGCCGACGTGGCCGGCCGCTTCCTGGCACCGCCCGGCGAGATCGAAGCCGGCATCACCACCGCGGTGATCGGCGCGCCCGTGTTCATCTGGCTGGTCCGGCGGCGGAAGGCGGCCGGGCTGTGAGCAAGGTGGACACCCCGCGCGGAAAGCGCCCCGAATCGGCGCAGCAGGCGGCCGGCTCCGCTTTGCCCCAGGCCCCGGACCGGCCAGGACAGGGTTTGTCGTCGAGTGCAGGGTATATGGAGGGTGCACTCGAAGATTTACCCCGCACCCGCGGAGGCGGCGGCCGGCGAGCCGCGGCTCCCGTCAGGGCCGGACGACGCAGCCGGCGGCGCGCGGCGGTCATCGCCGCCCTGGCGGGCATCGTCGTCGTCCTGTTTTTGGTCAACGTCCTGCTGGGCAGCTACACCGTGACCGTTCCGGACTTCTTCCGGCTGCTGGCCGGCGAACAGATCCCCGGGGCCAGCTTCATCGTGATGGAGCACAAACTGCCGCGGGCCGTGATTGGCGTGCTGGTCGGGCTCGCGTTCGGCCTGGCCGGCAGCATCTTCCAGACCATGCTGCGGAACCCGCTGGCCAGCCCGGACATCATCGGCATCAGCTACGGGGCCAGCGCCTCCGCCGTGACCGCGATCGTCGTGTTCGGCGCGGCCGGCGCCGCGGTCTCCGCCGCCGCCATGGCCGGTGCGCTGGTGGTGGCGGGGGGAATCTACGCGATCTCGTACCGCTCCAGCACGGTGTCCGGGGCTGCCAACTCGCGGCTGATCCTGGTGGGCATCGGCTTCGCCGCGGTGATGCAGGCGCTGGTCAGCTACCTGCTGACCCGCACGGATATCCGCACCGCCCAGGGCGCGCTGGTCTGGCTGAACGGGTCGCTGAACTCCAGCAATTGGGACCGGGCAGCGGTCCTGGTGGCGGGGCTGTGCGTCCTGTTCGTGGCCGTGGCACTGTTGGCCCGCAGCCTGCACGGCCTGGAAATGGGCGACGACGCCGCTGCCGCGCTGGGCGTCCGGGTGGCGCCGGCCCGGCTGGGCCTGATGGCGGTGGGGGTGCTGCTGGCCGCCGCGGCCACTGCCGCGGCAGGTCCGGTCGCGTTCATCGCGTTCCTGTCCGGGCCGATCGCCCGCCGGTTGCTGGGGGGTGCGGCATCGCTGCCGGCGGCCGCGCTGGTGGGTGCCCTGATCGTGCTGGCCGCCGACTTCGCCGCGGCCAACCTCATTCCGATGTATCTGACCGACGGCGCCTCGCTGCCGGTCGGGGTGGTGACGGGTGCGCTGGGTGCGCCGTTCCTGCTCTGGCTGCTGGTCACCACCAACCGCCGAGGCCAAGGAGGCTAAGTGCGCACGCTCGAATCCCGGAACCTGACGCTGGCATACGACCAGCGCACCGTCGTGCAGGACCTCACCGTCAGGCTGCCGGAGGGCAAGGTGACGATCATCGTCGGGGCGAACGCCTGCGGCAAGTCGACGCTGCTGCGCGGGCTGGCGCGGCTGCTCAAGCCGGGTGCCGGGTCCGTGCTGTTGGACGGCAAGGACATCCACCGGCAGTCCACCCGCGAGGTGGCGAAGGTGCTGGGCCTGCTGCCGCAAAGCCCGGCGGCACCCGACGGCATCACCGTCGCGGAGCTGGTGGGCCGCGGCCGGTATCCGCACCAGGGCTGGTTCCGGCAGTGGACCCGGGAGGACGACGACGCCGTCAACGCGGCCTTGGCGGCCACCGACACCCTGGAGCTGGGCGACCGGAACGTGGATGAACTCTCCGGTGGCCAGCGCCAGCGGGTGTGGATTGCGATGGCGCTGGCCCAGGAGACCGACGTGCTGCTGTTGGATGAGCCGACCACGTTCCTGGACGTGGCCCACCAGGTGGAGGTGCTGGACCTGATCACCGACCTGAACCGGCGCCGCGGCACCTCCGTGGCCATCGTGCTGCACGACCTGAACCTCGCCGCCCGCTACGCCGACCAGCTCGTGGCGATGAAGGGCGGCCGGGTGGTGGCCGAGGGCGCCCCCGCCCAGGTGGTCACCGAGGAGCTGGTGCAGACGGTGTTCGGACTGGAATCGCGGGTGATCCCGGACCCGGTCTCCGGAACGCCGATGGTGGTTCCGGTCGGCCGCCACCACTGCGAGGCGCCCGCCCCGGCCGGGGAACCCGGCGCCGCCCCAACCCTGTCCACGACGGACCTCAAGCACGAAGAGCCCGCGGCGTGAGCGCGGCCGGCAGGCGCCTACAACCGCCCGGACAGGGTCCCGGCGGCGCCGGAAGGAAAACCCGGCGCGCAGCCGAAGGAACGGACATGGAGAACGGAGCACGATGACCGCTGTAGCAACTGAAACATCCGCCGTGGTGCCGGTGCTGGCCTTCGGCGTAGCCGTCGCCCGGGTGGAGGACCTCTCGCCGAGCTACCGGCGGGTCACCTTTTGCGGGGAGTCGCTCCGCCGTTTCGGCGTGGACGGGCCGACGCTGGATCTGCGGATCAAGGTGATGATCCCGTCCACCGGCGCAGACGGGCGTCCGCTGCCGCTGCCGGCGTTCGGCGGCGCCGCGCGCCCGTCCGGTCCTGGAACGCCGGCCGGCCAGGGAACCTCGGCGGCCGGCACGGACGCCGCGGTGGAACTGGGCGGCGGCTGGTACCAGCAGTGGCTGGCCATGGACCCGGCCCGCCGCGGCTTTATGCGCACCTACACCGTCCGCGCCTTCCGGCCGGCGGAAGGCGGGCGGGGGCCCGAACTGGACGTGGACTTTGTGCTGCATTTCGACGCCGACGGAAACGGCGGCCCGGCGTCGTGCTGGGCGGCCGCCGCCGTGCCCGGCGACGAGGTCACCATCATCGGCCCGAACGCCGCGGCGGCCAACTGCGCGACGGCGAAGAGTTACGGCGGCATTGAGTGGCGGCCCGGGCTGGCTTCGCACGTGCTGCTCGCCGGCGACGAAACCGCCGTTCCCGCCATCGCGGCCATCCTGGAGAGCCTCCCGGGGCACATGACGGGCCACGCCGTACTCGAGGTCCCCGACCCGGCGGACTTTCAGGACATCCGGTCTGCGGCGGACGTGCAGGTCTCCTGGCTGGCGCGGGGCGGCCGCCCGCACGGCGAGCTGCTGGACGAAGCGGTGCGCGCCGCCGTCGTCGTGCCCGGAGCCGGCCTGGCGCCGGCGACGGGGGAGGACCCCGAAGAAGTGGACATCGACCAGGTGATCCTGTGGGAAACCACCGCCGGTTCCACCCGGCCGTTCTACGCCTGGATGGCGGGGGAGGCGGCGGTCATCCGCGGGCTGCGCCGCTACCTGGTCCGGGACGTGGGAGTGGATCGCAAACAGGTGGCGTTCATGGGCTATTGGCGGGCCGGTAAAGCCGAACTGTAGGGCGCCGGCACCGGACTGTCCCTCCTGGCGGCGGCATCGCCGGCCGGGGACACGGGCGTGGTGTACGTGCCCGCCGGGTCCGCGGGGCCCGCGGCCAAAATTTCCGGGCGAAACCGGGCAGGCCGCTGCCATACTTGCTCCATGGGCGTTGAGGGGCAGCGGGACCAGGACGGATTTTGGGCCATCGTGGCCGAAGGGGAGCAGCGCATTCGCGAGACTTTTCCGGAGTTGCCGTGTTTCGGCCTCCGCGATTGGGACGGCGGCGTCATGGTCGGCGAATGGATTTTCGACGGCGGCCCCCACGGGTTGCTGCATGGCGATCCGGGGCTTGGTTCGCCTTATGCGCAGGTCCTGACCACGGCCCACGAGGTAAACCAGAGCATTCGAACCATGCGGCTGGGCGCCCGCGCCATGGTGGAGGACAAGGACGCCTACCTGCGGCAGCTGGACGAGTTGGACCGCCAGGAGCCGCGGATGGTGGGCATCGCCGTCGACGGTGAACTGGTGGAGTTCGCGCTCTGGCAGGACGGCGGCAAGTGGTGGGCCGGTGCCGAGCGTGGACGTTACGGCATCATCATCGAAGCGGCCGGGCTCGAGGCGCAGGCGGTGGCGCTGGAAAGCGTGGCCGACATCGAGCCTTGCCTGGCCGCGCGGCGTAGGTGGCTGCGGCAGGTCCGCGGCGAAGCCGGCTGAGGGCGGTGGGTGGCCCGCCACCCACCGCCCTCACCGTTTCGGGGACAGGCCCCCTCCCCGGGAGTCCTGCTGCCGGTCAGAGGTGGTTCATGCCCTCCGTCAGGACGGAGCGCAGGATCTGCTCGATCTGGTCGAATTCGCGCTGTCCGATGGTCAGCGGCGGAGCCAGCTGCACTACGGGGTCGCCACGGTCGTCCGCCCGGCAGTACAAGCCGGCGTCGAACAGCGCGTTGGACAGGTAGCCGCGCAGCAGGTGCTCCGACTCTTCGTCGTTGAACGTCTCCTTGGTGGCCTTGTCCTTGACCAGTTCGATCCCGTAGAAATAGCCCTCGCCGCGGACATCGCCGACGATCGGCAGGTCCAGCAGCTTCTCCAGCGTCTTGCGGAAGGCCGGGGCGTTCTCCTTGACGTGGTTGTTCAGGCCCTCGCGTTCGAAGATGTCCAGGTTGGCCATGGCGACGGCGGCCGAGACCGGGTGCCCGCCGAAGGTGTAGCCGTGATAGAACGTCGTGTCGCCATGCTTGAACGGTTCGAACAGGCGGTCCGAGGCGATCATCGCGCCGATCGGCGAGTAGCCGCTGGTCATGCCCTTGGCGCAGGTGATCATGTCCGGCACGTAGTCGAAGTCGGTGGAGGCGAACATGGAACCGATCCGGCCGAACGCGCAGATAACCTCGTCGGAGACCAGCAGAACGTCGTACTCGTCGCAGATTTCCCGCACCCGCTCGAAGTACCCGGGCGGCGGCGGGAAACAGCCGCCGGAATTCTGCACCGGTTCCAGGAACACGGCGGCAACGGTGTCCGGGCCTTCGAACTCGATGGCTTCGCCGATCCGGTCCGCGGCCCAGCGGCCGAAGGCCTTCGGGTCTTCCAGGCCCGCCGGGGCGCGGTACTGGTTCGTGTTGGGGACGCGGAAAGCGCCGGGCACCAGCGGTTCGAAGGGTGCCTTCATGTCCGGGATCCCGGTGATCGAGAGCGCTCCCTGCGGGGTGCCGTGATAGGCGACGGCGCGGGAGATCACCTTGGTCTTGTTGGGCTTGCCCTGCAGCTTGAAGTACTGCTTGGCCAGCTTCCACGCGGATTCCACGGCTTCTCCACCGCCGGTGGTGAAGAAGACCCGGTTCAGGTCGCCCGGGGCGTGGTGGGCGAGGCGTTCGGCCAACTCGATGGCCGCCGGGTGGGCATAGGACCACAGCGGCATGAAGGCCAGTTCCCTGGCCTGCCGGGCGGCCGCCTGCGCGAGTTCCTCGCGGCCGTGGCCCACCTGGACCACGAAGAGCCCGGCCAGGCCGTCGATGTATTCGCGGCCCTGATCGTCGTAGATGAGGTGGCCCTCGCCGCGGGTTATCACCGGTACATTGCCGCCGGCAGCCAGCGGCGAGTGGCGGGCCATGTGCATCCACAGGTGGTCGCGGGCCGCCTGCTGGCGGTCCGTTCCCATCGGAGTGGTGTAGGACCGGCGCATCGGGGCGTCGGTCGTGGTGCCGGCGGGCGTGCCTTGGCCCGGGATGCTGGTGCTTGGCGATGCTGATGTCTGTGTCATCGGGTTCCCCAGTTGTATTCCTGCTTGCGCAGAGAGAGATACATGAATGTTTCGGTGCTCAGGACACCGGGAATGCCGCGGATCTGGTTTACCAGCCGCAACAAATCCTGGTCGTTTTCGCAAATGATTTCGGCCAGAATGTCGAACGAGCCCGCGGTGACCAGGCAGTAGTGCACCTGGTCCAGTTCGGCGATCTTGTCCGACACTTCCAGCAGGTCGGCGGCGGTCTTGATGCCCAGCATGGCCTGCCGCGCAAAGCCGAGCTGCAGCGGATCGGTGACCGCGACGATCTGCACGACGCCGGAGTCGATCAGCTTCTGCACCCGCTGCCTGACGGCTGCTTCGGAGAGCCCGACCGCCTTGCCGATGGCGGCGTAGGAGCGCCGGCCGTCTTCCTGCAGTTGCTCGATGATGGCCTTGGAGACCTCGTCAACCGCAGGGCTGTGGCCGTTGCCGATGAGGCCGTGGCCGGCACTGGGCAGCAAGGTCAAGCGTATCCACCTCCTAAGCGAATACCCGCCACCGGCAGGGATTGCTGACTATTGAATCCGTTGTCTGATGAGAGCGCAAGTGCTGAATCCGAAAAGATTCGCCGCCGAGGCTATCGATATACGCAGATCTAGAGGCTACTATCTGTTGTGAAGCAGCTCACTTCAGCTTCAGCGTGCGGCCGTTCCGTCCGCCGGGTGCATACTTCGCGGGTGCGCCCTTCGGGAGGGAACAATTCACGTTCAGGCAGCGGGGCGTGCTTCGGATTTCGTCGTGTCACCAAAAATTTACAACTGAAACTATTGTCGGGGCCTCCGGCGTCTGCAAGTATCGACGCACCAGCGAGGTCCGATCCGTCAACAGGAGCACCAGATGCCGAAACGACTACCTGAAGACCCACGCCTGCGACGCCTGATCGCTGCGCAAATGTCCCGCCGGAACGTCCTGATGGGCGCCGGCGGACTGACTTTGGCCGGCCTGCTCGCTGCGTGTGGCACGGGCGGCACGGGCGGCTCGTCGAACACCGGCTCGGCGGGTGCGCTGTCCCCGGCGGAAGACCTGTCGGACCAGGAAAAGGAAGTCAACTGGGCCAACTGGACCCTGTACCTGGACTATGACGACTCCAGCCAGACCTACCCGTCGCTGGAGGCCTTCACGAAGAAAACCGGGATCCAGGCCAACTACTCCGAGGACATCGACGGAAACGACACGTACTTCGGGAAGGTCCAGGGCCAGCTCGCCGCCGGGCAGGACATCGGACAGGACATCATCACGCTCACCGACTGGATGGCGGACCGCCTGATCCGGCTCGGCTACACACAGGAACTGGACCACGCGAACATTCCGAACGCGGCCAACCTGTTGGAGACCCTGAAGAACGTGGACTTCGACCCGGACCGGAAGAACTCCCTGACCTGGCAATCCGGGTACGCGGGCATTGCCTGGAACAAGGAAGCGGTCCCGGGCGGGCTGCGGACGGTATCCGATCTGTGGAAGCCCGAGCTCAAGGGACGCGTGGAAGTGCTCGACGAGATGCGCGACACCATGGGCCTGCTCATGCTGGACAACGGCGTGGACATTTCCGGTGACTGGGGCACGAGCGAATACGACGCTGCCCTGGAGGTCCTGCAAAAGCAGATCGCCGACGGCCAGATCCGCCAGGTCAAGGGCAACTCCTACAAGGAAGACCTGATCTCCGGTGACGCGCTGGCGGTGATCTGCTGGTCCGGCGACATCACGCAGCTGAATTTCGAAGAGGGCGACAAGTGGCAATTCGCGCTCCCGGAAGCCGGCGGAACCCTGTGGTCGGACAACCTGCTGGTGCCGATCGGCTCGCCGCACAAGAAGAACGCGGAAACGCTGATGGACTTCTACTACGATCCGGAAAACGCGGCGACCGTCGCGGCCTACGTGAACTACATCTGCCCGGTGCAGGGGGCCAAGGAAGCCATGGAGAAGATCGATCCGGAACTGGTCGACAATCCGCTGATCTTCCCGACGGACGAAGACCTGGCCAAGGTCAAGGTCTTCCGCAGCCTTGAGGCCGACGAGGAAACCGATTTCGGCAACCGTTTCCAGCAGGCGATCGGCAACTGATGACCCAGGCACCACTGAGGACAGAGCACGCCAATGCCGTCGGCGTAGACAGCGGCGCGGATCTGGTGCTGGCGTCCGTGACCAAGCGGTTCGGCGATTTCGTGGCCGTCGATGACCTGGACCTGACCATTCCGGCCGGCCAGTTCTTTGCCTTGCTCGGCCCCTCCGGCTGCGGCAAGACCACCACGCTGCGGATGGTAGCCGGGCTTGAACAGCCCACGTCCGGCAGCATCAGCATCGGCGGCAAGGACATCAGCAAGGCCAGCCCGCATCAGCGGCCGGTCAACACCGTGTTCCAGAACTACGCCCTGTTTCCGCACATGAGCGTGCTGGACAATGTGGCGTTCGGGCTGCGCCGGCGCAAGGTCCGCGATGCCCAGGAGCAGGCGAAGAAGGCACTGGCGCTGGTGGAGCTGTCGCACCTGGCCGCACGCCGGCCGGCCCAGCTCTCCGGCGGGCAGCAGCAGCGCGTGGCGCTGGCGCGGGCCATCGTCAACCAGCCGGCGGTGCTGCTGCTGGACGAGCCGCTGGGCGCGCTGGACATGAAGCTGCGCCGGCAAATGCAGGTGGAACTGAAGAAGATCCAGACCGAGGTCGGACTGACCTTTGTCCACGTCACCCACGACCAGGAAGAAGCCATGACCATGGCGGACACCGTGGCCGTCATGAACGCCGGCAAGGTGGAGCAGATGGGTGCTCCCCGCGAGCTCTACGAACTGCCGCGCACCGTCTTCGTGGCCAACTTCCTGGGCAAATCCAACCTGGTCGCCGGTGAGATCATCGAGGACCGGGGCGACGCCGTCGTCGTCAATGCCAACGGCAACCGGCTGACCGTGCTGAAGGAGCGCGCGACCGCGCACCGGGGCAAGGCGCTGATCGGGATCCGCCCGGAGAAGCTGAAGATGATGTGGCCGGATGATGCGCCGGCCGAGGCCGCCAACGTCCTGCGCGGCACCGTGCTCGACACCTCGTTCACCGGGGTCAGTACCGAGTACCTGGTAGAGGTAGCCGGGATCGGCACGGTGGGCGTCTTCAGCCAAAACCACGGCCAGCAGCTGGCCCAGCCGGGCGACGCCGTGGTGCTCAGCTGGGACACGGAACACGCCTTTGGCCTCGACGGCGACGAGGAACCGCAGTACGGGGCGCCCGAGGACGGTGTCTGATGAGTGCCCTGGCCACCGCAGACACGTCATCCGCGCCGGATAAGGGACGCGGCAGCGGGGAACTCAAGGAGGAACGCCGCCGGGGGCGGATGGGCTATTGGCTGATCCTGCCCGGTTTCTTCTTCCTGCTGTTGTTCTTCGTGCTCCCGGTGTTCTCGCTGCTCGCGACCTCGCTCTACACGAAGCCGCCGGGGGCCGACATCGGCCAATTCGTGCCGGCGCTGGAGTTCAACAACTACGTCCGGGTGCTGGGCAGCTACTGGCCGGAGCTGCTGCGTTCCTTCGGGTTCGCGCTGGTCGCCACCGCCGCGGCGCTGCTGATCGGCTATCCGATGGCCTACCTGATTGCGGTCAGGCTGCGCGGGCGCGGCCTGCTGCGGGGCATCCTGCTGGTGCTGATCATCGCGCCGTTCTTCACCAGCTTCATCCTGCGCACCCAGGCCTGGAAACAGATCCTCGCCGACGAGGGCCCGGTGGTTTCCGTGCTCAGGGCGTTGGCCTTGCTTCCGCCGGACGGGCGGCTCACGGCCACCGCCTTCGCCGTGGTCTGCGGCCTGACCTACAACTTCCTGCCCTTTATGACCCTGCCCATCTACGCGAACCTGGAGCGGCTGGACACCCGGCTGATCGAGGCCGGCAACGACCTCTACGCCAACGGCTTCACCACCTTCAGGACGGTCACGCTGCCGCTGTCGATGCCCGGGGTGATGGCCGGAACGCTGCTCACCTTCATTCCGGCTGCCGGCGACTACATCAACGCCTCGCTGCTGGGCAACAACCAGAACACGACCATGATCGGCCAGGTCGTCGACTCCCGGTTCTTCCGCATCGTCGACTATCCGGGCGCTTCGGCACTGTCCTTTGTGCTGATGCTGGCCATCCTCGCCCTGGTCTTCATCTACGTGCGCCGTTTCGGCACCAAAGAACTGCTGTAGGGGGCTCTGACGTGAAAAACTCCTTCGGCCGCTGGCTGGTCCCTGTGTTCGGCGGCCTGGCATTCGTCTTCCTGCTGGTCCCCATCGCCTACGTCTTCGTGTTCTCCTTCAACGACGCCGGGCGCACCAACCTCACCTGGCGCGCCTTCACCTGGGACAACTGGGCCAACCCGTGCGGCGCCCCGGCAGTCTGCCAGGCGCTGGGCAACAGCCTCCAGATCGGCGCGGTTGCCACGGTGATAGCCGTCCTCCTGGGCACGGCCATCGCCATCGGGCTGGTCCGCTACCGGTTCCGGTTCAATTCCACCGCCAACATGCTGATCTTCCTCCCGCTGGCCACCCCGGAAGTCGTCCTCGGCGCCTCGCTGCTGGCGCAGTTCCTGAACGTGGGCGCGGAACTGGGCAAGGGCACCATCATCATCGCCCACACCGTTTTCTGCATCTCGTTCGTCGTGGTCACGGTCAAGGCACGGGTCGCCAGCCTCGACCCCAAGCTGGAGGAGGCGGCGGCGGACCTCTATGCCTCCCCGATGCAGGCGTTCTGGCGGGTCACCTTCCCGCTGCTGCTGCCGGGGATCGTGGCGGCGGCCCTGCTGAGTTTCGCGATCAGCTTCGACGACTTCATCATCACCAACTTCAACTCCGGCAACGTGGATACCTTCCCGAAGTTCATCTACGTGGCAGCCACCCGCGGCATTCCCGCCCAGGCCAACGTGATCGGCTCTGCCATGTTCATCATCGCGCTGCTGATCGTGATCGGCGGGCAGATCCTCGCGCACCGCCGCGCCAAGATGCTGGCGGCACGCTGACCCGCCCGGCCTGCTGACTAGGAGCACTTCATGATCGACCGGAACCGGCTGGGGGCGCTGTTCGCCCGCGAACTGCAGGACTTCGAGGCCAAGCATCCCCAGTCCAAGGCACTGTACGACGGCGCGTCCCACCTCTTCGGAAAAGTCCCGATGACCTGGATGAACAAGAAGGCGGGCAGCTTCCCCCTCTACCTCGCGCGGGCCCGCGGCTGCCGGGTGTGGGACGTGGACGGACTCGAATACGTGGACTTCGCGCTGGGCGACACCGGCGCGATGGCCGGCCACTCCCCGCAGCCCACCGTCGAGGCGATAATCCGGCGCGCCGCCGACGACGGGGGACTGGCCACCATGCTGCCCACCGCGGACGCCGAGTGGGTGGGGGCGGAGCTGGCCCGCCGGTTCGGCGTGGAGCGCTGGAGCTTCTCGCTCACCGCCACCGATGCCAACCGGTGGGCCATCCGGCTGGTCCGGGCCCTGACCGGCCGGAGCAAGATCCTGTTCAGCCCGTACTGCTACCACGGGTCGGTGGACGAATCGCTGATCGTGGCCGGCCCCGACGGCGAGGGGCTGAACCGCCCGGGCAACGTCGGGGCGCCGGTGGACGTGACGGAAACCAGCAGGGTCGCCGAGTTCAACAATCTTGCCGCCCTGGAGCGCCAGCTTGCCTACGGAGACGTGGCGGCCGTGCTGATGGAACCGGCACTGACCAACATCGGCATCGTGCTGCCGGAACCGGGCTACCTGGACGGCGTGCGGGAACTGACCCGCCGGCACGGCACGCTGCTGATCATCGACGAGACGCACACCTTTTCCGCCGGCCCGGGCGGGGCAACCGCGGCGTGGGGGCTCGAGCCGGACGTGGTGGTGATCGGCAAATCCATCGGCGGCGGCATCCCCTGCGGCGCCTACGGGCTCAGCGCCGAACTGGCCGAGCGGGCACTGGGCCGCGCCGACCTTGACCTGGTGGATATGGGCGGCGTGGGCGGCACCCTGGCCGGAAACCCGCTGTCCGTCGCGGCCATGCGGGCCACCCTCGAACACGTGCTGACCGACCAGGCCTTCGCCGCCATGACCGCCCGTGCCACGGAGTTCGCCACCGGCGTGCAGCGGGTGATCGACACGTATTCGCTGCCGTGGTCCGTGTCCCAGTTGGGTGCCCGGGCCGAATACCGCTTCGCCAACCCGGCCCCCCGCAACGGCACGGAGTCGGCGGCCAGCCACGACGGCGGGTTGGAAGACTTCCTGCACCTGTACCTGGTCAACCGCGGCATCCTGCTCACCCCGTTCCACAACATGGCCCTGATGTGCCCGGAAACCACCAGCGCCGACGTCGAACGGCACCACGAGGTCTTCGAAGAAGCCGTCCGGGAACTGACGGGCGGCTGAGGCGGCGGGCGCGAGCCGTTGGCTTGGGATACTGGATGGATGACGATCGCCAAATCCGCCATCCTGTTTGTCCTCGCCGCCATTGCGGAGATCGGCGGCGCCTGGCTGGTCTGGCAGGCGGTGCGCGAAGGCCGGGACTGGTGGTTCGCCGGCCTGGGCGTGATGGCCCTGGGCCTGTACGGTTTCATCGCCGCCCAGCAGCCGGATGCGAACTTCGGCCGGGTGCTGGCCGCGTACGGCGGAGTGTTCATCGCCGGATCGCTGGCCTGGGGAATGCTGCTGGACGGTTTCCAGCCGGACCGCTGGGATTACCTTGGTGCCGGGCTCGCGCTCGCCGGGGTCGCCGTCATCATGTACGCACCGCGCAGCGTCGCCTAGGCCGCGCCGCGCAGCTGCCGGAACGGTTTCTTTGTTAATCTGGTCCGGTGACTTTCGCGAAGCGTTTTGTGGCCTTGGGGGATTCGTTCACCGAGGGGGTGGGAGACAAGGACCCCAGCCTGCCCAATGGTGTACGCGGCTGGGCCGACCGGGTTGCCGAGCAGCTGATGCTCGCCGACACCGGCTGGGGCTATGCGAACCTCGCCATCCGCGGCAAAAAGATCACCCAGGTGCTGAACGACCAGATCGACGCCGCCGTAGCGCTTCGGCCGACCATGGTCACCCTCTACGCCGGCGGCAACGATCTCCTGCGCCCGCGGGTGGACATCGACGCGCTGATGGCAGGGTACGAAGCCGGCGTGGCCAAGCTGGCCGCCACCGGGGCCGACGTCGTGCTGTTTACTGGCTTTGACACGGTGGCCTCGGCGGTCTTCAGCAAGACCCGCGGCCGCACCGCCATCTACAACGAGTGGGTGCGGGAGATTGCCGACCTGCACGGGGCAAGAATCGTTGACTACTGGCGGATGCGCGAGTTCCGCGACTGGCGTTACTGGGACGACGACCGCCTGCACATGTCCACGGCCGGGCACACCCTGATGGCCAAGAAGGTGCTGGAAGTGCTGCAGGCCGAGGACATCATCGACCTGCCGGCGCTGCCGGACCTGGCGGCGCTGACCCGCCGGCGCGCGATGGTCGCCAACGTCCGGTGGGCCCGCGAGCACCTGGGCCCGTGGATGGGACGCCGGCTGCGCGGCACGTCCTCGGGGGACTCGCTCACCGCGAAGTACCCGCAGCTCACGGGGCTCCACGCCACCGGACGGGTCTAGTGCCGTGCGGGCAGAAGCGGTTGGTGCCGGCCCGCCCGGCCTAACAGTTGAAGCCTCAAGTTTTATGGCAGAATAGAGGCATGACTTCTGCACGCTGGCTCGACCCCGAAGAACGCCAGGCCTGGCTGGCCTTGCTGGCGGTGTCCACCCTGTTGCCGGGCAACCTCGACGCCCCGCTGTACCGGGAGGGCAAGCTGACGCTCTTCGATTACAACGTGCTGGCCATGTTGTCCGAGGCTCCGGACCGGTCGCTGCCCATGAGCGAGCTGGCCTCCCGCACCTATTCCTCGCTGTCCCGGCTCTCGCACGTGGTCAAAAAGCTCCAGGGCCGCGGCTGGGTTACCCGGACGCAGTGCGCCGACGACGCCCGGGTGACCATGGCGTTGCTCACGGATGCGGGGATGGACGCGATCGTGGCCTTGGCGCCGGGACACGTCGAGACCGTGCGCCAGGCGGTTTTCGACGGACTGGACCGCAGGGATGTGCAGGACCTGGAGCGGATCGGCAAGAAGATCGTGCAGCAGTTGGAGCCCAACAGCTGGGTGCTGCGCGAACCGCGGCTGAACAGCTGAGCCGCGCGCCCGGCGCCGCGGTTCACGGCCGCCGTCGAGGGCCGGCCGCTGGTTTGATCCAAACCGCCGCTGCCCCTAAGATGGAAAGGCGTTAAGTCACGCAACTTGGCACCCCCTTGCCCAGGCGGGGGGATGGCGACGTTGCGTGGCGTCCGTGTTTACCTAGAATTGAGGGTCGCGGATAGGCCGTGCCTCCCCCGGGAGGCAAGCGGCTTATTGCACCTGACTTCACCGTCTTCCCCGCGGCGAGGCACTTCGGCTGGATCTCACCCCGCCAGGTTCACCTCCGGAAAGTCGCAGTAATAACGGTGTCACAACTGGTGGCGGGCGCTCTTACACGCAGATTCGCAGGCGCTTTACTTACGTTTCTGCGTCAGGTCCGTCAATATTTACTACAACTGGAGGAGAGATCATGGCAGCACACTGCCAGGTGACCGGAGCCGAGCCCGGCTTTGGCCACAGCATTTCGCACTCGCACCGCCGCAACAAGCGCCGGTTCGATCCGAACATTCAGAAGAAGCGCTACTGGGTTCCGTCCCTGCGCCGCAACGTCACGCTGCAGGTTTCGGCCCGCGGCATCAAGACCATTGACGTTCGCGGCATCGACGCTGTCGTCGCCGAGCTCCTCGCGAAGGGTGTGAAGCTTTAGTGGCTAAGGACAAGGACGTACGTCCCATCATCAAGCTGAAGTCCACCGCCGGCACCGGCTTCACCTACGTGACCCGGAAGAACCGTCGTAACGACCCGGACCGCATTGTCCTGAAGAAGTACGACCCGGTCATCCGCAAGCACGTCGAATTCCGAGAGGAGCGCTAAACATGGCCAAGAAGTCCAAGATTGCTCGCAACGAGCAGCGCAAGGTCGTAGTCGAGCGTTACGCCGCGAAGCGTGCCGAGCTGAAGAAGACCCTGGTCGACGCCAACGCGACCGATGAGGCCCGCGAAGAGGCCCGCCTGGGCCTGCAGAAGCTGCCCCGCAACGCGTCCCCGGTCCGCGTCCGCAACCGCGACCAGATCGACGGCCGCCCCCGCGGCACGCTCCAGAAGTTCGGAATCTCGCGCGTGCGTTTCCGTACCATGGCGCACAACGGCGAACTGCCGGGCATCAAGAAGTCCAGCTGGTAGCAATCCGGCCGGCTTCCCGGTGAAGCTGCATTAAGGCGGCGGTCCAACAGGGCCGCCGCCTTTGCCATGCCCGGGAGGCTCCGGCAGGCAGCGGGGAGAACGACGGCCGTGCCACACGAAACCGGGGGCAGCCGGGGCGCGCGGAAACGGCCCATCATATGCTCTCGGCGCAAAAAGCGGACCCCGCGGGGCTGAATCGGCCCAAATTCGGGGGATTTCGCTAAAAATTCCGCCAGATTCCGCGGATTTTGCCGGATCGGGGCGGCCAAGCTGGTAAGTTTTCGCTCAGTAGCTTTTCCGCAGCCTGCGGAGGCTCTGACCAAACCGAAGCAGTCCAGGAGGACAAAAATTGGCTATCAATCGCAGTGAACTTGTTGCAGCTGTTGCAGAGAAGGCCGGCACCAGCCAGACCGCAGTGAACGGTGTCCTGGACGCCGTGTTCGACATCTTCGCGACCTCCGTCGCCAAGGGCGAGAAGATCACCATCCCGGGCTGGCTCGCCGTCGAGCGCACCGACCGCGCGGCCCGCACCGGCCGCAACCCGCAGACCGGCGAATCCATCCAGATTCCGGCCGGCCACAGCGTGAAGCTGACCGCTGGTTCCAAGCTGAAGGCTGCTGTCGCCAAGAAGTAGTTTTCCCACCAGGCTTCCGCAGGACCGTCACCGGCAACCGGTGGCGGTCCTGCTCTTTAACGCCTTAACTTCTACCGGCGGTAAAATAGCCGGGCGGGGCGTGCGCCATTGGCACACCCGGAAGCATCGGACGGAGGACTCGGCATGGTCCAGCGGGAAGCGCGGCTGCTGCGCGGCTGGCTCGGCGCTGCCGTGGCCACCTCCGCGGCTGCGCTGTCGCATCTGGCCGGCGGAGGGCACGCGCCCGCGCTGGCCGTCTGGTCCCTGTCCCTCGCCCTCTCCGGGCTCGTCTGCGTGGGCCTGGCCGGCAAGTCATTGTCCTGGCCGCGCCTGCTGGCCGCGGTGGGAGGCAGCCAGGCCATCTACCACCTGCTCTTCCGGGCGGGCCACGGCGCCCCGGCGGGAATAACCCCCGGCGCGGGAGCCCATGCCGGCCACGGCCCGGCGCTGCCTCCCGGCGACTGGGTGGCGGCCGCACCAGCCCCGCCGGCCGCCGCCGAGGATCCGGCGATGCTCGCAGCCCACCTTGCCGCTGCCGTTGCAACGGTCCTGCTGCTGCGCCGCGGCGAGCAAGCTGCCGCGGCCCTGGCCGGAACCATGCTGTTGGCAATCCCGCGCCGGCTGTACGGCTGGCATCCGGTACCGCGGGCCAGGCTGGCCAGCCCCGGGGCACGGACTGTCCGAACCCTCGCCGCGCTTGGAGCGCCGCTGCTTTCCCTGCGGCACCGGGGGCCGCCCCTGCATCACGCTTTCTGACCGGCGCACCCGCGCATCCCCCGACGAAAGAACGTGATGAACCCCCTGATGAACACCCCTGCACCCGTCCGCGTTGCCGCCTCCGGGCCTTCGGCAGCCAGGCAGCGCCGCGAGGACGCCCGACGCCTTGCCCGGCAGGCGGGCCTGCGCCGGCTGCTCGCGGCCGCCTTGGTCGCCATGCTGCTGTGGCTGTCGGCGGCGCTGACGCTGGCACGCCCGGCCGCGGCCCACGACGAACTGATCGGATCCACCCCGGAAAACGGCGCCGTCCTCGACGTCCAGCCCGAGAACATCGTGCTGGAATTCAGCGCGAATGTGATGGATATCGGCACCACCACCCAGGTCCTGGACACCGCCGGCACCGACTGGGCCGCCGGAGCGCCGGTGCTCGGCGGCCGCGAGGTCACCATTCCCCTGCAGGACGGGATGCCCGACGGCGACTACCAGCTTGGCTGGCGGGTTGTCTCCAGCGACGGCCACCCGATCGAAGGAACCACAAAATTCTCCCTCGCGGCCGGCGGCACTGCCTCGGCCTCCGCTCCGGCATCCGCAGCCGCAGCCGGCGACACCGCCGAGGTGGCCGGGGAAGAGGGCGGCGCCGGCGGCGCCGGACTGTTCCTCGCGTTGGGCGCCGGCACGCTGGCTATCCTGGCCGGACTGGCCGCCTTCGTGATGAGCAAGCGGGGCGGAGGCGCTGGCGGTCGTGGCTGAGCGGCTGACCCCTGCGGCTGACCGGCGTCCTGCTGCGATCACCGCCGACGGGATCGGCAGGGGATGGCTCCTGGCCGGTGCGGTCGTCCTCGTCCTGGCGCTGGCGGCAGCCCTGCTGTACTCCGGGGCGGCCGCTACCCGCCAGCTCTCCGACCCCGGCGCCTTGACCCGATGGGCGCTGCCGGTGGCCAAGGCCGCCAACAACACCGCTTTGGCTGCCGTCATCGCGGCGCTGCTCTTCGCCGTCGGCATCCTTCCCCGGCAGCTGCGTCCCGGCCGCAGGCCGGGCAACGGCGACCAGGGCCCCGAGCATCCCGCCTTCACGGCCGCGCTGCGGCTGGCCGCGGTCGCCGCCGTCGTCTGGACGCTGGCTGCCATGGCCGTGCTGGTCTTCAGTTTCTCCGACGTCGCCGGGCTGCCCGTCAGCGGGGACGCCAACTACACCGCCGGCTTCATCGGCTTCATGACGGACATCGGGACCGGCCAGGCCTGGCTCGCCATCACCATGGTGGCCGCCGTCGTGGCCACGCTGATCTTCGGGCTCCGCTCCCTCCCGGGGCTGGGCGCCACCCTGGCGCTGGCCACCATCGGCGGGCTGCTGCCGATGGCCCTGATCGGCCACTCGGCCGGCGGCGACGACCACTACGGGGCGGTCAACTCGATCGGACTGCACCTGCTGGGAGCCTGCCTCTGGGTGGGCGGAATCATCGTGCTCGCGGTCATCTCCGGGACGCTGGGCACCAAGGACATCACCGGGCAGGTGCTGCGCCGCTACTCATCGCTGGCGCTAATCAGCTTCGGCCTGGTGTTCTTCTCCGGCATCATCAACGCGTCCATTCGGATCACCTCGCTGGACCAGCTCTCCAGCCCCTACGGGGTACTCGTGGTGATCAAAGCCCTCGCCACGCTGCTGCTGGGGGCCATCGGCCTCATGCACCGGCAGTGGATCATCCCCGAACTCGGAACAAAGTCCGGCAAGCGCGTCCTGTGGCAGCTGATCACCGTGGAACTCCTCATCATGGCCGCGGTGTTCGGCGTGGCCACGGCGTTGGCCCGCACCGCGCCGCCCACGCCCGAGGAACTGCCGCCGGACGCGTCCCCGGCACGCATCCTGACCGGTTACGAGCTGCCGCCGGAACTGGTCGGGAGCAGCTGGCTGACCGTCTGGCGGTGGGACTGGCTGTGGGTGACGTTCGCCCTGGTCACCGGCATCGCCTACCTGGTCGCGGCCGCCAGGCTGCGCCGGCGCGGAGACGGCTGGCCGGTGGCCCGGACCATCAGCTGGATCGTCGGCCTGCTGGCGCTTACCTACGTCACGTCCGGGGCGCCGGCAGTCTACGGGATGGTGCTGTTCAGCGCGCACATGCTGGACCACATGGCCCTGACCATGGTGGTGCCGCTGTTCCTCGTGCTGGGCTCGCCGGTCACGCTGGCGCTGAAGGCGCTGCCGCCGCGCCGCGACGGCAGCAAGGGCCTGCGCGAATGGATCCTCTGGCTGGTGCATTCGAAGTATTCCGCGGTCATCACCCATCCGCTCTTCACGGCAGCGAACTTCGCCGGCTCGATCATCATCTTTTACTACTCGCCGCTGTTCGGCTTCGCCCTGCGCGAGCACGTGGGGCACGAGCTGATGAACCTGCACTTCCTGCTCACCGGCTACCTGTTCATCCTCTCGATGATCGGCCAGGATCCGCTGCCGCGGCGGGCGCCCTATCCGTTGCGGCTGTTGCTGCTGTTCGCGACGATGGCCTTCCACGCATTCTTCGGCGTCGCCCTGACCAGCTCCACGGCCCTGATCCAGGCCTCCTGGTTCGGCAGCATGGGACGCGAGTGGGGACTGCCGGCCATGGACGACCAGCAGCTCGGCGGGGCCATCATGTGGGGCATCGGGGAAATACCCACCCTCTGCATCGCCGTCGGAGTGGCCATTGCCTGGTCGCGGTCGGACGCGCGGGAAACAAAGCGTAAAGATCGTTCGGCCGATAGGAATAACGACGCCGAACTGGCGGCTTATAACGATATGTTTGCCAAGATGGCCCGGCAGGATGCACGCTTGGTCCCGCCGGGGGCAGCACGGCCTGCCGCCGGGCCCGGCACGGACTCCGGCGACCATGAACTTCCGACAACCACCACCGGGCAGCCGCCCGTTCCGGAACCGGATGACGCCGGCCGGACACAAGGAGAAACCAGATGACTGAGGCAGCCGACACCATCCGCAGCAACTACCGGGTCCGTGCCTCGGACCTGGTGGGGCGCAACTGGCTGAACACCGGCGGCAAGCAGCTGGGGCTGGAAGACCTGCGGGGCAAGATTGTGCTGCTGGACTTCTGGACCTTCTGCTGCATTAACTGCCTGCACGTGCTGGACGAGCTGAGGCCGTTGGAGGAAAAGTACAAGGACGTGCTGGTCACCGTCGGCGTGCACTCCCCGAAGTTCGAGCACGAGGCCGACCCCGTGGCGCTGGCGGCGGCCGTGGAGCGGTACGAAATCCACCACCCGGTACTCGACGATCCGGAGCTGGAGACCTGGCAGGCCTACGCCGCCCGGGCGTGGCCGACGCTGGTGGTCGTGGACCCCGAGGGCTACATCGTGGCGCACCTGTCCGGAGAGGGCCACTCCGGCGGCCTGGCGTCGCTGGTGGAAGAGCTGGTGGCCGAACACGAAGCCAAGGGCACGCTGCACCGCGGCGACGGGCCGTACGTGCCCGCGGAAACCACCGCCGGCGACCTGCGCTTCCCGGGCAAGGCCATCCCGCTGCCGGACGGCGTCGGCTCCGCCGGCGGGTCCTTCCTGGTCAGCGACACCGGCCACCACCGGCTGGTGGAACTGGCCGCGGACCTGTCGACCGTGCTCAAGACCTACGGTTCGGGCGTGAAGGGCTGGCAGGACGGGCCGGCCGATGCCGCTCAGTTCAACGAGCCCCAGGGCGTGGCCCTGCTTCCGGAAGGAATCCGCGGGACGGCGGGCTACGACGTCGTCGTTGCCGACTCCGTGAACCACCGCCTCCGCGGCCTGTCCCTGGCCACCGGCGAGGTGACCACGATCGCCGGCAGCGGGGTGCAGCGGCTGCTCGATGCCGGCTCCCAGCGCACCGCGCCGGGGCTCGCCGAAGCCGGTCCCGGATCCGTGGCGGACGAAGCGGCTTCCGGGGAAGCGCTGGGGGAGGAACTGGCGGAAGCCATCGCATCGGGCCGGGAGCAGCTTCCCGCCGACCCGCTCGCCGTCTCGCTCAGCTCGCCGTGGGACGTCCTGTGGTCGACCCGGTTGGAGGCAGTGGTGATCGCCATGGCCGGCGTGCACCAGATCTTCACCTTCGACCCGGCCTCCGGCGCCGTCGCCATCCTTGCCGGTACCGGGCTGGAAGGCCTGCAGGACGGCGAGGCCACCGCGGCCTGGTTCGCCCAGTCGTCGGGCCTGGCCGAGGACGCGGCGGGAGGCATTTGGGTCGCGGACTCGGAGACGTCGGCCCTGCGCAAGATCTCCTTCGTGGAGGTCAAGGGCGAGCAGCGGGCACACGTCTCCACCGCCGTCGGCACCGGTCTCTTCGACTTCGGATTCCGCGACGGGGAGGCAGCCGAGGCGCGGCTGCAGCATCCGTTGGGCGTGGCCGTCCTGCCGGACGGCTCGGTGGCCGTGGCGGATACCTACAACGGGGCGGTACGCCGGTATGACCCGGTGAGCGGGACCGTCTCCACCCTGGCACGCGGTCTGGCCGAGCCGTCCGACGTCATGCTGGACACCTCTGCAGTGGCCGGGGGAGGCGAGCCGCTGCTGCTGGTGGTGGAAGCGAACAAGCACCAGCTCGTCCGGCTTCCCGTCCCCCAGGAGGCCCTGAAGGTGGACGAGGGGGCCTCGCAGACGCAGCGGCCCAAGACCGAGGTCTCGGCCGGGCCTCTGGCGCTGACCGTCCGCTTCGCGGCCCCCACCGGCCAGAAGCTGGATGACCGCTGGGGCGACCCGACCCAGCTGAAGATCTCTTCTTCGCCGGAGAACCTGCTGGTTTCCGGCGCCGGCACCTCGGTGGGGCTGGTGCGCGAACTGGTGCTGTCCGACGAGGTCGCCGAGGGCGTCCTGCACATCACCGCACGGGCGGCGGCCTGCGACGGCGAACCCGGCGGCGAGATCCCGGACCATGCCGCCTGCCACCTGTACCAGCAGGACTGGGGCATCCCCGTGGTCATTGGCTCCGGAACGGGCGAGATGACCCTGGACCTGCGCGGGCTGAACTAGGCGGGCGCGCGGCAGGGTCTGACAACGCCGGAGGCGGACAGGACAGCCTGTCCGCCTCCGGCGTCTGGTCAGGAGCGGACTCAGTACTCCACGACGGGGGTCAGGGTCACGTTGCCGTCGATGACGGACAGCCGGCCGGTGAAGCCGAACTCCTGCTCGATCTCCCGCTCGACGGAGGCGCCGGTGAACAAATCGATCTCCACGACGTTCAGCTTCGCGACGCCGGTCAGCGGGCTCAGCACCCAGCTGCCCTTGAAGGGTTCTATCTTGACGTCCGGGTACTTCACGATCGACCAGTTGATGGTGTTGTCCTGGACGCGGTCCATCGCGGCGCTGAACGGGCAGCCGGAGGGCTGCAGCACGCGCTGCTCCGCGCACGAGTCGAGGAAGGCGTTGACCTGGGCGCCCAGGTCCTGAACCAGCTTGGGGGTCGCAGCCGTCGCCAGCGAGAGCCGGGCGTCCTGCGCGTTTTCCGGGCCGGTCAGCACGGATTCCACGACCGGGGCGGCGAAGTAGTCGCTCGCGTAGTGCGCCTCGAAGGTGCCGGGATAGAACACCGCAAAGGAATTCTTGCCGTCCGGCAGCGCCACCCGGGTTCCGTTCAGCGAGGCCTCGTTCTCGTTGATCACGTCCACACTGATGGTGGGAAGAGTGCTGGGCACGAAGGACCACTGGTTGAAAAAGATCCACGTGGTGCCGGTCTTTTCCAACGTGAACGTCGAGGTGTGCGGCGCCCCGCCAACCGTGTACTGGACGGGCAGGTCCACCTTGTCCTCGCCCGCCGGCACCGGATCGCCGACTTCCAGGTCTTCGATGTCCTCCACCGAGGCCTTGAGCGCGGCGCCGTCGAGCATGGCGGCGTTGGCATCCGGCACGGTGGCGTGCAGCAGACCGAGCGCCGCCCCGCCGTCGCCGTCTTCCAACGCTTTGAAGTACGCCTTCACCTGGTGCTGCGGGCTGAACACGAACGCATTGACCAGCATGATCGTCACGGCGGCAGCGGCCACGGCAAGCATCAGGCACAGCAGCCACGTGGCCACGGTCCTGAGCACTGTCGAATTTCCCACCCGCCCTACGTTACCTGCTGGGGGCGCCCGTTACCTGTTGGCGCGGTTCCACGGATCGGTGTCAGCTGCGTTACATGCCGGCGGCCGGCCGCTCTGCCATAATCGGCCCATGGAACTGGCAACGAAGGACCTCATGCATCTGCGGCGCTGCGTTGAACTGGCGCGTGAAGCGTTGGACGACGGCGACGAGCCGTTCGGTTCGGTGCTGGTCGATGCCGGCGGCACCGTCGTGTTCGAGGACCGCAACCGCGTCAAGGACGGGGACCATACCCGGCACCCGGAGTTCGAGATCGCCCGGTGGGCCGCCAGGAACCTGCCGCCCGGGGAACGCAGGGCCGCGACCGTCTACACCTCGGGCGAGCACTGTCCGATGTGTTCGGCGGCGCACGCCTGGGTGGGCCTGGGACGGATTGTCTACGCAGTGTCATCCGAACAGCTGGGCCGGTGGTTGGCGGAGTGGGGCGTCGGGCCGGCGCCGGTGGCCGCGCTGCCGATTCAGCAGGTGGCGCCTGGCACCGTGGTCGACGGGCCGTCCGGCGAACTGGCGGACGAGGTCCGCGGGCTGCACCGGCAGTACCACCGGGGCTGAGCGCCGTCGGGGATGGTTACTTGACCGCGAACGGCGGGCGCATCAGCCCGTCGTCCACGGACTCCGCCGGATCGGAGCCCAGGTCGACGATCCTGTTGCCGGCGTCCACGTGCACCACCGACGGAACGAAGGACCTGGCCTCGTCGTCGGTCATGTCGGCATAGGTAATCAGGATGACGAGATCGCCTTCGTGCACCAGGTGGGCGGCGGCACCGTTGATGCCCAGCACGCCCGAGCCGCGTTCGCCGGCGATGGTGTACGTCTCCAGCCGGGCGCCGTTCGTGATGTCCACGATGGAAACCAGCTCGCCGGGAAGGATGTCGGCGGCGTCCAGCAGGTCGAGGTCCACGGTCACGGACCCGACGTAGTGAAGATCCGCGTGCGTGACCGTGGCACGGTGGATCTTGGACTTGAACATTTTGCGCATCATCGCCTCCCAGTTTAGTCCCCGCCCCGGCCGCCCCCGAAAGGGTTCCCGATCTGGCCCGCCGCAGGCGGCGGGTCTAGGGTGTACCCACAGGGGGCAACAACCTGCTTCAGCGAGGGCGATCGACGCAGGAGGCATGTGATGAGTTCGGAAATCGGCAGCAGCCGGCAGGACGGCGGGGTGCGGCCGGGCGACGATGTTCCGGCAGCCGCCCGCGCACCGCGGGACGGCGGGACCGAGCCCGCGCAGGCCGACCCTCCGCCGACCGAGGCGATGCCGGTGGCGGGCCGGGACCGCACACGCAACGACCGTCCGGAAACGGCCGAGTTCGGCCGCCGGCCCACGGCGGACGGCATGGACCCCGACGCCGCCGGCGGGAGCCCGGATGACGGGATGTACGCCGAGCGGAGCTACCGGGACACCAGCGCCTACCGCCCCGAACCGACCCTCGACGAGGACTTGCTGTACCAGCGGCAGCACAATGCCTACGGCGGGCTGAGGCTGGGGTCGGCGTTTTTCGGCTGGCTGGCCGCCACGGCCATGATCGTGTTGCTCGCCGCGGCCGCCGCCGGCGCCGCCGCGGTTTTCGGCCTCGCCAACGAGGCGGACGTGCGCGGCCGGCTGGACGACATCTCCGCCGGCAACGGGCCGGACGCCATGATCGCGGGGGCGGCATTGGCGGCCGGCATCCTGATCGCCTATTTTGCCGGCGGCTACGTGGCCGGACGGATGGCGCGGTTCGACGGCGTCCGGCAGGGCTTCGCGGTCTGGCTTTGGGGCCTGGTCATGGCGGTCATCGCGGGCGTGGTCGGGCTGTCCGCCGGCGGGCTCGGCCTGCTGACGGGACCGGCGCCGGTTATCGACCGCCCCATCGGGCAGTTGGCGGTGCCGGCCCTGGTGGCGCTGGCCGTGGTGCTGCTGGCGAGTCTCGCCGGGGCGCTTCTGGGCGGTGCCGCGGGCATGCACTACCACCGGGCCATCGACCGTGCCGGCTTCGTGCCGGACGACGACGAGTAGGGCGGCCGCTTCCCGCAGGGACGGGACAAACAAAGGCACCCCGGTCCGAGGGGCCGGGGTGCGCAGTGCGGGTGGAGCGGGCGACGGGAATCGAACCCGCGTATCGAGCTTGGGAAGCTAGCGCTCTACCATTGAGCTACGCCCGCACAGGATCCGCCGTGCAGGCGGATCCGGTCAACAACGAAACCGAGTTTACCCCAGTTCTGCGGCTGGCCGGAATTCAGGCCGGCTGGCCGGCCGTGGAGGCTTCCCGTTCGCGGGCTTCGGCGATTTCCTCTGCCCGGGCACGGTTGGCTTCCTCCGTCAGCGCCGCGCCGGCCGAGGCATCACGGGTCAGGTTTTCACCGGTCTCGGGGTCGAACAGGTGCATCTTCCGGGTGTCCAGCCACAGTTCGGCGGAGCGCCCGCCGCGAATCCGGCTGGCGGCATCCAGCGTGACCACGATCTGCGGCCGCAGTTCCTCGGCGTCCATCTCGCTGGCCAGCGAATTCAGCAGCTCCCGCACGGCGGGGTCCGGGTCGAAGTTGATGTATCCGTACTGCTCGTTGCCCAGCCACTCGGTGTGGGTCAGTTCGGCGATGAACGTGGATCCCCGGTCCTTCTTGTGTTCTTCCACCAGGGAGGCGTCCTCAAAGAACTCGGGCCGCAAACCCGCGAGCACTACCTTCCTGCCTTCGGCCGCCCTGGCCCTGTCACCGGACACGGGGATGTCGCCGATCGGCGTCTTCAGGACGTTGCCCTCCAAGGTGGCCGGCAGGAAATTCATGGACGGCGATCCGATGAAGCCCGCCACGAACAGGTTGACGGGCTGCTCGTAGAGTTCCCGCGGGGAAGCGATCTGCTGCAGCAAGCCCTTTTTCAGCACCGCCACCCGGTCGCCAAGGGTCATCGCCTCGGTCTGGTCGTGCGTGACGTAGACGCTGGTGACTCCCAGCCGCCGTTGCATCTGCGAGATCTCGGAGCGCATCTGGCCGCGCAGCTTCGCGTCCAGGTTGGACAGCGGCTCGTCGAACAGGAAGGCATCGGCCTGACGCACGATCGCCCGGCCCATGGCCACGCGCTGCCGCTGGCCGCCGGACAGGTTCCCCGGCTTGCGCTCCAGGTGGTCGGTCAGTTCCAGGGTCTTCGCGGCGTCGGTGACGCGCCTCCGGATATCGTCCTCGGTGAACTTACCCTTGGCCAGGCGCAGCGGGAACGCGATGTTCTCGAACACGGTCAGGTGCGGGTAGAGGGCATAATTCTGGAACACCATGGCCAGGTTCCGGTCCCGAGGGGCCTTCTCGTTGACGCGCTCGCCGTCGATCAACAGGTCGCCGGAGGTGATGTCCTCCAGCCCCACGATCATGCGCAGGAGGGTCGACTTGCCGCAGCCGGACGGTCCCACCAGGATAATGAACTCGCCGTCGGCGATGTCGATGCTGACGTCGTTGACGGCGGCGAAACCGTCGCCGTACTCCTTGACGAGGTTCTGCAGCGTGATCGATGCCATGGGATTTCCTTTCCTGCCGCGGGCTCAGCCCTTGACGGCGCCTTGGGTCAGGCCGGAGACGATTTGGCGCTGGAACAGCAGGACCAGCAGCACGATGGGAATGGTGACGATGATGGCCGCCGCGGAGATAGCGCCGACGGGGGATTCGAACTGGGAGGCGCCGGTGAAAAACGCCAGCGCCGCGGGAACCGGCCGCGCCGCTTCGGTGGACGTCAGCGAGATGCCGTAGACGAAGTCGTTCCACGCGATGAAGAAGGCGATGATCGCCGTCGTAAAGACACCGGGTGCGGCCAGCGGCACGATGGCCTTGCGGAACGCCTGCCAGGTGGTGGCCCCGTCAACCTGTGCGGCCTGTTCCAGTTCCCACGGGATCTGGCGGAAGAACGCGGCCAGGGTCCAGATGGAGATCGGCAGGGTCAGCGAGAGGTAGGGGATGATCAGCCCGGGCCAGGTGTCATAGAGGCCGACGTTCCGCCAGATGTTGAACAGCGGCGTGACGATCGAGATCACCGGGAAGATGGACACGGCCAGCGCGGTGGTCAGGATGACCTTCTTGCCGGGAAAATCCAGCCGCGCGATGGCGTAGGCGCACAGGGTGGCCAGCACGACGGCGATGAAGGTCGCGATCAGCGCGATGCCGATCGAGTTCCGCAGCGAGCTCAGGAACAGCTCCTGCGCCGAGCCGACCAGGATCTGCTCGTAGTTCGAACCCGTCCAGGTGTTGGGCAGGAACTGTCCGGAGGTCAGTTCGCTGGGCAGCTTAAACGAGGTGGCCAGGATGGACGCTACCGGGAACAGCGCATAAATAAGCACCAGCACGGAGATGATGGTCCAGATGACCCGCTCCTTGGTCCGCGACGCTCTCATCACTTGCCTCCTCTCTGGCCGGCGAGGTCCACTTTGAACAGCTTGACGGCGATGAAACAGATCAGCAGTACGCAGACGAAGAGCAGCACGGACACCGCCGAACCCAGCCCGATTTCCAGCCGCCCGATCGAGGTCCGGTAGGCCAGCAGCGACAGCACCTCGGTGCCGAACGCGCCGTTGGTCATGATGAACACGTTGTCGAAGATGCGGAACGCATCCAGCGCGCGGAACAGGACGGCCACCATGATCGCCGCCTTCATGTTCGGCAGGATCACCCGCCGCATCCGCTGCCACCAGGTGGCGCCGTCGACCTCCGCCGCCTCGGTGAGTTCGTCGGGGACCTGGGCCAGGCCGGCGAGCAGCAGCAACGAGATGAACGGCGTGGTCTTCCAGATCTCGCTGGCCATGATCACGCTCAGCGATGTTCCGGTGTTGGCGAACCAGTTCAGGTCGGGATCAATCCCGGGCACCCAGTCGAACCATGAGTTCACGAAGCCGGAGTTGATATCGAACATGTAGAACCAGGCGAACGCAGACACCACGGTGATGATGCCGTATGGAACCAGGATCGCGGTGCGCAGCCAGCCTCGCACCGCCTTCAGCGCCTTGTGCATGACCAAGGCCAGCGCGAAGCCCAGGACGAGTTCGACGACGACGGTCACCACGGTGATCAGCAGCGTGACGCCCAGGTCCCGCCACCAGACCATGTCCGTGAGGATCACGCCGTAGTTGCCCAGCCCGATGAACTCGCGCTCGTCGGGCGCGGTGAGGCGGTAGCTGAAGAGCGAGTCGAACACGGCCTGCAGGATCGGGTAGGCGGTGACGGCCAGCATGATGACGAAGGCGGGACCGGCCAGCAGCCAGCCCAGCCGCCGCTCGGCCTTGGCACGGTCGCTGTACTGCTGGACCGCGCGCCGCCGCCCGGCCCGTCCGGTCCCGCTGGCGGGCTGGGTGGGGATTTCGGTCGAGGTGCTCACAGCAGGTTCTCCCCCCGTAGAACGGAGACGATGAAGTCTGAGGTTTCCTGCGGCGTCGTGGCCGGATCCACTTGCGACGGCGGGGCGAAATTCTGCTGCAGGCTGGTGGAAACTTCGTTGTAGAAGACGGTCTGCGGCCGCGGCGCGGACAGCTCCAGTGATTCGCGGATGGTGTCCGCCATCGGGAAGGACTCCTCGATCCGCGGATCTTCGTAGGCCTCCGTATTTGAAGGCGGGTTGCCGTTGGTGATGAAGTACTCGGCCTGGTTCTCGGGGGTGACGATGCATTCGATGGCCGCGTAGGCCAGGTCGGGATGCTCGCTCGCGGCGCCGACGCCCAGATTGATGCCGCCCAGCGGCGGGGCGGCGGGGTCGGTGTCGTTCATCTGCGGGTAAAGCGTCCAGCCGATGTCCTCGATCAGCGAGGGGTCCACCGTGCCGTCTTCCGCGGCGGTGTTCGTGGCCGGCCAGACGAACGGCCAGTTGACCATGAACGAGCCCTCGTCGCCCTGGAACAGGATCATGGAGTTGTTCTCGTCCTGGGTCGGCAGCCCGGGGCCGCCCAGCCCCTCCCGGCCGATGGTGGAGATGACTTCCGCCGCAGCCGTCCCGGGCTCCCCGGCCAGCCCCAGCTCTATCTGGTCGGCGTCCGCCTCGGGGTTCTCCAGGATTTGCCCGCCTGCCGATTCGACCAACGCGTTCAGCCACACGGTCATGGACTCGCCGCGCTGGCCCTGGACGCCCAGGAACTTCTCCTGCTCGGCCGCGGCATCCATCAGCTGCTGCCAGGTGACCGGCTGCGTCATGTCCAGACCGGCGGCTTCGGCCACCGACTTCCGGTACCACAGCAGTTGGGTGTTGGCCCAGAACGGGACGGTGACCAGCTCGTCTTTCCATGTGGCCCCCGCGAGCGCGCCTTCCACGACGTTCTGCGTGGTGCGCTCCGCAACATCGTCCGGTACCGGCGCCAGGAACCCGGGCTCGGCCAGTTCGGGGATGAACGGCGGGTCCAGGCTCATGATGTCCAGCGACGAATCGCCGGCGGCAAGGCGCCGGGCAAGCTGCTCCCGCTGGGAGGCCGCGTCATTGGGCAGCAGCGACGTCTCGATCCGGTACTCGCCGTCCGCCTGATCGGTGCACAGCTCGGCGATCGTCGCCTGCCCGCCGTCGTCGGGGTTGATGTACCAGGTTAGGGTGGGGGTTCCATCCTCGGGGCTGCAGCCCGCCAGCAGCGTGGCTCCCAGCGCCAGCGTCACCGCCGCCCCCAAGCGGGCCGTCGCGCGCCGGCGGCGCCGCCGGTTTTCGTCCTTGGGCATCGGCATGAGCCTCCCATTCTGGTAGACGCACTGGCCGCCCGGCTTCCGTTGCGCTTTGTGCCACGCAGCCTTGTGAAATAGAGCGTATTCTCCTGCAGGCGAATGCGCCATGGTTCGGGGGAGGTCGGGGGACTGCGGGCCGGGGAATACCGCACGCCGGGCGGCACGTTGTGCCCCGTACCGCCGGGCAAGTGCCCGGCAATTGATTGAGGGAAGGCGAGCATGACCACTCCACGCGACGAGACCCGCCGGCGGGAAAGCTGGCTCCGGTTCAGGGACAACCGGAACCAGGCGCTGGCAGCGGAGCACGGCTGGCTGACGCTCACCTCGCTGCAGTGGCTGCCGGCCGAGCCCGCGCGGATGGAAAAGATCAGCGGCCTGTGGAGCGCCACCGGGCCGGCATCCGGCGGCGGCCACGCCTCGTTGACGGCGGGCGCCGAGGACGGCCTGTACCTGGCAGACAGCGGGGAGCCGGCCGTCGGTACCTTGACGGCGTCCCTGGGGAACGAGGAGTCGCTGCTCTGGGTGCGCCGCGGCAGCATCGCCGTCGAATTGGCCGTCCGCGGCGACCGGTACGCCATCCGGACCCGGGACAACGACTCGCCCAACCGGCAGGACTTCGACGGGGTCCCGGTTTTCGATTACAACCCGGACCTGGTGGTGGCCGGCCGGTTCGAGGCGTATCCGGAGCCCCTCACGCTGCAGATAGCCACGTCGAACCCGGACGTGGGAGGCATCGCCACCGCCGTCGGCACGGTCAGCTTCGAATTGGGCGGAACCGTCCATACCCTGGTGGCGGAGCAAGAGAAACTGGGCGCCTTGTCGCTGAACTTCCACGACGAAACCAACGGAGACAGCACCGCCGGCTGGCGTTCCGTGGTGACCCGCCGTCCCGGCCCCGACGGCACGGTGCTGATCGATTTCAACCGGGCCACCAACTTTCCCAGCGCCTTCACCGAGTTCGGCACCTGCCCGATGCCGGTGGAAGGCAACATCATTGCGGCGCCGGTGGAGGCCGGGGAGCGCCGCATGGGCTGAGCATCTCCCGGAAAGGTGGCGCTTGCGGCTTCTCTGCGGCAGGATCGGCGGATGGAACCAACGGCGGAGGATTTCCGCACCATCACCGATGACCTGGCCGGCCGCTTGGCGGAGCTCCCTGACGATGCCTGGGACAAGCCCGCGCTGGAGCTGGAGTGGAGCTGCCGCGAGACGGTGGCCCACATCATGGACGACTTCGCGTTCTACGCCCTGCAGCTGTCGGGGCGGAACCCGCCGCAGGACGGCTACGTGGCGCTGCTGGACCCTCCGCCCTGGCGCCCGGGCGGGCCGCAGATCCTGTTCTGGCCCGACCCTGCCACGGGAACGGCCGGCATCGCCAGTTGTTTCGATGCCGCCGCGGGACTGCTCTACGCGGTGACGGCCGCGGCCCCCCACACCCACCGCGGTTACCATCCGGCCGGGACCTCGGACGCCTCCGGTTTCGCGGCGATGGGCATCGCCGAAGCCGTGTTGCACGGATTCGACATACTAGCCGTCCACGGGGTCGGCTACCGGCCCGACGACGCCGTCATCAGGCGGGTGCTGAACCGCATCTTCCCGGCGGCGCGGCGCACCGACGATCCCTGGCAGGATCTGCTCCACGCCAGCGGCAGGACGCCCGAAACCCGCGGCCGGACGTGGCGGTGGGACTCCTCGGTCCGCGGCTGAGGGGCCCCAGCGCGGCGGCGGGGCATTCGCGGCGCCGGGGTCGTAGGCTGGTAGCAGGCCTGCAACGAGGCAGGAGGACCGACGGAAGCCGCCATGACCGTAGACAAGAACACCCGACGTCTCGAGGACGAGATCGAGACTGATTTCTCGGACAAGATGAGCTATGGCTCCTACCTGTCCCTGGGCCAGTTGCTCTCTGCCCAGCACCCGGTCAGCAGCCCGGAGCACCACGACGAGATGCTGTTCATCATTCAGCACCAGACGTCCGAGCTGTGGTTGAAGCTGGTGCTGCACGAGCTGCGCACCGTCCGGCAGAAGCTGCGCGACGACGACTTGCGGTTCGCCATGAAAGGCATCGCCCGGATTAAGCACATCCAGCGCTCGCTGACCGAGCAATGGTCGGTGCTGGCCACGCTGACGCCTTCCGAATACGCCGAATTCCGCGGCGATTTGGGTGCGGCGTCGGGCTTCCAGTCCTACCAGTACCGTGCCGTGGAGTTCCTGCTGGGCAACAAGAACAAGGGCATGCTGGCCGTCTTCGCCGACGATCCGGCCGCCCAGGCCATGCTGGGCGAGCTGTTGGAACAGAGCAGCGTGTACGACGAATTCCTGGCCTACCTGCACCGGCACGGCTACCCGGTTCCGGCGGAGCTGCTGGACCGTGATGTGACCGAGGCCCACGAGTTCAACCAGGAACTGGTAGGGACGTTCAAGGCCGTCTACGAGAATGCCCGCGCGAACTGGGACGTCTATGAGGCCTGCGAAGAACTGGTGGACCTGGAAGACAACTTCCAGCTCTGGCGCTTCCGGCACCTGAAGACGGTGGAGCGGACCATCGGGATGAAGCATGGCACCGGCGGATCCTCCGGCGCCGGCTTCCTTCGCCGGGCGCTGGAGCTCACCTTCTTCCCGGAGCTGTACGCGGTGCGCACGGAAATCGGCAAAGCCTGACCACCGGCTTCGAAGCTGCCGGCGGAGGCCGTTCGTTCCCCCGCCGACAGCGGCCCGGTGGCCGCCACCGAGGGTGCTGCGGCCCGCCTGGTTCAATCGTCGCACCGCTGACACCGTTCCGAACAGGGGCCCGGTGCAAAAGCCCGGGCGGCGGCCGCGTCATGCGTCAGGGGAGAGCGCCGGTCCCGTGTATTTTTGAAGGGTGCTGATCTCCGACCGCGATATACGTGCCGAACTGGACTCCCAACGCATCGTCCTGGATCCGTTCCAGCCGGACATGATCCAGCCCTCAAGCGTCGACGTGCGGCTCGACCGGTTCTTCCGGCTGTTCGACAACCACAAGTACGCCCACATCGACCCGGAGCTGGAGCAGCCGGAGCTGACCCGGCTGGTGGAAGTGGACCCCGAGGAACCGTTCGTCCTGCATCCCGGCGAATTCGTGCTCGGCTCCACCTACGAGACCGTGACGCTGCCCCATGACATAGCGGCCCGGCTGGAGGGCAAATCCTCGCTGGGCCGGCTGGGCCTGCTGACCCACTCGACCGCAGGATTCATCGATCCCGGTTTCTCCGGACACGTGACGCTGGAACTCTCCAACATGGCGACGCTGCCGATCATGCTCTGGCCGGGCTCCAAGATCGGCCAGTTGTGCTTCTTCCGGTTGTCCTCGCCGGCGGAGCATCCGTATGGTTCGGGCGAATACGGCAACCGTTACCAGGGCCAGCGCGGCCCCACGGCTTCGCGCAGCTACCAGAACTTCCACCGCACCGTCATCGAACGCTGACGCCGGCCGGGCGGCTCAGGCGCGGGGCGTACTGGCGCGCTGGATCCGTGCCGGTGTCTTGACCGGCAGCAGCGCCAGCAGGCCGGCGACCAGCACGACGAGGATACCCAGGATGCCGTGACGCTGTTCGCCGAAGACAGTGATGAACAGCGCAAACAGGGACGGGGCCAGGAAGCTGACGGCGCGCCCGGTGGTGGCGTAGAGGCCGAAGAATTCGCCCTCCTCGCCGCGCGGCGCGAGCCGGGCCAGGTAGGCCCGCGACGACGACTGGGCCGGCCCCACGAACAGGCACAGCAGCAGGCCGAAGACCCAGAACGTGGTGTCGCCGGTCCAGGCGTTGCCCAGGAACATGTGGTTGTCCGGGCCCAGTGCGAAAATGGCGACGGCGGCGACGATCAGCCCGACCAGTGCCCCTACGATGACGTTCTTCGGGCCGATGCGGTCGTCCAAAATCCCGCCCGCGACCGCGCCGATCGCGGCGACGACGTTTCCGGCGATGGCGAAGACGATCACCTGGCTGAGCGAGAAGCCGAAGGTGCCGGCGGCGATCACCCCGCCGAAGGTAAACACCGCCGCGAGCCCGTCGCGGAAGATGGCGCTGGCGATCAGGAAGAAAATCGTGTGCGGGCTGGAGGTGAAGATCGCCTTGATGCGGCGGAAGAGCAGCCCATAGGACGCAAAAAAGCTCAGCGACGCGGCGGCAGGCTGGCGCGGGATCTCCGGGACGGCGAACAGTACCGGCAGCGCGAAGGCCATGAACCACACGGCGCAGAACACCGCCACCAGGCGGATGTTCAGTCCGTTCTCCGCCGTCGCGCCGAACCAGCCGGTTTCGGGCAGGACAAACCCGACCAGCACCAGGGCCAGCGCCACGACCCCGCCGACGTAACCCATGGCCCAGCCGAAGCCGCTGACCTTGCCGATGGTCGACGGCGTGGAGATCTGGGTGAGCATCGCGTAGTAATTCACGTTCGCGAACTCGAAGAAGATGTTGGCCAGCGCAATGAGTCCCACGCCCAGGAAGAGGAAGCCGGGGGAGGGGAAGACGAAGAAGCACAGGCCGGTCAGTACCGCGACGGCGACGCTGTTGAGCCCGAGCCACAGCCTGCGGCGGCCCCCGGTGTCGGAGCGTTGCCCGGTGACCGGGGCGAGGAGGGCGATGGCCAGCCCGGCGATGGCCAGCCCGTAGCCGAGGATTTCGGACGCGAAGGCCTCGCCGCCGAAGGCGTCGCTGGTCAGATAGACGGTGAACACAAAGGTCGTCATGACCGCGTTGAAGGCGGCCGAGCCCCAGTCCCAGGAGGCCCAGGCCAGGACGTGCTTTTTATTCAACCGCTCCGCGGCCGCGCCGCCCGCCGTGTGGGTTGCCGGAATGCCGGCCGACTCAGTCATACCGCGATGCTATCCGTTTCGCCTGCTGCGAACTTTGAGCAGCGCCGGGAGCCGCGTGAATCTTTGGCGAACAGCGAGATCACCCACCCGCCGCGGCCCTCCCGGCGGCTGTCCGCGGCCCTCCCGGCTGCTGTCCGCGGCCCTCCGCGGGGGCCGCGCCGTCTATGCCATGGGTAGAATGGACCTTGGCCCTGTCCGTCTAATCCTTGGCAAACCTGAAGGAAGTTCCGGAGTATCCTCGTGCTGATTGTGCTCACCCTGCTTTTTGCGGTGGCCTTTATAGCGCCCTTAATTTTCCGGAAGCTCGGTCGGTCGACGTTCTATATCCTCGCCGCGGTTCCCGCCGCCGGATTCGTCTGGCTGATCGCCACCTTCGACAACTACACCGGGTCGAGCCAGGCAGCGCTGGACGACGCTCCCAACGCCCCGCCGTCGGAGGTCTTCGCGTGGGTCCCGGGCCTGCAGCTGGAACTGGCCTTTCGGATGGACACCCTCGCGGCGGTGCTGTGCATCCTGATCCTGGGTGTCGGCGCCCTGGTGCTGTTCTACTGCGCCCGCTACTTCAAGGCCGACGATCCGGACATCGGTCCTTTCGGCGCGCAGCTGCTGGCCTTCAGCGGCGCCATGTTCGGCCTGGTCACCGCAGACGACCTGATCCTGCTCTACATTTTCTGGGAACTCACCACCGTCCTGTCCTACCTGCTGATCGGGTACGCCAGGCACCGCCTCTCGGCGCGCCGGTCCGCCTTGCAGGCCCTGATGGTTACCACCCTCGGCGGGCTGACCATGCTGGTTGGCCTGCTGATCATCGGCCAGACCGCCGGCACCTACCGGATCTCCGAGATCCTCGCGGCAGCCGGAACGCTGATGGCGCACGGCCAGATCATCGACATCGCCATCCTGCTGGTACTCATCGGTGCGGTCAGCAAGTCCGCGCTGGTGCCCCTCCACTTTTGGCTCCCGGCGGCCATGGCGGCGCCGACCCCGGTCAGCGCCTACCTCCATGCCGCCGCCATGGTCAAGGCCGGCATCTACCTGGTGGCGCGGCTGTCGCCCGGATTCTCCAGCACCGACTACTGGCACGGCGTCGTGCTGGGGCTCGGGCTGCTGACCATGCTGGTGGGCGGCTGGCAAGCCATGCGCCAGAACGACCTGAAGCTGATCCTCGCCTACGGGACGGTCAGCCAACTGGGCTTCCTGACCCTGGTGGTCGGGCTCGGTTCGCAGGAAGCCGCGCTGGCGGGAATGGGCCTGCTGCTGGCCCACGGTTTCTTCAAGGCGACGCTGTTCCTGGTGGTGGGCATCATCGACCACCAGGCCGGAACGCGTGACATCCGCGAGCTGTCGCACCTGTACCGCAAGGCCCCGAAACTGTTCGTGGTCGCCGTCATCGGTGCCGCGTCGATGGCGGGCCTGCCGCCGCTGTTGGGCTTCGTCGCCAAAGAGTCGGTTTACGAAGCCTTCGTCCACCGGGCCGAAGTCTCCGGCTGGACGGGAGGCCTGCTCCTGGCCGGCGTGGTGGCCGGGTCCATCCTGACCTTCGCCTACAGTGCCCGCTTCGTCTGGGGCGGGTTCGCGGCCAAACCCGGCCGCGCGGCCATCGAGTTCAAGCCCATTCCGTGGGCCTTCCTGGCGGCTCCGGCCGTGCTCGCCGTGGCCACGGTGGTGTTCGGGCTCTGGCCCGCCCCGGTGGAAGCCGCCGTCGCCCCCTACGCCGGACTCTTCACCCTGGACACCGCGGCCACGCACCTGGCGCTGTGGCACGGATTGACGCCGGCGCTCGGGCTGACCGTGATCACCATCGCCGCCGGTGTCGCCCTGTTCCTGCTGCGCACCCCGATAGCGGCCTTCCAGGCCCGGATTCGCTTCATCCCGGACGCGGACCGGATCTACCGCGGCATCATCGGCGTGCTGGACGAGGTGGCCATCTGGGTCACCGGCCGGACCCAGCGGGGCTCGCTGGTCTTCTACCTGTGCGTGATCCTGATCGTGGCGATCGTGACTCCGCTGAGCGCCATCGTCCTGATGGACGCCCCGCTGCCCGAGAGCCTGGTGTGGTTCGATACCCCGGCCCAGGCCATCGCGGGGCTGATCGTGGCGGCAGGCGCGCTTGGTGCCATCCGCGCGAACAAGCGCTTCATGGCGGTGCTGATGGTTTCGGTGGCAGGCTATGGGCTGGCCTTCATCTTCGCCATGCAGGGGGCGCCGGATCTGGCGCTGACCCAGCTGCTGGTGGAAACAGTCTCGCTGGTGGCCATCGTGCTGGCCCTTCGTTCCCTGCCGGCGCGGCTGTGGCTGCGCACGCCGGGGCGCTTCAAACTGCTGCGCGCCATCATCGGAGCCGCTTTCGGCCTCACAATGATCGTGATCGCGATGACGGCGATGGCGTCACGCACGGCCGATCCGGTGTCCCTGGCCTTGCCGCAGCTGGCCTATGAGGGCGGCGGCGGCGAGAACATCGTCAACGTCATCCTGGTGGACATCCGGGCCTGGGACACGTTCGGCGAGATTTCCGTGCTGGCCCTGGCAGCTACCGGCGTGGCCAGCCTGATCTTCATCCGGAGCCGCGGGGAGAAGCGTCCGGAGCCCGTGGACGCCGTCGCCAGCGGGTCCGTGGGGCGCGGCTACGAGACGGTGGCGCACTCGGACCGTGAGGCGGCGGCCCTGGCGACGGCCCGCAAGTTCGCCCTCGTCCCGCGCGACGCCTGGCTGGTGGCCGGCCGGACCCTGGCCCCGGAACGCCGCTCCATCATCTTCGAGGTGATCACCCGCCTGCTCTTCCACTCGGTGATGATCTTCTCCGTCTACCTGCTATTGACCGGGCACAATCTCCCCGGCGGCGGATTCGCCGGCGGCCTGCTGGCCGGTATCGCGCTGACCGTCCGCTATCTGGCCGGCGGACGGATCGAGCTGGCCGAAGCCACCCCCATCAGCGCCGGCCTGCTGCTCGGACTGGGGCTTGGGGCCGCGGCGCTGACCGCCGTCGTCCCGCTCTTCCTGGGCGGCCAGGTCTTCCAGAGCGCGATCCTTGAATTCAGCCTCCCGGTCTTCGGCGACCACAAATTCGTCACCTCGACGATCTTCGACATCGGGGTCTACCTGGTGGTGGTGGGTTTGGTGCTGGACGTGCTGCGCAGCTTCGGCGCCGAAATCGACGAACGCACCGAGGAACGGACCCACGGCCGCCGCAAGGCCGCCGAACTGCAAGTACCCGCAACGATCGAGGAGGAGGTGTCCCGGTGACCGTGAACCTGACGCTGCTGCTGGTGATGGGCGTACTGTTCGCCGTGGGCGTCTACCTGATCCTCGAACGCAGCCTGACCCGGGTCATGCTTGGCCTCATGCTCATCACCAACGGCGCCAACCTGCTGCTGCTCAGCACCGGCGGGCCCGCGGGCCTAGCACCCCTTTTCGGCGGTGACATCCCCGCCGACGCCTACAGCGATCCGCTGCCGCAGGCATTGATCCTGACCTCCATCGTGATTTCCTTCGCCGTCACCGCCTTCATGCTGGCCATCATTTACCGCTCCTGGGTGCTGGGACGGCAGGACGAGGTCCAGGACGACATCGAGGACCGCCGGGTGGCCAACCAGCCCACCTTCGACGCCGAGGACGACGCGGAAATTCCGGCCGAGACCACCGAGTTCGTGCCGCCCGACGAAGCCGAAGAAACGCCAGCCACCACCAGGTCACGGATGGAGAGGAAGCAGTGAACGCCGCCACCCTCGCGCCGCTGGCAGTAGTCCTGCCGCTGTTGGGTGCTGCCCTGGCATTCGTGCTGATCCGCCACCCCAACGCCCAGCGCCGGACCGGTGCCACCACCCTCACGGTGACGCTGGCACTGGAAGCCGTGTTGCTGGCCTCGGCGTGGACCAACGGCGCGCAGGCGGTAAACCTCGGCGGCTGGCTTCCCCCCTTTGGCATCACCCTGGTGGTGGATGAGCTGTCCGCCCTGATGCTGGTGGTCTCCTCCGCCGTCAGCCTGGCGGTGCTGCTGTATGCCTCCGGGCAGGGCATGACCGACGGCGACGAAGAAGGCCCGGTCTCAATCTTCCACCCGACCTACCTGATCCTGGTGGCGGGGGTTTCCAACGCGTTCCTGACCGGCGACCTGTTCAACCTGTACGTCGGCTTCGAAATGCTGCTCACGGCCAGCTACGTGCTGATGACGCTGGGCGGCACCAGCCCGCGGATCCGCGCCGGGGTGACATACGTCGTCGTCAGCGTCATTTCCTCGGTGCTGTTCCTGGTCTCCATCGCGATGATCTACGCGGCCACCGGGACCATCAACATGGCCGACCTGGCGATCAAGCTCGGCCAGTTGGATCCGGCCACCCAGATGACGCTGCACCTGATGCTGCTGGTGGCCTTCGGCATCAAGGCGGCGGTATTCCCGCTGTCCTTCTGGCTCCCCGACTCCTATCCGACGGCGCCGGCGCCGGTTACCGCGGTGTTCGCCGGCCTGCTCACCAAGGTGGGCGTCTACGCCATGATCCGTACGGAGACCCTGCTGTTCCCCGGCGACCGGCTGAACACGTTCCTGATGGTCGTGGCGGTGCTGACCATGGTGGTGGGCATCCTCGGGGCCGTGGCCCAGATCGACATCAAGCGCATGCTCTCTTTCACGCTGGTCAGCCACATCGGCTACATGGTGTTTGGCCTGGCCATGTCCTCGGTGGTGGGGCTCGGCGCGGCGGTCTATTACGTGGCGCACCACATTACGGTGCAGACCAGCCTGTTCCTGGTGGCCGGCCTGATCGAACGCCGCGGCGGAACCACGAACATGGACCGGCTGGGCGGCATGGCCAAGCTGTCGCCGCTGCTGGCCATCCTGTTCTTCGTCCCGGCCATGAACCTGGCCGGCATCCCGCCCTTCTCCGGCTTCCTGGGCAAGATCGGCCTGGTGCAGGGCGGCGTGGAACTGGGCACGCCGGTCGCCTGGGTGCTCGTGGCGGGCAGCATGGTCACGTCGCTGCTGACCCTGCTGGCCATGGCACGGGTCTGGAACCGCGTGTTCTGGCGCCGCCCGGAAGACGCCGAGCACCCGGACCCGGTCCTGGTGGCTACCAAGCCCGACGGGTCCGCGCTGCGGACCACCCGCCACGTGGAGAACGCTCCGCACGGGCGGTTCACCGGGCGGGGCATCGTTCAGTTGCTGCCGCTGCCCATGGTCTGGCCGACGGTCGGGCTGGTGGCGATGGGCGTTGCCCTGACGGTGTTCGCCGGGCCCCTGTTCGAGCTCAGCGACCAGGCGGCGCGCGAGATGCTGCAGCGCACCCCCTACGTCGAGGCCGTCCTGGGTGAGGGCGCCCTGCAGGAGGGGGGCCAATGAGGAAACCGCGCATCTCCCTCTGGGTCGAGCTGCCGCTGCTGGCCTGGCTGGTCATCCTCTGGGGCTCCCTGTGGCAGGATTTCAGCCCGGGCAACCTGATCTTCGGCCTGCTGATCGCGCTGCTCATCGTGAACCTGTTCTACCTGCCGCCGGTCGAACTCAGCGGGCGCTTCAATCCGCTGGCCGCGGCAATCTTCGCCGCCACGTTCGTGTGGCAGGTCGCGGTCGCAAGCGTCCAAGTCCTGTGGCTGGCGCTGACCCGCGGCCCGACGCTGCGCAACGCGGTGGTCGCGGTCCGGCTGAGAAGCCGCTCGGACCTGCTCGTGACTGCCACCGGGCACGCCATTTCGCTGATCCCCGGCAGCTTTGTGGTGGACGTGGACCGCTCGACGTCCACGCTGTACCTGCACGTGATCGACGTGGCCACCGAGGAGGCCGCCGAGCGTTTCCGCGCACAGGTGCGGCGGATCGAGGCCGGCCTGATCCGGACGATGGGCACGAAGGAAGAACTGGCGATGGTCAAGGCCGAAGGTACCGGCAGGGGAGGTGCGGTGTGAACGGGGACATCATTCCGGTTGCGCAAATCGTCGTGAGCGCGGTGCTGGCCGTGGCCGCTGTACTGTCGCTGATCCGGCTGGCCCGCGGGCCGTCGCTGCTGGACCGGCTGCTGGCCATCGACGTGCTGCTGGCGATCGTCTGCGCCGGACTCATCGTGGACATGGCCGCCGGCGGCCACATGAACAACCTGACACTGGTTGTCGTCATCAGCGTTGTCGGCTTCATCGGCTCGGTCGCCGTGGCTCGTTTCGTGACGGACGGGCGGCCCCGTGAACACTGACTTGATCCTCGACATCGGGACCGCCGTCTGCCTGATCGCCGGCGCGGGGATGTCCCTGGCCGCGGCCATCGGCCTGCTGCGGTTTCCGGACCTGCTCTCGCGGATGCACGCCGCCACGAAGCCGCAGGTCTTCGGCCTGCTGCTGCTGCTGACGGGACTGGGATTGCAGCTGCGCAGCTGGGTGGCGGTGCCCATACTCCTCATAGCCTGGCTGTTCCAGCTGCTGACCGTGCCGGTGTCCGCCCACATGGTGGGCCGGGCCGGCTACCGCACCAAACACCTGCGCAAGGAAATCCTCAGCGTGGACGACCTCGACGCGGTGGTGGAGGCGGCGGCGGAGGAAGATTCCGTGGCGTCATCCGATGACGCCATGCCTGCCGGTGCCGACACCGGCAGCCGTGCTGTCACCGGCGGCCAGGACGCCGGGAAGCCGGGGGAACGGCGAACCGCGGGGGCGGCGGCCGCTCCCGGGCGGACCGACCAGGACGACGCCGGGCCCGCGGACGCTCCGTAACCTGCCGGCCAAGGGGACCGGGCCGCGGGCGGGCGCCGGCGGCCGGGACCAGAACGCGATGGGGGACGGGCCCGCGGCCCGTCCCCCATCGGAATCCTCAAGGGACCGCTTAGACCATTTCCCGGGTCTTGTCGTAGCGGATGACCGCCTTGGCGGTGGCGCGCTTGGTCAGCACCTGGATCACCCGCGCCACGGTGCCGGACACCACGGCGAAGGCCACCGCCGCCCGCAGGCTGTTCTCCAGGTCATCGTCGCTCTTGGGCGCATCTTTTCCGGTGACCATCTTCCAGACAAGCCCCAGCAGCTGGCTGGCTGCCAGGCCCGCGCCGATACTCACCAGTGTGCCCAAGAGCCTCAACACAACGCTCATGCCCGCTCCCTTCCGGGGCCGCAGCCCCGTCTCAACTGCTGTTCCGGTTCCCAGCCTACTGCCCGGCACCCGCCGGGGCCGTAAGCCCTCGTGCATTTTCCCGGGGTCTGCGCCCGAATGCCCGCCGCTGCGGGCGAGTGTAGACTGGTACGTGCTGCCAGACAGCATCTAGTGACGACAGGGGAGCGTCCGACCGGCCGGTGCACACCGGAGACCGGGAGGGACGCTGAGAGTGCGGATAGACCGCAGACCCTCGAACCTGCTCCGGTTAGTACCGGCGAAGGGAGTCGAGTTCTCGGGGCGCGCCGCGTGGCCGCCCTCCCCTCCTGCAACCAGGAGGATTCCATGAGTACCGTTTCGAATGCACCCGCCACGCCCACCCCTGCCCGGAAGCAGCGTTACGGCTGGCGGGTGGTGGACATCGTCGTTGCCTCGGTGGTCGCCGTGGCCGTCGGCGTCATCTTCTGGGCCTGGTCGGCGGGCTGGCCGCTGATCGAGGGCCTGACCATAGCTTTCCCGCCTTCCGCCGGGCTGTACACCGGCGGCTGGCTGATGGCGGGCGTGCTGGGCGGGCTGATCATCCGCAAGCCCGGCGCCGCCATCTACTGCGAGATGCTGGCGGCGGTTGTCTCCGCGCTGCTGGGCACGAGCTTCGGCATGACCGTCCTGGTCTCCGGCCTGATCCAGGGCCTGGGCGCCGAGGTCGTCTTCCTGCTCTTTCTGTACCGCAGGTTTAATCTCGGCGTGGCGCTGCTGGCCGGCCTGGGCGCAGGCCTGGCGCTGTCGATCAGCGAGAACATCCTCTACAACATGCTGTGGGCCGCCGAATGGCAGCTCGCCTACGTGGGCTTCGCGGCCGTGTCCGGCGTGGTGATTGCCGGGCTGCTGCCGTGGCTGGCGGTCAGGGGCCTGGCGAAGACGGGTGCGCTGTCCTCCTTCGCCGCGGGACGCACGGCAGACGCCTGAGCCGTTTAATGGGAGCGCAGAGTACGACGGCGGCGCCCCGCCCGGTGCCCGTCCTCGCCGAGGGGTGGGGCTGGCGGCATGCCGGCCGCAAGGATCCGGCGGTGCGCGCGGCCAGTTTCAGCATCGCCCCGGGCGAACGGGTCCTGCTGCTGGGCGCCTCCGGGGCCGGCAAGTCCACGCTGCTGCACGCCATGGCCGGCGTCCTCGGCGACGAGGGCGAAGGCGAGGAGACCGGCCGGTTGAGCGTGGCGGGGGTGCGTCCCTCCGAGGCCCGCGGCCGGGCCGGCCTCGTGCTGCAGGATCCGGAGAGCCAGCTGGTGCTGGCCCGGGTCGGCGACGAGGTGGCCTTCGGGGCGGAGAACCTGTCGCTGCCGCGCGGGCTGATCTGGGACCGGGTCCGTGAATCCCTGGCCGATGTCGGCCTGGCCGTCCCGTTGGACCATCCCACGTCGGCGCTGTCCGGCGGCCAAAAACAGCGGCTGGCGCTGGCCTCGGTCCTGGCCATGCGGCCGGGGCTGCTGCTGCTGGATGAGCCGACGGCAAACCTGGACCCCGCCGGGGTGCGGGAAGTACGGGACGCCGTGGCCCGGGTGCTGGACCGCACCGGCGCCACCTTGGTGGTGGTCGAGCATCGGGTGGCGGTCTGGGCGGACGTCGTGGACCGCGTGATCGTGCTCGCGGCCGGCGGCGGCGTGCTGGCCGACGGGCCGCCGGACCAGGTGCTCGCCGAAGGCGCCACCCGCGCCCGGCTGATCGAGGCCGGCGTCTGGGTTCCCGGTCATACCCCGCGGCTGGAGCTGCCCGCGGCACCGGCCCCGGGCGGCCCGTTGCTGCGGGCGGCGGCACTGGACGTGTCGCGGAACCGGAAAGCCGCGCCGGTGCTGCGCGGGGTGGACCTGGACCTGTTGGCCGGGCAGGCCCTCAGCGTCACCGGCGCGAACGGTGCCGGCAAATCCACCCTGGCCCTCACCCTGGCCGGCCTGCTGGCACCCGCGGGAGGGGATCTCTCGGCGACGCCGGCGTTGCAGCGCGGTGCCGGCTTGTCCCCGGCGAAGTGGAAGTCCGCGCAGCTGGTGACCCGGATCGGCAGCGTTTTCCAGGAACCGGAACACCAGTTCCTCACCGGCACGGTGCTCGACGAACTGGAATTCGGCCCGCGCCGCGTGGCCAAACTGCCCGAGGCGAGCGTCCGGCGGCGGGTGGACACGATCGCCGAGCGGCTCCGGCTGACCCGCCTGCTGCAGGCCAACCCGTTCACCCTCTCCGGCGGGGAGAAACGCAGGCTGTCGGTAGCCACCATGCTGGCCACCGGCCCGGACATCCTGATGCTGGACGAGCCGACCTTCGGACAGGACGCCAACACCTGGGCCGAACTGGTCACGCTGCTGGCCGAGCTGGTGGCCGAGGGCCGGAGCGTAGTCTCGGTGACGCACGACGACGACTTCACCGCCGCGCTCGGCGGCGCCGGCGTCCGGGTGGCTGACGGCGGCGTCCGCCCGGCCCAGCCGCTTGGGAGGGCAGCATGAGTATGGACCTGATGAACCCCCGGCTGGCCGCCTCCCCGTTCAGCCGCGCCAACCCGGTATCGAAGCTGGCCGCCGCCGCCCTGGTCACCGTGGTGGTCATGCTCAGTGTGGACTGGGTCAGCGCCTCCGTGGTGCTGGCCGCGGAACTGTTGCTGATGCCCGTGCTGGGTGTCAGCCCGTGGCTGCTGCTGAAGCGAGGCTGGCCGCTGCTGGCGGCGTCTGCCGTCGGGGCCTGGGCAACGGCCTTGCTGGCCGAGAAGACCGGGGCCGTGCTGTTCCGGTTCGGTCCGCTGATCTTCACGGAGGACTCGGTGGCCGGCGGCGTTGCCATCGGCCTGCGGTCGCTCGCCGTTGCGCTGCCGGGCATTTTCCTGCTCCTGACGACCGACCCGACGGACCTGGCGGACGCCTTGGCGCAGAAGCTGAAGCTGCCCCACCGGTTCGTGCTGGGAGCGCTGGCCGCCATGCGGTTGGTGGGGCTGCTGGTGGAGGAATGGCGCACCCTCGGTTTGGCGCGCCGCGCCCGCGGTGTCGGGGCGGAGAACCGGCCGCTGGCCAAGGCGGGCGCGTTCGCGGGCCAGGCGTTCGGCCTGATCGTGCAGGCCATCCGCCGGGCCACCCGGCTGGCCGTCGCGATGGAGGCCCGCGGCTTCGGCGCCGGGCCCCGGACCTGGGCGCGCGAATCCACCTACAGCATGGTGGATGTGTGGGTGGTGCTGGGCGGGGCGGTCATCGCCGGCGCAGCCGCCGCTGCCGCGGTGGCCGCCGGGACCTGGAACTTCATCTTCGTGTGAACCGGTACGGGCGGACCCCGGCGATCCACGCCGGCCGGGGTCCGCCGATCCGTTCAGGACTACGGCTTGAGCACCACCTTGATGCAGCCGTCCTCCTTCTTCTGGAACTTCTCGTACATCTCCGGCGCCTGCTCCAGCGGAACCTGGTGGGTCGCCAGGTCGAGCACGCCCAGCGGGTCCGACGGGTGGTCGACCAGGGGCAGCAGATCGTCGATCCACCGCTTCACGTTGCACTGGCCCATCCGCAGCTGGAGCTGCTTGTCGAACATGGTCAGCATCGGCAGAGGGTCCTTCATCCCGCCGTACACGCCGCTGATCGAGATCGTGCCGCCGCGCCGGACGGCGTCGATCGCGGTGTAGAGCGCGTCGAGCCTGTCCACCCCTGCTGCCTCCATCGCCTTGCGGCCCACGGCGGACGGCAGCAGCCCCACCGCCTGGTGGACCGCGCCGGCCACGGGCGAGCCGTGCGCCTCCATGCCCACCGCGTCCACCACCGAGTCGGGCCCGCGGCCGCCCGTGCGCTCCCGCAGGTCGTCCGCGACGTCGCCGTGCAGGTCCAGCGTCTCGATGCCGTGGCGCTCCGCCATGGCCCGCCGCTCCGCGACGGGGTCCACCGCCAGCACCCGGTAGCCGAGGTGCCGGCCGATCCGGGCGGACATCTGGCCGATGGGGCCCAGGCCGAGCACGGCCAGGGAGCCGCCTTCCGGCGGGGCCGCGTACTGCACGGCCTGCCACGCGGTGGGCACCACATCGGAGAGGTACAGGTAGCGCTCGTCCTCACCGGCGTGGGGCACCTTGATGGGTCCGTAGTCCGCGTGCGGGACACGCAGGTACTCGGCCTGCCCGCCGGGCACCGAGCCGTAGAGCCTCGAGTAGCCCAGGAACTGGGCATTGTTGTTGTACTCGCGGACCTGGGTGGTCTCGCACTGGGACTGCAGGCCCTGTCGGCACATGAAGCAGTGGCCGCAGGAGACATTGAACGGGATGACCACCCGGTCCCCGGCCTTGATGTGGGTGACGGCCGAGCCGACCTCCTCAACGATCCCCATGGGCTCGTGTCCGATGATGTCGCCCTTGTCCATGAAGGGAGTGAGCACCTCGTAGAGGTGCAGGTCCGAGCCGCAGATTCCGGTCGAGGTGATCCGCACGATCGCGTCCGTGGGCTCCTGGATCCGCGGATCCGGGACCTCCTCCACGCTGACCGAACGCTTCCCTTGCCACGTCAGAGCCTTCATTGCCCTCCTTCTCTGGGGCTGCCGCCCCGGACGGAACGACAGCATGCTGATCATTTCGGTCCAATCGACCCTAACACTGCAGTAACGCGGTGGTCGAAGCGGGTCCCGATCCCGGAAGGCTCCTGTGCCGGGGGACGTTTTTCAGCAGGCAGATGGGCAGGAGGTCGTCCTACGCACCCACCAGGACGAAGACGTTGCCGTCGGGCGCACGCATCACGGCCACATGCCCCGACTCGGTGGCGAAGGGCGCCTCTATCCATTCCACTCCGCCGTCGGAAGACAGCTCCTCGTAGGCGCGTCGGACATCGCCAACGAACACTTCGACCTCGAGGCGCCGGTTGTCGGGGTTGTTGCTGAGGACGAGTTCGGAACTGTTCCCGTCCGGAAAGCGCATGCCGACCAGGGTCCAATCCTGTCCTGCCGGAGTCTTGCGGCTGATCCGCCAGGACTCCCGCATCCCAAGCCCGGCATAAAATCCGACGGAGGCCTCGACGTCGACCGTCGGAACGCAGACGCATTCAAGCTTCAGGAACATGGGCGGCGGCGCCTCGGAAGACCCGGTCGGGTCAGCGTCAAGCGCGATGTTCCTCACCGGCTACTCCCGGCTGCCCTGGGCCAGCAGGGCCGTTAGTTCCTGGGTCAGGTCGGGCGAGACGGGGATCTCCTTGCCGTCGATGCTCTTGACCGGGGCGAGCAGGCGGATGCTCGAAACCAGCCAGACGGCGTCGGCTTCGTAGAGGTCGTGCGGCTCCAGCGGACCGTAGCCGAGCCGCCACCCGGCGGCTTCTGCCGCCTTGAACAGCACCGACTGGGACGTGCCCGGCAGGATGCCGCTCTCCAGCAGCGGCGTCACCAGCGTCTTCACGCCGTCGCGCACCCGCGCCATCAGCACCGTGGAGGTGGGGCCTTCCAGCACGCGGCCGTCGCTGGACGTGAAGATGGCGTCGTCGGCGCCGTTCTTGTGCGCATAACGCAGCGCCGCCATGTTGACCGCGTAGGAGAGCGTCTTGGCCCCCATGAGCAGCCACGGGGCGCGCTCGGCCAGCGAGCTGTCGTACCCGCGGTCGAGCAGCAGCACGGAAATGCCGTCGGTCCGCTGGCGCCGCCCTGCCGCCGGCACCAGCGAAGCCTGGACCCAGGCCGTGGGCGCGGAGGAGCCTTCCACCCCGCGGGTCACCAGCAGCTTGATCACCAGTTCCTCGACCGGCGGGTGCTCGGCGATCGCCGTCGCGATGGCACGCTCCCAGGCCTCCGGGGAGGGAAGTTGCAGGTCCATGGCCCGGGCGGAGCTGGCCAGCCGGTCCAGATGCGCCTGCAGCTTGCGCGGGACCCCGTCGACTGCCAGCAGGGACTCGAAGATGCCGTCCCCGCGGGTGGCCCCGAGATCGGTGGCCATCAGCTGCGGCCGGGAGGCATCTGCGACGCGTCCAGCCTCGTGGGCAGGGTCCAAAAACACCAGAACTGTCATGGCTCCAGCTTAGTGAGTCTGCCCCCAAACGCCGGGTAGGCTGGGAGGATTGCGCCGGCACACGGCGGGAGGGGAGGAACAGCCGCGTGCTGTGGTCGTTTGCGGGGCTGGGCACATTCCCCGAGTGGGCTGTCGTGATTCTGGGCGTGGTCGATATGGCCATCCGCATCATCGCCCTGGGCGTGATTCCCGGGAACCGCCGCCCCAATACCGCCATGGCCTGGCTGCTGGCCATCTTCTTCATCCCGCTGATCGGGCTGCTGCTCTTCTTCATGTTCGGCAGGTTCCGCCTCTCGGAGCGCCGGATCGCCAAGCAGACAGAGATCAACGGCCGGGTGTGGGCCGCCACGCGGAACCTCAAGGAGCCCACCAGCGAGCAGGAAGCCCCGGCCTGGGTGCACTCGGCGGCAGAGTTAAACCGGCGGCTCGGCGCCTTCCCCATGGTGGACAGCAACCACGTGGAGCTGTATCCGGACTACGACGAGTCCATTGACGCGATGACCGAGGCCGTGCGCGAGGCGCGTGAGTTCGTGAACATCGAGTTCTACATCATGAGCCGCGACGAAACCACCGGCAAGCTCTTCACCGCCCTGGAAGAAGCCGCCGCCCGTGGTGTCCGCGTGCGCCTGCTGTTCGACCACATCGGCACCCTCCGCGTCGCCGGCTACCGCAAGTTCCGCCGCTGGCTGGAGACCACCGACATCGAGTGGCGCCGGATGCTGCCCGTCCTGCCGGTCCGCGGCCAGTGGCGCCGGATCGACCTGCGCAACCACCGCAAGATCCTGGTGGTGGACGGCCGGGTGGCGTTCACCGGGTCGCAAAACCTGATCGAGCCCGGCTACCGCCGCACGTCCAGCCATAAGATCGGCCGCAAATGGGTGGAACTGATGGCGCGCTACGAAGGCCCCATTGTCACCGCGCTGAACGTCGTGTTCGCCACCGACTGGTCCAGCGAGACCGACGACACGCTCGAAGGCGAGCTGTTCACCCCGGCCCCCTTCCGCGAGCCCGGCCCCATGACCTGCCAGGCCCTGCCCAGCGGCCCCGGCTTCGCAACCGAGAACAACCTGCGCCTGTTCAACACGCTCATCTATGCGGCGGTGGAGCGGCTGTCCATCTGCAGCCCGTACTTCGTTCCGGATGACTCGCTGCTCTATGCCATCACGACGGCGGCCCAGCGCGGCGTCGAGGTCGAATTGTTCGTCTCCGAACGCGGCGACCAGCTGCTGGTCCATCACGCCCAGCAGTCCTACTATCAGGCGCTGCTGGAGGCCGGCGTGCGGATCTACCGCTACCCGAAGCCGCTGGTGCTGCACGCTAAGCACTTCACGGTGGACGATGAGGTCGCGGTCATCGGCTCCAGCAACATGGACATGCGGTCCTTCTCCCTGAACATGGAGGTCTCCGTGATGATGCTCGGGGACCACATCGTTGAGAAGGTCTCGGAGATCCAGGACAGCTATCGGGTCATTTCCCGGGAGCTCACGCTGCAGGAGTGGAGGCAGCGGCCCCGCTGGCAGCGCTACGTGGACAACGTGGCCAGGCTGACGGCCACGTTGCAGTAATCCGGGCCCCACGGCCGGCGCACGGCCTGCGTGCCGGCCGTGCGCCCCGTCCACACGCCTGCCGTTACTGCCGCCGGCACCCGGCGGGCGCCTATTCGGGCCAGGCGGAGTTCTGGATGATGTCCACGAAGTCGGTCCGCTGGAAGCCGGGGCTAAAGTGCTCGAGCACATCGGCATTGACGTTGCCGAAGGTGGTCTCCGGGCGGTGCTTATTGCCCTCCGTGAACGCCGCCAGGATCTGCCGCTTGAAGTCCGGCCGCGGGTGCGCCGCGGTGACGGCGTCGATGGCCGTCCGGTCGAGATCGGAGTAGCCGATCCCCAGCACGTCCGTTTCCACCCCCGCGGTCACCAACGCGATCTCCGGGTCCATGAATTCGGGGACACCGGGGGTGGTGTGGAGCGCGACGGCGGTCCACACCGTGGCTGCGTCCTCTTCCGAACGTCCCTGCTCCAGCAGGAAGGATTTGGCGGCATTGGCGCCGTCGACCTCGAAGCGCAGGTGGTCCGTGCTGTACGTATCGGTCAGGCCCAAGTCGTGGAAGAGCGCGCCGACATAGAGCAGCTCGTGGTCGACGTCGAGGCCGAGGCGCTGGCCCTGGAGGGCGCCGAAGAGGTACACGCGCCGGGAATGGTCGAACAACAGGTCGTTGGTGGTGTCGCGGACCAGTTCGGTGGCGTTCCGGACGAGTTTGGTGTCGGGAATCGTGATGCCTGCGATGACTTCAGCCATGAATGTCTCCTTTGTCCAGGGCACGGAGGTGTGCCTACTCTCCACACTGCCCGGTCGGCCGGCTGCGTGCCCCGTCGCGGAGGACGACATTCCCTCGGATTCGGCCACGGCGCAAGGAAGCGTTCAGCCGTTCTTCGCCGTGGACCGGAAACGCTGCTGGTATTTCGACGGCGGCACGCCGATCCGTGCCACGAACGTGCGCCGCAGCGCCTCGGAGTTGCCGAACCCGGAGCGTTCGGCGGCCTCGGTGACGCTGTATCCAGAGTCCAGCAGGGCCTTGGCGGTGTCGAAGCGGACGAGCTCCACATACTTCGCCGGCGTGGTCTGCAGCTCTTCGCGGAAGAGCCGGGTCAGGTGCCGCACGCTCAGGTTGGCGTCCCGGGCGAGCGCGGGAACAGAGAGCGCCGCCGCCGGGTCGGCGCGCACGGCCTCGAGCACCGGCCGCAGGGGCGAAGACCTGGGCGGATCTCCCTGCAGCGGCGCAGAGAACTGCGACTGCCCGCCGGAGCGCTGCATGTAGACCACGAGGGAGCGGGCCACCTCGCGGGTTAGGTCCGGGCCGTGGTCCTCCTCGATCAGCGCCAGGGCCAGATCGATCCCGGCCGTGACGCCGGCCGAGGTGTGGATCCGGCCGTCGCTGACGAAGATCGCGTCCGGCTCCACCTGGGTCCCCGGATAACGCCGGGCCAGCTCGCGGGTGTGCTTCCAGTGCGTCGTGGCCCGGCGCCCGTCCAGCAGCCCCGCCGCTGCGAGAACGAAGGCACCGGTGCAAATGGACGACATCCGCCCGGTGTTGCCGGCAAGATGCCCGGCGGCGTCGACCAGCCCGGCCGGAAGCAGGCCGCCGGGCAGGGCGTCCCCGCCGGCCACCAGGACGGTGTGGAAGCTGCCGGCACCGGCCGCCGCGGCATCCACCGATACCCGCAGCCCGACCGAGGAGGCGACGTCGTTCCCGTCCGGCGACAGGAAGACGAGTTCGTAGGAGCAGCCGAGGTGGTTTGCCTCTGCGAATGCCTCCGCCGGGCCGGCGACATCGAGCAGCTTCACCCCGTCGAAGACCAAAATGCCCACGCGGGTGGTCATGGTGCTGGCTGCTCCTGGCACAACAATTCCTCGATTCTGGTCACGGGTTCTCCGAGCCGTCCACCTCTGGCGGCACAGTCTATGCGTTACTCCGGGAACGTTGCCCCGAGCGCCGAGAGCACCCCGTAGGCCTTGGCGCGGACCTCGTCCCATTCGTCGTCGGGCACGGAATCGGCCGTGATGGCGCCGCCGACGCCCAGGCTCAACCGGTTGCCGTCCATCACGAGGGTGCGGATCACCACGGACAGGTCTGCGGCCCCGTCCAGCGAAAAGTAGCCCACAGCCCCCGAGTAGACGCCGCGCGGTCCGGTCTCCAACCGGTCCAGGATGTCCATGGTGCTGATCTTCGGGGCGCCCGTCATCGATCCGGCGGGAAAAGCCGCGGCCACGGCCTCCGCCCGCACCGCCCCGGGCAACAGCTGCGCGTCGATCGTGGACACCATCTGGTGCACCGTCGCGTAGGACTCGATGGCGCACAGCCGGCTGACCTGCAGCGAGCCCGGCACGGCAAAGTGGCTCAGGTCGTTGCGCAGCAGGTCCACGATCATGATGTTCTCGGCGCGGTCCTTCGCGCTGCCGGCGAGTTCTTCGACGACGGCGGCATCGGCGTCGGGATCCGGGAGGCGGCGCCGCGTGCCCTTGATCGGTTCGGCCCGCAGCCGGCCACCGGCGTCGAGGCCCAGGAACCGCTCGGGCGACGTGCTGGCCACCGTGAGCCGCCCGAACCGCAGGAGGCTGGCAAAGGGCGCGGGGTTGCGGCTGCGCAGGGCCAGGTAGGTGTCCAGCGGGTCCAGCGGTTCCGCCGCGGTCGCGTGCAGCTCCGTGGTCAGGCAGACCTCGTAGGTGTTGCCCTCGGTGATTTCCGCCTGCGCTTCCCGGATTTTGGCCAGGTAGGCCTCGCGCGTGTCGCGGGACCAGAATTCCGGTGCCTGTGGCGGCGCGGCCGGAGCCGGGGCGGGGCCGGCGGCCGCGGGCAGACCGCTGACCACCGCGCCGGCAGCGGCGAGCCAGGCGTCCGTGTCGTCCCCCGCGGACGGGCCGGCCAGGGCGAGCAGCCACGTGCACTGCCGCTCGTGGTCGAGCACGACGGCGCGGCCGGCGAACAGCAGCGCGGCATCCGGCGCCCCGTTCGGCACCCCGGCACCGACGTCCGAGCCCCCGGTCTCGCGCTTGAGCTCGTAGCCCAGGTAGCCCAGCCAGCCCAGGGCGAAGTTCCCGGGGACCCCGGCCGGCAGCGTGACGGTGCGGCGTCCCCACACGGTGTCCAGCCAGCGGAAGAAACCGCCACGGACCCGGGCGGTGGCGTTGCCCCGGCCGACCACGGTAGTGCCGTTGCGATGCTCGGCCCAGGCGCCGAAGGCTCCGCCGTCGTCGGCCAGGACGCTGATCCGGTTGCGGTCGGCGGATTCACGGGTGTTGGAACTGTCCAGCCAGACGCTGCGGGGGGAGCCGGCGTACAGGCGCCGGTAGATTTCTTCGGCGTCCGGATAGGCGGCCAGGCGTTCGGCGACCAGACGGACGCCCTCGCGGGCGGCACGCTCCGGGGCCAGGGCGTGTTCGAGGGCGGGCACCGAGGCCAGCGCGTGGAGCACCTGCGCCGGATCGGTGCCGGAGGGACCGGATTCGACGACGACGACGTCGGCGGCCGCCGCGACGTCGTCGCCGGCCAGCCAGGCCTCTTCCTGCTCCGCCCAGACGTCCCAGAACGGTTCATACGTATCGCCGTCCCGGGACAGGGCCCGGGTGCGCCGGTCGGCGGAGGGCGCCTGCAGCCAGATCACGGCGTCGAGGAGCCCGCGGGCAGCGGCATGGGCGGCACCGACGCCCTCGAACACCACCACGTCGGCCGGCTCCGTGGTGCGGGAGGCACCGTCGCCGTTCCCGTCCCAGTCCCAGGCGGTCCAGCGCGCGGTATCCCCGGCGGCCAGGGGCCGCAGCACGGTTTCCAGATACCGCTGCTGCCCGCCGGCGAGGCCGTGCCAGCCGGGGTAGATGTCCTCCAAGTGGAACAGCGATACCGTGCGGTGGACCCGCAGCATCGCCGCCAGTTCCACGGCCAGCGTGGTCTTGCCGGCCCCCGAGCGCCCGTCGACGGCGACCAGTACGGGCTTAGTGCGCACTGATTGCCCCGCATCCGGTCGCGGCGGCGGCCCGGACCGGGGGATGCCCCCGGACCGGATCGCGGCGGCAGGGGCTGCCGGTGCTGGCGGCGATGATGCGGTACATGTCTTCGAGTCTATGAGAACCGGGCTACAGGAACGCCAGCATGAGGCCGACGGCGATGAACAGCGTGCCGAAGACCCGGTTCATCATCATCAGCCCGCGCGTGGTCCGGGTAAAGCGCTGGAAGGACCGGGCCGCGGCGGCGAAGAAGAACCACATCACGAGGATGTCCACCACCACCACGGTGGCGATCAGGACCAGGTACTGCGGCAGCTGGGGCTGGTCCAGCCGGATGAAGCCGGGCATGAAGGCCAGGAAGAAGACGATCGCCTTCGGGTTGAGCAGGTTGACCCAGAGACCGCGCCGGAACATGGAGAACGCGGGCTCGTTGCGCCGCGACTCTTCGATTTCCGCGCCGCCCGTCGGCTTGGCGAAGAACTGCCGCAGGCCCAGGTAGATCAGGTACACCGCACCCGCGTACTTGATGGCGGCGAACAGCATCGGCGACGTGGACACCAGCAGGCCCAGGCCCAGCGCCACGATCACCACGTGGACGACCAGGGCGGCCTGCTGGCCCAGAATCCCCCAGATGGAACGGCGGAAGCCGGCGTTGAGCGAGTTGCTCATGGTGTTGATGGCGCCGGCGCCGGGGGTGAAGCTGATGACCAGCGTGGCGCCGAGCAGCGCCAGCCATAACGAGATTTGCACCAGATGATCCTACGGTGCGGACCGGCGGGTTTCGGTCAGCGGGACTCGAGCACGGCCATGGCGGCGTTGTGGCCGCCCAGGCCGCTGACCCCGCCGCCGCGCCGCGCGCCGGCCCCGCAGAGCAGGATCCGCTCGTGCGCCGTGCCCACGCCCCAGCGCTGCGCCGGAGTGTCGAGCGGTTCGTCGTCTTCGGCGAACGGCCAGTCCAGGGGGCCGTGGAAGATGCTGCCGCCGGTCAGGTTCAGCTCCCGCTGGAGGTCCAGGGTGGTCTTGGTTTCGATGCACGGCTCTCCGCGTTGATCGCGCAGGATGCAGTCCTCGATCGGCTCGGCGAGTACGGAATTGAGCGAGGCGAGCACGGCGTCCTGCAGCCGCTGCCGCATCGCGTCGTTGTTCGCCTCGGTGATCAGCCGGTGCGGGGTCTGCAGCGTGAACACGGTGAGCGTGTGGGCTCCCGCTGCCTGCAGTTCCGGCGAGAGGATGGACGGGTCGGTCAAGGAGTGGCAGTAGATCTCGGCGGGCAGCGGATCCGGCACCCGGCCCGCGGCCGCTTCGGCGGCGGCCCCTTCCAGCTGCGAGTACAACTCGTTGATGTGGAAGGTGCCGCCGAACGCCGCCTCGGGCGCCACCGAGCCGTCCCGCAGCTTCGGCAGCCGGGACAGCAGCAGGTTCACCTTCGCCTGTGCGCCTTCCGGCGCCGCCTCCGGCCGGGTGGCCGGCCCGGCGCCGGCGGCGGCGAGCAGCCCGTCGAGCACGGCGGGGGAGACGTTGGCGAGCACGCGTTCGGCCGAGACGACGACGCCGCCCGCGCCGCCGTCGTCGTACGTCACCTCTCCCTCGGGGGAGACGGAGGTGACGCGCGTCCGGGTCCGCAGCTCCGCGCCGGCGCTGCGGGCCGCCTTTTCCAGCGCCGCGCTGACCGCACCCATGCCGCCTTCGGGCACGTCCCAGTCGCCGGTACCGCCGCCGATCACGTGGTAGAGGAAGCATTTGTTCTGCTGCAGCGAGGCGTCGTGGGCGCCGGCAAAGGTGCTGATCAGGGCGTCGGTGAGCACCACGCCGCGGACCAGGTCCGAGCCGAAACTGCGCTCGACCGCCTCGCCGATCGGCCGGTCGATGAAGTCGTGCCAGGCCTCGTCGTCGCCGACCCTGCTGCGCACCTCGGAGCGGCGGGGCAGCGGTTCGGTGACGGAGGGCCAGAGGGCCCGGGCCAGCCGGCTGGTGCGCTGATAGAACCCGGTGAAGGGCTCGAAGTCGGTGGCCGCGCCCACGGCGGCGAAGGAGGAGCGGGTGGCGTCCGGGTCCTGGTTGTCCACCAGCAGGCCCGCCGCGGTCCCGGGCAGGGGCGTGTAGGACGAGAAGCGCCGGCGCAGCAGCCGCAGGTCCAGCCGCAGGTCGTCGATGATGCGCCGCGGCAGCAGGCTGACCAGGTAGGAATAGCGCGAGATGCGGGCCCCGGTGCCGGGAAAGACTTCCGCCGACACCGCGGCGCCGCCGACCTGGTCTTCGCGTTCGAGCACGAGCACGCTCCGCCCGGCGCGGGCGAGGTAGGCGGCCGCGACCAGGCCGTTGTGGCCGCCGCCGGCGATGACCACGTCGTAGTGTTCGGGCATGTCAGTCCTTCCGTCCCGCCGGCGGGATCAGGGTTTGCGGGCCAGGATCTCGCCGTTGGGAATCAGGAACCACGCATCCGGGGCAGCGGCCCACGTCAGCCACCCCCGGGCTATCCGTTCCAGCCCGGCCCGGTCGATCAGCCCCCGCTCCAGGGACTGTTCCGCGTAGCCGGAGTGCAGGACCCGCTCCGACCAGACCTCGCCCTGCCAGCGGCGCTGCTCCTCGGTGGCATACAGCCAGTTGGACGACGACGGCGTGATGTCGTGGAAGCCGGCCGCCTGCGCCCACGCGATGAGGTGCCGGCCGGCGTCCGGTTCGGCGCGGTTGCCGCGGGCGAGCTGCTGGTAGGTCTCCATCCAGTCGTCGAGTTCGGGCAGTTCCGGGTACCAGCTCATGCCGTGGAAGTCGGCGTCCCGGACGGCCACGATGCCGCCCGGCTTGACCACCCGCCGCATCTCGTAGAGCGCGGCGACCGGGTCGGTCAGGTGCTGGAGGACCTGGTGCGCGTGCACCACGTCGAAGGTGTCGTCATCGAACTCGAGGTCGTAGATGTTGCCCGCGACGAAGGTGGCGTTCTCGATCCCGCGCAGGGCGGCGAGTTCGGCCGCCTGGGTCAGGACATCGTCGGACCGGTCCAATCCGGTCACCTGTCCCGGGGCCACCCGCTCGGCCAGGTCAACGGTGATGCTGCCCGGGCCGCAGCCCACGTCCAGCAGCATCATCCCGGGCTTGAGCTCCGGCAGCAGGTAGGCCGCGCAGTCCTCGGCGGTCCGGATCGCATGGGCTTTGACCACGCTTTTGTGGTGTCCGTGGGAGTAGACCTCGTCCTTCATAGTGGGAGACTACTCCGCGGCCCCGCGGCCACGTAGCTGCCGTGCCGGAATGTTGCGCTATTTGTCGGCCGACGTGACTTCGGCCGACGCGACTTCGGCACAGGCGGTTTCGGTGGCGGCGATGATGTCCGCCAGGAACGCCGCGAGCCGCTGCCGGTCTTCCGCCGGATAGTCGGAGAGCACCCGGCCGATGTTGCGGGCCAGCGGTGCGAACATGGCGCCGCCGGTGGCGCGGGCCAGGTCCGTCAGCTCCAGGTGCACCTTGCGGCGGTCGGTGTCGCTGCGGGTGCGCTTCACGTGGCCGGAGCGGTCCAGCCGGTCCACCAGCGCGGTGGTCGCCGGCGAGCTGAGGTGCAGCTCGTTCCGCAGGCTGCCCGGAGTCACCGTGCGGCCGTCGGCGGCGGCCCGGACCATCGCGGCCAGGGCGTTGAGGTCGGTGCGGTGCAGGGCGTCCCGCTGGCTGACCGCTTCGATATACCGTTCGCTCTCCACCACGAACTGCTGCAGCAACAGCAGCAGCCGCTCTTCCTTGTGCGCCACGTTCCTCCCTCCGGCAACCTCTCCAAGGATAGTTCACCTGAGGCTTATCTCCACCTTGGAACTACTCTATAGTGGAGCTTGTTTTAGACCGTCGACTGACAGAGGTTCGGTTTCCCATGGCCCGTTGGCTCAGAATGCTCCTGCCCGCCCTGGTGGCGGTTGCCTGGCTCGCCGCCGCGGGCCTGGGCGGACCGACCTTCGGCAAGCTCTCCGAGGTGTCCACCAACGACCAGGCGGGATTCCTTCCGGCCGGAGCCGAATCCACCGCCGCGGGCGAATGGCAGGAGCGGTTCCTGGGCGCCGATGCGGTCCCGGCCATCGTCGTCGTCGAATTCGAGGGCCCGCTCCAGCCGCAGCAGTTGGCGGAGTATGCCCCGCTGGCCGAACGGCTGTCGGAGGCCGTCGGGCCGGGGGGAGGCGGCGCCGCCGGGGTGGCCGGCCCGATTCCGTCCGAAGACCTCGAAGCGGTGCAGTTCATCGTTCCGGTGCCCGAGGACCTGGATACCGGCGAGGTGGTCGCCGGCCTGCGCGCCGTGCTGGCGGCCGAGCTCCCGGCTTCCGCCACGGGCTATGTGACCGGACCGGCCGGTTTCATCGCCGATCTGGTGGAGGCCTTCGGCGGCATCGACGGGCTCCTGCTGGCCGTGGCGCTGGGCGCCGTGTTCGTCATCCTGCTGCTGGTCTACCGCGCGGTCCTGCTGCCGTTTTTGGTCCTGCTCACCTCCGTGTTCGCCCTCTGCGCGGCCATCCTCGTGGTGTACTGGTTCGCCCTGCAGGGCTGGATCCAGCTCAGCGGGCAGAGCCAGGGGATCCTGTTCATCCTGGTGATCGGCGCCGCCACCGACTACGCCCTGCTGCTGACGGCCCGCTACCGCGAGGCGCTGGGCGGGCAGGAGTCGAAATGGGCGGCGATGAGAACCGCCTACCGGGGTTCCGTCGAGCCGATCGCCGCCTCCGGCGCCACGGTGATCCTGGCCCTGCTCTGCCTGCTGTTCTCGGACCTCAACTCCAACCGCAGCCTCGGGCCGATCGCCGCGATCGGCATCGTGTTCGCCGTCCTGGCAGCGCTGACCTTCCTGCCCGCCGTGCTGCTCCTGGCCGGCCGCGCCGCCTTCTGGCCGATCGTGCCCCGCCCCGGCCACCACCTGCACCGCGCGCGGCCCGACCGCCCCGTGGCCGGCACCGAGGGCCTGCGCGGGCTCTGGCTGCAGGTGGCCCGGCTGGTTGCCCGCAGGCCGCGGGTGACCTGGCTGGCTTCGGTGCTGGTCCTGGTGGCCGGGGCGCTGGGCGTGCTGCAATTGCAGGCCCACGGCGTGCCGCAGTCGGAGCTGGTCATGGTGCAGACGGATTCCGCCGACGGGCAGGAGGCCCTGGGCCGGCACTTCGACGCCGGTACCGGCAGCCCCGCCGTCGTCGTCGCCGATGCCGCCGTGCGGGACGAGGTGCTGGACGTGGTCAGCGACCAGGAGGGCGTGGCGTCCGCGGAGTTTTACACCCGCGGCGACGCGGTGGTGGAACTGGACGGCCGGGTGCTGATCAATGCCACGCTCCGGGACGTGCCGGACTCCGAAGCCGCCGAGGGCACCGTTGCCGACCTGCGCGGGGCGCTGGACGGCGCGGATCCGAGCGCGCTGGTCGGCGGCGTCACCGCGGTGGCGCTGGATACCAACCTGACGGCGCAGGCGGACCTGCTGAAGATCACCCCGATGGTGCTGGGCGTCATCCTGCTCATCCTGATCCTGCTGCTGCGCTCGATCCTGGCCCCGGTGCTGCTGGTCCTGTCCGTGGCGCTGTCCTACCTCACGGCCCTGGGGGTCTCGGCGTGGGTTTTCAACCATGTCTTCGGCTTCCCGGGGGCGGATGCGTCGGTGCCGCTGTTCGGCTTCGTGTTCCTGGTGGCGCTGGGCATCGACTACAACATCTTCCTGATGACCCGGGTGCGCGAGGAGTCCCTGCGGCTGGGCACCCGGCCCGGCATCCTGCGGGGGCTGGGCACCACCGGCGGCGTCATCACCTCGGCCGGGGTGGTGCTGGCGGCGACCTTCGCCGCGCTCGCGGTGATCCCGATCCTGTTCCTGGTCCAGTTGGCGTTCATCGTGGCGTTCGGTGTCCTGCTGGACACGGTCCTGGTGCGGTCGCTGCTGATCCCGGCACTTTCCTACGACCTCGGACCGAAAATCTGGTGGCCGGCCAGGCTGTCCCGGCGGGGCCTCTCACGGGACACGGCGGAGCAGAACTTGAGTCCAGCACGCTCAACTTGATTGACAAAGTCCGTCGCCCGAGTAAACTTGAGTGCAGAAGGCTCACATCGGCTGCCGCTCATGCGGTGCCGCCCGGGTACGCCCGGGATGTCGGGCTGCAACAGTAATCAAGGCCGCGAAAGCTGCCGCAAAGGAAGGACACGCGTATGTCTCGTGCAGTAGGTATCGACCTCGGAACCACCAACTCCGTTGTTTCTGTTCTGGAGGGTGGCGAACCCACCGTCATCGCCAACGCCGAGGGTGGCCGCACCACGCCGTCCGTCGTCGCGTTCTCCAAGTCCGGTGAGGTGCTGGTCGGCGAGATCGCCAAGCGCCAGGCCGTGAACAACATCGAGCGCACCATCGCCTCGGTCAAGCGCCACATGGGTACCGACTGGAAGGTCGAGATCGACGGCAAGAACTACACCGCACAGGAAATCTCGGCCCGTGTGCTGCAGAAGCTTAAGCACGACGCCGAGTCCTACCTGGGCGAGAAGGTCACCGACGCGGTGATCACCGTGCCGGCGTACTTCAACGACGCCGAGCGCCAGTCCACCAAGGAAGCCGGCGAAATTGCCGGCCTGAACGTCCTGCGCATCGTCAACGAGCCGACCGCTGCCGCGCTGGCCTACGGCCTGGACAAGGGCAAGGAAGACGAACTCATTTTGGTCTTTGACCTCGGCGGCGGCACCTTCGACGTGTCCCTGCTGGAAGTCGGCAAGGACGAGGACGAGTTCTCCACCATCCAGGTCCGCGCCACCTCGGGCGACAACCGCCTCGGCGGCGATGACTGGGACCAGCGCGTGGTGGACTTCCTGCTGCAGCAGGCCAAGGCCAAGGGCGCCGACCTGTCCAAGGACAAGATCGCCCTGCAGCGCCTGAAGGAAGCGGCCGAGCAGGCCAAGAAGGAACTGTCCTCCGCCTCCTCCACCAACATCTCGCTGCAGTACCTCTCGGTCACGCCGGAGGGCCCGGTGCACCTGGACGAGCACCTCAGCCGTGCGAAGTTCCAGGACCTCACCAAGGACCTGCTGGACCGGACCAAGAAGCCGTTCCACGACGTCATCACGGAAGCCGGCATCAAGGTTTCCGACATCGACCACATCGTCCTGGTCGGCGGTTCCACCCGCATGCCGGCCGTCGTCGAACTGGTCAAGGAAATGGCCGGCGGCAAGGAGCCGAACAAGGGCGTGAACCCGGACGAGGTCGTGGCCGTGGGCGCAGCCCTGCAGGCCGGCGTCCTAAAGGGCGAGCGTAAGGACGTGCTGCTGATCGACGTCACCCCGCTGTCGCTGGGCATCGAGACCAAGGGCGGCATCATGACGCACCTGATCGAGCGCAACACCGCGATCCCGACCAAGCGGTCCGAGACCTTCACCACCGCCGATGACAACCAGCCGTCGGTGGCCATCCAGGTCTTCCAGGGCGAGCGCGAGTTCACCCGCGACAACAAGCCGCTGGGCACCTTCGAGCTGACCGGCATCGCGCCGGCGCCGCGCGGCGTGCCGCAGGTCGAGGTCACCTTCGACATCGACGCCAACGGCATTGTGCACGTGTCCGCCAAGGACAAGGGCACCGGCGCCGAGCAGTCGATGACCATCACCGGCGGCACCGCGCTGTCCAAGGACGACATCGACCGCATGGTGCGGGAGGCCGAAGAGCACGCCGCCGAGGACAAGAAGCGCCGCGAGGCCGCCGACGTCCGCAACTCGGCCGAGCAGCTGGCCTACTCCGTGGACAAGCTGCTCGCCGACAACGACGACAAGCTGCCCGAAGAGGTCAAGACCGAAGTCAAGGCCGACGTCGACGCCCTGAAGTCCGCCCTGGAAAAGCAGGACAACGACGACGAGGTCAAGGCCGCGTTCGAGAAGCTGCAGGCATCCCAGACCAAGCTGGGCGAGGCCATCTACTCGCAGGCGCAGGCCTCCGGCGCGGCCGGTGACGGTGCAGCCGCCGGTGACGGTTCCGCCGAGGCCGGCTCCGGCGCGGCCGACGAGGACATTGTGGACGCCGAAGTGGTCGACGAAGACGAGAAGAAGTAACCATGGCCGAAAAGGGTAACGAAGAAGAACACCAGAGCGAGCCGGTGAACTTCCGCGACAACCGCAAGATCGATCCGGAAACCGGACAGGTCCGCGGCGCCGCGGGAGCCACCGGGAACGCCGGGCAGGCCGCTGGAGATACCTCCGCGGCCGGCCAGGGCGCCGACGCCGACGCGCTGGCCCAGGCGGAGCAGATCCTGAACGGGGCTGAGGTCCCGGCGGGGGAATCTGTTGCCCAGGGGACCACGTCGCAGGAAGCCGAGGAGCTGAAGAACGATCTGCTCCGGCTGCAGGCGGAGTACGTGAACTACCGCAAGCGGGTGGAACGCGACCGCGCCGTGGCCGGCGAGATGGCCGTCATCGGCGTGCTGAACTCGCTGCTGCCCGTCCTGGACGACATCGACGCGGCGCGCCAGCACGGCGATCTCGCGGACGGACCGTTCGCGGCCATTGCCGCCAAGCTGGACGGCGTGCTCAAGACCTACGGCCTGGCCCGCATCGAGGAGACCGGCGTCGAATTCGACCCGAACATCCACGAGGCCTTGATGCAGCAGCCCGACGCCGAGGTGGAAATAGACACCGTCAGCCAGGTCCTGCGCCTGGGCTACAGGGCCGGCGACCGCGTGCTACGCGCCGCCCAGGTAGTGGTAGCCGTACCGGCGGAATGACACCGGCAGGGGGCGCCCCGGCGCCCAGCCGCAGATGACGGGTTGGCCTCCGGACCGCCGGAGGCCAACCCGTCATCGTCCGGGGCTCCCGTGCCCATAGACTTTGTGACAACTGAAAGGAGGCGCCTGCATGGCTAGCCAGGACTGGGTCGAAAAGGACTTCTACAAGATCCTCGGTGTCTCCAAGGACGCGTCCGATGCGGACATCAAGAAGGCGTACCGCAAGCTCGCGCGGACCCACCATCCGGATACCAACCGGGGGGATGAAGGTTCGGAAAAGAAGTTCAAGGACATCTCCGAGGCCTACTCGGTCCTGTCCGACCCCGCGGAGCGCGAGCAGTACGACGCAATCCGCGCCATGGGCAGCGGTGCGCGCTTCAGCGCCGGGGGACCCGGCAGCGCCGGCGGGCCGGGCGCAGGCGGTTTCGAGGACATCTTCGGCAACCTGTTCGGCCAAAGTACCCGCACCCGCGCCGGCTCCGGGGGCACCGTGCCGCCGGAGTTCGCCGATCTGTTCGGCGGGTTCGGCGGTTTCCCGCAGCAGCAGCCGCCGCGCAGGGGCGCCGACCGCACCGCGACCACCAGCATTTCCTTCGCCGGTTCCATCAACGGCACCACCATCGGGTTGCGCGAGCCTAGCGGCGAGGTGATTGACGTGCGGATCCCGGCCGGGATTAAAGACGGCCAGAAGGTCCGCGTCCGCGGCAAGGGCCAGGCCGGCCCCGCCGGCGCGGGCGACCTGATGGTGACCGTCAACGTCAAGCCACACCCGTTCTTCCAGCGCGACGGCGACAACATCAGGATCCACGTCCCGGTCACGTTCCCGGAGGCCGCGCTGGGCGCACAGATCGACGTGCCGACCCTGACCGGCGAATTCGTCAAGGTCAAGATCCCGGCAGGGACACCCTCCGGCCGGACGCTCCGCGTGAAGGGACGCGGGGTGAAGACCTCGAAGAACACCGGCGACCTGCTCGTGACCATCGACGTGGTGGTCCCGCAGAACCTGGGGAAAGAGGCCGAAGACGCAGTCAACGCCTTCGCGGCGGCGACCGCCGGGTCCGACCCGCGCGGAAACCTTGCCGCCAAGGCCAGGCTGTAGCGGGACGTTACGACAGGTCGGGACAGTCCGGACGGGAAACGCGCGAAGCGCAGGAGGGAGAGCACCATGAGCATCGATATGAACGCGCCGATCTTCGTGATTTCGGTGGCGGCCGAACTGGCGGACATGCACCCGCAGACCCTGCGCCAGTACGACCGTCTCGGCCTGGTCTCTCCGTCGCGCCAGCGAGGCAGGCAGCGCCGCTATTCGCAGAAGGACGTCAACACCCTGCGCGAGGTCCAGCGGCTGTCCCAGGAAGGCGTCTCGCTGGAAGGGATCAAGCGCATCCTCCAGCTGGAGAACGAGGTCGCCGCCCTCAAGGCCCAGGTCCGGGACCTCTCCGAGGAACTGATGGCCCGGCAGCGCCGGGGCACCGACTCCAGCCGGGTGTTCGCCGCCGGCCTCGCCGGGGACGTGGTGACGCTGGCCCGCGGCCAGCGGCCGCGTCCGCGCAGCCAGGCGCTGATGGTCTGGCGTCCGCAGCGCTGACCCGCCCGGCTGCCGGCGCCCGTGATCGAACGCCCGCAGCTGCCGGCCCCGGGCTGCCGGCCTGGGGCGGGCGGCTGCGGGCAGGATGGCGGCGTGGAGCTACTTAATCATTTCGCCGTGGGGGGCGACGACATACCAGACGTCGTTCACGCCCTGTCCGGTCGTGTCTCCCGGTGCCTTGTCCTGCGCCCAGTAGTAGATGGGCATGCCGTTCAGGGTCACCTGCTGTTGCCCGTCCGGGGTGTCGATGAGGCCCACCTCCGCGGTGACCCCGTCGAGTTCCGGCTCTTCCTCGGCCAGGACGGGCGGCCATGCGGCCAGGCAGTCTCCCGTGCAGGCGCTCTCGCCTGAGTCCGGGACGTCTTTGGTGAAGTAGTAAACGGTCATGCCTTCGCCGTCCACCACGATGTCGCCCAGGTCGGATTCGGCCGTGGTCAGGGTAGAGGCGGGCCCGGATGCCTGCGCGCCGCCGGTCTCCCCGCCGTCTGTCTCCGGCGCCGCCGGCGTCGTCCTTCCGGGCGCGCCCGTCGTCGGCGCCTCGCCTGCCGGCGGTGCCTCCGGGCCGGCAGGCGTTTCCGTACCCGAGCCGCCGCCGCACCCGGCGAGGCCCAGCATGGCGGCGGCCAGCAGGGCTGTCGCGGCTGTCTGTGTGATGTTCATGGGGGTTCCTTTGCCGTCTCCCGGGCGGGCCCGGAGCGTGGTGCCGCGGGGCGCGGCCCGCTATTGGCAAAGACGCCGGCCGCGCCCACAATGGTTCAACGTCGGGCGGGGTGAATCCCGCGGGCTGGATGAACCGGAACGCCGCCGCCGTCGTCGTACCCGGTAGGACGCCGCGTGGAACGCTGCGCGGGGACGTTCCGCCGCCGGTGGGCGGCCGGGGCTGCCGGGAGGAAGGAGGCGGCCGTGGCATTGGACGACGAGGCCGTGGCCCGCCTCTACCGCGACCATGCCACGGCCCTGCGCCGGTTCGTGCGCGCGGCGACCTCCGACGCGGACCAGGTGGAGGACGTGGTGCAGGAGACGATCCTGCGGGTGTGGAAGCGCGGCCCGGAAACCGACAACATGCGCGGCTACCTCTACCAAACCGCCCGTCACGTCATTATCGACGGCTACCGGCGCCGCACCCGGCGGCCGGGCGAGACCGGCCTGGGCGAGGACGAGCCGGCCAGCGAAGAAGACCAGTTGGAGCGGCTCCTGCTCCGCGTGGTCATGGAGGAAGCGCTGGCACGCATCAGCCCCGAGCACCGCAACATTATCCTCGCCCTGCACTACCAGCGGCTCACGTCGTCCGAAGCCGCCCGGTCGCTGGGCATTCCGCTGGGCACGGTGAAGTCGCGGGCGTTCTACGCGGCCAAGGCCCTGCGCGCCGTGCTGGACGAGATGGGGGTGGGACAGCCGTGAACGCCAACGAGGAACTGCACCAACTGCTCGGCCTCTACGTGCTGGGCGGGCTGGACCGCGCCGAGCGGGCGGGCTTCGAAGAACACCTGGCCTTCTGCCCCCAGTGCCGCCGGGAGGCCGCGGAGCTGGAAACGCTGCCCGACCTGCTGGACGCGCTGCCGCGCGAGGCCGCGTTGGAGCTGGCGGCGCCGCCGCAGCACGAAGTCGAGGAACGCACCCGGGAACTGGTGGGCGAACTGGCCCGCCGGCGGCGGAAAGAGCGACGGCGGTGGGCCGGCGTGGTGGCCGCCGCGGCGGGCGTGTGCCTGGTCGCCGGGGCGGCCATCGGGCCGCTGCTGACCCAGCAGCAGCCGCCGGCGACGGAGAGTTACGTGATGACCGCCGACGGCGGCCTGCAACTGGAACTGGCGCTGGTGCACAAGGCCTGGGGCACCGAGATGCGGGTAGCCGGGGAGCAGCTGCCCCGGGACGGCCTGCTCACCCTGTGGGTGACCGGAGACACCGGCTACACCTATCAGGTGGCCTCCTGGCAGGCGACGCCGGCGGGCCGCGCCACGCTCACCGCAGCCTGCGCCATGGCCACCGACGAGATCGTCCAGGTGGAACTGCGCAACGGGGCGGACGCAACGCTGGCGGCCGTGGCCACGGACTGAGCAGAGCAGGCCCGGCAGCACGGCCCCGGACATCAGTCCCGGCGGTAGGCGAGGTCGAAGATCATCCGGCCTGCGTCGTGGGCCTTCTGCTCGAAGCTGGTCATGGTCCGGCCGTCGAAGCGGGGCGCCCAGCCGCCGTGCTCGTCCATGCCTTCACCGGTGCTGGCGTTGCCGGTACTGACCGGGATCTTGCCTTCGCGCACCGGGGCGCCGCCCACTACGCCTTCCACGCCGCTTTCCCAGACCTGGGTCAACGGGCTGTCCTTGCCGGTGCGCTCGCCGGCATGCAGGTTGCGGAAGTCCGCCGAGGCATCCGCGACGCGGCGCATCTGGATCGCGTAGTCAGACCAGTCGGTGGCCAGCCGCCAGACCCCGCCCGGCTGCAGGACGCGGGCGGCGAGGTCCGCGAAGCTCTCCTGCACCAGCCGGCGTTTGTGGTGGCGGGTCTTGTGCCACGGGTCGGGAAAGAACACCCAGAGTTCGGCCACCGAGGACTCTGGCAGCATGGTCGCGAGGGCGTCAGGCGCGTTGACCTGCGCCACCCGCACGTTGGACAGGCCGTGCTGGCCGATCCGCAGCAGGGTCTGCGCCAGCCCCGGCCGGTAGACCTCCAGGGCCAGGAAGTTCCACTCCGGATGCTGCTCCGCGGCATGGCAGACGGCCTCGCCGAGGCCGGATCCGATCTCCACCACCAGGGGCGCCTCGCGTCCGAATGCCGCCGCCGGGTCGAAGACATAGTCCGGGTCCACGGTGGTGTCGCCGCCGTGGCGCGGGAGGTCCACGGCGAACCTGGGGCCGTAGTCGTCCCAGGCCTGCTGGCGGCGGCCCTGCAGCCGTGAGCCGCGGCGCACAAAGCTGACCGGACGGGCAAGGTGGGTGGGCTGCGTGGGGCGCGCACCGTCGTCGTTCGCGGGAAAATCAGGGGTGGGGGAGTCGCTGGTCATCCCCACCAGAGTATCGCCCGTGCGCGGCCGGCCCGGACGTGCTGCTAGACTGGTGCTACTCGGAGGCGCAGTTTGACGCGTTTCCCTGCGTCGATGAACGCTTTCAATTGCGCCGCCGCTTTCCGTCTAACGACGTGACCGGACAGGTCCGGGCGGTTGGCACTGTCTGATTTTTCTTCGGCGACCCTGGGCTAACCTGCCGCGGGGACACTGACCGGAAGACATTCTCACTTTCTTATGACTACTTTTGTTGCCCTTGGCGTGCCCAAGGCCCTTGCTTCGAAGCTCGCTGCCACTGGCATTGACGCCCCGTTCCCCATTCAGACCGAGACGCTGCCCGATACGCTGGCCGGCCGGGACGTGCTGGGCCGCGGCCGCACCGGCTCCGGCAAGACGCTCGCGTTCGCGCTGCCGCTGGTCGCCAGGCTCGCCGAGCGCGAGGCCGCCCATTTCCGCAAACCCGGACGCCCGCTGGGCCTGGTCTTGGCGCCGACCCGTGAGCTGGCCACCCAGCTCAACAACACCATTGAGCCGCTGGCGGCCGAGCTGGGCCTGAACACCACGGTGATCTACGGCGGCGTCTCGCAGCAACGCCAGGAAAAGGCGCTGCGCGCCGGCGTCGACATTGTGATTGCCTGCCCGGGCCGGCTCGAAGACCTGATGAAGCAGAAGATCATCACGCTGGAATCGGTGGAAATCACCGTCCTGGACGAGGCCGACCACATGGCGGACCTGGGCTTCCTGCCCGTCGTGAAGAAGCTGCTGGACACGACCCCGGCGGGCGGGCAGCGCATGCTGTTCTCCGCGACCCTGGACAACGGCGTGGACAAGCTGGTGCAGCGTTACCTGTCCAGCCCCCTGACCCACTCCGTGGACGACCCGCAGGCCGCGGTCACCACCATGGAACACCACGTGCTGGTGACCCGCGATGCCTCCGAAAAGAAGCAGGTGCTCAACCGGCTGGCCGCCGGTGCCGGGCGCCGCGTGCTGTTCACCCGCACCAAGCACCACGCCCGCAAGCTGGCCAAGGCCCTCACCGCCGCCGGCATCCCGGCGGTGGACCTGCACGGGAACCTGTCGCAAAACGCCCGCGACCGCAACCTCGCCGAGTTCTCCTCCGGCCATGTGCGCGTGCTGGTCGCCACGGACGTGGCCGCCCGCGGCGTGCACGTGGACGAGGTGGAACTGGTGATCCACGTGGATCCGCCCACCGAACACAAGGCGTACCTGCACCGTTCCGGCCGCACCGCCCGCGCCGGTTCCGACGGCACCGTCGTGACCCTGGCGCTGCCGGAACAGCGGCTGGAAGTCGGCAAGCTGATGAAGGCCGCCGGCGTGGACGTCGCCTTCGAAAGCGTCACCGCGTCCTCGGAACTGCTGGCGAAACTGGTGGGCGAGGTGGCCGCACCGGTCGATCCGCAGTTGCGGGCCCAGCAGCAGGCAGCGAACCTGCCGCAGCACGGCGGCGGCACCTCCACCGGCGCCAACGCCCAGCGCAAGCGGGCCATGCGGTCCGGCGGCCGCGGCGGACGGACCCGTACCGGTGAAGCCCGCCAAACCTCCGGCGCCGCACGCGCCGGCGGTCCGGAGAACGGCCAGCGCCAGCCGGCCCGCGGCGAAAACCGCGGCCAGGCCGGCAGGGACGTTGCGGCCCGCAGCCATGGCAGCCATCGCAGCGCCGCCGGAGCGGATTCCGCCGGGCGCCGCGGCCAGTCGGGCACCGGTGCAGGCGGCCGCAGCTCGGGACCGGCCCGTTCCGGCGCCCCGGCCCGGTCGGGCGGCGCACAGCGCACCGCCGGCGGCCCGCAGCGCTCCACGGCCGGCGGCACCCGCCCGGTCTTCCGGTCGGAGACCCCGGCTGCCGAGCGTCCGGCCCGCCGCGGCCCGCGCCGCGCCACGGCACCGGCTTCGCAGGAAAAGCGCCGGACAAGCTAAGCCGAGCCCAGAGCCGAAGGCCGCAGGGCGGTCCCCTCCGTACGGAAGGGGCCGCCCTGCGGCCTCTTTGGTTTCCGGACAGGGGAAGTCTTGTCGTGCCGGGAGCCGCGCTGTGGGTGCTCCACCGACGACCCGCGCCCCAACAGCACCTCGGGGGACACTCAGGGGCATCCCGTATGGCGGCCGACCGCGTCCGCCGCCAGAATGGTGGGATGAAGGCACTCCTGAACGTTATCTGGCTCCTGTTCGGCGGCATCTGGCTGGCGCTGGGCTACTTCCTGGCCGGCATCGTCTGCTGCCTGCTGATCGTGACGATCCCGTTCGGCATTGCGTCGTTCCGCATCGCGGGCTACGCGCTGTGGCCGTTCGGCCGCATGGTGGTGGACCGCGGCGGGCGCACCTACTTCATGTCCACCCTGGGGAACATCATCTGGCTGCTGGTCGCCGGCATCTGGATCGCGATCGGGCATGTGCTGACGGCGGTGGCGCAGGCGATCACCATCATCGGCATCCCGCTGGCGATCGCCAACCTCAAGATGATTCCGGTGTCCCTGACGCCGCTGGGCAAGCAGATCGTGCCCACCGACCGGGCGTTCCCGGGCTACATTCCCGGCTACCAGCCGGGCGCCGTTGGCTGGCGTTGACCGTTACTTGGCGCTGACCGGTCGATGCTGCCGGCCGGCCACGAGGCCACAAGGGCGGTTACTCGATCTGCAACCGGCGGCTGTCGCTGAGCCCCGGCGTGCGGCGGGCCGATGCCGGCACCACAAAACGCCGTCCGGTGACCACCGTGGGAACGATGCGGACGAAATTGTTCTTTTCGCCCGACTGCCAGGGGAACAGCGGCAGCATTGCCGACTCCAGGACGTCCTCGATGCTGTTCATCCGCTGGGCGCTGCCGCGCGCGACGGCGCTCCAGGCGACGCCGGTGGCCGGGTCGAAGCCGTCCACCTCGAGCACCACTTCGCCGGCGAGGGCGGCGTCGAGCTTGGTTCCCGGGGCGGAGCGGAACACGATGCTGCCGTGGTCCACGACGTAATTGACCGGAAAGATCTCCGGGTGGGAATCGACGACGACTCCGAGCCGGCCGAAGTCGGCGCTGCGGAACAATTTCCAGCAATCGGCCACAGGCAGCTGCGTCGTCGAAGGCATCTCGTTCGCGGTGCTCATGGCATCAGTCTATTGATCCCTGACAGGCTGGGATAGGGCGCGCATCCCGCCGGCCGGGTGCGGTTGCGGGTCGCCGGCGCGGCCCGAAATTCACCCGCGGAGGTGGTGCACTGGGTCCCATTTTGTGTTGGAATTACCACACGAGCCGCACGCGGCTGAAGGAGACGGCCGGGCATCCATCTGGCTTTTGGGGAGGGCAGTGCCTGTGCCAGAGGAGGAGCGCTGCCATGTCCGAACTATCTCCTGATCTGTCCGGCGAGTGGCGGTTCGACCCGGCGCATACCCGGATCGGATTTTCCACCCGGCATGCCATGGTGACCAAAGTCCGCGGGGCGTTCAACGACGTGGAAGGCATCATCCAGGCCGACGTGGACAACCCGGCCAATTCGTCCGTCAAGGTCACGATCAAGGTCGCCAGCATCGATACCCGCAGCCCGCAACGCGACGAACATCTGCGCACGAACGACTTCTTCGATGCGCCGAACTATCCGGAGATTACGTTCGTCAGCACCCGCATCGATCAGGTGGAAAGCGCAAACTTCATTGTGAACGGCGACCTGACCATCCGCGGCATCACCAAGCAGGTGGCGGTTCCTATTGACTTCATCGGCGTGGAGCGGGACCCGGGCGGGCAGCTCCGGGCGGGCTTTGAGGGCTCCCGGCGCATCGACCGGCAGGAGTTCGGGGTCAAATGGAACACTGCCCTGGACTCGGGCGGCATGCTCGTGTCGGACCGCGTGATGCTTGAGTTCGAGGTCTCCGCCGTCAAGGTCGAGGACGCCGCCGCGCAGTAGGGAACCGGTGCCGTAAGGACCCGGTGCGATCGGATGCCCCGCCGCCCTCAGTCCCCGGCCGGATAGACCGAGACCAGTGCCGCGAACCCTCGGCCGCTGACCTCGGCCGCCACCGAGCCGACCACGGTGTCATAGGGATTCAGCGGCTGGGCGGTGCCGCCCGACGTTGCCTGCGCCTGGCCCTGCAGCAGCATCAGGTACTGTCCGTCCGCCAGCCGCAGCGGCTGTTTCTTCGAGAGCTCGACGATCAGCAGGCCGGCGCCCCAGGTCCCGCGGCGGGTCATGACGTTCAGCGCACGGCAGGGCCCGGTGGGCAGGCTGCAGTCCGTGCTGCTGCCGCCGTCGAACCGGAACGGTCGGTAGCGTTCCATCCGGTGCTGGCTGCCGTCCACGGTCAGGAAGGCGACGTCGCCGTCCACGATGGTGAATATCCGGTCCACGCCCGGATATTCGGAGAAGCTGCCGTCCGACGTGATGTCCGCCAGGCTTAACCGCCAGCCGGGGAGCCCGTCCGCGCCGACGTCGCCGGCCGCCAGTTGCCTGGTGGTGCCGCCGCCGTTCCGCCACCGCTGTTCCTTGAGCGCGGCTGCGCGAATGATCTCCACTGGGACTCCTTGACCGGATGTTAAAGCTGCCGGTCCCAGTTCAGCACATAAGCGTCCTGGTAGCCGTCCGGGCCGCTGACCGCCGCGGCCTCGTTCCGTTCGAACCCCAGCGACGTGACGATGCGCAGGGACGCGGTGTTGCCCGGATGGACCAGCGCCAGGATGGGCGGCAGTTCCAAAAACTCGTTGACATGGGCCACGACGGCAACCACCGCCTCGCGCCCGTAGCCGCGGTGCCACACGGCGGGGTCGAAACGGTAGTAGAGATTGAGCACCGGGCGGCCGGACAGTGCCACGTGCTTGACGCCGGCAAAGCCGATGGGGTCTTCATGGCCGGGCAGGCGGACGGCAAAGTAGCCCACGCCGTGGTCCTCCCACTGCCTTTCCCAGCGCTGGAAAAGGCCCTCGGCTTCCTCGTTCCAAATGAGCGCGTCGGAAGGATTGAACCTCGTGGTGCGCCGGTCGGAGAGGATCCGAAACATGGCACTGATGTCCTCCGGCGTCGGCTGGTTCAGCAGCAGCCGGGCAGTTTCCAACATGGTTTCCGTCAGGGCCACCTCCGTTCCGCTTCCTGTACGTCCCCGCTACAGCCTATTCGCCGGACGTCCTTCCGGGCAGGGGTGCCGGAGCGACAAGATGGTGGTGGACAAGCAGGCTCCGGTGGCGGGGAAACACGCTTTGCACCCTGTGGATAACTTTACATGCAAAGTTGAGTGCAGTAGACTCAACTTAGTTTCAGGGCCGGCACTAACAGGGCTGGCCAGATCCATTCCGGAGCGAACGGAGATTTGTGTTGGACGCTAAATTCACCACCAAGAGCCAGGAAGCGCTGTCGGCCGCGGCCATGAACGCCTCGACGGCGGGCAATCCGCAGATCGAGCCCGCCCACCTGCTCAAGGCCCTGATGGATCAGCGGGAGGGCGTGGCCGTCGCCGTGCTGAAGTCCGCCGGGGCCGATCCGGACTCGGTGAGTGTCCAGGCGAGCACCGCGATCAGGGCCCTGCCGTCGTCGTCGGGATCCTCCGTGGCGCAGGCGCAGTACTCCCGGGGCCTGCTCCAGGCGGTGAAGGCCGCCCAGCAGGAGGCGGAGAAGCTGGGGGACTCCTTCGTCTCCACCGAGCATCTGCTGCTGGGCCTCGCGGCCGACAACGCCGCCGTCGGGAAGATCCTGCGCGACGCCGGTGCCTCCCACGAAGCCCTCCTCGCCGCCCTGCCGGGCGTGCGCGGAGACCGGAAGGTCACCAGCGCCGATCCGGAGAACACCTTCCAGGCGCTGGAGAAGTTCGGCACCGACCTGACCGCCATCGCGCGCGCCGGGAAGCTGGATCCGGTGATCGGCCGGGACGCGGAAATCCGCCGCGTGGTCCAGGTGCTCTCGCGCCGCACCAAGAACAACCCCGTGCTGATTGGCGAACCCGGGGTCGGCAAGACCGCCGTGGTGGAGGGCCTGGCCCAGCGGATGGTGGCAGGCGACGTGCCTGAATCGCTGCGCGGCAAGACGCTGATGTCGCTGGACCTCGCGGCCATGGTGGCCGGCGCCAAGTACCGGGGCGAGTTCGAGGAACGGCTGAAGGCCGTGCTGGAGGAGATCAAGAACTCGGACGGGCAGATCGTCACCTTCATCGACGAGTTGCATACCGTCGTCGGCGCGGGGGCCTCCGAAGGCTCGATGGACGCCGGCAACATGCTCAAGCCGATGCTGGCCCGCGGCGAGCTGCGGCTGATCGGCGCCACCACGCTGGACGAGTACCGCGAGAACATCGAGAAGGATCCGGCGCTGGAGCGGCGCTTCCAGCAGGTCTACGTGGGGGAGCCGAGCGTCGAGGACACCATCGGCATCCTGCGCGGGCTCAAGGAGCGCTACGAGGCGCACCACAAGGTATCGATCGGGGACTCTGCCCTGGTGGCCGCCGCGACGCTGTCGAACCGCTACATCTCCGGCCGGCAGCTGCCGGACAAGGCCATCGACCTGGTGGACGAGGCCGCCTCCCGGCTGCGGATGGAGATCGATTCGGCGCCCGAGGAGATCGACCAACTGCGCCGCGCCGTCGACCGGCTCACCATGGAGGAACTGGCGCTGGCCAAAGAGACGGACGAGGCCTCCCGGGAACGGCTGGAGGCGCTGCGTGCCGACATGGCCGACAAGAAGGAGCAGCTGGCGGCCCTGAACTCCCGGTGGGAGGCGGAGAAAGCCGGGCTGAACCGGGTGGGCGACCTGAAGGCCAAGCTGGACGAGCTGCGCTCGCAGGCCGACAAGTCCCAGCGCGAGGGCGACCTGGCCGAGGCCTCCCGGATCCTGTACGGGGAAATCCCCACGCTCGAAAAGGATCTGGCCCAGGCACAGGCGGCCGAGGAACAGGGCGGCGCGGGCCGGGACCAGATGGTCTCCGAGGAGGTGACCGCCGACGACATCGCCGAGGTCATCTCCGCGTGGACCGGCATCCCCGCCGGCCGTATGCTGCAGGGCGAGAGCCAGAAGCTGCTGCAGATGGAGGAACACATCGGGTCGCGGCTGATCGGCCAGTCCAAGGCGGTTGCCTCGGTCGCGGACGCGGTACGGCGCGCCCGGGCGGGCATCAGCGACCCGGACCGGCCCACCGGCTCGTTCCTCTTCCTGGGTCCCACCGGCGTCGGCAAGACCGAGTTGGCCAAGGCGCTGGCGGACTTCCTGTTCGACGACGAACGGGCCATGGTCCGGATCGACATGAGCGAGTACGCGGAAAAGCACTCCGTGTCGCGCCTGGTGGGCGCCCCTCCGGGCTACGTGGGCTACGAAGAAGGCGGCCAGCTGACCGAGGCCGTCCGGCGCCGTCCCTACTCCGTGGTGCTGCTGGACGAGGTGGAGAAGGCCCATCCCGAGGCCTTCGACATCCTCCTGCAGGTGCTCGACGACGGACGCCTCACCGACGGGCAGGGCCGCACCGTGGACTTCCGCAATGTGATCCTGGTGCTGACCTCCAACCTCGGCTCGCAGTTCCTCGTGGACCAGACCATGGACGCGGACACGAAGCGCGAAGCGGTCCTGAACGTGGTGAACGCCAGCTTCAAGCCGGAGTTCCTCAACCGGCTGGATGACGTGATCATCTTCGACCCGCTGAGCATCGAGGAACTCTCCCGGATCGTGGATCTGCAGGTGGCGGCGCTGGCTGCGCGGCTGGCCGAACGCCGGCTGACCCTCGAGGTCACGGAGGCGGCCCGCGAGTGGCTGGCCCTGACCGGCTTCGATCCCGCCTACGGCGCCCGGCCGTTGCGCCGACTGGTCCAGCGCGAGATCGGCGACAAGCTGGCCCGCGGCCTGCTCGCGGGCGCGATCAGCGACGGCGACACCGTGCTGGTGGATGTGCCGGAGATCGACGTCGACGGCGGGGCCGGCGGCCTGATCGTGCAGTCGAAGGTGGGGGCGGTCCGGGGCTGACCTGAGCAGCCCCGGAGAGTCCCGGGAGAAGTCCGGCGGCCCCGCCAAGGCGGGCCGCCGGACAGTTCTGTGTCGGGTTACTGGTCGACCAGCGACCCGGTGATCTCCTCGCCCTCCTCGGCGATCTTAAAGCAGTCGATCCGGCGATCGCCCTGCGCCCACGTCTCCTTCGAAGGCATGCCGTAGGAGTCCTTGATATCCGGCTGGTCGGCCGCGGAGTCGTTGAGGGCGACGGCCGTGCAGACCTCCTGTGCCTTGATGTTCAGTTCGTCGGCGCCCGGGAACTCTTCGTCGTCCCCGTAGGAGAAGGTGCCCACCAGCTGCGCCGTATGCGGCGTGTCGCAGGTGACGACGGTTGCCTCCTGCATGACGGCCTCGAAGTCAGTGAAGCACTGGCCCTGCTGGAAATCGAACGGCGAGACGTTCTCCGCGACGACTCCGTCGCCGTTGGGCGTCTCGGCGGCGGTCTGCGACGACGCCGGACTGGCCGCCCCGCCGGCAGGCGAGCCGCTGGTCAGGCTGGAGACGATCATGGCGATAATCACGATGGCCACAATGACGACCGCGCCGATGATGACCAGCGGCTTCCAGTCCATTTTCCGCGCCGGGCCCGCGGCGGGATCGCCGGACGCTTCGTCACCGGTCCCGCTGCGGCGCAGGCCGTCGGCGGCGGTGGAGTACCACTTCTTCTCCGGCGCGGAGCCGTCGGTGCCGGACGGCGCGGACTCCCAGGCCGACGGCGGGACGGCCGCAGCCGGTGATGCCGGCGCCCCGGTCGCGGCGGCGGCCCCGGGGTCGGGGTTGCGAGCGGCCCCGGGGTCGGGGTTGCGAGCCGCGTCGGGCTTCGAGGTTTCCGGCGTGCCAGTGACCGCGGTGGCCCCGCGGGCAGGTTGCGGCGCGTCGGGCGCCGGTGCTCCCGGCGCGGCGGCCCCGCGGGCGGGCTTCGGAGCCGCGTCCCGTACCGGGGTTTCCGCCGCTGTCGGGTCGCCGGCCGGGGCCTCGCCCGCCGGGCCCTGGTCGCCGGCGGGTGCTCCCGCGGGCGCGGTGCCGCGGGCCTTGATGGCGCGGTCCTCCCGGGCGCCGCCCACCAGTTGGCCGGCGGCATCGGCTTCCTTCTCCACCTCTTCGGCTTCGGCGGCAGCTTTGGCCAGGTCGGCCTCGGTCGCGGCATCCTCGCTGATGCGCGCCTGTCCCAGTGTTGGCTCGGCCAGCTCCACCTCGTCCGCGCTGACGTGCAGGCTGGGGTCGGGTACCTCGAGGCTCTCGAGGCTCTCGGGGCGCTCCAGCGGAGGCCTCCCGTCGTCGTCAGGCCGCTTGTCCTGTTCGCTCATGGGGAAACTTGCCTTCCGTGCGTGTTGTCCTCCGGGAGAAGGGGAGAACCGGTCCACGATGACTTTAGCCAACAATCCCGCGTCGCCGCACGATTTAGTTGTTTCGGGGTCCGGGCGGGCCCCCTCGCGGGCACTGTCCGCGTGCCACGAGCGGTCGTGAAAACCATGTACCCTATAGGTACGACAGAATTGATCAATTATTCCGGGACCTCGTGCGCCAGTCGTGCGACCACTTCCGGATCGACGTACAAAGGGGGTCACGCCATGGGGCGCGGCCGTCAGAAGGCAAAAGCAACCAGGCAGGCCCGGGACATGAAGTATTTCAGCCCGGCCACTGACTTGACTGCTCTCCAGCGCGAACTCGGCGCTGCGAAACGCCATAACTCCGACACGTTTTCCGAGGAGCCATATGAGCCGGACTACTCGGACTACGAGGACAAGTACGCAGATCAGTACGACGACGACGAAGACCACGGCAGCCGAAACGTAGGCTAGCCGGCTTCGGTCGTTTCTTCCCGGACGGGATCACGCACCAGCCTCACCCTCCCGCACCCTCATGGGGTGGCCGATCGGCGGGGGCGCATGGCGTGCGCGGAAGTGCCTGCCCGGACTCCCGGACTCAGGCGCCGGACCGCTGCGGCTCCGGGGCGTCCGTCAGGGCCCACACGTCGACCACCCGGCGATGCTTCGGGTCTCCGTCAGGACGCATGTCCACCAGCGCCGCCTGGCCCACGTGGACGGTGTCGCCAGCGTGGAGCCGGCCTTCTACCTGATGGCTGACGTGCGGGCGGAAGTTCTCCCGCAGGTGGTGCGGACTCAGCAGGTGGACCTCATCGCCCAGCGCGTCGAGCAGGCTGTCATGCAGCAACTGCAGCTGTGGTTCCGGCTCTACGAGCGAGACCGGCACGGATCCGCCCCGGCCGAAGAACGCGTCGGCACCGATGCGCACGTCACACCCCGGGCAGCCGGAGAAAGCCCGGCCGACGCGTTCCCTGACGGCCACGGCCGGCTCCCGCGTATCGAAGCGGGCCAGCGTGATGTGCAGCGGCCACCGGCTGCGCGGGAACGTGTAGCCGGCGGTCACCGGCCTGACGAACGCCACCACCACGTACGCACCCATCCGTCCAGTGTGCCACCCGGGCCAGCCGGCCGGTATGCCGGACAAAACCGCCCCCGCACCGTCGCGTTCGCGGTGCAGGGGCGGGCCGGTGTGCGGGCGGGCTAGGCGTAGGAGTTCACCAGGTGGACGGCACCGCCGTCGACGCCCTTGGCGCCCTGGACATAATCGATGCCGCCGAGGGACGGATCGGCGGGACCGACCTGGCCCATCACCCACGCGGGCACGCCGCGCTCATTCAGGCGCTGCAGGGCGGCATCGGCACCGGCGCGGTCCACAATGGCAACCATGCCGACGCCGAGGTTCAGCGTCCGTTCCAGGTCGGCCTGCGGGACGTTGCCCAGTTCGCCGATGAGCTTGAAGATGGCCGGCAGCTCCCAGGCGGAACGGTCCACGGTGGCCATGAGTCCCTGCGGCAGCACGCGCGCGAGGTTCGCGGCCAGGCCGCCGCCGGTGACGTGGCTGAAGCCGTGGACGCCGGCTGCTTCGTAGCGTGCCAGGTCCAGGCAGTCTGCCGCGTAGACGCGGGTGGGCTCCAGGAGTTCCTCGCCCAGTGTCCGGCCGAATTCGCTGACCTGCCGGTCCAGCGCCCAGCCGGCATGGTTGATCACCCGGCGAACCAGCGAATACCCGTTGGAATGGAGGCCCGAGGAGGCCATGCCGATGACGACGTCCCCGTCCTTGACCCGCTCCGGGCCCAGCAGGTCGTCGGCCTCGACCAGGCCGGTGGCGGCGCCGGCAACGTCGTATTCGTGTTCGCCCAGCAGGCCGGGGTGCTCGGCGGTCTCCCCGCCCACCAGCGCGGTGCCGGCCACCTCGCAGGCGGCGGCGATGCCGCGCACGATGTCGGCGATCCGCTCCGGGACCACCTTGCCGCAGGCGATGTAGTCGGTCATGAACAGCGGCTCCGCCCCGACCACCACGATGTCGTCCACCACCATGCCGACCAGGTCGAAGCCGATGGTGTCGTGGATGTCCATGGCCTGGGCGATGGCGACCTTGGTGCCCACTCCGTCGGTGGAGGTGGCCAGCAGTGGCTTGCGGTACTTCAGCAGTGCCGAAACGTCGTACAGGCCGGCGAAACCACCGACCCCGCCGATGACGTTGGCGTTGTGAGTGGCCTTGATGGCCCCCTTCATCAGCTCGACGGCCTTGTCTCCGGCCTCTACGTCGACGCCGGCGCTGGCGTAGGTGATCTGGCCCTGTTCGGGGGAGGTCATACTCGCTCTTTCTTGTCGTCGGCGGTCAGGAGCTTCTCCAGTTCCGAATCCGGCCCGGGGTCGCACGAGCCGTGTTCCTGGTCCGCCTCGCCGCGTTCCAGCAGGTTCTTGCCCAGGCGGTCGGCGGTGGGCAGTTCGATCGGATACTCGCCCGTGAAACACGCGGTGCACAGCCGCTCGCGGGGCTGTTCGGTCGCCTCGATCATGCCCTCTTCGGAGATGTATCCCAGGCTGTCGGCGCCGAGTGACGCCCTGACATCTTCGACCCCGATGCCGTTCGCGATCAGCTCGGCCCGGCTGGCGAAGTCGATGCCGTAGAAGCACGGCCACTTGATGGGCGGAGACGAGATGCGCACATGCACCTCGGCCGCACCTGCTTCACGCAGCATCCGGACCAAGGCCCGCTGGGTGTTGCCGCGGACGATCGAATCGTCAATCACCACCAGCCGTTTGCCCTGCACCACCGACCGCAGCGGGTTCAGCTTCAACCGGATGCCGAGCTTGCGGATGGTCTGGCTGGGCTGGATGAAGGTCCGGCCCACGTAGGCGTTCTTGACCAGTCCCTGGCCGTAGGGGATGCCCGACGCCTCGGCATAGCCGATGGCGGCCGGGGTCCCGGATTCCGGCGTCGGAATCACCAGGTCGGCCTCGGCCGGGTGTTCCTTGGCCAGCTTCCGGCCCATCTCCACGCGGGCAGCGTGGATGCTGCGGCCGTTGATGGACGTGTCCGGGCGGGCCAGGTAGACGTATTCGAAGACGCAACCGGCAGGCTTTTTCTCGGCGAAGCGCTGGGAGCGCAGGCCGTTCTCGTCGATGGCGATGAATTCGCCGGGTTCGACTTCGCGGACGAAGGATGCGCCCACGATGTCCAGCGCCGCGGTCTCGGAGGCGACCACCCAGCCACGCTCCAGCCGGCCCAGCACCAGCGGGCGGACCCCGGCCGGGTCGCGGGCGGCGTACAGCGTGCCTTCGTCCATGAAGGTAAAGCAGAAAGCGCCGCGCAGCTTGGGCAGCAGCTCCAGCGAACGTTCCTCGAGGGTCTGGCCCTCCTCGCCCGCCATGAGCGCGGTGACCAGCGCGGTGTCCGTGGTGTTGCCCTGGGCCAGCTCGCCGCGGTCGGGCTTGCCGAACTTCTCCAGCACCTTCTCGTACAGCTCGGCGGAGTTGGTCAGGTTGCCGTTGTGGGCCAGCGCGACGGTGCCCGTGGCGGTGGCGCCCAGCGTCGGCTGCGCATTCGCCCACGTGGATCCGCCGGTGGTGGAGTAGCGGCAATGGCCGACGGCGATGTGCCCGCTCAGCGTGTTGAGGGTGGTCTCGTCGAAGACTTGGGACACCAGGCCCATGTCTTTGTAGACATTGATGCGTTTGCCGTCGCTGGTGGCAATACCGGCGGACTCCTGTCCGCGGTGCTGCAGGGCGTACAGGCCGTAGTAGGTAAGTTTTGCTACTTCTTCGCCGGGTGCCCAGACGCCGAAAACGCCACAGGCGTCCTGGGGTCCCTTTTCACCGGGGAGAAGTTCATGGGAGAGTTTTCCGTCACCGCGTGCCACCCGCCCATTCTCTCATGCACCCCGCCGCTCGGGCGCACCGAGGTGACCGGCATTACGGGCGCCGGCCGGCAGGTTACGCCCGGCGTTCGCCCTCGATGCTGCCCCCGGTTTCGCCCTCGGTTCCGCTCTCGGCCCCGCCACCGGTTTCGCGGTCCCGTTCGCGGGGGACTGCGGTGCTTCCGTCCCGGCCACCGGGCGTCGCAGGGAGGTCGGCGGGGCCCGGATCCGCGGCGGAGTCCGCGGAGTCTTCCTGCCCGGGTTCGGCAACTGCCGTCACGTGCTTCGCGCGCTTGACGCTGGCCCGGTCGATGAGCAGGAACAGGAGCGATCCAACCAGGATGCCGGCCAGGCCGAACAGCACGGCCAGGAAGGCGAAAACGGTGCCGCGCGTGAACTCCGCGTTCTCCGGCCCGGTGTAGGCAGACACGGCGGCCAGCACGACGCCCAGCACGGCCCAGACGGCGATGAAGGGCGCGTACTTCGGCGCCCGGCGAACGGTGACGTCGCGGCGCTCCGGCTCGATGGGTCTGCGGTCGCGAGCCGGTTCTTGCTCAGAAGTCATACGATCCAGCCTACCGGGCGAAGAGCGGCAGCTTGTCCGCCAGTTCGGCCCGCAGCCCGGAGGCAGCGACCCTGCCCTCGGCGATGGCGGTGTCCCATCCGAGCGCCCCCGTCACCAGGGCAAGCCAGGTGGCGGGGTCGGTTTCCACTACGTTCGGCGGTGTGCCCCGGGTGTGCCGGGGGCCCTCGATGCACTGGGCGACGCCGAACGGCGGCACCCGCACCTCCACGCTGTTGCCGGGGGCACGCTCGGCCAGTTCCTCCAACGCGTACCGCACCGCCGTGGCAGTGGTCTTCCGGTCCGTGGCGCCGCCGCGCCACGCACCCACGGCGGCGTCGCCCTCCCGAGCCGGGATCCGGCGTCGTACTCCCATCGATTAAGGTCCTTCCGGGGCTCAGTCCAGCAGCGCGACCATGGGCGGTGCCAGCCGCAGCCTGCCGACCGGGTGGCCGCCGCCGAGGACGGGCTTGACCACGTCCTCCAGTACCGGGCCCACCTTCTCCACGTCGACGGCGCCGCAGGCGGCCAGCAGGGTCAGCGCGATCAGGGAACCGGCGCGGCCGCTGCCGTCCAGGATCTTCACCGCCACCGAGACGCCGTTGGGTGTGGCCATCACCATCACGCCCTCGGCGCCGGACTTGGCAACGACCCCCAGCTGCTCCATCACCACGGTGTTTTCCTGGCCCCAGCCGTGCACCGCCCACGGGTAGTCCAGCATGGCGGTGGCGATGGTGGCGGCGCGGGCATCGGCGTTCTTGTCCGCGGGCGCCTTCGCCAGCTTCCCGACGGCGCGGGCCAGTCCGGTCAACGACAGCGCGGGTGCCGGGGCGCCGCAGCCGTCGACGGCGATGTGCTCGATCTTTTCTTCGGCGTACTCCTCGATGACCTCCATCACGCGGCGCTGGAGGGGGTGGTTCGGCTCCAGGTAGGTGTGGGTGTTCCAGCCGTTCTCCACGCAGGCCCAGAGGAAGGCGGCGTGCTTGCCGGAGCAGTTGAAGGACAGCCGCTGCTGGCCGCGTTCGGTGCGGACCAGCCAGCCGCGCGCCTGCTCGTCCTGCGGCCAGGCCGGCGGGCAGCGCAGATCGGCGTCGGTCAGGCCGGCGGCCTTGAGCATGCCCTCCACCACGTCCATGTGCTCCAGCGACCCCACATGGCTGGCGCAGGCCAGGGCCACCTGGTCGCCGCGCAGCGGGACGCCGGACTGCATGGCGGCCAGGGCCTGGAACGGCTTGAGGGTTGAACGCGGGAAGATCGGTGCGGTGATGTCGCCGAGTTCGGTCACCACGGTGCCGTCGGCGGCCATGACCACCGCGGAGCCCAGATGGCGGGACTCGATGAAACCGTTGCGTTCAACGACGGCCAGTTCCACGGCGTCCGCGGCTTTGAATGTCTCGGGCATGGACTTAGTTTAGGGCCGGTGCAACAACTTCGAGGCTCCGCCCCGCGACCAGTAGGCTAGTTCCTTGTGAAGGTACTTGTGATCGGCCCCGGCGGCCGCGAGCACGCAATAATCCGTTCCCTGCTGGCCGATCCCTTTGTCACCGAGGTGCACGCCGCCCCCGGCAACGCCGGCATCGCGCAGCTGGTGCCCACGCACCAGGTGGATGCGGGCGACCCGGCGGCGGTGACCGAGCTGGCCCGGCGGCTGGAGTCCGACCTGGTGGTGGTGGGCCCGGAGGCCCCGCTGGCCGCCGGCGTGGCCGACCCGCTGCGCGCGGCGGGGATCCCGGTATTCGGCCCCAGCAAGGAAGCGGCCAGGCTTGAAGGCTCCAAGGCCTTCGCCAAGCAGGTCATGGCCGCGGCGAACGTGCCCACCGCCATGGCGCATGTTGCCACCAACGCCGACGAGGCGGCCGAGGCCCTGGATTCGTTCGGGGCCCCCTACGTGGTCAAGGACGACGGGCTGGCGGCCGGCAAGGGCGTGGTGGTGACCGAAGACCGCGATGCCGCCCTGGCGCACGCCCAGGCCTGCTTCGACGCCGGCGGTTCCGTGGTCATCGAGGAATTCCTCGACGGCCCGGAAGTCTCCCTGTTTGTGATTTCCGACGGCGAACGCGCCATCCCGCTGGTGCCGGCGCAGGATTTCAAGCGGATTTTCGACGGCGACGAGGGCCCGAACACCGGCGGCATGGGCGCCTACACGCCGCTGACCTGGCTGCCGCCCGGTTTCGTGGACGAAGTCATGGACCGCGTCGCGCTGCCGACCATCCGCGAGATGGCCCACCGCGGCACCCCGTTCGTGGGCGTGCTGTTCTGCGGGCTGGCCGTGACCGGCCGCGGCCTGCGGGTGATCGAATTCAACGCCCGCTTCGGAGACCCGGAAACCCAGGCGGTACTGGCCCGGCTGCGCACACCGCTGGGCGGGCTGCTGCTGGCGGCCGCCAAGGGGGAACTGGATGACACCGAACAGCTGGTCTGGTCCCGGCGGTCCGCCGTCACGGTAGTGCTGGCCTCGGAGAATTACCCGGGAACCCCGCGCACCGGAGACCGGATCCGGGGCCTGAAGAAGGCCAATGCCTTGACCGACGTGCACGTGATCCACGCCGGGACCGCCCTGGACGAGAACGACAAGGTGGTCAGCGCCGGCGGGCGGGTACTCGCCGTCGTCGCGCTGGGTGAAGACCTGGTGGAAGCCCGCGAACGTGCCTACGAAGGCATCGAAGCCATCAGCCTGGAGGGGTCGCAGTACCGCAGCGACATTGCCCTGCTGGCCGCCGAGGGCAAGATCAAGGTGCCCGCGTCCGGCACGAACTCCCGGGCCGGCGCACAGAGAGACTGAGGACCGTCAACCATGGCATTTGCCCCCGAAGTACTCGAACTGCCCGGCTGGAAGCACGTCTACTCCGGCAAGGTCCGCGACCTGTACGTCCCGGCCGCCCCGCAGCAGGTGGAGACGGCCAGCGACGACATTGCAGCCGAGGGCCTGTTGGACCGGCGCAATGACACCGTGCTGGTGGTGGCGAGCGACCGGATCAGCGCCTACGACCACGTGCTGTCCAGCGAGATCCCGGACAAGGGCCGGATCCTCACCCAGCTGAGCCTGTGGTGGTTCGAACAGCTCGCCCAGGGGGACGACCCGGTGGCGCACCACGTGGTGTCCACCGAGGTGCCCGACGCGGTGGCCAACCGGGCGATGGTCTGCAAGAAACTGGACATGTACCCGGTGGAATGCATCGCCCGCGGCTACCTGACCGGGTCCGGCCTCGCCGAGTACCGGCAATCCCGGACCGTGTGCGGGTTGCCGCTGCCGGCCGGCCTGGTGGACGGCTCCCGGCTGGAGCCAGCCATCTTCACCCCCTCGGCCAAGGCCGAGGTGGGCGAGCACGACGAGAACATCACCTACGACGCCGTGGTGCAGACCGTCGGGGCGGAGACCGCTGCCCGGCTGCGCGAGAAGACGCTGCAGATCTATACGCGCGCCGAAGCGATCGCACGGGAGCGGGGAATCATCCTGGCGGACACCAAGGTCGAGTTTGGCGTCGACCCCACGACGGGGGAGATCACCCTGGGCGACGAGGTGCTGACCCCCGACTCCTCGCGGTTCTGGGACGCGGACACCTACGAGCCGGGCCAGGCGCAGCCGTCGTTCGACAAGCAGTTCGTGCGTGACTGGCTGACGTCGCCCGACTCCGGCTGGGACAAGAACTCGGACGCCGCGCCGCCGGCCCTGCCGGAGGACATCGTGCAGAAGACGCGGGCGCGTTACGTCGAAGCCTACGAACGGCTCACCGGCCGGACGTTCGCCTGACCGGCAGCGGCGCGGGGCCGTGCCGGGCGCTCCCGGCCGCGCCCAGGGGGTCCGGCAGAGGGCGGGCCGGCAGAGGACGGGCCAGCAGCCCGGCCGGGCCCGCGGGGGAGTCGGAAGCGGGTTCCGCTATTCGGCCAGCTGCGCGCTCGGCGGCCGCCAGCCGGGCCGCGGCTTCGGCGACGGCCGTGGCATAGTCGCCGGCACCGCCGTCGTCGGCCGGACCAAGGGAATGCAGCGCGTCCGCACGTTTCAGGGCCCGCAGCATGGCAGCGGTCGCCGGGCGCGAGACGTCCGACATGTCCGGGTAATCGATGGCCAGCGCCGGATCCAGTTCGTAGGCCAGCCAGCGGGACCGGAGGGCGTCGTGCCGGGCCGCGGCTTCATGCCAGTCCCGGCTGTCCTGGTAGCGGATGGCGGCGGCGGCGGAACGGCTGATCCGCCAGACGGCGGGCGCGGCGCAGCCGGCAGCCAGCAGCAGCCAGAGCGGCACGGCGGACGGAAAGACGACCGCGGCGGCGAGCACCACGGCCAGGGCGCAGCACAACCCGGAGAAGCAGTACCAGAACGCGGTGTCCGGATCGGGGCGGCGGCGCAGGCCGCGTTCCACCGCGTAGGAGGTCAGGAAAACCACGGCAGCCAGCACGGCCGTGGCCACGGCCAGCTGCGCGAACTCTGCGAGGAACATAGACACCCCTGCTGACGGAGTTATCTTCCATTCCAGTACGCGGCGCCGGCAGAGTCAATGGTGAGGGCGCCGCGGCGCCCGCGGGTCACTTGTGGACGCGGCCGACGACGTCGTCCAACTGCTTGAGGACCAGGGCCTGCGGCGCCTTGCTCATCACCGTCCGCTGGAGCTTCTGCTTCCACGGCTTCTGCTGCCGTGCCATGGCCGCCATCTTGCGCGAACGCTCGACGACCTTGGCGGTATGCGGGGCCCGGGCCCGTTCGTAGTTGCGCAGGGCCGTGGTGATGTTCCAGTCGGCGTTCAGCGCGTCGGCCAGCGCGACGGCGTCCTCGAGGGCCTGGCCGGCGCCTTGGCCGAGGAACGGCAGCATGGGGTGCGCGGCGTCGCCCACCAGGGTGGCGTGGCTGCCGGACCAGACGGCGGCGGGTTTCCGGTCGAACAGTTCGTGCGCCATGATGTCCTGGCTCTTGGTGGCGCCGATGACCGCCCGGACGGCCGGGTGCCAGCCCTCGAAGCGCTGCAGGGCCAGGGTGCGCCAGAGGACCTCGTCGTCCTGCGCCAGCACATGGTTGGGCATGGTGGCGTACCAGTAAATGAGGTTACCGGGCAGCGGGACCATGCCGAAGACTTCCCCGTTGCCCCAGGACTCACCCCAGGGCAGCCAGGCGGGATCGAGGTCGCCGATCGGGCAGACCGCGCGCATTGCGGTGATTCCGGAGGCACGCGGGGCGCCGTCGCCGACAAGGTCGTGGCGGACCAGCGAGCGCAGGCCGTCTGCGCCGACCACCAGGTCGGCGTGCAGGGAGCCGCCGTTGTCCAGCGTGACCGTTCCGCCGTGCGGATCGCGCCGGAACTTCACCGCCTGCAGGCCCAGATGCACCGTGTTCACATAGAGCGCGTCGTTCAACAGCGTGGTGAGGTCCGAGCGGTGGATGGAACGCAGCGGGTGGCCGTAGCGGCGCCGGAGGTCGTCGCTGCTGAACGTGGACAGCACGTTGCCGAACTGGTCGTGCGAGCTGCCGCCGACCGGGAGGGAGGCCTCTTCAAAGGCGTCCAGCACGCCGAGCCGCTGCAGGGCGCGCGTCCCGTTGGCCCAGATCGTCAACCCGGTGCCCAGCTGCTGCAGCGTTCCGGCGCGTTCGACCACGTGGACTTTCCAGCCGGTTCGTTGCAAGGCCCGCGCAGTGGCGAGCCCGCCGATCCCGGCCCCTACGATGAGCGCCGAGCGCTGCAGAGACCCCATGGGTCCATACTTCCCGCTTTTGGGCCGGGTTCACAACTTTCGTCCGGTACAAACCGGTTCCGGGAGCGGAAAAGCAAGAACTCCCGCCGCTCCGAAGAGCAGCGGGAGTTCCGTGGTTGGTCGGGGTGACAGGATTTGAACCTGCGACCTCGTCGTCCCGAACGACGCGCGCTACCAAGCTGCGCCACACCCCGATACCGTTGCCCCCGCCGTCGTCGTGATGGCCGCGAAAGCAACTGTTCAAGGATAGCGGAGACAGCCCCCAAAGGAGAAATCGGCGACGGCCCGGCCCGGCCTCGGTCAGGCCAGGCGGCGGCCCGGCCCAGGCCTCGGTCAGACCAGACGGCGGCCCGGCCCGGCCTCGGTCAGACCAGCGAGTCCCTCCACGCCGCGTGCAGTTGGGCGAAGCGGCCGTTGCCGGCGATCAGTTCCGCCGGCGAGCCGTCCTCGACCACCCGGCCCTCGTGGATGACCAGCACCCGGTCGGCGATCTCGACGGTGGAAAGCCGGTGCGCGATGATCAGCGCCGTGCGGTTGCCCAGCAGCGTCTGCAGGCCCTCCTGGACCTGGCGCTCGCTGGGAATGTCCAGCGACGCGGTGGCCTCGTCCAGGATCAGCACCGCCGGGTCGGCCAGGAACGCGCGCGCGAAGGAGATGAGCTGCCGCTGGCCGGCCGAGACGCGGCCGCCGCGCTTGTTCACGTCGGTGTCGTAGCCCTCGGGCAGCGACAGGATGAACTCGTGGGCGCCGACGGCGCGGGCGGCGTCCTCGATCTGCGCGCGGCTCGCCTCCGGGTTGCCCAGGGCGATGTTCTCCGCGACGCTGCCGCTGAACAGGAACGCTTCCTGCGTGACCATCACGACGGCGCGGCGCAGGTCTTCGTTGGAGAGTTGCCGCAGCTCGATCCCGTCCAGGGTGAGCGACCCGGAGGTCAGGTCGTAGAAGCGGGCGATCAGCTTGGCCACGGTGGACTTGCCGGCCCCGGTCTGCCCGACGACGGCGACCGTCTGGCCGGCGGGAATGTCCAGGTTCAGCCTGGGCAGCACAACCCGGCCGTCGCCGTAGCCGAAGACGGCATCGCGGAACCGGATCGCGCCGCGGGCGTCCTTGAGCGGGACCGGCCGGGCCGGGGGCACGATGGTCGGCTCTTCTTCCAGCAGCCCGGAGACCTTCTCCAGCGCGGAGGCCGCGGACTGGAAGGAGCTGTAGAACATGGCAATCTGTTCGGTGGGGCGGAAGACCTGCTTGGTGGCCAGCAGCACGGCGACCAGGGTGCCGATGGCAAGGTCGCCGTCGAGCACCCGGAAGCCGCCGATCAGCAGCACCGCGGCCACGGTCAGATTGCCGACGCCATTCAGAACCGGCTGGAGCACGCCGAAGTACCTGATGTTCCGCAGGGTCGCGCCGCGGTAGTCGGCGGCCAGCTCGTTGTAGCGTTTGGAGTTGTCCCGCTCGCGGCGGAAGGCCTTGACCGCCCGGATGCCGGTCATGGTTTCCACGAAGTGCACGATCAGCCGGGCCGACACCACCCGGGAGGCCCGGTTGGCCAGCTCTGAGCCCTTTTGGTACCACCGGGTGACGAAGGCGATGGGGATGGCGGCGACCAGGATGATCAGCCCGCTCTTCCAGTCCAGTCCGGCGATGCTGATGGCGGTGAAGAGCATGAACATCACGCCGGAGGTCAGCTGGGTGACGCCGTTGTCCAGCAGTTCCCGCAGCGCCTCCAGGTCCGACGTCTGCCGGGAGATGATCCGGCCGGAGGTATAGGTTTCGTGGAACTCCAGGCTCAGCCGTTGGGTGTGCCGGAAGACCCGGACCCGCAGGGCCAGCAGCATGGCCTGGCTGAGCCGGGCGGTGACGTAGATGTAGGCCGCCAGCAGGGATCCGCCGGCGATCGCGACGGCGGCGTAGGCGGCGCCGACCAGCGCCAGGGGCATGGTGTCGCCGGCGGTGAAGGCCGGCAGCGCGTTGTTGATGCCGAAGGCCACCAGCACCGGACCGGCCGCCCGGGCGGCGTTGCTGGCCACCACCAGCACGATGGAGAGCGCGAACAGCCGCTTGTGCGGGGACACCAGTTCGCCCAGCAGCCGCAGGGAGCGCCGCCTGACGGCTTTGCGGTCGGTTCGGTCCAGATTGATGTTGTCTTCGCCGGCGACTCCGGTCATGGAACTCATCGGGCTTCCTTCGCGTCCAGGACGTCTTCGACGGTGGGTTCGGCGGCCAGCGAGGCGATCACGTACCGGTAGTGTGTGCTGCTGCGCAGCAGCTCCGAGTGGGTGCCGACCGCCGTAATCCGGCCGTCCTGCAGCAACGCCACCCGGTCGGCCAGCGCCACGGTGGAGGGTCGGTGGGCCACGATCACGGTGGTGGTGCCGCGGAGTTCTTCCCGAAGCCGCTGCGTCACCGCTTCTTCGGTCCGCACGTCCAGGGCCGAGAGCGGGTCGTCCAGCACCAGCACGGCCGGCTGCGCGGCGATGGCCCGGGCCAGCGCGATCCGCTGCCGCTGCCCGCCGGACAGGCTCAGCCCTTCCTCGCCGATCCGCGTATCCACGCCCTGCGGCAGGTCGTAGGCGAACCCGGCCTGCGCCACCTCGAGCGCCCGGTCTAGGAGGTCCTTGTCGCTGCCCGGACGGGCACCGAGCAGCACATTGTCCCGGACCGAGGTGGAGAACAGCGTGGAGTCCTCGAAGGCCACCGACACGCGGGCGCGCAGCTCGGCCAGCGGGAGATGACGGATGTCCGTCCCGTCCAGGAGCACGGCGCCGGAGGTGACGTCGTACAGCCGGGGGATCAGCTGCAGCAGGGTGCTCTTGCCCGAGCCGGTGACCCCAACCAGCGCCAGGGTTTCGCCCGCGCGCACGTGCAGGTCCACCCCGTCAAGGACCGGGGCCGCGTCCGCGGCGGCGTCGGGATACCGGAAGACGACGTCGGACAGGCACAGTTCCCCGCGCACGGGGCCGGCCGGTGCGGGTACTTCCGGGTCGATGATGGTGTTCTTCGTATCCATCACGTCGAAGTGCCGGTCCAGGGCGGTCTTCGCCGTCAGCGTCATGCCCATCAGGGAACCGATCGCTTCCACCGGACCGGCCACCACGGCGGCGGTGGCGAAGAAGGCGACCAGGTCGCCCACCGTCATGTGCCCGCCGGAGACCTGCATGATGCCGATGACCAACGCGGCGCCCAGCACCAGATCGGGCAGCGACACGACGGTGGCGAGGAACTTGGACAGCGTGCGGGCCTTGGCCAGTTCGGTCTGGCGCAGTTCTTCGGCCTGCCCGTGGAAGTTCTCCAGCGCGTACTTGCCGCGGCCGAAGGCCTTGAGCACCCGGATGCCGTGCACCGATTCCTCCACCGTGGTGGCGAGGTCGCCGGCCTGGTCCTGGCTCAGCCGGGAGGAAGCGCCGAACGCGGTACGGAAGCGGAACCCCTGCCAGACAAGGGGCACGGCGGCGGCCAGGAAGATCAGTCCCAGCAACTGGTTCAGCGCGAACATCAGCGCCAGCCCCGCGACTACCGTCACGAAGGAGACCACCAGCATGAGGGACCCGAACGCCAGCCACCGGCGGATCAGGCCCAGGTCGGCCATGGCTCGGGAGAGCAGCTGGCCCGAGCCCCAGCGGTCATGGAACGCGGCCGGCAGGTACTGCACGTGCCGGTAGAAGCTGGTGCGCATGCCCATCTCCACGTCCGTGGCGGGCGCGATCGCGAACACGCGCCGCAGGTACACGAGGCCGGCCTCGGCCACGCCCAGCACGGCAATGACGACGGCGGGGCCCCAGACTTCCGAGGGGCGGCCGCCGGTGTGGATGGTGTCCACCAGGCCGCGCAAGACCTGGGGAATGGCCAGTGCCACCAGGCTGGCGCCGAGGGCGCTGAAGAATCCCAGGATCAGCCGGGGGAGGATGGGCCGGACATAGTGCTTAAGCCGGGCGATCGAGCGCCAGAGGGATAACTCAGTCATGTGGTCGATTCGTCGCAGTGGTTCGGAGGGCTTCGTGTACTGCAGCAACTATCCTAGCGACCGCATTGAGGCGCTGGTCACTGATAACCCGGCCCGAGGCGACACGTTGGGAAACCGATCCTTGCTAGGCTGTGCGAAACCATTCACCTACGGGGGCGGGCATGGATCTGGCGGACGTCGCGAACGGCTTCGGGGTGTTCCTGGGGATGTCAATGCTCTTTTCGCTGCTGCGGGTGGCCGGCGTCCTGCTCTTGGTGCTGCGCAAGCCGGCCGGCTGGCTGGTGCTGCTGGCGGAACCGGTCCTGTCCATGGTGTTGATGGGCGTGGCGGGCGGATTTAGCTTAGCCGTCCTGGTGTTGCCTGCGGTGGCCGCCTACGGATGGTGGCGGTGGCGGTGGGGCCGGCGGCCGCGCCGGCAGCCGGCGACCGGCGGGGTTCCGGTCCATCCGGTAGAGCGGTCCGACTGGCTGGCCGCGGCCGGGCTGATCGCACTCGTCCTGTTTTTCTTCGGCATAGACGTGCTGCCCATGATGCTGATGCTCATGGCGGACCCGTGGGCGATTGCTGAAGCGGCGGTCGTTAGCCTCCTGACTCCGCTGCTGTACCTCGGTCTCGCGCGCGGCGTTATCGAAGCGTGGTGGATCGGCGTCGCCCTCTCGCTGATGGGGCTGGCCAGAGGGGCAGCGAACGCAAACCCGCAGGTCCTGTTTGCTCTGGACGGCATCGTGTTCACCGTCCTGCTTGGAATTTTGAGTCTGTACGGCTGGTCCAAATGGCGCGAGGCGCATGCGGAGACGGCCGCTTCGACGTAGCATCGCGGCGCCGTGCTTAGGCCTGGCGCCGAGCCGCTTGGGACCGCGGATTCGCGCGCTGCTGGCCTTCCACCTGATCGCGCGCTCGCGGGCTGCACGTTCGGCAAAGGGGCAAAGGGCGAGCAAGGGGCAGGGGGCCGAGCCTGCTGCAGGAGGTCTGGGAAAGTAGGCCGGCTGGAGCTCCAACGGATGCGATGCAAGGCCATGGCCGCAAATCTAGGCAGGAGGCATCCCGGGCCATTCGCATTGTTACCCACATGCCCTGCCTTTCGGCACTACTCCTACACACTGGGGCCTTTTGATGGCTATCGAATGTGTGTACGAATAAAATTGTGGTATGGCTCTTGCACCGTTGGACCGCACCGGGGAGATCGAAGCACCCCTGGCCCAGGCGTTTGCGCTGCTGCAAGATGCCGCCGACCGCTTCCCCGATGAGTTGTCGTCCCTGTCTTCCCGGGACCTGGCCAACACGGTGGCGGCGGTGGAGGGCGTTTCGAAGCTGGTGGAGTTCCTGCAGGCCGTCGGCGCCCACGCGGTGGAGCGGGCGGACATCGCCGCCACCGGGGAACACGCGGCGGCCCCAGGACTCGGAGGCAGCGCCGGGGCCGGCGCAGAGGCCGGTGACGCCGGGTCGAACACCGCGGGGCCCGGCGCAGAGCCCGGTGACGTCGGGCCGGGCACGGCGGGGGCGGGGGAGTGGGCGGACCCGGCGGCGGCGATCAGCACCGGGAGCGTGGGCGCCGCGGCCCCGGACAGGTCCGGGGCGCAGCACGTGCGGCGCGGCCGCAAGACGGAGTTTGCGAACACGGCGGAGTATCTGCGCTCCCGGTTGGGGATCGGGATTGTCGAGGCGCGGCGCCGGCTGCGGGTCGGCAAGGCGATCACCGCGCCGGTGCGGTTGGACGGGGAACCGGGTGCGCCGGCGTTGCCGGTCTTGGCCGAGGCCATGGCCGGCGGGGAGGTCAGCGGCCAGGCCGCGGCCCTGGTGGTTGATTCCTTGGACCGGGCCCGCCACGCCGGCAGCCCGGAGGCGTTGCAGGCGATGGAAGCGTCGCTGGTCCGGCAGGCCGTGGACGCCGACGCGGACACCCTGGTGATGGTGGCCAGGACGTGGGAAACCGCCGTCGACCAGGACGGTGCCGAACCGTCCGAGGAGGAACTGCGGGCCAGGCAGGGCATGTTCTACCGCGGCCGGCGCCGCGGCCTGCACCAGTTCGTCATCAACACCACCGACGCCCAGTACGAAGCCCTCGCCACCGTGATGAACAGCGCCGCCAACCCACGGATCCGCCCCGACGCCATCGAAACCGCCGCCGTCTGCAGCACCCCTGCAGACACAGGGGAAGCAGACGGAACCGGCAACGCCAACACCGCAAAGGCGGGCCCGGCCGGTGCTGGGGAGTCCCGCACAGAAGGTGGCGGAACCACGGTCGCCGGCACGGCCAGCGGCGGCGGTAACCATGATGTTCCCGGTACCGGAACCGGCACCGGCGCCGGTACCACGGGGGCAGGCAGGGGCGGAGTCGGTGCCGCTGAGGCTGATGGGACGGACGGGGCCGTTGCGGAGGGCAGCACGGCTGCTGGATCCGGTCGCCCCGGCGGTGGAGGCCCCGCCGGTGTGGATCCGGCCGTGGTGGAGGCGATGGATGACGCCACACGGGCGCAGAAGCTGCTCGCGGGACTGGTAGGGGCCTGCCGGATCGCGCTGAACACCGGCAGGCTTCCGGACTCGGGTGGGCACCGCACCCAGGTGATCGTCACCACCGGGTACGAGCAGTTGGCCGGGCTGCTCTCCGGCGGCGGCAGCGCGGTCTTCAACGGCCCGGTCTCGGCCACCACCGTGCGCCGGATGGCCTGCGACGCCGAGATCATCCCGGCCGTCCTCGGATCCGAGGGCGAGATCCTGGACCTGGGCCGGTCGCAACGGTTCTTCAACCGCGCAATCCGCCGGGCACTGGTCGCCCGGGACAAGGGCTGCGCGTTCCCGGGCTGCAGCATTCCCGCGTTCTGGACGGAGGCGCACCACATCATCCCCTGGTGGGCCGGCGGCCGCACCGACGTCAACAACGGGGTGTGCCTGTGCCTGCTCCACCACGACCTGATCGAGCAAGGCAACTGGGAGATCAACGTCGTCGACGGCATCCCCTGGTTCACGCCGCCGGACTACATCGACCCCCGCCGCAAACCCCTGCGCAACTCCTACTGGCAAACCCACATCCCACCCCAACCACTCCTGGCCTGACCCAGCGATTCGGCGCGGGCGGGTGCGCAGGGCGCAGCTGAGGCAGTCTTAGCGGGCGGGCGCGCAGGGCGCACTAAGGAAGTCTCCACAGGCGGGTGCGCAGGGCGCAGCTGAGGAAGTCTTAGCTGGCCGGCACGCAAGGGCGCATCTAAAGATGCATGTGCGGGCTGCACAGAAGAAGGCGAGAGCTGGTGTGAGACCAGCCGCACAGCGCGCTTCTGTGCTCAGCTGAGCCCGGGGCCGGCCCCGGGGCGGCGGCCTTCGGCAGGGACTTCGCCGGCCGGAGCAGCCGGCTTCAGTGTCAGCAGCACAGCTTCCGGGCGGCAGGCGAAGCGCACCGGAGCCAGACGGGACGTTCCCAACCCCGCCGACACATTCAACGGGGCGCTACGCCCCTCGTGCTCCCAGTACGTCAGCCCCCGGGCACGCCACGTGGGCAGATCGCAGTTGCTGGTCAAGGCACCGTAGCCGGGGAGGCGGACCTGGCCCCCGTGGGTGTGCCCGGCCAGCATCAGGTCGGCGTCGTCGGCAGTGAACCGGTCCAGCACCCGCTGGTACGGAGCGTGGGCCACCGCGATCCGCAGGAATGCGGCCTCATCGGCGGACGTCGAACCGTTGGGGAAACCCGAATAACGGTCGCGCTGCAGGTGCGGATCGTCCACGCCCGTGAAGTCCAGCCGCATGCGGCCCACCACCACCGACTGGTGCCTGTTGGTCAAGTCGATCCAGCCCGCGGTGCCGAAAGCCGCATGCATCTCCCGCCACGGCAGTTCACGCTCCGCGTAGTCCTTGGGCTGAGAGGAGGGGCCGGTGAGGTAGGAGAACGGGTTCTTCATCACCGGGGAGTAGTAATCGTTGGAGCCCGGCACGAACACGCCCGGAACGTCCATCAGCGGTGCCAGCGACTCCAGCAGGGGCTGCACGGCGTCGTGATGGCTGAGGTTGTCGCCGGTGTTGACCACCAGGTCCGGTTCCAGCGACGCCAACTGCCGCAGCCACCTCTGCTTCAGCGTCTGCCCGGGAGTCATGTGGATGTCGGACACGTGCAGGATCTTCAGGGGGCCTCGCCCGGCAGGCAGGATGGGCAGCGTTTCTTCGCGGACCTTGAAGAGGTTCCGCTCGATAACGGAGCCGTAGACGAGCGCGGCCCCGCCCGCGGCCGTGGCCCCAAGGGCCAGGGTGCCTGCGGTCCGGAGCCGTGCTCGCAGCAAGTCAGTGTCCACGGTTAGTCGTCGTCTCCTCCGCCGTTGCCGTTGCCGTTGCCTCCGCCGTTGCCGTTACCCCCGCCGTTTCCGTTGCCGGAATCGCCGGAGTCGCCGCCCGAATCCCCGTCGTCGCTGCCGTCGCTGGAATTCGAGTTGTTGTTCGACTCGGCGGGCGCCGGGGTCTGGACCGGCCGGGGCGGATACATCATGCTGCTCGGCGCGGAGCCGAAGCTGCCCGTCTTGTACAGGCCGGCGACCTTCTCCATGTAATCGGTCCACTGCCCGCCGGCGATGGTCGCACCGTCCACGTAGTCGCGCGTCACGCCGTTGATGGGGATGTTGTTGATCGATTTGTAGGCATGAGGGTTGCCCACCCAGGAAGCAGTGGATATGCCCTTGGTGTAGCCCACCGTCCAGGTGTACTCAGACTTGTCGGTCGTGCCGGTCTTCACAGCGGCGGGAACACCAATCGGATGGATTCCGCCCAGCTGCAGGTTGACCAGATTCTCCAGCGGGACGCTGACGGCAGCAGCTACTTCCTCCGAGATCGCCCGTTCGCAGGACTTCTTCGGCACCTCGTACTCGTTGCCCTGGGCATCGGTCACGGAGGTCAGAGCGATCGGCTTGCAGTACACGCCGCCGTTGGCGAACGCCGCGAACGAAGCCGCCATCGTCATCGGGGACACGTTGGTCGTGCCGATGATGAAGGACGGGTGCTCAATGCTGATCGGTTCCTTGTCCGTCGCCGTCCGAACGCCGAGGCGGGTTGCCGCATCCTGGATGTCACAGAGGTCCAGCTGCGCGGCCATGGCTGCGGTAGCGGAGTTGATCGACCAGGTCAGGCCCTGGCTGGCGGTCATAGTCCGCTCGAAACCGGGCAGCGCATTCTGGAAGTCCCACTCGCTGAACCAAGCGTCCGGGGGCAGGCAGCTGGCGTTCCAGTTGTACTGTGCCGGGTACTCCGTCCGGCGCGCGTCGACCGACGCGTTGAGCGCCTTGCCCGCTTCGAGCCAGGCGACCATGGTGTAGGGCTTCATCGTGGAGCCGGGCTGCCAGCCGTTGCCGCCGCCCATGTCGGCGTCGACGTTGTAGTTCAGCTCCGTGTTGGCCGCGCCGTCTTCGGGGCTGTAGTTGGTGTTCTGGGCCATCATCAGGATGTTGCCGGTGCCCGGCTCAATCGAGACCATGGACGAGCCGACGCCGGACTCATCGCCCACCGGGACTTCCTGCTCGATCTGCTTCTGGCCTTCCTTCTGGAGGCGGGAGTCGAGCGTGGTCTTGATGGTGAGGCCGCCACGGGCCAGAAGCTTCGCCCGCTCGGTGGAGTCCGCACCGAACGCGTCGGACTGCATGATGGCGTGCTGCACGTAGCTGCAGAAGTAGTCGGCGAAGTTTGCCGCGACACAGCCGGAACGTACCGGCTTAAGGTTCAGGTCCAGGTCGCTGGCAACGGCTTTGTCGTACTCTTCTTGGGTGATCTTGCCCGCATTGCGCATGGCTGCCAGCACCGTATTGCGGCGCTCCACCGTGGCTTCCGGGTTGTTCACCGGATTGAAGTAGTTGGGCGACTGCACCATGCCGGCCAGCATGGCCGACTGCTGGATGTTCAGCTTGGCCGCCGGGACACCGAAAAAGGTCTTCGCAGCGGCTTCAATGCCGTACACCTGACCGCTGAACAACACGATGTTCAGGTAGCCCTGCAGGATCTCTTCTTTGCTGAATTCCTTTTCGACGGCGATGGCCAGCTTCGCCTCGCGCAGCTTGTCGCCGATGTCCTTGGTGCCGCTGATGGTCAGCTCTTCGGCCCCCTTGCCCGCGGAAGCGCCGGCGTCGATCAGCACGTTGTTCACATACTGCATGGTCAGCGTCGACGCGCCCTGCAGGTCCCCGCCGGCCATGTTCGTCACCGCCGCACGCATGATGCCCTGGGGGTCCACACCGTTGTGCTCGTAGAACCGCACATCCTCGATGGAGATGATGGCGTCCTGCATGTGCTGGGACACCTTGTCCAAGGTCACCGGGACGCGGTTTTCGGCGTAGAACGTGGCAATCAGCTTGCCGTCGGCGGAGAGGATCCGCGACGGCTGGGACAGCGGCTGCGTCTGCAGCTCGTCCGGCAACTGGTCGAAGTATTCGATCGATGAGGTTGCCCCGACACCGGCCACGGCTGCGGCCGGAACCAGCAGACCGGCTGCGAGCACGCCGCAGAGCGCACTGATACCCAGGAAGCCAACAACTTTGCCTAGGGTGGTCGCAGTGTCGAAGAAGGGGGATTTGCGAGCGGCCATGGGGTTCAGTTTACAAGCAAGCGCTACCCTTTGAGTTATGACCAAATGGGAATACGCGACAATTCCGCTCATTATCCACGCGACCAAGCAGATTCTTGACCAGTGGGGGGAGGACGGCTGGGAGCTCGTCCAGGTGTTCCCCGGCCCGAACGGAACCAATCCGGTTGCCTATTTGAAGCGGGAGAAGCAGTAGCCATGACGGAAACCACTGAAGCCCGGAAGTCCACCGTCGAAGAGCGGCTGGCCGGTCTGGGACTGACCCTGCCGGACGTGGCAGCTCCGGTGGCCGCCTATGTCCCGGCGGTCGTCTCCGGAAACTATGTGTACACCTCCGGGCAGTTGCCGTTCGTCAACGGCGAACTTCCGGCCGCCGGCAAGGTGGGCGACGGTGCCGGCCTGGTCAGTGCCGACGAGGCGAAAAACCTGGCCGCGACGGCCGCCGTGAACGCCTTGGCAGCGGTCAAGAGCGTCATCGGTGACCTGGACCGGATCACCCGGGTGGTCAAGGTCGTCGGTTTCGTGGCCTCCGATCCGGCATTCACCGGCCAGCCGGGTGTGATTAACGGCGCCTCCGAGCTGCTGGGGCAGGTCCTCGGCGAGGCCGGCGCGCATGCCCGCTCCGCCGTCGGCGTGGCCGTGTTGCCGCTGGATTCGCCGGTCGAGGTAGAACTGATTGCCGAATTCAGCTAGTCCGCTTCGCGAGGAGCAGCGCCTCTTCCCCGTGGCGCCGGACCAGTTGGGCGCGGCCCACAGCTGGTTCCACCACGGGGAACGCACGCCGCGCAAGCCCCGGATGGCGTCCTCGGTCGTCCTCGTCCGGGACGGCGCGGCCGGCACGGAAACGTACCTCGGCTACCGGTCGGGGTCCTCTCCCTTGGGCACGGTGGCCTTTCCCGGCGGCAGCGTGGAGGAGAGCGACGGCGACCCGGTGACCTGGTACGGTCCCTCGCCGACCAAATGGGCCGAGATGCTAGGGCTGGACGACCACCGTTTGGCCCACGCCCACGTGGTGGGGGCCATCCGCGAGCTGTTCGAGGAAACCGGCGTGTTGCTGGCTGGTCCTGATGAATCCACTCTGCCGGAGTCCACCTCCGGTGCCGACTGGATGCGGACCCGCGAGGCCGTCGCCGACCAGGAGGTGTCCTTCGGCGAAGCGCTCGGCAAGCGCGGGCTCGGCGTCCGCACCGACTTGCTCAAACCCGTGGCCCACTGGCTCAGCCCCGATTTTGCCCATCGACGCTTCGACACGCGCTACTTCGCTGCGGCCCAGCCGGCCAACCAACGGCCGTCCCTGCTGGAAAGCAAGGGCGTGTGGGCCTCCTGGCTGCCGGCGCAGGAACTGATGGCCGGGCGGACGACCACGGCGCTGGGCGATCTGGTGGACCAGCCCGACACCCGCGGGCTGACGTTCAGCGAGGTGACCTCGCCCGCGGTGGAAATCATCGTGGAAAAGATCGCCGGCGCCCGCGGCTGCATCGCCTACCTCTCGCACAAACGCCCGCAGCGGCTCTACCACCCGGAACTGATCCAGGTCGACGGGGTGCCCATGCTGCAGGTGGCGGCCAACTCGGCCACCGAAGGCGGTGCCGCCCAGCGGGGACGCTGAGCCGCTCCGCCGGCACGGACCCCAGCCCCGACGGTCCGTGCCGGCCGGCCAACGGCACCTACCTCGCAAGCCACAACGACGGCGGGGGCCCACCATCGGTGAGCCCCCGCCGTCGTACTTTTTGTCGAAAATCAGCGCGAACGCTGGCGCAGCCGCTGGATGTCCAGGATGACTACCGCGCGCGCTTCCAAGCGCAGCCAGCCGCGCTGGACGAACTCGGCCAGCGCCTTGTTGACGGTTTCGCGGGAGGCGCCAACCAGCTGGGCCAGCTCTTCCTGCGTCAGTTCGTGTGCCACCAGGATGCCGTCCGTTGCGGGGCGGCCGAAGCGGTCGGCCAGGTCGAGCAGGGCCTTGGCCACGCGGCCCGGAACGTCGGAGAAGACCAGGTCGGCCAGCGAGTCGTTGGTGCGGCGGAGGCGGCGGGCCAAAGCCTGCAGCAGCTGCGCCGACACCTCTGGGCGGGTCTCCAGCAGGCCGCGCAGGTTCTCGTTCTTCAGCCCGGCGAGGCGGGTCTCGGAGACGGCGGTCGCGGAGGTGCTGCGCGGGCTCGGGTCGAAGAGGGCCATCTCACCGAAGAGCTCGCCCGGACCGAGGATGGCCACCAGGTTCTCGCGGCCGTCGGCAGCGGTGCGGCCCAGCTTGATCTTGCCGGAGACGATGAAGTAGAGCTGGTCGCCCTGGTCACCTTCGCGGAACACCGATGCGCCGCGGGACAGGTCGACCTCGGTCAGCTCGTCGGTCAGCGCGGCGAAAACGTCGTCGTCAAGAGTGGCAAAAAGAGGTGCGCGGCGAAGGATCTCTACGTCCATGAATTCTCCAAGTTAGTACTGTTCGGCTGGGGTTCAAGCTGCTCTCCCGTGGGGGCACTGTTTTCCATTTTGCCGTATGTAAAGCCCGTGTGACATCTTCCACAAGGCTTTTCGCTCCCAGAGGAGGAAAGCGCCGGCATCGAGCACCGGCAAGGGCTGCCGGAGGTGACAACCCGCAACGGCGGTTAATAATTCCCGCGGGCGAACCGCCTAGACTAATGCACATCCCACCGCAACGGAGAATGAGTGATTTTCGGCCTGACCATCCTGGACGTTGTCCTGCTGCTGATCCTCTTGGCGTACCTGGTCTCAGGTCTGCGCAAGGGGTTCCTGCTCACCCTCGGCGGCATCGCCGGCATCGCCTTGGGAGCGGTGGCAGCCTTCTTCGCCATCCCCCTGGTCAGTGAGTGGGTTCCCGACAGCGCCTGGCGGCTGACCGCAGCCATTGCCGTGGCCATCTTGCTTGTGGTGCTGGGGCACGCCCTGGGGACGGGTATCGGCGCGGCCATCCGGCGCCGGATGGACTTCCCGCCGCTGCGGCCGCTGGACCGGCTGCTGGGCGGCGTGATGAACCTTGCCGTGACCGCGCTGGTGATCTCCATGCTGGCGTTCAGCCTGGGCACCATGGGCGTGCCGTTCATCTCGCAGCAGATTGCCGCGTCCAAGGTGATCGCCTCGATCGAAAACCTCACCCCGGATCCGGTGAAGGCATGGGCGGCGCAGGTGCGCTCGATCGTTGTGGCGGACGGCATCCCGCTGGTCCTCGACCCGCGCGTGCCGCAGGAGTCGGCGCCGGTTCCCGATGCCAGCACCGATACCGCTGCCCTGAACGAGGCGGCGGCCTCCGTGCTGCGGATCGCGGGGACGGCCTTCCAATGCGGGCAGAACCAGACCGGGTCCGGCTTCGCGGTGGCCCCGGACCGCGTGCTGACCAACGCTCACGTGGTGGCCGGCGTCAACGAACCGGTGGTGGAGGTTGCCGACGGCCGGGTGCTGCCCGGCCGGGTGGTGTTCTTCGACCCGGTGCGCGACCTGGCCGTCCTGGCCGTGGACGGGTTGGACGTGCGGCCGCTGCCGCTGGGGGGCGAACTGTCCGAAGGCGACCTGGCGGCGTTCCAGGGTTACCCGGCCGGCGGTCCCTTCCAGAGCAAGCCGGCCACCGTGCAGGGCCGTTCGCAGGTGCTGGTGCAGAACATTTACGGCGCGGACCCGTCGTCGCTCGAGGTTTACACGCTGGCGGCGAACGTACAGCAGGGCAACTCCGGCGGACCGTTGCTGGATGCGGACGGAAACGTGGCCGGCGTGGTATTCGCCAAATCCACGGAAAACGTGCCGGTGGGCTACGCCCTGACCCTGGCGGAGGTCCAGCCGGTCGTCGACGAAGCCCTCGGCTATCAGGAGACGATCTCCGCCGGCCAATGCGTGACCCGCTAGCGGCTCTCCTGCGGTAGCCACTCCAGGAACTGGCCGTGCGGACCGCTGACTGCCACGGGGCGCCCGTTGTGCGAGAGCAGGAAGCGGCCCCGGCGGGTCCGGTCGTCCAGGCCGGGAATGCCGGAGTCATCATCCGGCACCGGCATCACCCCGGGGCCTTCGTGCGCGAGCCAGTGCACGCCCCGCTCACGGATGAGCCCCTCCACCAGGGTGCGGAACCGACGACGGTCCTCTTCGGGCAGGTAGGCCAGCACTGCCGAATGGAAGACGACGACGGCGGCATCCCCGGGTGCCTGGGCCACCAGTGCCGGCAGCTGCTCGATCAGGTCGCCGGCCACCAGCCGGACCGGTGTGCGGCGGGCAACCTCGATGGCCTGGTGCAGACGACGGACGCGGAACTCCTGGCCCGGCCAGATCAGGGCCTCGAGCCAGGCGACATCGTCGGGATCGTTAATCTCCAACGGATTCAGATCGATTCCGGCGCGCCAGCAGATTTCGGGCAGCGACTCGGGCAGCGGCGGACGGCCGGAGGTGGAGCATTCCAGCAGCGGAGGCTGCGCTTCACGGCCGGCGGACGCGGCTTGCGCCCCCGACGCGGCTGACGCGGCTTCCGCGGTGCCCGGCCCGGCCCCGGCCGACGCCGTTTCCCCGGCTTCCGCCCCCGTCCCAGCCACGGCGGCAGGCGAGGACCGTGGCGCGAGGACCGCCCCGCCGTCGTACTGGTAGCGGTACAGGTCCGGATAGAGCAGCAGCCCCGCCGAGGCGCCCACCTCGATCAGCGCCAGCGGCTTGGCTTCGGAGGCGGCGATGGCCGCCAGGGACGGCAGGAAGACGGCGCAGCGGCCGGGTTCATTGGTCTGCGTGGTGCGCGCCAGTGCCACGTCCCGGACCGAGTCCCACCGCGACAGCAGGAAGTCGCGGAAGCCCGCGTACTCCGTGGCGCCGGCGCCAAGCGAGCGGGCCGCCGCCAGGATCAGGTTGGGCTGGCGCTTCGACGCGGGCAGGGCGTCGATCAGCGCCAGGACCTCGGGATCGTCGCTGATGCCCAGGGTCCATTCGACGTACACCGGGGACTGGCCTTCGGCCTCGTGCAGGCCGAAGTTCCGGTACCAGCCGGCGGTGTCCCCTCGCTGTCCACCCATCGCGCCGTGCCGCCCTCTACAGGGCCTCGGTCAGGTATTCGACCGCCAGCCGGTAGCCGGTGATGCCCGCTCCGGCGATGACGGCGTCCGCGACGCCGGAGATGTAGGAGTGGTGGCGGAACTCTTCACGCCGGTGGATGTTGGTGATGTGCACTTCGACCACGGGGAGGGCCACGCCGGAAAGGGCGTCGCGCAGTGCCACGGACGTGTGGCTGTAGCCGCCGGGATTAATGATGATCGCATCGGCCGTGCCACGGGCGGCGTGGACCGCGTCGATCAGCTCCCCTTCATGATTGGACTGCACGCACTCCGCGGTCCAGCCGCGGGCGGCCGCGGCGTCGGTGGCGAGCCGCTCGACGTCGGCCAGCGTGGCGGTGCCGTAGACGTCCGGCTCGCGCGTGCCCAGCAGGTTCAGGTTGGGGCCGTTGAGGATCAGGACGCGGCGGGTGCCGGGGATGTCTGCAGTCATGCCTTTTACTATGCCTCAATCGCGTCCCGGTGGAGCTGACCTGTTGCAGGCGGGGCGCCTCTCCGCGCGGCGTGAAGGCCGCGGCCCGCCCGCCGCCAGGGGCAGCGGGCGGGCCCGGCATTCAGTTGGCTGTCCGGCTCGCCTGGCCGTCAGGCCTTCAGGGAGGTTGCGATCTGCTGCATGACGGTGTTGTCGGCCAGGGTGGTGGCGTCGCCGACCTCGCGTCCTTCGGCCACGTCCTTGAGCAGGCGGCGCATGATCTTGCCGGAGCGGGTCTTGGGCAGTTCCGGCACCACCAGGATGGTGCGCGGCTTGGCGATGGGGCCGATTTCCTTGCCGACGTGCGCGCGGAGGGTGGCGACGATGTCCTCGTGTGAGCCGTGCTGCGTGGCTGCTTCGCCGCGCAGGATGACGAACGCGACCACTGCCTCGCCGGTCGTTTCGTCCTTGGCGCCGACGACGGCGGCCTCCGCGACGGCGGGATGGGAGACCAGCGCCGACTCGATTTCGGTGGTGGAGAGGCGGTGGCCGGAGACGTTCATGACGTCGTCGACCCGGCCGAGCAGCCAGATGTCGCCGTTCTCGTCCTTCTTGGCGCCGTCGCCGGCGAAGTACATGTTCTCGAACCGGGACCAGTAGGTTTCCTTGAACCGTTCCGGGTCGCCCCAAATGCCGCGCAGCATGGCCGGCCAGGGCTCGCGGATCACCAGATAGCCGCCGTGGCCGTCCGGGACGGAGTCGCCGAGTTCGTCCACGACGTCGACGGCGATGCCCGGGATCGCGACCTGTGCGGAGCCGGGTTTGGCGGCGGTGATCCCGGGCAGCGGGGCGATCATGTGCGCACCGGTTTCGGTCTGCCACCAGGTGTCCACGATCGGTGCGTTGTCGCCGCCGATCACCCGCCGGTACCACATCCAGGCCTCCGGGTTGATGGGTTCGCCGACCGAACCGAGCACCCGGATGGAGGACAGGTCGTACTTGGCCGGGATCTCCTCGCCCCACTTCATCATGGTGCGGATCGCCGTCGGGGCGGTGTAGAGGATGGAGACCTTGTACTTTTCCACGATCTCCCACCAGCGGCCCTGGTGCGGGGAATCGGGGGTGCCCTCGTACATCACCTGGGTGGCGCCGTTGATCAGCGGCGCGTAGGTGACGTAGGAGTGGCCGGTGACCCAGCCGATGTCCGCGGTGCACCAGAACACGTCCGTCTCCGGCTTCAGGTCGAACACCACCTTGTGCGTGTAGGCGCACTGCGTTAGGTAGCCGCCGGTGGTGTGCAGGATGCCCTTGGGCTTCCCGGTCGTGCCGGAGGTGTAGAGGATGAACAGCGGGTGCTCTGCGTCGTGCGGCACCGGCGTATGCTCGGCGGACGCCGTCTCCACCGTGTCCGCCCACCACACATCGCGCCCCTGCTGCCAGTCCACCGGCTCGCCGTTGCGCTTGACCACCACCACGTTGGTCACCGTGTGTCCGGGGGCCGAGAGGGCCTCGTCCACGGCGGGCTTCAGCGGCGACGGCTTGCCGCGGCGCCAGGTGCCGTCGGCGGTGACCACGAGTTTGGCCTCGGCGTCGTCGACGCGGGAGCGCAGCGCGTCGGCGGAGAAACCGCCGAATACCACCGAGTGCACCGCACCGATCCGGGCGCAGGCCAGCATGGTGATCACGGCCTCGGGGATCATCGGCAGGTAGACGGCGACCCGGTCGCCCTTGGCTACGCCCAGGGACTCGAACGCGTTGGCGGCCTTCTTCACCTCCTCGGTCAGCTGGGCGTAGGTGTACGTGCGGGTGTCGCCGGGCTCGCCTTCGAAGTGGATCGCCACCCGGTCGCCCAGCCCGTTCTCCACATGCCGGTCCAGCGCGTTGTACGCCGCGTTCAGCTCGCCGCCGACGAACCACTTGGCAAACGGTGCGTCCGACCAGTCCAGCGCCTGGCTGAAGTCCGTGTCCCACGAGAGGACCTCGCGGGCCTGCTTGGCCCAAAATGCGGGGCGGTCCGCCTCTGCGTCCGCGTAAACGTCCTGTTTGGCTACGGCCGCGGCGGCGAATTCAGCGCTTGGCGCAAATCTACGGTTCTCGTGGAGCAGGTTTTCCAGGGCGTCGCCGGTGGCGGCGGTCGACTGCGTTGCGTTGGCTTCAGACATGTGGGGGCCCCTTCGTCGTGCTGGGTCATTGGCGTGCCCCCGGCTTCGCCGGGCGCACCTGCTGCTGCCAGCCTAATCCTTTGCGCGCCGGCAGCGGTGTTGAGCGTCACACTGCACGATGTAAATGGAGGTGAATCTGCGGTGAACGGCACCCGGTGCCGCCGTCGCCCGCGGGAATCCGGCTAGTGAAGGGTGGGTTCCTTGACTACGCTGAGACCAGTGCCAGAAGGTTGCACGGCGGCCCAAGCCCGCGGTGCAACCGTAACGACCCACGGCGGGCCCGGCCCGCGCTGCAACCGTAACGACCGGAGGATCGAAGATGTCCCAGAGCTCCCAGACTCACGGCACGGCAGGAACTGCGGTGGCCGGCCCGTTCACCGCGCGAGACATGGTGGTGGGCGCCGGCATCGTCCTGCTTTTCCTCTCGTCGGTGATGCCCCTGCAAGTTCTCCAGGGCATCGGCGTGAACCTATGGAATTCGGGCGGCCTGTTCCAGCTGGGGCTGGGCATCCTGCTTCCGGCGGTGGTTCTGGTCCTGTTTGTCGTGCGGCGGCTGGCCCCGCAGACGCCGCTGCGGGTGGGCTCTTTGTCGGTCGACCAATTCGCCTCGGTGGTCGCTTCGCTGGCTTTGGCGTTCTACTTCCTCACCATCGTCACCGTCTTCAGCGTTAGCGGAGTCATCGGATTCATCGGCGCGGTGGTGCTCTTTGCGGGAACCGTTTGCGCGCGCTGGATTCCGCAGCTTGCCGTCGATTTCGCCGGCCGTCCCGAGGCAGTCGCCCACCCCGTGGCGCGCGACGCTGTCCCGGCCGCACCCCGGCCGAAGCAACCCAAGCCGGCCGCCGGGCAGCCCGGCGCGAACCAGCCGGGGGCCGGACAACCGGCCGCCCACGGCGGAGCCGCCGGCAAGGGTGCGGCCAGGGCAGGTGGCGTCCGGATTGACGAGGCGGCGCCGGAAACGCGGGGTGCAGGTGTCCCTGCCGGTTCCGCAGCCCATACCCCGTCCGGTACACATCACACCGGAGCGCATCAACCGTCTACCGGGCAGTTCGCTGCACCCTCCGGTAAGGGAGCGGCCGGGGTGGCAGGCGCCGCCGCGGCCGCCCACGCCATGAACCCGCCGGAACACGGCACCGGCACCGCGACGATCACGTCGGGACGGGACACCGACGCCAGCCCGATCAGCACGCAGCGGGCCGAGAACCTTGAACCGGACGATTCCCTGTCGCCGGGGGCGGCAGACGGTGAGGCCGTCGGCATCCCCGTGACCGCCGATGCGAGCGGATCCGCAACTGCGCGCGCCGCCGCGTCCTCGGCGAGCGGCGTGGCCACGGACGTCGGCTACTCCGCCGGAACGGTGGTGGGCGGATCTGCCGCGTCCGCCGGCGGCCGGCAGTCCCGGGAGCCTGCCACAACGGGCCGCACCGGAACCGCGGATCTTGCCGGCCGCACAGGCGAGCACGGCGCAGCCGAACGGCAGGACGAGTCGGCCGTTCCCGCCGGCGGGCCCGTCGGCGGTGCAGCCGCCGAGCCGACCGCCGGTGCACCGACGGCCGGTGCGGCCGTCGGCGGTGCAGCCGCCAAGCCGACCGGGGCCGGAGCCAGTGCCACACCCGCTGCCGCCGACCAGACGGCGACAGCAGCCACCACGGCCATGCCGGCGGTCGGGGAGAAGGCCGCCGCCCGCGCCGTCGCCGACGCTGCCTCGGCGTCTGCTCCGATCAGCGCCACCAGGGAGCACTACGAGGACGAGGAAGCCGAAGGGGAATACGAGGCCTTTTGGTTCGCCGTCGGGCGCACCCGCCCGGTGCTGGACGAGAACACCGGCCAGGTCATGTTCACGGTGGAGCCGGGGTCGTGGATCCTGGCGCTGCAGGACCGCGGCGACGAATTCCTGGTGCAGCATACGGACGGCCGGGTGGGCGTTTTGAGGGACCTGACGAACATTGAGCGTGCCTGACCGGGCGCCGGCCACCCGCCGGCGCAAGACCGAAGAGTCCCTGCTGGCGCGCAAGCGCCGCGCCCGCCGGATCAACAAAGAGCTCGCCGAACACTACCCGTATGCGGTGGCGGAACTGGATTTCTCCAATCCCTTCGAGCTGCTGGTGGCGACCATCCTCTCCGCGCAGACCACCGACGTCCGGGTCAACATGACCACTCCGGTGCTCTTCGAGCGCTACCCGGACGCCCGCGCGCTCGCAGCAGCCGATGAGGCCGAACTGCAGGAGCTGATCAAGCCCACGGGTTTCTTCCGGGCCAAGTCCCAGAGCCTGCTGAAGATGGCCAACCAGATCGTCGACGAGTTCGACGGCGAGGTCCCGGGAAACCTGGACGACCTGGTTAAGCTCGCCGGGGTCGGCCGAAAGACGGCCAATGTGGTGCTGGGCAATGCCTTTGGCATCCCGGGGATCACGGTGGACACGCATTTCCTCAGGTTGTCCCGCCGCTTCGGCTGGACCGAATCGACCGACGCGGTCAAGGTGGAATTCGATGTTGCGGAGCTGTTCGAGCCCAAGGACTGGACCATGCTCTCGCACCGTGTTGTCTTCCACGGCCGGCGGGTGTGCCACGCCCGCAAGCCGGCATGCGGCGCCTGCCCCGTCGCCCAATGGTGCCCCTCCTACGGCGAGGGAGAGGTGGACCCGGACAAGGCGCGGAAACTGCTGAAGTACGAACTCGCGCCGGGACGTGAAGAACTGCTGGCCCGGATGATGGCCGGGGAGACGAGGCGGGAGCTTCGCGCGGCGGGCTTCCCGCTGGGAGCCTGACGATGAGCGCCAAGCAGGACCTGCAGCGGCTGGTGGAGGTGCCGATGGATCAGCGGCTCTCCGTCCGCGGCCGGGAGCGCTGGTACGACGTCGCCCTTGACCAGGGGACGGCCCGCCCGGCCGCGGTGCTCCTGCTCTTCGGCGCCCTGGACGACGCACCGGCCCACTTCCACGATTCGGCCGTCCCGGATGACCTTGACCTGCTCTTCGTGGAACGCGCCGCGGGCCTCTCCTCGCATCCCGGGCAGGTGGCGTTTCCGGGCGGCCGCATCGACGCCGACGACGACGGGCCCGCCGCCGCCGCGGTCCGCGAAGCGGTCGAGGAGACCGGCCTGGACGCGGCCGGCGTCGAAGTCCTGGGTGTCTTGCCGGACATCCCTTTGTCGGTCAGCAACTTTTTGGTGACGCCGGTCCTGGCCTGGTGGGCCGCTCCCTCGCCGGTCGACGTCGTCGACTTTGCCGAGTCGTCGCAGGTCTTCCGTGTGCCGGTCGCCGACCTGCTGGATCCGGCCAACCGGCGCATGTCGGTGCTCCGCCGCGGCGGCCAGGTCTTCCGCAGCCCCGCGTTCCTGGTCCACGGAGTGGTGGTCTGGGGCTTTACCGCCATTGTGCTTAGTCATCTTTTTGACGACCTGGGGTGGTCGTTGGACTGGGACAGGTCGCGCGAAATCCCGGCACCGATCGCTCCGCGCCCTGCGGCCGGCTGACGCCAGGTCCGCGGCCTGCAGTCTGCGCCCCGCGGCCGGTTGACGGTTGCCCGGTCCCTGCAGCCTGCGCCCCGCGCCCCGCGGCCGGCTGGCGGTCATGGCCTGGCCGGGGGCCAATCTGGCTGGGGGAGCGCGCTGCCTTACTTGGCTTCGGCGTAGGAATCGACCACTGCCACACTGACCGGGAAGGCCACAGGGATGCGGCCGAAGACCAGGCGGGTGGCGGCAGCGGCGGATTCCTCCACCAGCCGGCAGGCCAGTTCAGCACGGTCCTCGCGGACGTGCAGCATGACCTCGTCGTGGAGGAAGAACACCATTTCCCCCACGAAGGTTCCTTCGGCCGCGCAGGCGCGCAGCCGCCGTCGTAATTCCGCCAGCCAGCACAACGCCCATTCAGCGGCCGTCGACTGCACCACAAAGTTGCGCGTGAAGCGGCCGCGGCTGCGGGCGAGGGTATCGGCCCGTCGCTGCTCTTCGGCTGTGGCGGTCCGTTGGGAGGCCAGCCAGCGTTCCGACGGCGGAGGGCAGCTGCGGCCCAGGTAGCTGCTGACCACCTGCCCCGCCTCGCCGGCCCGGGCCGCGCTCTCGACCACCGCGATGGCCTGCGGATACGTCCGGGTGAGCTGGGGCATCAGCCGGCCGGACTCGCCGGTGGTCGCACCGTACATGGCCCCGAGCATCGCGATCTTCGCCTTGGCACGGTCGCCAGCGAATCCGGCGTCGGCAATGCCCTGATAGAGATCCTTGCCGCGGCCGGCCGCTGCCAGGGCCTCGTCCTGCGCCAGCACCGCCAGCACCCGGGGTTCCAGCTGGGCTGCGTCCGCGACGATGAGCTTGTGGCCGGGATCAGGGCGGACGGCGTCCCGGATCTGGCCGGGTATCTGCAGGGCCCCGCCGCCGCGTGAGGCCCATCGCCCGGTGACCACGCCGCCCACCACGTACTCGGGCCGGAAGCGGCCGTCCCGGACCCAGGCGTCCAGCCACGCCCAGCCATTGGCAGTGAACAGGCGGGCGAGCTTGCGGTATTGCAGCAGCGGCTCGATCGCCGGATGGGCATGCTGCTTCAATTCCCAGGAGCTGGTGGTTTTGACCTCGATGCCGGCCCGGTGCAGGGCGCGGATGAGCTGCTGCTGGGAGTCGGGGTTGAACGCGGGATTGGCCAGCTCCTGTCCGAGCCTGACGGCGAGCTCCTCCAGCTTGTCCGGCCGCTGGCCTTCCCGCGGGCGTTCACCCAGTTGGTCCGTCAGGATGCCCAGGTGCACGTCCTCGCGCCACGGCACGCCGGCGTGCTCCATCTCGGTGGCGATCAGGGCGCCGGCCGACTCGGCCGCCAGCAGCAGTTGCAGCCGGCCGCGGTGGACCGACGCGGCCACGGCCGCCAACTGGTCCTGCAGCTCGGCCACGAGGTCCTCCAGCTCCGTGCCGCCGGGCTGTGGTTCGTCAAAAAGGGTGAACTGGTCCGGGGACTGCTGCGGCGGCTGCAGCTGACGGGGCAGCTCTTCGTCCTGATGCGTGGCCGGCGCCTCCCGCAGCGCCCGGATATACCCGGTGTCCGGGGCGTGGACCGACAGCGCCAGGATGTTGCGGGCGAGCGTGAGATCGTGGCTGCGGTCCACGCCGGTGCCGGCGGCCAGCAGCGGCTGGTACGCGGCGCGCGTGGCTTCGAAGACCCAGCGGGGTCCCTCGCCATCTAGGCTCCGGACCGTCGAGGCGAGTCGTCCCTGAGGCACGACGACGGGCGGCCCGGAGGGGGTGCCGTGCGCGTCGGTGCGCTGCAGGTAAGCGACGGGTTCTGTGCCCTCCGGCACGGAAATGTTCCGCGCGGCGGAGGCCAGGACCATATACACACCTCAATTCTGCACCGACCGGTCCTCCACACGCTCCAAGCCGTCCCTCACGGTCCACATCAGGAGTTGCCGTGGCGGGCGCGGGCCGGGAGCTCAGCGAAGATCAGGGCATGCCAAGTCAGCACACTGCCGCCGCGCGGTCCCGCTGGAAACCCGCGGAAGCGACGGACGTCGTCCTCGTCGGCGGCACCGACCGGCTGCGGGATGAAGTGGCCAGGATCGCGGCGGCGGCCGGGCTGGCACTTCGCCCCGACGGATTGCCGGGGACCCCGAATGCCGCTCGTGGAGCCGCCCCGATGCTTCTGGGCACCGCCGGGCATCACCGGGTGCAGCGGAGCGGCGGGGACATCATCGTGGTCGGATTCATCGACGAAGCACCGGCCCTGTGGGATCTGGCGGCCTCCACGGGCGCCGGCGGGGTGGCGGTGTTGCCCGAGGGCGCGGTGTGGTTGGCGGAATACCTGAGCCGGACCTGGCGGCGTGAAACGGCGGGGAAGGTGGTTGTCGTGCACGGGGCCAGCGGTGGAGTAGGCGCTTCTGCCCTGGCGGCCTGGCTGGCCGCGGAGGCTGCCCGGTCGGAAACGGCCACGGTCTTGGTGGACGACGACCCGCTCGGCGGAGGGCTCTCGGCGGCTTTGGGCGCCGCCGACGTCCCGGGCCTGGCCTGGCCGGATCTGGCGGCGGTGCAGGGAACGGTGAACCCGGTCCAACTGGCGGCGTCCTTGCCGGCGACCGGCGGATTCTCCCTGCTCTCTTGGCCGGGGACAGGGGACCCCGCCCTGCACGGCGCCCCGCAGGACGAGGTGGCGGCGGAGATCATGACGGCCGCGGCAGGTGCTTTTGGCCTGGTGGTTGTCGACGCCGGACGGCTGAGAAGACCGCCCCAGACCGGGCCGCCGGCTCACGACACTGTGCTGCTGGCCAGGACTGACAGTCGCTCCCTGCGGGCCGCGGCGGCAGCGGCGGCAGCGGCCGAAACCGGAACGAACCTGCACCTGGTGGTCCGGGGACCGTTGCCGGCGGGAGCCGACGAACAGCTGATCGCCGACGAGCTGGGGCTGCCCTTGGCCGGCTACGTGCCGCACCTGCGCGCGGTCCCGGCGGCACAGCGGGGCGGGCGCCTGCTGGATCTGGCCTCGAACAGGCGGATCCGCGCGATGTGCGCCGGCCTGCTGGAGCGCCTGAACCCCGCACCGGGGCAGGGCAACAGGTCATGAACGGGGCGGGACGCAGGCGGGCTGCCCCGGCAGCGGCCCCCGGCATCGGTCTGGAGCCCTTCCGCCGGGCGCTGCTCTCCGATCCATCGCCGGTGACGGGAGCCCGACTGGCAGCAGCCGTTCAGTCGAGCGGCCGTTTGCTGGGAACGGCCGGTACGTTGCAGGCGGTGGACTCACTGGCCGCCGACTTGCGCGGACTGGGGCCGCTGCAACCGCTGGCGGACGCGGGGGCCACGGACATCCTGGTGAATGGCGCGCAGGACATCTGGACCGACGGCGAACGCGGTCTGGTCCGTGCCTCCGTCGCTTTTGCCAACGACGCCGAGGTCCGGGCGCTGGCCGTACGCCTGGTCGCAGCCGGCGGGCGCAGGCTCGACGACGGGAACCCGTGCGCGGATGTGCGCTTGGCGGGTTACCGAATCCATGCCGTGCTGCCACCGGTTTCGACCGGCGGGACGCTGCTCTCGATCCGGCTCCATCGTCGGCGCCGCTTCACGCTCGCGGAACTGCTCATCGCCGCGCCGCAGTGGCAGCCCTATCTCGAAGCCATCGTCGGGCAGCGCCTGAACTTCCTGATTTGCGGAGCCACCGGGTCAGGCAAGACGACCTTGCTTTCGGCGATGTTGGGGATCGCCGGTCCTCAGGAACGGATGGTCTTGGTCGAGGATGCCGCCGAACTGGACCCGGACCATCCGCATGTGGTGGGCCTGCAGAGCCGGACCAGCAACGTCGAGGGCACCGGGTCGATCGGCATGGCGAAGCTGGTTCGGCAGGCCCTGCGGATGAGGCCGGACCGGCTGGTGGTCGGAGAGTGCCGCGGAGCGGAGGTCCGCGAGTTCCTCGCGGCGATGAACACCGGCCACGCCGGAGCCGGCGGCACCATCCACGCGAACTCCGCCGCGGCGGTCCCGGCCAGGCTGGCAGCCATGGGCGCGCTCGCCGGGATGAGCGCCGAAGCGGTCGTACTTCAGGCGGCGAGCGCACTGGACCTGGTGATCTCGATGCACCGGACCGGGGAAGGGCGCTGCGTGCGGGAGATCTGCCTGCTGCAGCGCGATCCCTCCGGTGGCTTGCAGACCATTCCGGCGCTGGCCGCCGACGGAGCCGGCATCAGGCACTCGCCTGGAGCGGACGAACTCCACGAACGGTTGTTCCCATGACAGGCCTCGCGGTCTTCCTGCTGACTGCGGCCGCCTGCCTGCTGCTGTTGCCGAAGCGCGGATCCTGGTCAGCCGAGGTGCGCCGTGGCTTCGGCCGGGCGTCGGCCGGCAGCGGGACGAGGCGGCGGTCCGACGTCGCCGAATTGGACCAGTTGCCCCTCTTCGTGCGGCAGCTCGCGGCGCTGTTGAATGCCGGGCGCACGCCGGCCCAGCTCTGGCCGGACATGCTCTCGGTCTACGCGGCGGCGGGACCGCCCGACCGGTCCACTCCGGGTGCACGGCGGCGGGACGGAACGGGGCTGGCGCCAGGTGCGGCAGCGCGGGAAGCCGGGCTGTTGCTGCCGACCCTTGAGGCCGCAGCACAGGCCGCGGACCTGGGCCTGGGAATTGGGCCGGTTCTGCGCAGGCAGGGGCCGGGTGACGGGCGGCGGGTACGCCCCGAGGCCGCCGCCGTGCAACGGATGTGGCATGATCTGGCTTCCTGCTGGGAGGTTTCCGAGAGGACCGGGGCACCACTGTCATTGCTGCTGGAGAATTATGCGCGGCACCTGCAGCATCGGCTTGATGCCAGGGCTGCCCGGAGAACCGCGCTGGCGGGACCGAAGACCACCGCGGCCCTGCTCGGGTGGCTGCCGCTGCTGGGACTTGGGCTCGGCGCCGCGATGGGTGCCGACCCGGTCGCCACGCTGCTGCTGTCACCGACGGGGTGGCCGGTCCTGGTCGCCGGGGCGGCGCTCATGGTCGGCGCACGCCTCTGGTCCCGGCAACTCGTGCGCCATGCTGCCGGACGGGAGGGCCTGTGATCCCGGTGCTGACCGGTGTATTGCTCTTTGCTGCTGCCTGGCTGCTGAATCCGGGACTGGTCGGCGCCCGCCGCGTCCCCGCGAAGCGGCCGATGGTTTCAGGCGGAACCCGGAAGGGTGGCGGCAGGGACGAAGCGGCCGACGATCCGGCCCTGCATTTGGACTTGTTGGGCGCGATGCTGGCAGCGGGACTGCCCTTGCCCCACGCCGTGGCCGCCCTCGCCGCCACCAGCCGGGGAACGACGAAGGCGGGTTTGGACCAGGTTGCCTCGGCGCTGTTGCTGGGCGTGGACTGGCAGGAGGCCTGGGCGCTCGCCGAGCCCGGTTCCGGACTCGACGTGTTGCGTGATTCATTGCGCTTCGGTGCCGCAACGGGTGCGCCCTCGGCGGCGGTGCTCTTTGCCCAAGCCGACCAGCTGCGGCGGCGCGGGCACCAGGAGGACCAGCAGCGCGCGGCCGCACTCGGCACCCGGCTTGTACTCCCGCTGGGGCTGTGCGCCCTTCCCGCCTTCATCGCGCTGGGCGTCGTGCCGGTGCTCGTCGCCCTCGTGCCCAAGCTGTAAGCACTCCTCCACAGTGCAGGCCGCACCCCAGATTGTGCACCGGGACCAAGCCGGGGGTGCCGGCTTCTGGCCCGGTCGGGGAAGCTCGAATAACCGCAATCCGGCGGTCACATCCAGGAGGAAAAACATGTTGTCACTGGCCGAAATCCGGGACCGCACGCCACGTGCGCTGCCGCCGAACCCCGCAGCTAAACTACCCGGGGACAAGGCGGCGCAAGCGTTCGCGACGGCGCAACTACCCGGGGAGACGGTGGCGCAACCACCCGCACCGGCTCAACCGCCCGCGCCGGCTCAGCCGACCAGGAAGGCGGCGGCTCAACCGCTTGGGGACGCAGCGGAACAACCACCTGCCGCGCATGACGGCCCCGGCCTTCTTGCGCAGGTTATTGACTTCCCTGCGGGCCGTCGGGACGGGCACGCCAGGAGAAACTGGCGGCACCTGACCGGCTCTGAAGCCGGAATGGCTACCGCCGAGTACGCCATCGCCACGCTTGCCGCGGTAGCGTTCGCCGGTCTCTTGGTCCTGATCCTGCGAAGCGGCGAAGTCCGCGGCATGCTCACGGACCTGGTGGAGCTGGCGCTGAGGGCGGTCTGACCGATGTCTGTGTGCCGAGCCGCCCGCTTCCGCGCCAGCAGGTATGCCCCGGCCGCCCACGGCCCTGGCGAGCGCGGCAGCGTCACGGCCGAGTTCGCCGTTGTCCTGCCCTCCGTCGTCGTCGTGCTGGCTTTCCTGCTGGCCGGTGCGGCCGCCGGAGCAGCACAGCTGAATGTGGAGAAGGCCGCACAGGCCGCGGTTCGGCAGCTTGGCCGCGGCGAGTCGGAGACGGCAGCCGCCCACACGGTCCGCTCCATCGCCGGGGACGGCGCCACGTTGGCGTCCGGCAGCGGCGGCGGTTGGGTTACGGTCCATGTCACGGCACAGGTATCTGGTCCATGGCCCGGTTTTGGGCGCTGGACGCTGGAGGCCCGGGCCACCGGCCCCGCCGAGCCGATCGGTGGACCGGTGGATCCGTCAGGCGCAGGAGATGGGGCCAGGTAGCCGGCGGCCGGCGGCCGGTGCCGCGCCGCCCGGTACCGGTGCCGGCGTCGGTTTCGGCGCACCCGGACCGGACGGCACGGACCACGGCGCCGGAACGGTGCTGTCGGTGGGGCTGGTGCTCATGCTCTGCCTGATGCTTGCGGTGGTCGTCATGGTGATGCAGGCGGGCTTGGCATCGGCGCGGGCAGGGAAGGCGGCCGACTTGGCTGCCTTGGCCGGCGCCGATGCTGCCCGCGGCCTGCTGGACGGCGAACCATGCACCCTGGCGGCGGACGTGGCGCGTAAGCAGGATGCCGAGCTGTTGGCGTGCCGCCGCTCCGGACCCGGCGGTGTGGTGGTGGATGTCCGGACGCGGACCCGGTTGCCTGACCTGCTGGGGTGGCTTGACGGACAGTGGACGCATGCCGAGGGTCTGGCCCGCGCGGGGCCACCGCCGGGCCGGTGAGCCGCACCTGGCCAATCAACCGCGTGCGGTGCCCCGCTGTTACGCGACGGCCGTCTGGTGCCTGTCGGCAGGGGCAGGGCCGGCTTCGGAAAGCAGAGCCTCGATCAGCGTGACCGCCCCCGACTTGTCCAAGGGATTGTTCTTGTTGCCGCATTTGGGGGACTGCACACAGGACGGGCAGCCCGTTTCGCACTCGCAGGACCGGATGGCGTCCCGGGTGGCCGCCAGCCAGATCCTGGCCGCCTCGAAGCCCCGCTCGGCGAAGCCCGCACCGCCGGGATGCCCGTCGTAGACGAAGATGGTCGGCTTGCCCGTATCGGCATGCAGTGCTGTCGATACCCCGCCGATGTCCCACCGGTCGCTGGAGGCCACCAGCGGGAGCAGCCCGATGCCGGCATGTTCGGCCGCATGCAGAGCACCGGGCACACGGGCCGCGACCAATCCCGCGGAGGTCAGTTGCTGCTCGCCGATGGTGAACCAGACGGCCTTGGTGAACAGTTCCCTGGCACCAAGATCCAGCGGCTCTTCGCCCAGGATTTCGTTGGAGATGAAGGCCTTGCGCTGGAAGGAGACGACTTTGGTGGTGACCTTCACATCGCCGAAGCAGGCCTGGACCTCGCCCCACTGCTCGGTCCGCTGCGCGCCGAGCACTTCGATCTGCGTGACGTCGCGGGCCTGGGTGTAGTAGTCCGGATTGGCCCGGGTCACCATCGCGCAGTGGTCCTGCTCGTTGAGTTCATCCACGACGTACGTCGTGCCCTGGTGCACGTACACGGCGCCGCTATGGGCCTGATAGTGGGACTGCGGGGAGTCCATGGTCCCGAGCAGCGTCCCGGATTCCGATTCGACAATACTGATCGGCCCACCGCCGTCGGCCCGCAGATTCACCATGGCCGCCGCGCTTTCCGGGTGGGTCCAGTACCAGCCGGCCGGCCGGCGCCGGAGATAGCCGTCGGCCGTCAGCTGGTCGAGCAGGCCGGGAGCCGCGGCGCCGAACAGCCCGATGTCCGCGGGTGTCAACGGAAGCTCCTGGGCGGCGGCGCACAGGTGCGGCCCCAGGACATAGGGGTTCGACGGGTCGAAAACGGTCGCCTCGACGGAGACGTCGAAGACGGCCTCGGGGTGGTGCACCAGATACGTGTCCAGCGGATCGTCGCTGGCCACGAAGGCAGCCAGCGCGTCTTGCCCGGACCGGCCGGCGCGGCCGATTTGCTGGAACAACGAGGCGCGGGTGCCCGGCCAGCCCGCGACCAGGACGGCGTCCAGCCCGGAAATGTCGATGCCCAGCTCAAGCGCCGAGGTGCTCGAGACGCCCAGCAGCTGCCCCGACCTGAGCTTGCCTTCCAGCTCGCGGCGCTCCTCCGGCAGGTAGCCGGAGCGGTAGGCAGCCACCCGCCCCGGTAGCGAGGGATGGACGTCGTCCAACAGCCGTTTGGTGATGGAGGAAATCGTCTCGGCACCCCGGCGGGACTTGATGAAGGCGATCGTACGCACCTGTGCCGCCACGAGATTGGCCAGCATGTCGGAGGCTTCGGCAACCACCGTGCGCCGTTCCTTGGCGCCGTTCTCGCCCTTAAGCTCGGTGAGCTGGGGTTCCCAGAACGCTACCGTCGTGGAGCCGTGTGGCGAGCAGTCTTCGGTCACGGCCTCTGTTTCCGCGCCGATCAGCCGACCGAAGGACGTTGCGGGGTCCGCGGAGGTGGCAGAAGCGCCGATGAACACCGGGTCCGCGCCGTAGCTGGCGCAGACACGGCGCAATCGCCGCACGAGATTGGCAACATTCGAGCCGAAGACGCCGCGGTAACTGTGTGCCTCGTCAATGATCACGAAGCGCAGCCGGCGGAAGAACCGTGCCCACCAGGCATGATTGGGCAGGATGCCGAAGTGCAGCATGTCCGGATTGGCCAGCACGAAGTTGGCGTGGTCCCGGATCCAGCGGCGGGCACCCGGGTCGGTGTCGCCGTCGTAGGTTTCCGCCCGCACGGTGGGCAGCTTCAGCGCCTTGATGGCCGCCAGCTGGTCGGCCGCCAACGCCTTGGTCGGGGCCAGGTACAGGGCGACGGCGCCGCTCGGCTCGAGGCTGACGGTGTCTGCCAGTGCCGTCCGGTGGATGGCGTCCAGGGCCGGCACCTGGTAGGCCAGCGACTTTCCCGAGGCGGTTCCCGTGGCAATGATCGTATGGCGGCCCTGATGGGCGCCCTCGGCGGCGCGGACCTGATGGCGCCACGGCTCGTGCACCCCGAGCGCGGCATAGGCGGCACGGATATCATCGTGGACCCACTCCGGCCACGGCTCCGCGACGGCCTCCCGGGCAGGGAGCTCGCGGACATGCACCAGTTGCTCAGGCTCCGGACCGGAGCCGAGCAGCGGAATCAGGGAATCGTGCAGGGCCACCCGAACATTGTGTCACCACACCGGAGCGCGGCGGGCAGCCCCGCAACACGGCAGCTGCGGGCCGTGCGGGCCAGCTGCACGGGTGAGCAAGGCAGCAGGGGTGTGCCGGGCTGCATGGGTGGGCAGGCAGCACCGGTGTGCCAGGCAGCAGGCGGTCAGCCCTCCGCGGCGGGCTTGAGGATCATCACATCACAGACCGTGTCCCAGCCCAGGTGCCGGTAGAGCATCTGGCCGTCGTGCGAGGCGATCAGCAGCCCGGTGTCCACCATGTGCTCCAGCACGGAGGCGATCAGCGCGCGCATCACGTGCGTGGCCAGCCCGCGCCGGCGGTAGTTAATGTCCGTTTCGATGTGGTCGAAGACCGCGAAATTGTCGACGGCGGCGGCGACGCCGTGGGCGGCCTCGTTTCCTTCATGCACCACCCGGACCCGGTGCACGTTCCCGTGCTTCTCGACCTCGGTCTTGTAATCGGCGTCGCGGTACCACGGGGCCTCGGTGTCCTGGCCGGACATGTCGGTGACCATCAACGACTGCGCGTTGTGGTGCACCCGCAGCCCATGCTGCGGCGCCAACTGATGGATCCGCTGCGCGTCGCGCGTCAGCACGGTGAAGATCCGTCCCGGTGACTTGGTGGTGTCGCGGGCCACGGCGGCGAATTCCTCGTCGCCCGGTTCGAACGCGAAGTACTCCCAGTCCCCGGTCTTGTCCGCCAGCAACACGGCCGGGTGTCCGTCGACCTCTTCGGCGGAGTAGCCGCGGCAGGCCGACCAGCCGGCGACCCAGGCGGCAAGGACGTCGTCGGGGACGTCAGTCGTATATTCGTGACCCATAGCAGGACTGTACCGAACAGCGGGCGCGGGCGGCATGCCTAATCGATGACAACCCTGTCACAATCCCTGATTACCGGCCACCGCGTAACCTTGATGCGTGGCTTTGAACCGAATTGTGCTTTATTACGCTTTCACCCCGTTGCCGGACCCGGACGCCGTCCGGCTCTGGCAACGCGCGCTGTGCGAGAAACTCGGCCTGCGCGGCCGAATCCTGATCTCCAGGGACGGCATTAACGGCACCGTGGGCGGAGAGCTGAACGCGGTGAAGCAGTACGTGAAAACCACACGCGAATACCCTGCCTTCCGCAACCTCGACGTGAAGTGGTCCGAGGGTGGGGCGGAAGACTTCCCGCGGCTGAGCGTCAAGGTCCGGGACGAGATCGTATCCTTCGGTGCTCCGGGGGAGCTCACAGTGGACCAGGGCGGTGTGGTCGGCGGCGGGACGCACCTGCGCCCGGAGGAACTGCACCAGCTCATCGACGCGAAAAAGGCCGCGGGCGAAGACGTGGTTTTCTTCGACGGCCGCAACGCCTTCGAAGCGCAGATCGGCAAGTTCAAAGACGCCATCGTGCCGGACGTGGCCACCACCCACGACTTCATCAAGGAACTGGACTCGGGCAAGTACGACGATCTTAAGGACAAGCCCGTGGTGACGTATTGCACCGGCGGCATCCGCTGCGAGGTGCTCTCGTCTCTGATGGTCAACCGTGGCTTCCAAGAGGTCTACCAGCTCGACGGCGGAATTGTCCGCTACGGCGAAACCTTCGGCGACGCCGGGCTATGGGAAGGATCGCTCTACGTCTTCGATCAGCGCATGCACCTGGAGTTCACGCCGGACGCCAAGACCATCGGGGAATGCGTCCGCTGCCAGGCGCCGACCAACAAGTTCGAGAACTGCTCCAACCCGGACTGCCGCCAGCTGACGTTGTACTGTTCCGCGTGCGCAGCGGATCCGCAGACCCTGCGCTGCCCGGACGGCTGCCCGGAGCCTGCCGCCGCCTGACTGCCGCCGCTGGCTGCCGCTGCTGACTGGCGCCGGCTGACTCCCGTTGTCTCGCCCCTGCGGCTTCCGCGCCGTCCGGTCCCGGGCAGGGGAGCGTCCCGGAGCTGTTTGTGACGTCGCGGGGCTGCCCACCGACGTCAGGTCCCGCGGCTGGTCAGGCGTTCGCGGTCTCCGGCCACAGGCCCGCGGTGGCATCCTGCGGTTCGGTGTCCTCGGCCTCGGTCTTGAACACGCTCATGCCCCGCGCCTGGTAGTTGGCCACGGCCGCCGGCCCGTCCAGCGAACAAGTATGCACCCAGACGCGCCGCACCGGGGGAAACCCGTTCCAGCGCCCGTGCAACTGCCAAGCCTGCCGGATGCCTTCGGCCAGCAGGGCGCCGCCGAGGCCGCGGCCGATCGCCTCGGGGAACAGGCCGAAGTACATGATTTCGACCTCGGTACCCGTCCCGCCGGGTCGGCCCAAGAGTTCCACGTAGCCCGCCGGGGCGCCGGCGGTGTACAGCACCCAGGTTTCCGCCCCGGGGGCACGCACCGCCTGTTCCCATTCGCTGCGCGTGAGCACCAGCCGGTCAGCCCAGTTCCAGCCGCTGCCCACACTGCGGTAGAGGAACTTGCTGAACTCGGGGCTGATCTGCCGCACCAGCACCACGGCGGCATCATCCGGCAGCGGGCGCGAGCCCGGCACCAGCTGGGCCGGATCGGTCTGTTCAAGGTAGGTGGTGGTGACGAGCATGAGGTCATTTTAACCATCACGGCAGCGCCGCGGACGCCTGGGCAGCGGCGACCGGCGGCCACTCAGGTGCCGTCGCACCCTCGGCCCCCGGGCAGGTCCGGGGCGTGCCCGTACTCCCACCGCCACTTGGTTCGGCAAGGTCCAAGGTAGTCATACCCCCGCCACCACCTCGGCCCCGGGCAGGTCCGGGGCGTGTCCGTACGGGTTACTAGACTTGGCCCGTGGATAGTGCAGATTTCTCCGACGTCCCCGGCGCGCCCGCCAGCAGCGACCGGCGGCTGCTGACGGACCTGGCCGCCGACCTGACCGCCCTGGATTACAGCGTGGACGGGGTGGCAACGCTGCTCGGCGCCGAGGCGTGGGAGGCCCTGGACCGCGACCAGCTGATTCCGGCCGTTCTGGCCACCGCCCGACTGCTGGAGGATCCGGCACAGGGCCGCCTGGCCGCCGTCGTGCGCCTCTGGCTGTTGGGCCGGAGCGTGCCGCCCGGGCAGCTGACCCGGGCGTTCCCGCGCACCGGGGTGGACGGGCTCGCGGCCCTCCGGCTGGCCGAGCGCGACGGCGGCGAGTGGCGGGCGGCCGTTGACCTCCGCCCGTACGCCTTCGGCGAGACCGAGCTGTGGGTGGCCAGCGACCTCGGTGCGCACCAGCGGCCCGGCGTCCTCCGGCACGACCACGTCCTGGGCATCGGCCAGGCCTCGCTGACGCTGGCCCAGCTGACCGTCCGCTCCGAGGTGGAACGGGCCCTGGACCTGGGCACCGGGTGCGGGATCCAGCTCTTCCACCTGCTGGGCCACGCCCGCCACGCCACCGCGACGGACATTTCGGAGCGGGCGCTGGCCTTTACCCGGTTCAACCTCGCGCTCAACGCCGGCCCCCTCGGGCTGGACCCGGACAACCTGGCGGAGCGGGTCAGCCTGCGCCTGGGCAGCCTGTTGGAGCCGGTGGCGGGGGAACGGTTCGACCTGGTGGTGTCCAACCCGCCGTTTGTGATCACGCCGCGCCGCACGGCCGAACGCACCGAGGAGCAATTCACCTACCGCGACGGCGGACTGCCCGGCGACGACATCGTGGCCTCCCTCTTCCGCTCGCTGCCCTCGGTGCTGGCCGACGGCGGCGTCGCACAGATGCTGGGCAACTGGGAAATTCCGGCGGGCACGGGCAGCTGGCACGCCCGGTTGGAGCAGTGGCTGGCGCCGGACACCGACGCCTGGGTCATCCAGCGGGAGCAGCTCAGCCCGGCGCAGTATGCGCAGACGTGGCTGCGGGACGCCTCGGTGAACCGCGACCCCGAGCTGTTCGAATCCGCGTACGCCGCCTACCTGGACGATTTCGCGTCCCGCGACGTGGAGGCCCTTGGCTTCGGGCTCGTATGGCTGCGCCGCTCCCTGCCCGAAACCACGGCGGCCGCCGCAGCTGCAGGATTGCTGCGGCGGTTCGAGGAGATCACCTATCCGATCGAGCAGCCCATCGGCCCGCACCTGGCCGCGGCGGTCGAGCGGGCCGATTGGCTGGCCGAGCACGCGGCGGACTTTGGCCGCCAGCACCTGCGGGTGGCCGAGGACGTGACCGAGGAGCGGCACCAGCGGCCCGGCGCCGAACACCCCGGCGTCATCTTGCTGCGCCAAGGCGCGGGGCTGCGCCGGACCAACCTGATGAGCACCGAGTTGGCCGGGTTCGTTTCCGCCTGCGACGGCGAACTGGGCGTGGACCAGATCATCGGTGCGCTGGCGGCGCTGTTGGGCCGCGAGGAGCCGGACTTCGCCCCGCAACTGTCCGCCGAAGTGCGGAACCTGGTGGCAGACGGCTTCCTGGTGCCTGCCGGCGGGTAAAAGGGAATCGTTGCCGGATTGCAGTCCGGGATTGGCCCGGCAACCCCGCCCGGCAGCCGTGACCGGCATTACACTTACTGATCATGACTAAGGCTTCAACCACCACGACCGGCCGGGCGGCCACGGCAGCGGCGGCCACTCCGGCCGAACCGGCAGCCGGAGACAGGGTCAATATCTCCGATGCCCGCGCCATCCGTGCCCTGGCCCATAACGTGCGGTTGAAGGTCATCGAAGAGCTCTTTGATACGCAGCAGCCGGCCACCGCCACGGAATTGGCGCAGCGGCACGGACTGACGCCCAGCGCCATGAGCTACCACCTCCGGGCGCTGGAAAAGTGGGGATTCGTCAAACGGTGCGTGAACCAGGGCGACGGCCGCGAACGGCACTGGCAGGCCGCCGCCGGACGCCTGGACGTGACCAGCGTGGCGGACAGCCGTGCCGCCACCATGGGTGTGGTGGATGTGGAACTGAACGACCTGCGCGAACGCCTGTCCAAGTACGTCAAACGGGACAAGCAATTGCCGAACCCCGACACCTGGCGACAGGAAGGGCACCTGGCGGCGCTCAGCACGGGACGGTTCTACCTGACCGAGGAACAGCGGAAGGACCTCGGCCGGCGGATCGGCGAGATCCTGCTGGAATACAGCCCGACCACCAATCCCGAAAACCGGGGCGAAGGGGCGGAAAAGCTTTACTATGTTTTCTCCTTCCTGCCCGGCGACATCGACAACGATTAGGGCCCTGCCGCGGGCATCGGCGACGGTCCGCGGCCCCGGAGGCGGCCGGCTGCACCCGCTGGCGTTTTCTGTTTCGCGGTACTGTTGCGGCTAACCTAGTGCTGACGGTCCTCCACCCCGCCGGGTTGGGGGACGTATTTACAAGCGCATCAACACCCTTTCTTTACGTAGGAGCACAGTGCCAGCCAAGGCCCGCGAAAAAACCGGTAAGAAACTCGTCATCGTCGAGTCCCCGGCCAAGGGCAAAACCATCGCCGGGTACCTTGGCGAGGGCTTTGAGGTCACGGCTTCCATGGGGCACATCCGTGACCTGCCCCAGCCCTCCGACCTGCCCGCCGAGCTGAAAAAGACGTCGGTCGGCAAGTTTGCGGTGGACATCGAGAACGATTTCGAGCCGTATTACGTGGTGTCTCCGGACAAGAAGAAAAAGGTCTCCGAGCTCAAGTCGATGCTCAAGGACGCCGACGAACTCTATCTGGCAACTGACGGTGACCGCGAGGGCGAAGCCATCGCGTGGCATCTGCTGCAGGTGCTGCAGCCGAAGGTGCCCGTGCACCGCATGACGTTCAGCGAGATTACCCGCGAAGCCCTGCAGCGCGCCCTGACCGAGGTCCGCGAGGTGGACACCGACCTGGTCGACGCCCAGGAGACCCGCCGCATCGTGGACCGGCTCTTCGGCTACGAACTCTCGCCGGTGCTCTGGCGCAAGGTCAAGGCAGGGCTGTCCGCCGGACGCGTGCAGTCCGTGGCTACCCGGCTGGTCGTCGAGCGCGAGCGCGAGCGGATGGCGTTCCGGGCGGCCTCCTACTGGGACCTGGTGGCAACCGTGGCGCCGGAGGATGCGGCCAAGGGCGGAGTGTTCAAGGCGAAGCTGGTCTCGGTGGACGGCAGCCGGGTCGCCGTCGGCAAGGACTTCAACGATCTGGGCCAACTCAAGGCCCGCTCCGCCGTCCATCTGGACGAGGCGGCCGCCACCGCGCTGGCAGACTCCCTGCGCAGCGCCAGCTTCTCCGTCCGCGCGGTAGAGAACAAGCCCTACACCCGCCGGCCGGCGGCGCCGTTCACCACCTCCACCCTGCAGCAGGAGGCGGCCCGCAAGCTCCGGTTCTCCGCCCGCTCGACCATGCAGGTGGCGCAGAAGCTGTACGAAAACGGCTACATCACCTATATGCGTACCGACTCGCCGGCGCTGAGCGACCAGGCCGTCAACGCCGCGCGGCGCCAGGCCTCAGAGCTGTACGGGCCCGAGTATGTCCCGGATGCCCGCCGCGTCTACAAGGGCAAGGACAAGAACGCCCAGGAAGCCCACGAAGCCATCCGGCCCGCCGGTGATTCGTTCCGCACGCCCGGCCAGGTCCGCAGCCAGCTTTCCAGCGACGAGTACCGGCTGTACGAGCTGGTCTGGAAACGCACGGTGGCCTCGCAGATGGCCGACGCCAAGGGATCGACGTCGACCGTGCGGCTCGGCGCCACGGCAGGGGACGGGCGGGACGCGGAGTTCACCGCATCCGGCACCGTCATCACGTTCCCCGGGTTCCTGGCCGCCTACGAGGAGGGCAAGGACGCCGGACGCGAGGACGAGGACGATGCCACCGGCGGGCGCCTGCCGAACCTCGCCAAGGGTGACGCGCTGGACGCGCAGGCGGTCGACGCCGTCGGGCACGAGACATCGGCACCGCCGCGCTACACCGAAGCATCACTGATCAAGACGCTGGAAGACCGCGGCATCGGCCGTCCGTCCACCTACGCCGCCACCATCTCCACCATCATGGACCGCGGCTACGTCCGCACCCGCGGCTCCGCCCTGGTGCCAAGCTGGATCGCGTTCTCCGTGGTGCGGCTCCTGGAGGAGTACTTCAGCGACTACGTCGACTATGACTTCACGGCGGAACTCGAAGAGGACCTGGACCGCATTGCCCGCGGCGAGGCCAGCCGGACCGAGTGGCTCTCCGGCTTCTACTACGGGGACCGTAAGGAAACCGGCCTGAACACCGTGGTGAACGACCTGGGCGAAATCGACCCGCGCCGGATCAATTCGATCGAGATTGCCGAGGGCATCACCCTGCGGGTGGGCAAGTTCGGCCCCTACCTGGAACGCAACGGCGAGGGCGACGGCGAGGAGCCGGAGCGGGCCAACGTTCCCGACGACCTGGCTCCGGACGAGCTGACCCCGGAGAAAGCCCTCGAGCTGATGGAAACCCAGGGGCCGGGCGAGCGCGAGCTTGGCAAGGACCCGGAGACCGGCCGGACGATCGTGGCCAAGGAAGGCCGTTACGGCGCCTACGTCACCGAAGTGATCCACGAGCCGACGGCCGAGGAACTGGCCGCGCAGCCGGTGGAGTACTACAAGAACGGCAAGCCCAAGCCGCCGAAAAAGCCCGCCAAGGTCAGGCCTCGCACCGGTTCCCTGTTCAAGTCGATGAGCGTGGACACCGTCACCCTCGAGGACGCGCTGAAGCTGTTGAGCCTGCCGCGGGTGCTTGGCACCGATGCCGAGGGCACCGAAATCACCGTGCAGAACGGACGCTTCGGCCCGTACCTGAAGAAGGGCAGCGACTCGCGGTCGATCGGTTCCGAAGAGGAAATCTTCACCATCACGCTGGAACAGGCGCTGGAGATCTACGCGCAGCCGAAGACCCGCGGCGGCCGCACCGCCGCCGCACCGCTGGCCGAGTTCGGCGTGGACCCGGTGTCGGAGAAGAACATCGTGGTCAAGGACGGCAGGTTCGGCCCCTACATCACCGACGGCGTCACGAACATCACGGTGCCGCGCGCCACCAGCATCGAAGAGCTGACACGCGAGCAGGCCATCGAACTGCTGGCGGAGAAGCGCGCGAAGGGACCGGCGAAAGCGGCGGCGAAGAAGCCGGTACGGCGCAAGGCCGCCGCCAAGAAGTAGCGGACGCCCCGGCCGCCGCCCGCGGCGGTCGGGGCCGGACGCGGTGCCCGTTTGCGGTGCCCGTGCCGCAGGCCTGCATAATATGAACATGCGTCTGGGTGTTCTCGACATCGGTTCCAACACGGTGCATTTGTTGTTGGTGGATGCCCGCCCGGGTGCCCGGCCGGTGCCTTTCGCCTCGCACAAGCGGCCGCTGTCGCTGGTGGCGTACCTGGATGCCGAGGGCAGTATCAGCCAAGAGGGCCAGCAGGAACTCATCGGCTTTATCCGAGAGGCCTGGCGGTTCGCCGGGCTGCACGGGGCCGAAGACATGCTGGCCTTTTGCACCTCCGCCATCCGCGAAGCGACCAACGGCAGGGCTGTGCTGGACCGGGTCAAGGCGGAAGCCGATGTCACGCTGCAGGAGCTGACCGGCCCGGAGGAGGCCGGCATGACCCTAGTGGCCGTCCGCCGCTGGTACGGCTGGGGGTCGGGCACCATCCTCGACCTGGACATCGGCGGCGGCTCCTTCGAGATGGCCATCGGTCATGACGAATTGCCCGAACACGCCGTCTCGGTGCCGCTGGGAGCGGGCCGGCTGACCAGGGAGTGGCTGCCCGAGGACCCCCCGAGCGTGAAGAGCATCAGGGACCTGCACGGGTATATCCGCGAGACGCTGGCTCCAGCGGTCAAAGAAATTTCTGCCCACGGCCGGCCGGACATGGTGGTCGGAACCTCCAAGACCTTCCGCTCGCTGGCACGGATCGCCGGAGCCGCCCCCTCGGCCGCCGGCCCGTACGTGCGGCGGGAACTGCACCGCACGGACCTGTCCCTGTGGACGCGCCGCCTGGCCGCGATGCCGGTCAGCGACCGTGTCAACCTGCCGGGTGTCTCGATGGTGCGGGCGCCGCAATTGCTCGCGGGTGCGATGGTTGCCGAGGCGGCGATGGAAATGTTCGAGACCGAGACGCTGCAGATCTGCCCGTGGGCGCTGCGGGAGGGGCTGATTCTCAAACGCTTCGATCACCTGCTCTACGACAGTGACGCCCCGGTCAGCCCCGTGGGCACCATGCTGGTGCGGCAGGCGCTGGAGCCGGCCCCCGCCGTCGAGAAGGTGGGCAGCTAGCAAACCCCGGCCCAACAACCGCGGAAACGTCACGCGGTGGGGCTGTGCGGTGGAGGGCTTAAATGGCGACGCCGGCGAACGTTGCGGTCGGTTGGGGGAGTCAACCGCTGTTCGCCGGCGCCTGGACCGGAACCAGCAGGTCCGGTCCATCATCACTCGCACCTTGATGAGGTGCTTATGACACTAGACGCAGACCTTGGGACAACGCCGTTAAACACCTGAACGGGACCTGTGAGTCCTTCCCCGCAGGTGTGCGCGGGGCACCGGACGGCGGCACGCGCCGGAGGACGGCCCCATGATTCAATGGCAGACATGACTGCTGACGCCACGGGAACGCCAACCGCACGCCGCATCGCTTTCCTGGGCTGTGGGTCCATGAACGAGGCCATCCTGGCCGGGCTGCTGGCCTCCGGAACACCGGCAGAAAATATGACCGCGACGGTGCGCCGCAGCGAACGCGCCGCGGAACTGCGCGGACGTTATCCCGGCCTGACGGTGCTGGCGGAACAAGACGACCCGGCGGCCAACACCCATGCGGTGCAAGGCGCCGACGTAGCCGTGCTGGGCGTGAAGCCGGCCGGCATCGCGGACCTGTGCCGGACCATTGCGCCGGCCTTGGACGCGGCGACCGTGGTGGTGTCCGTGGCCGCGGCAGTCACCGTTGCCGCCATGGAAGCCGCCCTGCCGGATGGCCAGCCGCTGGTGCGCAGCATGCCCAACACGCCGCTCAAGGTGCGCCGGGGGGCCGTCGGCCTCTCCGCCGGCAGCCACGTGACCGATGCCCAGTTGGAGGCCGCCCGCGAAGTATTCGCCGGCGCCGGCACCGTCGTCGTGGTTCCGGAACACCAGTTGGACGCGGTGTCCGCGGTCAGCGGTTCTGGCCCCGCCTATGCTTTCTACCTGGCCGAGGCGATGGCCGCCGCGGGCGTGGAGCTGGGCCTGGACCCGGAGCTGTCGATGACGCTGGCCCGCGAGACAGTGGCCGGCGCGGGCATCATGCTCGCCGCGCCGGACGCCGACCCGGCGGTCATGCGCCGTGCGGTCACCAGCCCGAACGGCACCACGGAGCGCGCCATCGCCTCCTTCGACGACGACGGGCTGCCGCAGGTGATCGCGCGCGGTGCCGCGGCCGCTGCGGAACGGGCGGCCGAACTGTCGCGCGAGCTGGCCTGAGCCGCGGCGGGCCCTGGCTCCGGGGGACCGGCGGGCGGCCCCGCTACGGGCGGGCCGCGAAACGCTCCAGCAGGTCCACATGCCCGGAGACGATCAGCATGTCCCGGCTGGAGACCTTGGTTTCGGGCCGCGCGTAGGTGAAGTCTTCGCCGGGCGACTTCACGCCCACCACCGTGACGCCGTACCTGGAGCGCACCTGGGACTCACCCAGCGTGAAGCCCTGGGTCTCCTTCGGCGGGTACATCTTGACGATGGCGAACCCGTCGTCGAACTCGATGAAGTCCAGCATCCGGCCGCCCACCAGGTGGGCGGCGCGGCGGCCGGCGTCGGCCTCCGGGTAGATGACATGGTTGGCGCCGATGCGCGAGAGGATCTTGCCGTGCGACGGGGTGATGGCCTTGACCCAGAGGTGTTCGATGCCCAGGTCCACCAGGTTCACGGTGATCAGCACCGAGGACTCGATCGAGGTGCCGACACCGACGACGGCGGAGCTGAACTCCTGTGCGCCCAGTTGGCGCAGCGCGTCGATGTTCGTGGCGTCGGCCTCCACCACGTGGGTCAACTGTCCCGACCACTTCTGTACCAGGGTTGGATCACGTTCGATCGCCAGCACCTCGCGGCCCTGCTTGACCAGTTGTTCCGCGGTAGAGGCGCCGAAGCGGCCCAGACCGACCACCAGCACGGGCGCGTTGTGGGCGGGACGTCTGTTCGATGCGGACTTGTCAGCCAATGATGGGCCTCTCTTCGGGGTAGTGGAACAGCTGGCGGCGCTCGCGCAGCGCCAGGGCGGCGGCCAACGTGATGGTGCCGACGCGGCCGGCGAACATCAGTGCGCAGAGCACGTATTTGCCCTCGGGCGGCAGCTCAGCGCTCAGGTTGGTGCTCAGTCCGACGGTGGCGAACGCGGAAATGACCTCGAACAGCACCCGGTCCAGGCTGTCGCCGGTGAAGGCCAGCAGCAGGCCGGCGGCGACGGCCACCAACGTGGCACCCATGACGATCACCGAGATGGCCACCCGCATGGCGCCTTCGGGGATGGTCCGGCCATGGACCTTCACGTCCCGGTCGCCGCGGGCCTCGGCTGCGATGGCCAGGAACACGATCGCGATGGTCGTGACCTTGATGCCGCCTGCGGTCGAGGCGGAACCGCCGCCGGCGAACATCAGGGCATCGGAAAAGAGCATGGTGGACGGCTCAATGTTGTTCATGTCCACCAGGTTGAAGCCGAGCGAGCGGGTCATCACGGACGCGAACGTTGCGTGCAGAACCTTGTCCCAGGTGCTCATGCCGCCCAGGGTCTCCGGGTTGCTCCACTCCATGGCGCCCCAGACCAGGGCGCCGACCACCAGCAGGATCAGGGACACCTCGACCGTGAGCTTGGTGTGAAGGTTCCATTTGCTGAAGCGCCAACCGCGCTCCAGGAGCACCATGACCACCGGGAACCCGAGGCTGCCCAGGAAACCGCCGACCATCAGCGGAAGCAGGATCCACTCGTCGGTCTCGTAGGGGACCAGGCCATCGGAGTGCGGGGTGAACCCCGCATTGTTGAATGCCGAGATGGCATAGAAGATGCCGTGCCAGGCGGCCTGGGGAAAGGATTCGCCAAGCATCAGGAAGCGGGGGATCAGCACCAGGGCGAGCACCACCTCGATGATCACCGAGGTGGTGATCACGATCCGCAGCAGCGCGCCGACCTCGCCCAGGCGGCCCGCGTTGCTCATGGCGGACTGGGCGATCAGCTTGCCGCGCACGCCCAGCCGCTTGCTCACCATGAGCGCCAGCAGCGAGGCCAGCGTCAGCGTGCCCAGGCCGCCGATGAAGATGCCCAGCAGGATCACGGCCTGGCCGAAGAAGGTCCAGTGGCCGGCGGTGGACACCACGGTCAGGCCCGTGACGCAGACGGCCGAGACTGCCGTGAAGAAGGCGTCGTGCAGCGGCGTGATGACCCCGTCGCGCGCCGCGGCGGGCAAGGACAGCAGCCCGGTGAAGACCAGGATCACCGCCACGTAGACGATCAGCGCCAGCCGTGCCGGGGAACTGTTGGCAACGCTGTCCACGAAGTCGCGGAGCGTGCGCAAAAGCGAGAATCGTTCGTGTTCCCGCCCGGCTAGCCATGACGGCTGCTGTCTGGTCATCCCGATCGCTTCTGTCCGGCTCCGAAATCGCTGACTTGCTCCTTGCAGTAGTAAATCATCATTTGATCGCACGGGGCGCGGGAAGAATGCGCGCGCACCGATGCTTTCGCGTAGCCTGTCTGTGATGTCAGCGACCCCAGTTCCCGCGGTTCCCACTCTGGCGGTGTGGAGTGAATCCGTCTTGGCCTACAATTTCGGCGCGCATCATCCCATGTCCCCGATCAGGTTGGACCTGACGGCCAAGCTGGCTGACGAATTCGCCATCTTCCACCGCCCGAACGTCACGTTGGCCGCAGCCGAAATCGCCGACGACGCGGCACTGCAGACCGTGCACGACCCGGCCTACGTGGCCGCGGTGAAGGCGGTCAGTGAAAACCCGGACGCCATTGATGACGAGCGGGGCCTGGGCACCGAAGACGATCCGGTGTTTCCGGGCATGCACACCGCCAGCGCCCGAATCGCCGGGGCCTCGCTGCAGTCCGCGGCCGCGATTCTGGACGGCTCCGCGCTGCATGCGGTCAACTTCGCCGGCGGCATGCATCACGCCGCGCGCGGCAAGGCGAGCGGGTTCTGCATCTACAACGACTGCGCCCTGGCCATCCAGCACCTGCTGGATAACGGCGTGCAGAAGGTCGCGTACGTGGACGTCGACGCACACCACGGCGACGGCGTCCAGTCGATCTTCTACAACGACCCGCGGGTGCTGACCATCTCCCTGCATGAAACCGGCACCCACCTGTTCCCGGGGACGGGCTTCGCGAACGAGAGCGGGGGCCCGGAGGCGCCCGGCAGTTCCGTCAACGTCGCCATGCCGCCCCGCTCCGGCGACGCGGCCTTCCTGCGGGCCTTCCACGCGGTGGTCCCGCAGCTGGTCAGGGCCTTCGCCCCCGAAGTGATCGTCAGCCAGCACGGCTGCGACAACCACGTCCGCGACCTGCTGAGCAGCCTCCGGCTGAGCGTGGATGCCCAGCGGCAAATGATGCTGGACACGGCCGACCTGGCGCGCGAGGTCTGCGGCGACCGCTGGATCGCCACGGGCGGCGGCGGCTACGACGTCTTCAACGTGGTGCCCCGCTCCTGGACACACATGCTGGCGATTGTTTCCGGCCGGGCCATTCCTTTGCACAGCGAGGTGCCGCAGTCCTGGCAGGACTACGTCGAGGTGCGGTACGGCCAGCAGGCGCCGCTGTACATGGGCGACGACGCCGACCTGTGGTGGCGCTCGTGGGAGGTCGGCTATGACCCCAACGACGGCGTGGACCGCACCGTGATGGCCACCCGCAAGGAAGTTTTCCCCTACCACGGACTCGATCCCTGGTTCGACTAGGCGGTTAATCGGCCGGCCCGGCCGTCAGCGATCGGCACACACGCCGAGCCAAGGGACTGCGCTGCCAAGAGGTTGCGCCAGAACCTCAGTGGGATGTCCGTCCCCGGTACGCGGTATAACGATTCTGCCCCGCCCGGGGCCAGGACCACCGCCAGGGGTGTGCCGCGGAGCATATATGCGGTTAGGGTAATGCAATGGCCATCGATGATGTCTTTGCAGTGATTGCCGAAGGTACCCGCCGGGACATACTCGGCTCGCTCCGTGACGGCGACAAAGCGGTTGGCGAACTGGTCGAAGAACTGGAGGTCAGCCAGCCGACCGTCTCCAAGCACCTGAAGGTGCTGCGCGAAGCCGGACTCGTCTCTATGCGCGCCCAGGGCCAGAAGCGCTACTACTCGCTGCAGACCGGGCCGCTGCAGCATGTGGCCGAATGGATCATCGGGTTCGGGGTCGATGTCCTGCCCGCGACCGAGGCGGAGCCGGTGGCGCCCGCGGTGGCAGCCGCCGTCGTCGCCCCGCAGGAACCCGGGCATTCGGTGACGGGGCGGAGCCTCGAGGTTCCGGTTCCCGCCAACCTGAGCCGGTCGCTGGGCCAGGCGGCGAACAAGGCAACGACCAAGGCCGCGGACATCTTCGCGCACCTGCCTAAACTGCCGCGCCGCCGCCGCGGCTGAGCGGCAGCCCCGGCGCCGTTGCAGGCGGCAGCCCGGCCTCGTCGCACGCAGCAGCCCGGCGGCGCAGCAGAGGCAACCCGCGCCGGACACGGAGGGCGCCCGGGCCGTGACGAGCCGCACATTCGGACCCGACGGGCCGGCGCGATTTGCCCGTGACGGCCCGCACTTTCCGCCCCGCCACCCCGCGGATCGGTGCCGGAACTGCCCGCGTCCGTGAGACAAACCGGCCGACTGTACCGCCGCCCGGCGCGTTACGAGGCGGTTCGGCGATGTGTCAGGTGTGTTTCTTAGATCCCGCTTCTTGTGGTTTTCTGTGTGAGGGCCCGCAGCAACCTGAGTGCCCCCATACGTCAGCTAGTGAAGGGACGCACCCATGGATGCCCACCTGCTTGAAGTCCGCGACGAAGTCTTCCGCCGCAACCCAGGCGAAACGGAATTCCACCAGGCCGTCACCGAAGTCTTCGAAACCCTCGAGCCGCTGTCCGCCCGGCATCCCGAATATTCCGACGCCGCCATCCTGCAGCGCATCTGCGAGCCCGAACGCCAGATCATCTTCCGCGTGCCCTGGGTGGACGACGCAGGCAACGTCCAGATCAACCGCGGCTTCCGCGTGGAGTTCAACTCCGCGCTTGGCCCCTACAAGGGCGGCCTGCGCTTCCACCCCTCCGTCTACCTGGGCATCATCAAGTTCCTCGGCTTCGAGCAGATCTTCAAGAATGCCTTGACCGGCATGCCCATCGGCGGCGGCAAGGGCGGCTCCGACTTCGATCCGCGCGGCCGGTCCGACGGCGAGGTCATGCGCTTCTGCCAGTCCTTCATGACGGAGCTCTACCGCCACATCGGCGAATACACCGACGTTCCGGCCGGGGACATGGGCGTGGGCACCCGCGAAATCGGCTACCTCTTCGGCCAGTACAAGCGCATCACCAACCGCTACGAGTCAGGCGTCCTCACCGGCAAGGGCATCGGCTGGGGCGGCTCGCTGGTCCGCCCGGAAGCCACCGGGTACGGCGCGGTGCTGTTCGCGCAGGAAATGCTCAAGACCCGCGGGCAGAGCCTGGACGGGCAGCGCGTCGCCATCTCCGGCTCCGGCAACGTGGCCATCAACGCCGTCGAAAAGGCGCAGGAACTCGGCGCCACGGTCGTCACCGCCTCCGACTCCGGCGGCTACATCGTCGACGAGGCCGGCATCGACGTCGAACTGCTGCGCCAGATCAAGGAAGTCGAGCGGGGCCGCATTTCGGAGTACGCCGAGCGCCGCGGCTCTGCCGTGCACTACGTGGCCGACGGCAACATCTGGGACGTCAACTGCACCGTGGCGCTGCCGTGCGCCACCCAGAACGAGCTGGACGAGAAATCCGCCCGGCGCCTGGTGGAGTCCGGGCTGGTCGCCGTCGCCGAGGGCGCCAACATGCCCTGCACGAGCGAAGCGGCCTCCATCTTCCAGGACGCAGGCCTGCTGTTCGGCCCGGGCAAGGCCGCGAATGCCGGCGGCGTGGCCACCTCGGCCCTGGAGATGCAGCAGAACGCCAGCCGCGACGCCTGGACCTTCGAGTACACGGAGCAGCGCCTGGCGGACATCATGGTCGGCATCCACGACCGCTGCGCCGAGACCGCCGAGGAATACGGCATGCCCGGCAACTACGTGGCGGGCGCGAACATCTCCGGCTTCAAAAAGGTAGCCGACGCCATGCTCGCCCTGGGCCTCATCTAAGGCAGCCAGCACAGCCCACAACACTGATGACGACGACGGTGCCCGCCACGGCGGGCACCGTTTCGTCTTGGTGCACGGGTCATCCCGCGGGTCCGGGCAGGCTTGACGGACGTTCCGGCCCGGCCTCCGCGGCGGCGGGACGCCCCGAGTAAGCTCACCCCATGGTGCAAAGACTCATCGGGCTAGACATCGGGGGCAGCAAGACACACGGCATCCGGCTGGACGACGGCTTGCCGGTCGCCGAAGCCACGGCGGGCAGCGCCAACGTGCAGAACGCCAGCCCCGCCCAGGCCGCCGCGGCCCTGGCCGAGGTCTTCGGCCGGCTCGGTGCGCCCGGGATCACGGCGGTCTATGCAGGGGCGGGCGGGATCGACACCGAGGGCGACGCGGCGGCGCTGCGCGCCCTGATCGCCCCGCTGGCCCCCGGGGCGGTCGTCCATGTTGTCCACGACACCCGCCTGGTGCTCGCCGCCGGACGCCTCCGCAGCGGGATCGGCGTGGTCGCAGGCACCGGATCGTCGGTGTGGGGCATCAACGAGGCCGGGCTTGAGGTCCGCGCCGGCGGCTGGGGGCACCTGTTGGGCGATGAGGGCAGCGGCTACTGGCTGGGGCGGGAAGCCGTCCGGCACGCACTCGCGCGCCTGGATGCGGGCCTGCGGCGGGACCGGCTCACGGACCTGTTGCTGGACGACTGCGGGGTGCAGGAGCCGGCCGAGCTGATAGCGCTGTTCCACTCGGCGAAAACCGACCGGCGGTTTTGGGCGGGTAAGTCCCGCCTGGTGGTGGCCGCCGCCGACGGCGCCGATCCGGCGGCGGAGGCGATCGTCGACCACGCGGCCGCCGACCTGGCCGGCCAGATTGCCCTGGTCGCCCGGCGGCTGGACATGGGCGGCCCGGTGGTGCTCGGCGGCGGGCTGGGCATGAACGTCCCGCGGTTCCAACGCTCGCTCGCGGCCGCGCTGGAACCGCACGGGATCGCAGACGTGCGCCCGCTGGACCGGGAGCCGGTCTTCGGCATAGATGTGCTGGCCGGCCTGGCCTGAGCGAGGCCGGTCCCGCACCGCCGGCCGCAGGAGCCGGTGCCCCGCCGTCGTCATAATCTGTCATGTCCCGGGCCCGCGTTTTCCTTCGGCTGCGGATCGGGCGTACAGTTCCGGGTATGACGACTCGTTGGTATGCGTATTTTGCGTTGGCTCTGGAGGGGCCTGACGTAACCGCTTAGCGCCTACGCATACCGACCTTCAGAGCCAACAGGGCAGAGATGATTCTCTGCCCTTCGCCATTTCTCCGGCGGGTTCTGTAGCGAAGTCCCGCCGCCAACAGACGGGACACCGACCATGAATTCAGCAGCCAACCAGCTCCTGGAAACCGAAGCGCCGACGCCGGCCAACGTCGAAGCGGCCACCCCGGCCTCGCCGCGCAGCACGAACAACCTGCGGGTGGGCGGCTTCAGCCCGCTGCCGTCACCCGGCGAGGTGCTGCAGGAACAGCCCCTGACCGCCGAGGCCGCCGCCGTCGTCGCCCGCGGCCGGGACGAAATCCGCGCCGTCATGGACGGGGTGGACGACCGGCTCCTGGTGATCGTCGGACCGTGCTCGATCCACGACACCGCGGCGGGCCTGGACTACGCGCGCCGGCTGGCGCAGGTGGCACGTGAGCACCGCGAAGAGCTGCTGATCGTGATGCGCACGTACTTCGAGAAGCCGCGGACCACCGTGGGCTGGAAGGGGCTGATCAACGACCCGCGGCTGGACGGCTCCCACGACATCGCCGCCGGCCTGCGGCTGGCGCGGACGTTCCTGCTGGAGGTGGCGGAGCTCGGACTGCCGGTGGCCACGGAGTTCCTGGAGCCGATTAGCCCGCAGTACCTGGCGGACCTGGTCAGCTGGGGAGCGATCGGTGCGCGCACCACCGAGAGCCAGATCCACCGCCAGTTGGTCTCCGGGCTCTCCATGCCGGTGGGTTTCAAGAACGGTACGGACGGCGGGCTGCAGGTGGCGCTCGACGCCTGCCACGCAGCGGCCGCGGCACAGGTGTTCCTGGGGATCGACGGCGAGGGGCGGGCGGCGCTGGTCTCCACCAACGGCAACCCCGACACCCACGTGATCCTGCGCGGCGGCGCGAGCGGCCCGAACTACGGAGCCCAGGAGGTGGCGGCGGCGTCCGGGGCGCTGGCGGAAGCCGGCCTGAATCCGCGGCTGATCGTGGACGCCAGCCACGCCAACAGCGGCAAGAGCCACCACCGCCAGGCCGAGGTGGCGCTGGAGATCGCCGCGCAGGTCGAAGCCGGCGGCAGCGCGATCGCCGGCCTGATGCTGGAGAGCTTCCTGGTGGGCGGGGCACAGAAACTGGAGGTGTCCCAGGACGGCGGGGGAGCGGCGCTGGTTTACGGGCAGAGCGTCACGGATGCCTGCATGGAGTGGGACGTCACGGCGGAGGTGCTGGCCCAGCTGGCGTCGGCCGCCGGGAATCGCGCCACGAAAGCGGCCTGAGGGTAAAAGGCCGTGCTTGGTTAAAACGCTTAAGCTACAGTGTGCACTTTCACTTTTGCCACAACAGCCTCTAAAGTATCTAGGAAGACGGTTGTTTGGGGCGGGGCAAGGCGGCACGCCGCCGGTGTTGCTTACAGTAAAGGAACAGTGCGTAATGGCTGACGAGAACAATTTCTCGAGTGTGCGCTTCTTGACGGTGTCGGAAGTGGCCGCGGTCATGCGCGTGTCCAAGATGACCGTTTACCGCTTGGTGCATTCGGGCGAAATGCCCGCCGTGCGCTTTGGACGTTCCTATCGGGTGCCCGAATCGGCCGTTGAGGAGTACCTGCGCGGAGCCGTGATCGACCGGGAGACCGGGACGGCCTGACGCTCCGGAGCGGGCCGGCTGCCGTCCGGCGGTCAAAGCGGGGGGCGCGGAGGCGGTACCCTGTTAAGGAACGTTTTACGTCATCGTCGAAAACCGTGAGTTGACGTGTGCCCCGCCGGGCACCGGCAGCTGACGAAACTATCAGTGAATGAGGGACTCGTGGGTTCAGTTATCAAGAAGCGCCGCAAGCGTATGGCCAAGAAGAAGCACCGTAAGCTGCTTCGCAAGACCCGTCACCAGCGCCGCAACAAGAAGTAGGACCGACAACCGGTTCCCAGGCTTCCAAGGCCCGCCAGGAAACTGGCGGGCCTTGTGCCGTTAACCGGTTTTCATCCCCGTAGGCGCGTGGGTCCGGCCGTTACGCCGCCGGCCGCCGGAATCTGTTGACCCCGCGCCAGAGACCGTAGACCGCGCCGGCACCGGTGGCGGCCTTGAGGCCCAAGGTGGCCGCCCGACGGCCGCTCCTGTAGTCGTAGACCGGCCAGTTGTTTTCCCGGGCGTGCCGGCGCAGCCTGGCGTCCGGGTTGATCGCCACCGGGTTGCCCACCAGGGTCAGCAGCGGGACGTCGTTGTAGGAGTCGCTGTAGGCCCAGCAGCGCGCCAGGTCCAGGCCCTGGCGGATGGCCAACTCCTCGACCGCGATAGCCTTGGCCGGCCCGTGCAGGATGTCCCCGATGAGCCGTCCGGTGTAGGCCCCGCCTTCGGTTTCGCCCACCGTGCCCAGGGCGCCGGTCAGGCCCAGCCGGTCCGCGATGACGGCGGCCACCTCAACCGGCGTGGCCGTGACCAGCCAGACCTTGCGGCCCACCCGCAGGTGTTGGTCCGCCAGCGCCCTGGTCCCGGGCCAGATCTTGGAGGCGATGACTTCGTCGTAGACCTCGTCGCCCAGTTGTTTGACGTCGTCGCTCAGCAGGCCGGTGGCAAGGGCCAGCGCCGTGTCACGGATCGACTGGATGTCCTTGAGGTTCTCTCCCCGCATCAGGAAGCGGGCCTGCTTGAAACCGAAGCCGGCAGCGTCGCGCATCCGGAAGGCGCCGCTCTGGTACATCTTGCGGGCCACGTGGAACAGGCTGGCGCCGCGCATCAGGGTGTTGTCGACGTCGAAAAATGCCGCTTCCGTCCCCGGGTCCGTGGAGACCGAGGCGCGCTGTGCATGGCCGGCGGCGGTCTTGGGCATGCTTCGAGTCTAACGAGGCGCCGGGGATTGTCCGTTCACCGCCGCCGGCCGCTACCGTTGAAGGCATGAGTGGATCCGACACCGGCCCCGGGCACGAACTGGTGCTGCTGACCAAACCCGGCTGCCATCTGTGCCAGGCGGCACGGGAGACCGTCGGGAGCGTTGCGGGCGAGCTCGGTCTCGCCTGGGAGGAGAAGAACATCCTCGAGGACCCCGAGCTCGAGCGGCGCTTCGCCGAGGAGATCCCCGTGGTCATGATCGACGGCGTCCAGCGGGACTTCTGGCACATCGACCCGGACCGGCTGCGACGGCTGCTCACACAGTAGCCCGGGGCGGTCCGGCCGGCGTCACAGGAGTTGGAGAGCGGCGCGGGGCAGCTTAATCTTGGGGAGACACAAGCCTGCGGTTGGACAGCCGCCGGCGGCACCCAGGACCCGGAACGGCTGGAAACGGCACGGCCGGAGCCCCGCAGCAGGCATCGGAGCGACAACAGTGACCCACCTCCCGGATACCGAGGCTGCCAAGCCATCCGGCCACGAGATCCCGCCGGCCGCGCTCGCACGCCTGACCATCTACCTCCGGGCCCTGAATTCGCTGGTGTCCGAGGGCACGGAACGCATATCGTCCGAGCAACTGGCCGAGGCCGCCGGCGTGAGCCCGCCCACCCTGCGCAAGGACCTTTCCTACCTCGGGTCGTTCGGTACCCGCGGCGTGGGCTACGACGTGCGGCTGGTCGGCCAGGAGATTGCCGCGGCCCTGGGGCTCACCCAGGACTGGAAAGTCGCGATTGTCGGCATCGGCAACCTGGGCCGGGCCCTGGCCGGCTACTCCGGATTCACCACCAAGGGGTTCGGAGTCGTGGCGCTCTTCGACGCGGATCCGCAGGTCGTCGGGTCGGAGGTCTCCGGGATGCGCGTCAGCCCGATCGGTGACTTGGAACTGATCCTGCGGCAGACCGGCGCCAACATGGCGGTCCTGGCCGTGCCCGCGGGTGCGGCCCAGGGGCTCTGCGACCGGCTCGTCGAAGCCGGCGTCACGAGCATTCTCAGCTTCGCGCCCGCGGTGCTGCAGGTTCCGCCATCCGTGCAGCTGCGGAAGGTGGACATGGCCACCGAACTGCAGATCCTGGCCTACCACGCGCAGCGGGCGCAGGCGACGGAGCACAGCTGAACACCGCGCCCCGCGGTGTTCCGGCCGCCAGGCGGCCGGAACACGCTCCCGGTCAGCGGCCGTAGACGCCGAACTTGTGCGCCTTGGTGGCCTGGAAAAACCTGTTCGACGCCGGCAGGAACAGCAGCACGATCGCCGCGATGCCCAGCAGCACGGACAAGGTGCCGAACCAGATGTTGAAGAGTCCGAACAGCGACAGCGCGGCGAACACCGCGCCGGTGATCCGGGCCCAGTTCTTGCCCGCCTTCACGCCGAAGGCCACCATCAGGTACAGCCCGACGGCGATCACCGCGGTGATGACGATGAACACTCCTGCCGTACCGCTCATCATTTCCGCCAGCTCGGCGTCAGAGAACTGGCCGCCCTGCTCGCCCAGGGCCTCGCGGACCGACGGGTCGTTGAGCACCGTCGCCATGGTGCCGTCCAGGTCCGCCAGTTCCGTCAGCATTTCAATGGCGGTCAGCACGGCGGCAGCAATGATCAACCAGAAGGCGATGACGACTTCGCGCGGCGCCGTGGGCTTGGCAGCGGTCTGCGCCTGCCCGCCGGGGTAGCCGTACTGGCCGGGTACGGCGTTCTGGTAGCCGTACGGCTGCTGCCCGTACTGCTGGCCGTACGGGGACTGTCCCTGCTGACCCTGGCCGTACTGCTGGCCGTACGGGGACTGTCCTTGCTGGCCCTGCCCGTACGGCTGCTGTCCGTATGGCTGTCCGGGCTGCGGCGGGTTCTGCCCGTACTGTCCGTACTGCGGGGCATTTTGCCCGTAGGGAGGCTGATCCGAACCGGGCTGCTGGGGCGCGTTCTGGCCGTATTGCGGCAGGTTCTGCCCGTACCGTGGCTGTTCTTGGCCTCCGGGCCGGCCCTCCGCGTCACCGGGCTGGTTCGGTTCATTTTCTGGGGTGCTCATGGCCGGTTCCTTTTCATCTCATCCACACGGGTCGCCCTCCGTGCGGCCGGCCTGCGCGCCGGCCGCAGAGGTGCTTGGCAGCTGTTAAGGCAACACTACAATGCAGGCCAGCGCCGTGTCGGTCGGCCTGAAGGATGATTTTCTTCCCGGGCGGCCCACAGCGGCCAGGCCCTACACCCGCGCGGGCGGACAGCGGGGCTTTTGGGCAAACACCGGCGGTTTGAGACACTTGTACCCATGCCCGAAGCTACCGTCCACCTGCTCCGCCACGGCGAGGTCCACAACCCCGACCGCGTGCTGTACGGCAGGCTGCCGAGCTTCAGGCTGTCGGCGCTGGGCCAGGAAATGGCCGAGTGTGCCGCCGGCTACTTTGCCGAACGCCGCGACGATGGCGCCACGATCAGCTACCTGGTGGCCTCGCCGTTGACCCGGGCCCAGGAGACCGCGGCCCCGACCGCCAAGGCGCTCAACCTAGAGATCGTCACCGACGAGCGGATCATCGAAGCCGAGAACCACTTCGAGGGGCTGGCGGACATCCGCTCGCACCTGAACCAGCCCCGGCACTGGCCGCACCTCTACAATCCCTTTCGGCCGTCCTGGGGGGAGCCGTACGCGGCGCAGGCCGCCCGGATGCGCAAGGCCATCGACGACGCCCGCCGGATAGCCGTGGAACGCGGCGGGGAGGGCGCCGAGGCGGTCCTGGTCAGCCACCAGCTCCCCATCTGGGTGACCCGGCTGGCCTCCGAGGGCAAACGGCTCTGGCATGATCCCCGCCGCCGCCAGTGCACGCTGGCCTCCGTGACTTCCCTGGAGTTCGACGGCGGCCGCCTCGCCGGGGTGCATTACGCCGAGCCGTGCGCCCACCTGCTGCCCGGTGCGGCGAACCTGCCCGGAGCATAATAGAATTACTACGCGTTGTAGAAGTGGGACACCCCCAACCCCACGAAGAAAAGTGTGACTGTGACTGCCGATAACCCCCGTTCGTTCAATCGCCGTACCGCGTTCAAAGTCGGTGCGGGGCTGCTGGGCGCCCTCTCGCTCGCCGCCTGTTCCGTCGAGGATCCGTTGGCCCAGCAAGCCAACGCCGGCGACAACAAGAACTACATTGCCGGCGACGGTTCGGTCACCGAGTACGCGCCGGACTCGCGCGGCGAACCCGTCCAACTGACCGCCAAGCTCTTCGACGGCACCACCGTCGATGCGGCCGACTGGGCCGGTCAGGTGACCGTCCTCAACTTCTGGTACGCCTCCTGCGCGCCCTGCCGGCTGGAAGCTCCGGACCTGCAGGCGCTGAGCGAGGAATTCGCCGACGGCGCCCGGTTCTACGGCGTCAACATCCGGGACGAGCGCCCCACGGCAGAGGCCTTCGAGCGCAACTTCGGGGTGACGTATCCCAGCTTCATGGACAAGAACGGCGACGTCCTGCTGGCGATGACCGCCTACGTGCCCCCGCAGGCCGTCCCCACCACGCTGGTGCTGGACAAGGAGGGCCGCGTCGCCGCCCGGATCCTGGGCGTGGCGGACAAGGGCACGCTCCGGGCCCTGATTAAAGACGCAGTGGCCGCCTAACAATGGGGTGGGCGACGGCCGCGCTGCCGATGACTGTGGGCGGCGCCTTCGGCGACACGGTGCTCAACGGCTCCGTGCTGCTGGCAATCCCCGTGGCCATGCTGGCGGGGCTTGTCTCCTTCCTGTCCCCGTGCGTGCTGCCGCTGGTGCCCGGCTACCTGGGCTACGTCACCGGCCTGACCGGCGTGGACCTTGAACGCCAGCGCCGCGGCCGGATGTTCGCCGGCATTGGCTTGTTCGTGTTGGGCTTTTCCATCGTCTTCGTGATCATCGGGGCGATCTTCGGCCAGCTCGGAGCCTGGCTGAAGGGAAGCGAAGCCGGCTGGGTCACCCAGGTGCTGGGCGTCGTCGTCGTCGCCATGGGCATCATCTTCATGGGCGGGTTGTCCTACTTCCAGCGGGACCGCAAGATCCAGTCGCGGCCGCCGGCCGGGCTGTGGGGGGCACCAGTCCTCGGCATGACGTTCGGGCTGGGCTGGGCGCCCTGCATCGGCCCCACCTTCTCGGCCGTGCAGGCGCTGGCCTACTCGGGCGGCGCCGACGCGGCCAAGGGCGCGTTCCTGGCCTTCGTGTACTGCTTGGGACTGGGGGTTCCGTTCCTGCTGATCGCGCTCGGCGTGCGGCGGGGGATGGGCGCCATGGCGTTCTTCCGCCGGCACCGGTTGTTCCTGCAGCGGGCCGGCGGCGCCATGCTGGTGGTTTTGGGCCTGCTGATGGCCAGCGGGTTGTGGGGAGACTGGGTGACGCAATTGCAGGACTGGTTTGCAAATGAAGTGAGGCTCCCGATCTGATGAGTCAGACACCCGAAGGCGCTGGACGCCACGACGAAGCCGGTGCCCCCGCAGCGGCCGGACCGGGCGCGGACGGCGCCGGCCGGACCGTGAAGGACCGCCAGCCCGCCAAAGACCGGAAACGCAACCGGGGCCGGGACGACGTTGCCGTCCCCGCGCTGGGTTTCGCCGGCATGCTGCGCTGGGCATGGACCCAGCTGACGAGCATGCGAACCGCGCTGTTCCTGCTGCTGCTGCTGGCCGTGGCCGCGGTGCCCGGCTCGCTGTTCCCGCAGCGTCCTGCCAACCCCGCCGTCGTGACCCAGTACATTGCGGACAACCCCGAGGTCGGGCCGTGGCTGGACCGCTTCCAGCTCTTCGACGTCTACTCCTCGGTGTGGTTCTCCGCCATCTACCTGTTGCTCTTCCTGTCGCTGATCGGCTGCGTCATCCCGCGCGCCATCCAGCACTACAAGGCCATGCGGTCGCAGCCGCCCAGGACTCCCCGCCGGTTGTCCCGGCTGCCCGAGTACGGGTCCATGGCGGTCCCCGCGGACGCCGGCGTTTCCGCCCGTTCTGCCGTCGAAGACGCCGCCCGCTTGCTGAAGCGCCGCGGCTACCGGGTGGATGTGCGCGACGCGGACACCGACCGGCCCTCCGTGGGGGCGGAGCGCGGCTTCGCCAAGGAAATCGGCAACCTGGTCTTCCACACCTCGCTGATCGGCGTGCTGGTGTCGGTCGCCATCGGCGGGCAGTTCGGCTACACCGGCCAGCGGATCCTGGTCGAGGGCGAAACGTTCGTGAATTCGCTCATCGGCTACGACAACTTCAACCCGGGAACCGGGTTCACCGAGGACCGGCTGGAGCCGTTCTCCATGCGCCTCGACGAGTTCGATGTGGTCTTCGACCGGGAATCACAGACCCACTACGGCCAGCCGCTCGACTTCACCGCCACCCTGACCGTGCGCGGCGAGCCGGGGGCGCCCGAGGAACAGCAGGTGCTGAAAATCAACCACCCGCTGACCCTCGGCGGAACGAACGTGTACCTCATGGGCAACGGCTACGCGCCGGTCGTGACCGTCCGGGACGGCGAGGGCAACATCGCCCATCAGGGCCCCGTCATCGCCATCCCGAACGACGGCGCCTACACCTCCACGCTGGTGATCAAGGCGCCGGACGCGCAGCCGGAACAGCTGGGCTTCGTGGGGTTCTTCCTGCCGACCGCGATGGAGGGCGAAGACGGGGTGGCCTACGGCAGCGACCCCGATCCCATGAACCCGCGGCTGTACCTGAACTCCTACTACGGGGACCTGGGCCTGGACAACGGCGACCCCAAGAACGTCTACGTCCTGGACACCACCGAGCTGACCGTCCTCAACGACCGCAACCAGGAGGACGGGGGCATCGAACTCGCCGCCTACGAAACGGCGGAACTGCCCAACGGGATGGGCAGCGTCACGTTCGACGGCCTCGTCCGCTATGCAGCACTGGACATCCACCATGATCCCGGCAAGGTCGGCGCCCTCGTGTTCTCCTCGCTGGCCCTGGCCGGCCTGGGCGCCTCCCTGTTCATCGGCCGCCGCCGCGTCTGGGTGCGGGCCGGCACCCACGAGGACGGCCGCACGATGGTCGAATGGGGCCTGCTGGCCCGCGGCGAGGACCACAGGCTGGCCCCGGAAGCGGCCGCCATCAGCAAACTCCTCCGCACCCAGTGGCTGACGGATGCCGCACCCGGGGCGCACAATAGCAAGAGCGCCGCCGGCGTTGACAACCACTAAGGACATCTCTTCCCATGCCCACGATTGACCAGACCATGGCCCAGTACAGCGAGCTGTTCATCCTGCTCGGTGCGATGGCCTTCACCGTCGCCTTCATCGCCTTTTGCTGGGACCTGGTGACATCCAGCAAGACCATCAAGGCGGTGGAAGACCGGCTGGCTGCCGGGCACGACGCGGCCGAGCAGGGCGTGCTCGTCGGTGCCGCCGGTGCGGCGTCGACAGCTGCGGGCGGGAGGGCAGCCGGCGCGGGCGCCGGCGCCGGCGTCGAGATGGCCGCCGACTCGATGAACTACGGCAAGGAACGGCGTGCCGCCGCCCGGATCGGCGTGGCCCTGAGCGTGCTGGCTACCGTCATCTTGGCCGCCGGCGTGGTGGCCCGAGGCCTGGCCGCCCACCGCGTGCCGTGGGGCAACATGTACGAGTTCTGCACCACGGGTGCGCTGATGGTGGCAGTGGTCTACCTGATTGCGCTGACCCGCAAGGACCTTCGCTTCCTCGGCTCGTTCGTGATCGGCCTTGTGGTCATCATGCTGATCGCCGCGTCCATCGGTTTCCCGACGCCGGTGGCCCACCTCATACCCGCCCTGCAGAGCTACTGGCTGATCATCCACGTCTCGGTCGCCGTGCTCGCCTCGGCGCTGTTCACGCTGACGTTCGCCATGTCCGTGCTGCAGCTCGTGCAAGCGAAACGCGAGGCCCGCGGCCGCGCCGGCAAGGCGGACAAGCTGGCCTTCATGCGGCTGGCTCCCTCGGCACTGACACTGGAGAACGCCGCCTACCGGCTCAACGCCGTGGGCTTCGTGTTCTGGACCTTCACGCTGGTGCTCGGCGCGATCTGGGCCGAACAGGCCTGGGGCCGCTACTGGGGGTGGGACACCAAGGAAGTGTGGACCTTCGTCATCTGGGTGGTGTACGCCGGGTACCTGCACGCCCGCGCCACCCGCGGCTGGACCGGTACCCGCGCCGCCTGGCTGTCCATCGTCGGTTACCTGTGCGTGGTCTTCAACTTCACGATCGTGAACGTCTTCTTCGCCGGCCTGCACAGCTACGCCGGGGTCTAGGACAGGCCGGCCGGATCGGCCGAAGGCCCGCGCCTCCGACTCAACAGAAGGCCCGCCGCCCCATCGGGGCGGCGGGCCTTCTTCGGGTCCGGGGACTGGCGGGAGCCGGACGCCGGCGTCAGGTCGGCGTCCGCCTAGCGGGGACCGTTCTCCGGGTCGTCTTCGCTCAACTGGCGGTCGTCATGGGCCGCGGGCTTGTCCCCGCCGCCGTGCTGGGGGTCCTCGCGCTTCTTGAGCTCCTGCTCCTTGCGGTTCAGTTCCTCTTCACGCTGCTTGGCGCGGCGCTGCGCGTCGAGCGTGCGCAGGAAGGCGATGTCATCGTCCGGGGCCACGGGGCGGGGAGCCTGCTGGGCCTGCCGGCCGCCCGACCTGGGCCGGCCCCACACGAACCACATCAGGGCTCCGATCAGGGGCACCAGGATGATCGTGAGGATCCATCCCGGTTTTGAGATACTGCGCACCTCATGGGGCCGCGACCGGATGCACTCGATGAGGGCATAGATCACCACCGCGAGGGCCAGTACCGCGAGCAGGACATAGAGACGGACCATGAAATCAATTGTAGGTGAGCGTTAAGCCGGGGGCTGAGGAATTGTGGGACCGTCCGGTCGATCTCGCGCGCAGCGTAAACTTGAGGCGTGGCTTTTTGGAAATTCAGCGCCCTGCGTCTCGGCATCATGGCCGTCATCTTTGTCATCTGCCTCTTTTTGAGGCTGGGTGTTGTCTACTCGGCCCTCGCCGCAGCGATCATGGGCTGGTGCATCACCTACCTGTTCTTCCGCAAGATGAGGGACGAAGCGGGGGCGGCACTGGCGCGCCGGTTCTCCGCCGGCGCCAAGGCACCGAGGACCTCCACGGAAATTGCGGACGCGCTGGCCGAGGACGCCGCCGTCGATCAGCACGGCGAACTGAACGTGGATTCCTACCGCAGGACCCGGGACACCGGGCAGAAGCCGGACGGCACCCGGCCCGGGGACCGGGGCTGACTTAGCTTCAGTCCGGACGGCACCCGGCCCGGGGACCGGGGTCTCCGCGGCTTCCGGCGAGCCGCCACAGCGTGGCTACCGGCCGGTTACGACAGCCGGCTCAGCACCACGCCCAGCGCGAAGGCGGTGGCGAACCCGAGGTTGATCAGCCCGGTCTGCTTGAGTACCGGGATGAGGCTCTCGCGCTTCTTGCCCTTGAGCATCAGCCAGCTCGGCGTCAGGCACGCCGGCACCAGCAGCAGCACCAGCAGGATCCACGGGAAGTCGTAGACCATGATGAGCGGCAGCAGGAGCGCCACCGCGAGCATCATGACGTAGCTGACGCGCGCCGCCTCGTCGCCCATCCGGACGGCCAGCGTCAGTTTCCCCACCTCGCGGTCCGTCGGGATGTCGCGGACGTTGTTGGCCATCAGCAGTGCCGTGGCGATCAGGCCGGTCCCGACCGCGCCGAGGAAGGACGGCCAGCTGACCTGCAGGGCCTGCGTGTAGGTGGTCCCCATGGTGGCCACAATGCCGAAGAACAGGAACACGTACACTTCGCCCAGCCCCCGGTAGCCGTAGGGGTTGTTGCCGCCGGTGTATCCCCAGGCGGCGATCACGCAGCCCACGCCCACCAGCAGCAGCGGCCAGGTCTGCGACAGGATGATCAGCGCGAGCCCCGCCACCATGGCCAGCCCAAAGCTGGCGAACGCGGCGGCCTTCACCGCTTTCGGCTTGGCCAGCCCGGACCCGGTCAACCGCAGCGGGCCCACCCGCACGTCATCGGTGCCGCGGACGCCGTCCGAATAGTCGTTCGCGTAGTTCACGCCCACCTGGAACAGGACCGCGATGAGCGCCGCGAGGAGGGCATGCAGCGGCCGGAAGGAACCCAGGTCGTAGGCGGCCGCGCTGCCGATGATCACCGGAGCGACCGCCATCGGGAGGGTGCGGGGCCGTGCCCCTTCGAACCATTGCCCGGCTGTAGCCACTGTGGAGAGTCCTTACCTGTGGGGGTTCATGCATCGTTGGCTGCGGGCAGCCGCAGCACCGGTCTATTCTCGCCCATGGAAGCGGATGGCCCGTGCAGCCGTCGCCGCAGGAGTGGCCGATGTCACGGTGACGGCGGGTTCCCGCCACGGGAGCCGCGGTCGCGGCCGGCGGCCTCCTCCGCCGCACGGCGCAGGAGATCGGCCACGGCCAGCCGGTCCGGCTTGCCGTTGGGCAGCAGCGGCAGCGCTTCGAGGCGGACCAGGTGGCGCGGGACGGCGGGGGCGCCCAGCGCCCGGCGGACGCGCGCCTCGATGTCCGCCTCCGCGGCGGAGCCCACGACGGCGGCGCACACCTTGGTGCCCCACTCGGGATCGTCGATGCCCGCCACCAGCGCGGCCTGGACGCCCGGCAGGCCCTCGATCACCTCCGCGACGGCCGCCGCGGACACCTTGACGCCGCCGGTGATCAGCACGTCGTCCGCGCGCCCGATGACGGTCAAAGCACCGGCGTCGTCCAGCTCGCCAAGGTCCTCGGTGCGGAACCAGCGCGTGCCGCCGGACGCGCTGAAATGCGCGGCGGTCAGCTGCGGGTTGTCCAGGTAGCCGCCGGCAACCACGTCGCCGCCGATCAGCACCCGGCCTCGCTCCAGCCGCAGGGTGACCCCTTGGAGCGGGACGCCGTCGTACACGCAGCCGCCGCAGGTCTCGCTCATGCCGTACGTGCGCACGATCTTCAGCGAATGTTTGGCCGCCTCCGCCCGCAGCGCCGCCGGCATCCGGGCGCCGCCGAGCAGGATGGCATCGAACCGGCGCAGCGCCTTGAGCGTTTCGGGCTCCGCCGCGGCGAGCAGCCGGTGCAGCTGGGTGGGCACCAGCGACGTGATCCGGAACCGGTCGGTCAGGGCGGCTGCCGCGTCGGTGAACGCGCGGGCGGTGAATCCGCCGGACAGGTCCATCGCCCGGGGCCGAGTGCCGGCGTAGAGGGAGCGGACCAGAACCTGCAGTCCGGCCACATAGTTCGGCGCGAGCGTCAGCAGCCACTGCCCCTCGCCGCCCAGCCGCAGGGCCGTGCCCATCGACGACGCGGCCAGCGCATCGATCCCGAGCATGGTGGCCTTGGGCGTGCCGGTGGACCCCGAGGTCCGGACGACGGCGGCGGTCCCGGGGACCAGCCCGGGCGAGGCCACCGGCACCGGGGTGCCGTCCGGGGCGAGTTCGACGGCGGGGCCCTCGCCGCCCAGCGCCGCGGTCAGCGCTGCCAGTGCCGGCTGGATGTCCATGCCGCCGCCCTAGAAGTAGTAGGGGAACGACGACCAGTCGGGGTCGCGCTTGGCCAGGAAAGCTTCCTTGCCCTCGACGGCCTCGTCCGTCATGTACGCCAGGCGGGTGGCTTCACCGGCGAAGACCTGCTGGCCGGCCAGGCCGTCATCGGCCAGGTTGAACGCGAACTTCAGCATCCGGATGGCCTGCGGGGACTGCCGGGCAATGTCCGCCGCGTATTCCAGCGCCACCTCCTCGAGCCGCTCGTGGTCCACCGCCTCGTTGACGGCACCCATCCGGACCATGTCCTCGGCCGAGTACTCCCGCGCCAGGAAAAAGATCTCGCGCGCGGCCTTCTGGCCGATCTGCCGCGCCAGCAGCGCCGAGCCGTAGCCGGCGTCGAAGCTGCCGACCGTGGCATCGGTCTGCTTGAACTTGCCGTGCTGCCGGGAGGCGATGGTCAGGTCGGAGACCACGTGCAGGGAATGCCCGCCGCCCGCGGCCCAGCCGTTGACGACGGCGATGACCACCTTGGGCATGGTCCGCATCAACCGCTGGACTTCCAGGATGTGCAGCCGGCCGGCGCGCGCCGGGTCGATGAATTCAGCCGACTCGCCGGCCGCGTTCTCCACCGGGTACCGGTAACCGTCGCGGCCGCGGATGCGCTGGTCGCCGCCGGAGCAGAACGAGTGGCCGCCGTCCTTGGGCGAGGGGCCGTTGCCGGTGAGCAGCACGGTGGCCACGTCCGGCGTCATCCTGGCGTGGTCCATGGCGCGGTACAACTCGTCCACGGTGCCGGGGCGGAAGGCGTTGCGCACTTCCGGCCGGTTGAAGGCGATGCGCACCGCCGGCAGGTCGCGCACCACGTTGCCGCTCGCGTCGCGCTCCACCTGGCGGTGGTAGGTCATGTCCTGGAAGTCGAAGCCTTCCACCACGCGCCACCGCGTCGGGTCGAAGAGGTCGGACACCTTCTCCGGCAGGGCAGGCTGCGCCGGGATTCCGGCGCGGCCGGCGGTAGTGTTGGCGGTACTGGCTGGGGCGGGGCTCTCGGAAGTCACCCTTCGAGTTTATCGTTGCCGTTCCGCGGCTGGGCCGGGAGCTGCCCCTCCACTAGGCTGTTCGAAACCTGACTCCTTCCGAAAGGGCGACCGTGGGCCATCACCTTGAAATAGTCCGGCACGTCAACGCACCGGTCGACGCCGTGTGGCGCGTGATCACCGACATCCCCGGCTCCGCCCGGACGCTGAGCTCCGTGACGCGGGTCGAGATCCTGACGCCCGGCGACTACGCCGAGGGCTTCCGGTGGCGCGAAACCCGCAAGATGATGGGCAAGGAAGCCACCGAGGAGATGTGGGTGGCGGACGTCGACGCGCCGGCATCGACGACGGTCAAGGCGGCATCGAACGGCGCCGACTACACCACGAGGTTCACGCTCACGCCGGCGGACGGCGGCACCCGGCTGGCCATGTTCTTCGGGGCCGAGCTGGAGAATCCCGGAACGCTCTCGAGGCTGATGATGGCGCTCTTCGGAACGCTGGGACTGCGCGTGGCGCGCAAGCAAATGGCCAAAGACCTGGAAGAGATCGCCGCCAAGGCCGAGGGCCGGGACGAAACCGCCGCCGGTTAAGCCGGCCGGGTTCCGTCGGGGCGCTGCCTCGGACCTTCTGCGTCACGGCAGTTGACCCCTCCCCAGCCGCGTGGGATTCTTTATAGAACGGTCGGTCGGTAATTTTAGTCGCCTGCGGCAGCCGAAGCGACCGCTCATCGTCACCGTTGAACGATCAAGCGCGAGGGATTATTTCTATGGCTGAGGCATTCCTGATTGGCGGGGCGCGGACCCCGGTTGGCCGCTACGGAGGGGCGCTCTCGGCGGTCCGTCCCGACGACCTGGCGGCGCTGGTCGTCAAGGAAGCCGTGATCCGGGCAGGCATCGATCCGGATGCCGTCGAGGAGGTCATCCTCGGCAACGCCAACGGGGCGGGCGAGGAAAACCGCAACGTGGCCCGCATGGCCTGGCTGCTGGCGGGCTACGGCGACCACGTTCCCGGCATCACCGTTAACCGGCTGTGCGCCTCCGGCCTGAGCGCCATCATCCAGGCCTCGCACATGATCAAGGCCGGCGCCGCTGACATCGTCATCGCGGGCGGCGTCGAATCGATGAGCCGCGCACCCTGGGTCCAGGAGAAGCCGGGCAAGGCCTTCGCCAAGCCGGGTGAGATCTTCGATACCTCCATCGGCTGGCGCTTCGTCAACAAACGCTTCGCCAGCGGCGACCTCAGCCGCGACGGCAAGATGACCTATTCCATGCCGGAAACCGCCGAGGAAGTCGCCGACATCTACGGCATTTCCCGCGAGGACGCCGACGCCTTCGCCGTGCAGTCCCACCAGCGGGCCATCGCCGCCATCGAGGGCGGCCGGCTCAAGGAAGAAATCGTCCCGGTGACGGTCAAGGGGCGCAAGGGCGACACCGTCGTCGACACCGACGAGGGACCCCGCCCCGGCACCACCCTCGAGGTCCTGGCCGGCCTGAAGCCCATCAACCGCGCGGACGGTGTGGTGACCGCCGGCAACTCGAGTTCGCTCAACGACGGCGCCTCGGCCATCGTGGTCGCCTCCGAGGCCGCCGTCAAGAAGTTCGGCCTGACCCCGCGCGCCCGCATCGTCGACGGCGCCTCGGCCGGCGTCGCACCGGAGATCATGGGCATCGGGCCGGTGCCGGCCACCCGCAAGGTGCTGGACCGCGCCGGCTGGAGCATCGACGACCTCGGCGCCGTGGAGCTCAACGAGGCCTTCGCCACCCAGTCGCTCGCCGTGCTGCGCGACCTGAAGCTGGACCAGGGCATTGTGAACAACGACGGCGGCGCCATCGCCTTGGGACACCCGCTCGGTTCCAGCGGGTCGCGCCTGGTCGTAACCCTGCTGGGCCGGATGGAGCGCGAAGGCGCACAGCGCGGCCTGGCCACCATGTGCGTGGGCGTCGGCCAGGGCACCTCCATGATCGTTGAGCGGGTCTGATGCTCTTCGACGACTACTCCTTCAGCACGCTGCGGCTGGACGAGCGGGAGGACCGCGTCCATTTGGCGCTGAACCGGCCGGAAGTCCGCAACGCCATCGACCAGGCCATGGTGGACGAACTGCATGCCGTCTGCGCCGTCCTGGAACGGGAGCCCAGGATCCTGATCCTGTCCGGCACCGAAGTCAACGGCAAGGGGATATTCGCCTCCGGTGCGGACATCTCCCAGCTGCGCGAACGCCGTCGGGATGACGCGTTGGCCGGCATCAATTCCACGGTATTCCACCGCATTGCGCAGCTGCCGATGCCGGTCATCGCGGCCCTCGACGGCTTCGCGCTGGGCGGGGGAGCGGAGCTGGCCTACGCCGCCGACTTCCGCATCGCCACGCCTTCGGTGAAGATCGGGCAGCCCGAGGTCGGGCTGGGCATCATGGCCGCCGCGGGGGCCACCTGGCGCCTGAAGGAACTGGTGGGCGAGCCGCTGGCCAAGGAGATCCTGTTGGCCGGCCGCATCCTGGGCGCCGAGGAAGCGCTGGCGGCCCGCCTCGTCACCGAGATCCATGAGCCGGCCGCGCTCCTCGACGCCGCGCATGCGCTGGCGGACCGGATCGGCAAGCAGGATCCGCTGGCGGTGCGCATCACCAAGTCGGTGTTCCATACCCCGCGCGAGGCGCACCCGATGATCGACACCATCGCCCAGGGCATCCTGTTCGAGTCGCAGGCCAAGTTCGACCGGATGCAGGCATTCCTAGACAAGAGCGCGGCCAAGAGCGCGGCCCGCAGTGCGGTCACGACGGCTGCCGCCGCCCCGGACGGGGACGCCGTCCGAAGCCCCGGCGCCGCAGAGCAGCAAGGATCGAAGTGAGCGAGATGAATTCTGTGCAGACCATTCCCAACAACGTCGGTGTCCTCGGCGGCGGGCGCATGGGCGCCGGCATCGCCCACGCGTTCCTGACGGCGGGAGCCGACGTCGTCGTGGTGGAGCGTGACGAGGCCGCCGCCGAGGCCGCCCGCGAGCGCGTGACCGGGGCCCTGGCCAAGAGCGTGGAGCGCGGCACGGCCACCGAACCCTTGGACACGCTCAAGTCCCGGCTGTCGGTCTCCGTCGACTACGGTTCGTTCGCGACGTGCGGGCTGGTGGTGGAAGCGGTGCCGGAAGACTTCGAGCTGAAGGCCACCGCGCTGAAGGCGGTCGAGGCCCAACTGTCCCCGACGGCCTGGCTGGCGACGAACACGTCCTCGCTGTCCATCGCCAAGCTGGCCGACCAGTTGCAGCGCCCGGGGAACTTCTGCGGCCTGCACTTTTTCAACCCGGTCCCGGCCTCCCAGCTGGTCGAGGTGGTGCTGGCCCCGAAGACCTCGGAAGAGCTCGCCGCCGCGTCCAGGAGCTGGGTCGAGGCACTGCGGAAGACCGCCGTCGTCGTCAACGACGCGCCGGGGTTCGCGTCCTCGCGGCTGGGGGTGGCCATCGCCCTGGAAGCCATGCGCATGGTGGAAGAGGGCGTGGCATCTGCGGCGGACATCGACGCCGCCATGGTGCTGGGCTACAAGCACCCGGTCGGCCCGCTCAAGACCACCGACATCGTGGGGCTGGATGTGCGCCTCGGCATTGCCGAATACCTCCACTCCACGCTCGGGGACCGTTTTGCCCCGCCGCAGATCCTCCGCGACAAGGTGGCCCGCGGCGAACTCGGCCGCAAGTCCGGCAAGGGTTTCTTCGACTGGGAGGACTAGCCGCCCGGCGGTAGGCTGCTGGAATGTCGTCCGAACAGCCCGGTTCTGTTGCCTGGGAAGGCGCGGTCAACGCCCGCAGGGTGGCGGGGGACATCTTCCGGATGGGCCGCGCCGAATGGCTGACCGCCGCGGGCTGGCAGCAGGCGTACGACGACGGTGTGCGCACCATCGTGGACCTGCGGAACCCGGGCGAGCGCTCGCGCCGGCCGACCGATCCGGTGGTGCCGGCCGGGGCGCTGGACAACTTCACGGTGCTCAACCGGCCGACCGAAGAGCCCGGGCACGCGAAGTTCGCCAACAGCGCCCCGTACATGAACCACCCGCGTTTCTACCTGGACAACGTGCGGGTCTTCCCGCACCTGATCGCCGAGGTGTTCCGCACCCTGGCGCACGCGGAGGGCGCCGTCGTCGTCCATTGCTCCGCCGGGCGGGACCGCACGGGCATGGTCTCCATGATGCTGCTGCAGCTCGCGGGTGTCCCGGCCGAGCGGATCGCCGACGCACACGAGCTGGGCATACGCGGCATCAACGACTGGCACCGCGTCAGTCCCTACCCGCATCCGGTGGAGCGGTACGTTGGCGGCGACGAGCTGGAGGCCCGGGTGGCGGAGATGCGCGGGTCTTTGCTGCAGGTCTTGGCCCAGCTGCAGGTGGAGCCGTTCCTGCTGCGCCATGGCCTGACGCCCGCCGACGTCGAGGCGCTCCGCCGCCGGCTCGCCTGAATCCTCCGGCGGCCCGCGCCATGCGGCCACCGAAAAAGGGGGCTGTGCCGGCTGCGGCTGTCATGTAGGCTGGATACGTTACCGACCGACCGTTCAGTATTTTATGTCCCGCCCCATCCTGCGCCAGCGCCGGGGCCGGGCGAAGAAAGGGCTGTCAACGATGACCTCTACCGCCGTTGATGTCGAAATTGTTCCCAGCTACATCCAGGATGCCTGGTGGACCCCCGAGGGCGATGTGTCCGGCACCGAGGTCCGCGATGCCAGCACCGGCGCCGTGCTCGCCCGGGTCAGTACCGACGGACTCGACCTCGCCGCTGCCGTCGAACATGGCCGCACCGTCGGCCAGGCCTCGCTGGGCCGGCTGACCTTCCACCAGCGCGCGCTCAAGCTCAAGGAGCTGGCCCAGTACCTGAACGCGCGGCGCGAGGGGCTGTACGAGGTCTCGCACCGCACCGGTGCCACCAAGATCGACAACATGATCGATATCGACGGCGGCATCGGCGTGCTGTTCACCTTCGGTTCCAAGGGGCGGCGCGAACTGCCGAACTCCCAGGTGGTCGTCGACGGGCCCGCCGAGGTGCTCTCCAAGGACGGCTCCTTCATGGGCCAGCACATCTACACCCGGATCCCGGGCGTGGCCGTGCAGATCAACGCCTTCAACTTCCCGGTGTGGGGCATGCTGGAGAAGTTTGCTCCGGCCTTCATCGCCGGCGTGCCGACCATCGTCAAGCCCGCCACCCCCACCGGCTACGTCGCCGCGGCCGCCGTCAAGCTGATCATCGAATCCAACATCCTTCCGGCCGGTTCGCTGCAGCTGGTCTCCGGTTCCGCCCGTGACCTGCTGGACCACCTGGACTACCGCGACGCCGTCGCCTTCACCGGATCTGCCTCAACGGCCAACGTGCTGAAGTCCCACCGGAACGTGGCCGAGGGCGGCATCCGGTTTACCGCCGAGGCGGATTCGCTCAACGCCGCGATCCTCGGGCCCGACGCGGTGCCGGGCACCCCGGAGTTCGACGCGTACATCAAGTCGCTGGTCACCGAAATGACGGCCAAGGCGGGCCAGAAGTGCACCTCGATCCGCCGCGCCATCGTCCCCAAGGACCGCATGCAGGACGTAGCCGACGCCGTGCGCGCCCGGATCGAACAGCGCGTCGTCGTCGGCGATCCGAGGGCCGAAGGCGTCACCATGGGTGCGCTGGCCTCGGTGGAGCAGCTCGACGACGTCCGCGCAGCCGTCCAGGCCATGATCGACGGCGGCGGAGAGCTCGCCTACGGCACGCTCGATTCGCCGCAGGTCACCCGCGCCGACGGGACCGTAGGCGACTCCGAGGGCGCCTTCATGTCGCCGGTGCTGCTGACCTGGGCCGATGCCGAGGCCGACGCCGTGCATTCCCTGGAAGCCTTCGGCCCGGTGTCCTCCGTCATCGGCTACGAGGACCTGGACGACGCCGTGCGGCTGGCCGCCAAGGGCTCCGGTTCGCTGGTGGCCACCGTCGCCACCAACGACCCCGAGGCCGCCCGCGTGCTGGTGACCGGGATCGCCGCCCACCACGGCCGCGTGCTGGTGCTCAACCGCGAAGACGCCAAGACGTCCACCGGCCACGGTTCCCCCGTGCCGCACCTGGTCCACGGCGGGCCGGGCCGCGCCGGCGGCGGCGAGGAATTGGGCGGGATCCGCTCCGTGCTGCACCACATGCAGCGCACCGCCATCCAGGGTTCGCCGAACATGCTCACCGCCGTGACCGGCGTGTGGCATACCGGTGCCGACCAGTATTTCGACGACGTGCACCCGTTCCGCAAGAACCTGGCCAAACTGCGGATCGGCGACGCCATCCGCTCGGAGCTCCGCCAGGTCACGCTGGAGGACATCACCGCGTTCGCCAACGAAACCGGCGACACATTCTACGCGCACACCAACCAGGAGGCCGCCGCCGCCAACCCGTTCTTCCCCGGCATCGTGGCGCACGGTTACCTGCTGCTCGCCTGGGGCGCCGGGCTGTTCGTGGAGCCCGCACCGGGACCGGTGCTGGCGAACTACGGCCTGGAGAACCTGCGCTTCATCACACCGGTGGCTGCCGGCGACTCGATCCGGGTGACCCTCACCGCCAAGCGCATCACCCCGCGCGAGACGGACGAATACGGCGAGGTCGCCTGGGATGCGGTGCTGACCAACCAGAACGACGAGATCGTCGCGACCTACGACGTGCTCACACTGGTGGAGAAGTAGCCGGAGCTCCTCCTCCTGCCGCGTCCCCGGCGGCCCGGGCCCCGGGGACGGGCAGGAACACCACCGTGTGCCAACGCCAGAAGGCGAACAGCACCAGCAGCACGGTGGCGCCATACAGCAGCTGCGGCGTCGGCTGGCTGGGAAATACCAGCGACGTGGCCAGCTGCACCACGGCAAAAGCCAGCCACAGCCACCAAGCCTCGTAGATCCGGTGCGCCAAACCCAGATACACCACCGTCATCACCGCGGCATAGAACGCCTGGAGCAGGAGGACGGTCAGCAGGCCGCCCTCCAAGGGAAAGCCCGCCTGAATGTCGCTGGCCGCGAAAACAACCGTGGCGGCGACGAGGACCAGCACGGCCACCGCCCAGGTTCGTCCCGTTGCCCGGTGCACCCACACCGCCGGGCCGGCCGCACCCGGCGCAAGGAGCGGGGCGGCGGCACGCCAGCGCCACGCGCCGTAGCAGGGCAGCAGCAGCGCCACGCCTATCGAGGCATCGATGAAGAACCCGCCGCCGCCGTCGAAAGCCGGCGTGAGCAGCAGCAGGAAGACCAGGGCCTCCTGCATCAGCAGCACGGGCCAGGCCCAGCGGGAGTGGAGCCCGAACAGGAAGACCGTCAGCAGGCCCACCGAGGCCTGCAGGTAGCCCACGGAAACCAGCGCGCCGGCGGGACCGTCCAGGACCTTCAAGGCCATGAGCCAGTCCATGCCGCCGCCCTCCCCTTAGCTCGTTACACGGCCCGTCCCGCTGTGCCGGGACCGGGAGCGGCCGGACGGCCGGGCCGCGTCGGCGCCAGCCGGTGTTTGCTCCGCACCGGCCGCCGCAAGGCCGCCTGCCAGCCCAGGTAACCGAAGATTTGGAGGCCTGCCGCTATCGCACCGTACAGGGAGACCCAGACCGGAGCGTCGCGGATGGCGGAGAGGAACATGGTGGACAGCGAGAGCGCGACGCCCAGCCACCACGACTGCAGGATGCCGTGGGCGAAGCCCAGGTACATGACGGCCGGGAGTGCGGCCAGCAGGGCGTTGAAGAGGTGCAGGGGTCCGATCTCGGCAACCGGGGTGACGCCGGCGAACCCGTTGAGCAGGAACAGCAGCAGCAACAGCCCCGCGCCGATGCCCCACTCACGCCCGTGGGCGGAGCGGAGCGGGACGTGGACGCCTTCCCGCCGGTACTGGGTCCATTTCCACAGGCCGTAGAGGGCCGCGGCCAGCACAAAAACGGTGCTGGTGTTCAGCCGGCCGTAGGGGATCCCGGTGGCCAGCAGCACGGCGGTTGCGGCCACCGGCAGCAACCAGGCCCACGGCACGCGGTAGGCGAACAGGACAATGGCGGCGATCGTGAGCGCCATGCTGAGCGCCGAGACCCACCCGAACTCCCCATCCATATCGATCACGTCCCCATAACATCGAATGGTGAGGTCAGCCTAGCAGGGGAGGACGGCGAATTCAGCAGGTACGTCGGCTCCGTCCGGCGGCCGTGGATCCGCGTTAGTGCGGCCGGCCCTGCCGCCGGGAATCAGGCGTTGGTGCGGCCTGCGGTGGGGCCGGAGTCAGGCGTTGGTGCGGGCCGGAAATCAGGCGGTGGTGCCGGCCGGGAGTCAGGCGATGACGCGGGCCGCGGCAGGCAGGTGGAGGCCGTCGAACATCATGGCGATCAGGTCGTCGGCGAGCTTCTGCGGGGACAGCGATCCGCCCGGTTTGTACCACTCGACGATAGAGTTGATCGTGCCGAACAGCAGCCTGGTTGTGGTCCTCGGGTCGATGTCCCCGCGCAGGGAGCCCTCGGCCCGGGCGGCGTCCACCAGGTCCGCCACCTTGTGGTCGAACGCGCGCCGGCGGTCCAGCGCGTCGCGTTCGATCTCGGTGTTGCCGCGCAGGCGCAGCAGCAGGGTGACGTAGGGCAGTTTTTCGCACAGGACCTGGACGGTGCCGCGGAGCACGAACTCCAGGCGCGCATCCGCCCGGCCGGCGGAAGCCGACGGGTTTTCGAGCACGGCTTCCAGGCTGCCCAGCGCCTCATCAAGGGCCAGGCGCAGCAGGTCGCCCTTGGACGGAACGTGGTGGTAGATGGCGCTCTTGGAGATGCCCAGGTTCTCGGCGAGGATGCCCATGGAGGTTGCCTCGTAACCGTGCTTGTTGAACACGGCGACGGCGACGTTCAGCACCGACTGCTGGTCGTAGCCGGGGCGGCCGCGGCGGGCGGTCTCCTGGGTCCTTGTTTTCGCCATTGTGCTATTCTCCCACGACCGTTAGGTCAGTTATGCGGCGGGCGGCGCCTGCACAGGCCTGCTGCCGCCCGCCGTTCCCCACATCCGTCAGGCGTTGTCGCGCAGGTCGTAGACCCGGCGCAGCTTGCCGCTGGACCGGGCGAGGGTGCCGGGGTCGGCGACCACGATCTTGCAGCTGGAACCGACGTGGATCTTGATCTGGCGCTGCAGCTCCCGGGCCGCTTCGGTGGCCTTGGCGGCGGTGCAGTCTTCGCGGCGTTCGATCTTGACGGTCAGCTCGTCCATCCGGTGCGGCCGGCTGATCTCCAGCTGGAAGTGCGGGCTCAGGCCGGGGATGCGCAGGGCGATCTCCTCGATCTGGGTGGGGAAGAGGTTCACCCCGCGCAGGATGATCATGTCGTCCGAGCGCCCGGTGATCCGGCCGATGCGGCGCATGTTCGGCCTCCCGGTGCCGGGCAGCAGCCGGGTGAGGTCGTGCGTGCGGTAGCGGATCACCGGCATGGCTTCCTTGGTCAGCGACGTGAACACCAGCTCGCCGGACTCGTTGTCACCCAGCACGCGGTCGGTGAGCGGATCGATCACTTCCGGCCGGAAGTGGTCCTCCCAGATGGTGGAGCCGTCCTTGTAGTCCACGCATTCGCCGGCGACACCGGGGCCCATGACCTCGGAGAGGCCGTAGATGTCGCACGCGTCGATGTCCAGCTTGCCCTCCAGCTCGTGGCGCATCTCATCGGTCCACGGCTCGGCGCCGAGCACCGCGACCTTCAGCGACGTCTTGGCGGGATCGACGCCGGCGTGCTCCATCGCGTCCACGATGGTGAGCAGGTAGGTGGGGGTGCAGAGAATGGCGTCCGGTTCGAAGTCCTGGATCAGCTGGATCTGCTTTTCGGTCTGGCCGCCGGACATCGGGATGACGGTGCAGCCCAGCTTCTCCGCGCCGTAATGTGCCCCGAGGCCGCCGGTGAACAGGCCGTAGCCGTAGGCATTGTGGACCTTCCAGCCCTTCTTGACGCCGGAGGCGCGGATGGAGCGCGCGAACAGCGTCTCCCAGTTCTGAATGTCCCGGCGGGTGTAGCCCACCACGGTGGCGCGGCCGGTGGTGCCCGAGGAGGCGTGGATCCGGGCCACTTCCTGCTGCGGCACGGCAAACATGCCGAACGGGTACGACCGGCGCAGGTCTTCCTTGTCCGTGTAGGGGAACTTGGCCAGGTCGGACAGTTCCTTGAGGTCCTCCGGGCGCACGCCGGCGTCGTCGAACTTCTGCTTGTACATGGGCACGCGCTCATAGGCGTAGGCGACCGTGTGCTGCAGGCGCTTCAGCTGGAGGGCTTCCAGCTCGTCCCGGCTCATCAGCTCCTCCGGGTCGAGGGTGTCCTCGGCGGCGGGAGTGGTCTTGCGGGCTTTCGTACCGGTGGTGGTCGTCATGGGAACGGTCCTTTAATGCGGGTCGGGCAGTGCTGTCGGTGAAGGCTGGGGGCGTCGCTGTCGGAGCTGCGGCGCAGTCAGGGCTTTCGCTGGTTGCGGGCGGGGTTGGGGACGGTGCGGGAACGGCCGCGGAATTCGAGCAGGACGTCGGCACCGCCGTCCGGATTCTCCTGGGTGACGGTGATGTCGTACAGGCCGCTCCGCCCGGTCTGGTTGACCAGCCGGGCGGTCGCGGTCAGCAGCCGGCCGGCGAATCCCGGGTTGAGGAAATTGACGTCGACGCCGGAGGCCACCGTGAGGGTGCTGCCGTCGCCGTCGGGGTCGTTGCAGGCCAGCGCGAAGGCCACGTCGGCGAACGCGAACACCATGCCGCCCTGCGCCATGCCGAAGCCGTTGAGCATCTCTTCGCGCAGCCGCATCTCGATCACGACGTCGCCAAACTCCGCCTTCACGACTTCCACACCCATCCAGCGTGCGGCCCGGTCGTTGACGAAGGCCGGGTGCACGGGCCGTTCGCCCAGCTGCAGCTCGTTGCTTTCCGCCGGATTGTTCCGGGAAGTGTCGACGCCGATGTCCGTCATGGAAGCCCCTCGCTGTTCATTACCGAATGTTCATTAGGTAATCCTGATTTGTGATTCAAGTCAAGGCGGACGGGGAACGCCGGGCGGGTCAGGCCGGCTCGGTGGCGCCGATCGCGTCGAGGGCGAAGGCGTAATCCCAGGCCCGGTCCTTCCAGGCCTCGTACCGTCCGGACGCGCCGCCGTGGCCGGCGTCCATCTCGGTCTTGAGCACGATCGGTTCGGTGCCCGTTGTGGCCTCCCGGAGGGCCGCCACCCACTTGGCCGGCTCCACGTACAGCACCCGGGTGTCGTTGAAGCTGGTGACCGCAGCGATCTTCGGATACGCGGCCGGCCGGACATTCTCGTAGGGGGTGTACGACTTCATGTACGCGTAGACCTCCGGGTCCGTGATCGGGTTGCCCCACTCCTCCCACTCCAGCGCCGACAGCGGCAGGTCCGGGTCCAGGATCGAGGTCAGCGCGTCAACGAAGGGCACCTGCGCCACGATCGCCGCATACTTCTCCGGCGCCAGGTTGGCGACGGCGCCCATCAGCAGGCCGCCGGCGGAGCCGCCCATGGCCGCGATGCGTCGCGGATCCGCCCAGCCGGAGGCCGCCAGCCAGTCCGTGGCGGCGACGAAATCCGTGAAGGTGTTCTTCTTGCGCAGTTTCTTGCCGTCGTCGTACCAGTGCCGGCCCATCTCGCCGCCGCCGCGGACATGCGCCACCACGTAGACCACGCCGCGGTCCAGCAGCGACAGCCGCGCGGTGCTGAACGCCGGGTCCATGCTGACCTCGTAGCTGCCGTAGGCGTAGACCAGCGCCGGGTTGCTGCCGTCCCGCCGCACCGAGGCCTTGCGGACCACCGACAGCGGAATCCTCGTGCCGTCCGGCGCGGTCGCCCACTCCCGCCCGGCCACGTAGTCCGCCGGGTCGTAGCCGCCGAGCACCGGCGTTTCCTTGCGCAGGTGCAGCGTACCGGCGGCCAGCTCGTAGTCGTAGATCCGCGGCGGCGTCAGGAACGAGGTGTAGGCCAGCCGGATCACCGGTGCCTCGTAGTCGGAACCGCCGACGCCGGCGGTGAACAATTCCTCGTCGAACGCCGGCTCCGCCGGGGCTGCCTGCGCGGCCGTCCCCAAGCCGGCCAGGGGCAGCACCTGCACGCGCTCGATCGTGTCCTGGCGGATGGACAGGACCATATGGGTGGCGGTGACCCCGGCCCCATTGACCCGCACGGCGTCGTCGTGCTCCACCACCGTGTCCCAGTGCTGCTCGGACAAGGGCTTGGAGAACTCCGCGAGGTCGGCCAGCGAGACCATCGAGTTCACCGCGTCCTTGTTGTGGGTCAGCAGCACCTTGTGGGCACCGTCCAGCAGGAACGGCTCGGCGTCGTACAGCACCCGCTCGCTGCGCGGGATGAGCGTCCGCAGCCCGGCTTCCGGGGCGGCGAAGTCCAGCAGGCGCGTCTCGGAGTATTCGGAGCAGCCGATCCCGATCACCAGGTGCCGGCGGTCGGAGGAGAGCTCGAACCCCATCCACATGGCCGGGTCGTCTTCCTGGTAAATCACAACGTCGGAGGCCGCCGGTGTGCCGATGGTGTGCGCCTTGATCTGGAACGGGCGCCAGGACTCATCCACCACGGTGTAGAACACGCGGCTGCCGTCGGGGTCGAACGCCAGCGAGTAGAAGACGTTCTCGACGACGTCGTCCAACAGGTCGCCGGTGTCCAGGTTCTTGATCCTCAGGGTGAAGCGCTCGTCGCCGGCGAAGTCGGCGGCGTAGGCGTAGAGGCTTCCGTCTCGGGTCACGGCAGAGCCGCCCAGCGAAAAGAACGGCTTGCCCTCGGCTTCGGCATTGCCGTCCAGCAGCACCTGCTCGCCGGGCACCGGCCGGCCGGCGTCGACCTGCGGGGGAGTCCAGTCGGCTGACCGGTCGCCGGTGTCCGCGGCCCGGACCCGGCACTGGATGCCGTACTGCTTGCCCTCTTCCATCCGGCCGTAGTACCACCAGCCGTCCTTGCGGACCGGAACCGACAGGTCCGTTTCCTGGGTGCGGTTCTTGATCTCAGCGAAAATGGCCTCGCGCAACGGCTGCTGGTGCCCGGTGACCGCCGCCGTGTAGGCGTTCTCCGCCTCCAGGTGCGCGACCACCTCCGGGCTCTCCTTGTCCCGCAGCCACTCATAGTTGTCCACGAAGACGTCGCCGTGGTGGGAGCGCTCGACGGGAACCTTGCGGGGCGACGGCGGTTCCGGCAGTGCCGCGGGGGAGGGGGCAGGGACGGTTTCGGCGGGGCTGTGCGTCATGCCACCAATATATAGAGCCCGCCCGCCCCGCCGGACGGGTTCGGCTGAGGGTGGAAGCCGCCGGAACGCCCCCGTGAAACCGGGCTGCTCCCGCCCGGCCCCGCGTTTCCCGCCGCCCCGGGTGGCGGGGTCGCCGGCGGCCCGCTCCGCCCGCCCGCCCGCGGGCGCCGGAAGTTGATCCCGGTTGATCCCTGACGGCCGCCCTTGGCCTTGACGGTTACGGAAAATGCGCTATATCCTGAACGAACGGTCGGTAATTATTTCGCGGCCGGATTTCGTACAGTGAGGTGACCATCGTGGCAACGCAGACACAGGCCGGCGACTCCCAGTTGCACGCCGTGCCGTCCCCCGAGGACGAGGCCGGGAAGGCCTACTTTGACAAGATCATTGCCGAGGATTCCCGGATCGAGCCGGCCGACTGGATGCCGGAGAAGTACCGCAAGACACTGGTCCGGCAGATGTCCCAGCACGCGCACTCCGAGATCATCGGCATGCAGCCGGAGGCGAACTGGATTACCCGCGCGCCCAGCCTGAAGCGCAAGGCCATCCTGATGGCCAAGGTGCAGGACGAGGCCGGCCACGGCTTGTACCTCTACTCCGCCACCGAGACCCTGGGCACGCCCCGGCACGTCCTCAACCAGCAACTGCTCGAGGGCAAGGCCAAGTACTCCTCGATCTTCAACTACCCGGCCAACAGCTGGGCGGACATGGGCGCCATCGGCTGGCTCGTCGACGGCGCCGCGATCGCCAACCAGGTGCCGCTGTGCCGGGCCTCCTACGGCCCCTACGGCCGGGCGATGGTGCGGATCTGCAAGGAAGAGTCCTTCCACCAGCGGCAGGGCTTCGAGATCCTGCTGGAACTGGCCAACGGCACCCCGGAGCAGAAGCAGATGGCCCAGGACGCGGTCAACCGCTTCTACGCCCCGGCACTGATGATGTTCGGCCCCACGGACACCGACTCCCCGAACTCGCAGCAGTCGATGGCCTGGAACATCAAGCGGTTCACCAACGACGAGCTGCGCTCGCGGTTCGTGGGAATGATCCAGGAACAGGTCAAGGTCCTGGGCCTGACCCTGCCCGATGACAAGATCCGCTACAACGAGGAAACCGGCATGTGGGAGCACGGCGAACTCAACTGGGACGAATTCTACGAAGTCCTCGCCGGTCGCGGCCCCTGCAACGCGCAGCGGATGGAGCGCCGCCGCGAGGCACACGAGAACGGCGCCTGGGTGCGCGAAGCAGCAGCCGCCTACGCGGACAAGAAGGCACAGAAAGCACAGGTGGCCTGAATGGCAACTGGAGACCAGACCGCAATGGCCCGACCCGTGGAGACGGCGACGGCGGAAGCCGCGTCGTCCGACAAGCAGCCCTGGCCGCTGTGGGAAGTATTCGTCCGCTCCTCGCGCGGGCTGTCCCACGTGCACGCCGGTTCGCTGCACGCCCCGGACGCCGAGATGGCCGTGCGCAACGCGCGGGATCTTTACACCAGGCGCAACGAAGGCATCTCGCTCTGGGTGGTGCCGGCGTCGGCCATCGTGGCCAGCGATCCTGACGCGAAGGGCGAATTCTTCGAATCGCCCAAGGGCAAGGATTACCGCCATGCCACGTACTACACCAAGAGCGAAGGGGTGAAGCACCTGTGAGCGGCGAAAGCGCCACCCGGATCACGCCCGGCAACGCCCTGCGCCCGGAGGACATCGCCGCGCAGGTGACCGAAGGCACCAAGGCCAGCCACGACGTCGGCGAGTACGCGTTGCGCCTCGGCGACGACGCCCTGATCCTGGCCCAGCGGCTGGGCTGGTGGATCTCCCGCGCGCCCGAGCTGGAAGAGGACGTCGCGCTCGCCAACATCGCGCTGGACCAGATCGGCCACGCCCGGTCGTTCCTGACCTACGCCGGCTCCGCCTGGGGCAAGTCCGAAGACGACCTGGCCTACTGGCGCGGGGAGAGCGAGTTCCGCTCCAGCTATCTCGTCGAACAGCCCAACGGCGACTTCGGCAGGACCATCGCCCGCCAGCTGGTCATCGCCACCTACCAGCACGAGCTGTACTCGCGGCTGGTCGACTCGCAGGACGAGACCCTGGCGGCCATCGCGGCCAAGGCGCTGAAGGAAGTGGACTACCACCGCGACCACGCCGTCCAGTGGACGCTGCGCCTGGGCGACGGCACGGAAGAGTCGCACCGGCGCATCGCCGCCGGCTTCCTCTCCATCTGGCCGTACGTGGAGCAGTTGTTCCTGGACGATGAGCTGATCGACCGGCTGCCCGGCATCGCGGTGCGGCCCTCCGAACTGCGCGAAGGCTTCGACGCCTTCATCGCGGAAGTCTTCGCGGAGGCGACCCTGGAGGTCCCGGACGTCCAGCCCGCCATGACGGACAAGACCCGCGTCAAACACAGTGAACACCTGGGCTACCTGCTGGCTGAGATGCAGGTACTCGCCCGCGAACACCCCGGCGCCACCTGGTAACCAGGCCGGCCATCGGAGTAAACGGAGCTATTCATGTCCACCAATACGGCCCAACGGCCGGCAGGAACCGAAGCGGCGCGCGTCTGGGACGTCGCGGCCACCGTCTGCGACCCGGAGATCCCCGTGCTGAGCATCGAGGACTTGGGCATCCTGCGGTCCGTGTCGGTGCTGGATGAAACGGACGACGGCGGGGGGCCGGCCGTCGAGGTGACCATCACCCCGACCTACTCCGGCTGCCCGGCCATGGACGCCATCCGCGACGACATTGTCGCCGCGCTGGCATCCGAGGGTTACGCCGACGTCCGGGTGAAGCAGGTGCTGGCCCCGGCCTGGACCACGGACTGGATGACCGCCGAGGGCAAGGCCAAGCTGAACGAGTACGGCATCGCCCCGCCGTCGGGCATGGCGCCGGTCCGCACCGGACCGGTCAGGCTGGGCCTGAGCGTCAAGTGCCCGCGCTGCGATTCCCTCAACACCCGCGAGCTGTCCCGTTACGGCTCCACGTCGTGCAAGGCGCTGTACCAGTGCAACGACTGCCATGAACCCTTCGACTACTTCAAGGTGCTCTAGATGACTACTTCCACCCCGGAGGCCACGGCCGTCAAGCGCCGCGCCACCTTCCACCCGCTGTCCGTCGCCGAGGTCCGCAAGCTCACGGACGAAGCCGTCGAGGTCACGTTCGAGGTGCCGGAGGAACTGCACGGCCAGTACGACTACGTGCCCGGCCAGTACGTGGCGCTGCGCACCACGCTCGAAGGCCAGGAAATCCGGCGCAGCTACTCCATCTGTGCCGAGCCGAAGCCGGGCGAAATCCGGGTGGCGATCAAACGCGACATCGGCGGACTGTTCTCGAACTGGGCCAACGACCACCTCAAGGCCGGGGACGTCCTGGACGTCATGAGCCCCACCGGCGCCTTCATCTCCAAGCACCAGATGACGGAGATCAACCACCCCGAACAGATCAATGCCGACGCCGGGGCCACCTTCGTGGCGTTCGCCGCCGGCTCCGGCATCACGCCGGTGATCTCGATCGCGCGGACCGTGCTGGCCGCCAGCGACAGCGTCCGGTTCGACCTGATCTACGCGAACAAGGCCGCCATGGACGTGATGTTCGTGGAGGAACTGGCCGACCTGAAGGACAAGTACCCCACCCGCTTCGCGCTGCACCACGTGCTCTCCCGCGAGCAGCGCATTTCGCCGCTGCTCTCCGGCCGGATCGACGCCGAGAAACTGACCAGTCTGTTCGACAACGTGCTGCGCACCGACGACGTGGACGAGTGGTTCCTCTGCGGCCCCTTCGAACTGGTGCAGCTGTGCCGCGACACCCTCGCCGAGCGCGGCGTGCCCGCCGATAAGATCCGCTTCGAGCTGTTCAGCACCGGCGAGCCGACCAAGCCGCAGGGAAACATCGGCCGGCCGGTGCAGCTCGACCCCAGCGCGGACAACTACGAGATCAACTTCAGGCTGGACGGGCTCTCCGGCAAGGTCGCCTCGCCCAAGCATGCCCGCGAGTCGGTGCTCAACGCCGCGCTGCGCGTCCGCCCGGACGTTCCCTTCGCCTGCGCCGGCGGGGTGTGCGGCACCTGCCGCGCCAAGGTGGTCTCCGGCACGTTCACCATGGAGGAGAACTACGCGCTCGAACCGGACGAGATCGAGCGCGGCTACGTGCTGACCTGCCAGACCCACCCGACCAGCGACGAAATCAGCGTCGACTACGACGCGTAGCCACGCGGCGAGGGGGGGCCACACCCGTCCCTCGCGCAGTCTCTCTTCGACAACCAGGCGCCCCTCAGGAGGATTCACGTATGAGCATGATTGAGCTGTCCATCGAGGACAACATCGCCGAAGTGGTGCTCAACGCGCCGGGCAAGATGAATGCGCTGGACGAGCAGGCGGTCAATGACCTGGGCAAGGCCTACGACGACGCCGCCGCCGCCGGCGTCCGTGCGCTGCTGCTCCGGGGCGAGGGCCGCGGATTCTGCGCCGGCCGCGACATCTCCGCGGTGGACCCGGCGACCGACGACGCCTACGGTTACCTGTCCGGCGTCGTCACCCCGGTGCTGCGGAAGATGGCGGAGTTCCCCGCGCCCACCTTCGCCGCCGCGCAAGGGGCGGCGCTCGGCGTCGGGCTCGGCCTGCTGATCGCCACCGATGTGGTGTACGTGGCCGACAGCGCCAAGATCGGCTCGCCGTTCGCCAACCTGGGGGCCACCCTGGACTCGGGCGGGCACTGGCTGTTCACCGAGCGGCTCGGCGCGCACCGCACCCTGGACCTGATCTACACCGCCGAGCTGATGAGCGGCGAGGAGGCGGTGAGGGCCGGGCTGTTCAGCCGGGCCATGCCGGCGGACGAACTGCTGGAGACCACCCGCGGCATCGTGGGCAAGGTGGCCCAGGGCGCCACCGGCGCGTTCCGGGCGTCCAAGGAGCTGGTGGCGAACATCCGCGACCAGCGGCTGGGCCTGTGGCTGGCCACCGAAGAGGAAAACGCCGCGCAGGGCCGGCTGTGCAAGAGCGACGACTACGCCGAAGGCTTCAAGGCCTTCCAGGAGAAACGCCGGCCGGTCTTCAAGGGCTGACGGCCGACCGCGGCCCGCGCCGCGCGGCACCGGCCGCGCGGCCAGCCCGTGCCGCGCGGTTAGCCTGTGCCCGCGCGGTGAAAGGGTAGGCTTCCACGCGAAGCCCGTTCGCGCCGCCGGGTTGCCCGGTCGCTGCTCCAGGAGTCACATGAATGCCGCCCCGCCAGCCGTCACCACCGTCGCCTGCCCCGACCGGGGCCTGATGGCCGCCCTGGAACCCCTGCCCGCGGGGATCCGCACCGTCTATTGGGATTTCGACGGCGACCCCGAGGACGCCCGGCCCGAACAGATCGAGGTCGTGGTGCTGCCGTACCCGGACATGTCCCGGGCGGTCGCCGGCCTGCCGAAGCTGGCGAACCTGAAGCTGGTGCAGGCCCAAACCACCGGGGTTGACGGGATAGCCGCCGTCGTCGGACCGGACGTCGCCATCGCCAGCGCGGCGGGAGTGCACGCCGCCGCGACCGCCGAACTCGCCGTCGGGCTCGTGCTTGCCTCCTTGCGCGGGATCGACGTCGCCGCGCGCGACCAGCCCGAGGGACGGTGGCGCCACGTGCGGCGGCCGTCGCTGGCGGACCGCAAGGTGCTGCTCGTCGGCGTGGGCGGCATCGGCCGCGAAATTGCGCGCCGGCTGGAGCCCTTCGACGTGCAGCTGACCCGGGTGGGGACCCGCGCCCGGGACGACGGCGACGGCCACGTCCACGGCACGGACGAGTTGACCGAGCTGGCCGCGTCCCACGAGGTGCTGATCCTCATCACCCCCCTGACGGACGCCACCCGCGGGCTGATCGACGCGGCGGTACTGGCGGCCCTCCCGGACGGTGCGCTGGTGGTCAACGTCGCGCGCGGGGCGGTGGTCGACACGGCGGCCCTGACCGCGGAAGTCGTCTCCGGCCGGCTGAAGTGCGCGTTGGACGTCACCGATCCCGAACCGCTGCCGCCGGACCACCCGCTGTGGCGGGCCGCCAACGCGCTGATCACCCCGCACCTGGGCGGCGACACCACGGCGTTCGAACCGCGGATCGTCCGGCTCCTGAAGAATCAACTGGCGGCGGTCGCAGCCGGCCGGGCACCGCAGAACCTGGTGCAGCCGGGCCGCTTTCGGCCCTGAGTCCCCGAATGCCCCGCCCGTGGCCTGCCGAGGCGCCCGGGTCTGGACAACAGTCCCGGCCCGCGGGCAGGATGAAGGCGGCGCGTCGGGGGCGGTGTTACGCGCCGGGAGGGAAGACCCATGGGCATCATCGTGGCCAACATGTTCCTCACCCTTGACGGCGTGTACCAGTCGCCGGGCGCGGCCGACGAGGACCCGGAGGGCGGCTTCGACTACGGCGGCTGGCAGGCTCCGTTCTTCGACGAAGCATCCGGCGAGGCGATCGGGGCGGTCATCGACCGGATCGACGCGCCGCTGCTCGGGCGGAAGACCTACGACATCTTCGCGTCCTACTGGCCCAATGCCGGCGAGGACTCTCCGATCGCGGTGAAGTTCAACGCGGTGCCGAAGTACGTCGTGTCGACGACGCTCACCGAGCCTGCCTGGGCGGGCACGACCGCGTTGCACGATGCGATGGCGGCCGCCCACCTCCGCGAGCGGCACGACGAGGTGCACGTGTTCGGCAGCGGCGACCTGTTGCAGTCGTTGTTCACCGAGGACGTGGTCGGCCGCCTCAACCTCTTTCTGTATCCGCTCACGGTGGGCAGCGGGAAGCGCCTCTTCGGCCCCGGCACCATCCCGGCCTCCTTCCGCCTCGCCGGCCCCGCCCGCACCTTTGAGAAGGGCGCGGTGGCCCTGGTGTATGAGCGAGCTGGCGAGGTCGAGACCGGCAACATGAACGAGGCCGCGGCGCCCCGGGACGGGAACGCCGGCTGAGCGCCGGAGCCCGCCGGCCGGTTCAGCGGGTGTCCAGGTCCTCGAACACCAGGAAGGTCTGGGTGTCGAGGATGCCGGGCATGGACTGGATCTGGTCAAAGATGACCCGGCGCAGGTCCACGTTGTCCACGGCACGGACCAGCAGGATGACATCGAAGTTCCCGCCGACCAGGGCGATGTGGTGCACCTCGGGAATGGCGCGCAGGGCTTCGCGCAGCTCGCGCCAGGAGTGCTGACGCAGCTTCAGGGTCACGTAGGCGGAGGCCTTTAGTCCCGCCTTGATCGGGTCCACCAACGCCGTGAACTTGGTCAGCACGCCGGCCTCGGTCAGCCGGGCAATGCGCGAGTAGGCGTGGGCGCGGGAGATGTGCACGTTCTCGGCGACGGCGGTCACGGACAGCCGGCCGTCCCGCGTCAGTTCCGCCAGGATCCGGCGGTCAATCTCGTCCAGCTGCGGGACCTTTGCGGCGGCACCGTTGGCCATCTGTCTACACCTCGCGGGGTTATCCAGCTCACATTAACAATTCGTCTCCAAGACTACGGCCAGGCAGGCAGATAATCCACGTTTTCCCGCATAAGTGGATACGAAAAGTAGCCGAATCCATACTAAAGCTACACAGTTTCTTCACCAGGGCCGCCCGCGCCGTGCGGGGCGGCAGGCAACGGCGCCCGCCGACCAAGGATTCGAGGGAGACACCATGACCATCTCAACCGGTAACCCGATCGAGGGATCGATGTCCGACCCGTCCGGCCGCCCCGGCATGGATGATCAGGTCACCGCCGAGGCCTACATGCTGCCCTCCGAGCAGCCCGTGCAGCTGGTGGACCCGGACGGGCGGCACGTCCACAACGACAAGTATCCGCTGCCCGACGGCGAAGCCCTGCTGGGCGCCTACCGCGAACTGGTGGTCGGCCGCCGCGTCAACGACCAGGCCAACGCCCTGGTCCGCCAAGGCAGGCTGGCGGTCTACCCGTCATCGCACGGGCAGGAGGCCTGCCAGGTGGCGGCGGCCCTGTGCCTGGACCGGGACGACTGGCTGTTCCCCACGTACCGCGATACCGTCGCCGTGATCGCCAAGGGCGTCGACCCGGTGCAGACCCTGACCCTGCTGCAGGGCGACTGGCACGGCGGCTACGACCCCTACGAGCACAAGGTATCGATCCAGGCCACGCCGCTGGCCACCCAGCTGCTGCACGCCGTCGGCGTCGCCCACGCCGCCAAACTCAAGGGCGAGGACACCGTCGTCGTCGCGCTCTGCGGTGACGGGGCCACCAGCGAGGGCGACTTCCACGAGGCGCTGAACTTCGCCGCCGTGTTCCACCTCCCGGTCGTGTTCTTCGTGCAGAACAACCAGTACGCCATCTCCGTCCCGCTGAACAAGCAAACGGTGGCGCCGTCGCTGGCGCACAAGGCCATCGGCTACGGCATGCCGGGCGAGCGCGTGGACGGCAACGACACCGCCGCGCTGCTGTCCGTGCTCGGCAAGGCAGTGACCCGCGCCCGCGACGGCGGCGGCCCCGCCCTGGTCGAGGCGCACACCTACCGGATGCAGTCGCACACCAACGCCGACGACGCCACCCGCTACCGCACCGACGACGAAGTGGCCGAGTGGGCGCCGAAGGACCCGCTGGTGCGCCTGCGGGCGTACCTCAGGGAACTGCATCTCCTGGACGAGGCACTCGAAGAGGAGATCGCCGAGCAGGCGGAAACCGTGGCCGCGCAGATGCGCGACGGACTCAATGCCGAGACCGACGTGGACCCGGAGGACCTGTTCCGCTTCGTCTACACCGAAAAGACCAGCCAGCTGCGCGAGCAGGCCGCCATGCTCCGCGACGAGCTCTCGCGCGAGTCGGCCTGAGCGCTGCCGCCGACCAAAGGACACACCATGAGCACAACAATGACGTTCGCCAAGGCGCTGAACACGGCCCTGGCCGACGAGATGGAAGCCGACCGCTCCGTCGTCGTCTTCGGTGAAGACGTGGGCCCGCTGGGCGGCGTCTTCCGCATCACCGACGGCCTCACCAAGCGGTTCGGCGAGGAACGCTGCTTTGACACCCCGCTGGCCGAATCCGGCATCATGGGCATGGCGATCGGCATGGCGATGAACGGCCTCCGCCCGGTGGTGGAGATGCAGTTCGACGCGTTCGCCTACCCGGCGTTCGAGCAGGTGGTCTCGCACGTGGCCAAGATGCCCAACCGGACCCGCGGCAGGGTCAAGCTGCCGATGGTCATCCGGATTCCGTATGCCGGCGGCATCGGGGGAGTGGAGCACCACTGCGACTCCTCCGAGTCCTACTACGCGCACACGCCGGGGCTGACCGTGGTGGCGCCGGCCACGGTGGAGGACGCCTACACCATGCTCCGCGAGGCCATCCGCTTCCCGGATCCGGTGGTGTTCCTGGAGCCGAAGAAGCTCTACTTCTCCAAAGAGCAGCTGGACCTCGAAGCGCTGCAGTCGCAGTGGGCCGCCCCCGGGATCGTGCAGGGGTCCGGGGCGGGGCAGGCCGGCACGGCCGAGTCCGGCAACCCGGGAGTCGGTACCGGCAGCGCCGTCGGGTCGGGCATCGGCCGCGCCGTCGTCGCCCGCGAGGGAACCGATGCCACGCTGATTACCTACGGTCCGTCCGTGCCCACCGTCATGCAGGCCGCCGCGGCCGCCGCCGAGGAGGGGCGCTCGCTGGAGGTGATCGATATCCGGTCGATCGTGCCGTTCGACGATGAAACCGTGATGGCGTCGGTGCGCAAAACCGGCCGCGCCGTGGTCGTCGCTGAGGCCCCCGGCTTCGCGTCCGTCGCCTCCGAGATCGTGGCGCGGGTGCAGGAGCGCTGCTTCCACTCGCTGGCCGCCCCGGTGCTGCGCGTGACCGGTTTCGATATTCCGTATCCCGCGCCGAAGCTGGAGCGGCACTACCTGCCCAGCGTGGACCGCATCCTGGACGCCGTGGATGAACTTCAGTGGGAGGACGCGTAGCCATGTCGCGACAGGTATTCAAACTGCCCGACCTCGGCGAGGGCCTGACCGAGGCCGAGCTGGTCAACTGGCTGGTCAAGGTCGGCGACGAGATCCGTGTGGACCAGCCGGTCGCCGAAGTAGAGACCGCCAAGTCCATGGTGGAGGTGCCCAGCCCGTTCGCGGGGACCGTCGCGGTGCTGCACGGGGCGGCCGGCGACACCCTGGACGTGGGCAAGCCCCTCATCTCGGTGGACGCGCCGGGCTACGTGCACGACGACGGCGCCCAGGCTGCCGTGCCGCAGGCACCCCGGGCGGGGGAGGCTGCCGCTGCGGTCGCGGCGGGAGACGCTCCCGACCCGGACCGCGCCGGGGCAGGCACTGCCCACCCCGACGGCGAGGCCTACCGGAGGGAGGAGCGCGCCGGGATCCAGGAGCCGGCGGAGTCCGGGTCGGGCAACGTGCTGATCGGCTACGGCACTCCCGGCGGGTCGGCGGGGTCCAAGCGCACCCGCAAACCGAAGACCGGCCGCGTTGCCGTGGCGACCCTCCCGAAGGCCGCCCCGGCGGTAGCTCCGGCGAGGGCGGAGACTCAGGAGGAACCCGTGCCGGCCGACGGCGGCCGGGCCCCGCTGGTCATCTCGCCCCTGGTCCGCAAGCTGGCCCGCGACGCCGGTCTCCGCTTGACCGACATCACCGGCACCGGCCCGGACGGCATGGTGCTGCGCAAGGACGTGGAGGCCGCGCTGGCCGGAGACACCGCCCCCGCCGGCGCAATGGCCGGAGCCCCGGCCCCCGCCACCGGCGTTGCCGGAGCCCCGGCGGAGGGTCGCACGGCGGGCGCCGTCGGCACCGACGCCCGTACCGGCCTGGGCATCGCCACCCGCACCCCGATGAAGGGCGTGCGGAAGACCGTGGCCCAGGCGATGTCGCGCAGCCGCAGCGAAATCCCCGAGGCCACCGTCTGGGTGGACGTGGACGCCACCGCCCTGTTGCAGATGCGCGCCGACCTCAAGCGCCGCGATCCGGAGAACACCCCGGGGCTGCTGGCCTTCATCGCCCGGTTCGTGCTGGCCGGCCTGGCCAAATATCCGGAGTTGAACACCCGGATGGAAGGCGAAGAGATCGTCGGCTTCGACGGTGTCAACCTCGGTTTCGCCGCCCAGACCGACCGCGGGCTGATGGTGCCCAGCGTGCGCAACGCCGACAAGCTCAGCGCCAGGCAGCTGGATACCGAGATCAGGCGGCTCACCGCCGTCGCCCGCGACGGCAAGGCCACGCCGGCCGAGCTGACCAGCGGCACGTTTACGCTGAACAACTACGGCGTCTTCGGTGTGGACGGCAGCGCCGCCATCATTAACTACCCGGAGGTGGCGATCCTCGGCGTCGGCCGGATCATCGACAAGCCATGGGTGGTGGACGGGCAGTTGGCAGTCCGGAAGGTGACCGAACTGGTGCTGGCCTTCGACCACCGCGTCTGCGACGGCGGCACCGCGGGCGGCTTCCTGCGCTACGTGGCGGACGCGATCGAAAACCCCGGCAGCGTCCTCGCGGACCTGTAGCAGCTCCCCGCCGGCCGGCGCCCAACCGGCCGGCGGCCGCCCGAAAGTTTCCCTAGCTGGCCCGTCCCCGCCGGCGCTACCCTTAGGGCATGGTCACTCTGCCAGAGGCGTACAAAAAGTACCTCTCCCGCCTGTCTGCACACCATGCCGAGGCGCTGCGGCCGGTGTTCCTCGAGTCTGCTGCCGAAGGGGAACACGGCGTGATGGTCCGTGGCATGGGCTCCAAGCATGTGCAGGCCTACGTCGACGACTCCGTGCCGTTCGGCGAGGTGCGCGAGGTGCTTCGCTCCGTCCACGAACTCTAGCGCGGGACGCTCGCCAGGAGGCCGCAGCCAGTTGGCCGCGGCCTGATGGCTGGGTGTGCCGGAGTGGTCGGCGCGGTACCGTGGCAGGATCAGGCTGCGCCGTCCGCGCGGCCGGTGTTCGACGCGACGGAGGGTGACGACCCGGATGAGCGATGCCGCCCGATCAGAGGACAAGGCCGGGGAGCCGGTGGACCAGGCCGGGGAGCCGGCGGAATACGTGCAGGTGGCACCCGGCAATTACGTGATCAGGACCCGGGAGTATCTGTTGAACTCCGGGCTGGTCGTCGGCAGGAACAAGGCCTTGGTGGTGGATACCGGTGCCGGGCCGCGGCAGGCACGGCGGATTTACGCGGCCGTACGCGCGCTGACCAAGCTGCCGCTCGTCGTCGTGAACACGCATTTCCACTATGACCACGTCTTTGGCAACGCCTACTTCGCGGCCCAGGGCGTGCAGGACTTTTACGCCCACCGCAATTGCGCGCACGACGTCGCAGAGAACGGCGTGCTCCAGCGTGAGGCTGTCGGGGAAACGGAACCCGAAATGGCGGCCGGCGACGGGGAGCATACCGGGATCAAGATGCCCAACAAGCTGGTGGACACGGAGACCACCGTCGACCTGGGCGAGGTCAGCGTCAAACTCTTTCATCTGGGCCGCGGCCACACCGACGGCGACCTGCTGGTCGGTTCGCCCACCACGCTTTTTGCCGGCGATCTGGTGGAGCAGGGCGCCCCGCCCGCCTTCGAAGATTCCTACCCGCGCGACTGGGTGGAAACGCTGCGCCGGATTTCCGGGCTGCGGCACGAGTACGACGTGCTGGTGCCCGGCCACGGCCAGACCGTCAGCGACGCCTTCGTGAAGAACATGTGCGAAACCATGACCCTGGCCGTCCGGATGGGTGAACAGGCCAGCCGCGACACTCTCGCGGACTCCACCAAGGCCATCCCGATCCTGCCCTACGGGCCCGTGCAGTCCCGCGCCCTGCTGCAGCGCCTCACCGCCAACCGCTAGGGGAGCGGCGGCGGAGGAGCGGCGGCGACGGGGAGCGGCGGCCGCAGAGCGGCGGCCGCAGAGCGGCGCCGGGTGCGGCGCCGGGTGCGGCGGCGCGCCGCGTCGGAAAGGGGGCGTCAGCCCAGTTCCAACCGCATGAGCACCCGCGGGAACCCGTTCACCACCGAGTCGGTGTCTGCCGCCTTCGTGAAGCCGGCCTGTTCGAAGAGCTTTCGGGTGCCGACGTAGGCCATGGTCAGGTCGACCTTCTTGCCCTCGTTGTCGACCGGGTAGCCCTCAACCGCGGGGGCGCCGTGCCGGCGCGCAAGGTCGACGGCGCCCGCGAGCAAATGGTGCGAAATCCCCTTGCCGCGATACCCCGGCCGCACCCGGATGCACCACGCCGACCACACATCGACGTCGTCCACGTGCGGGATCTTTCGGTTGCGCGCGAAGGCCGTGTCCGCCCGGGGATGCACGGCGGCCCAGCCGACCACCTCGTCGCCGTCGTAGGCGAGCACCCCCGGCGGCGGGTCCTGCCCGCACAAGCGCTCGACGAGGGCCCCTCGATCCTCGCCCCGCAGCGAGGCGTTGTCTTTCGACGGAAGGCGGTAGCTGAGGCACCAGCAGACGTTCGCATCGGCGCGCTTTGGCCCCAGCACGGCTTTCACATCGCCGAAAACCGTTGCCGGACGCACCTCGATGGCCATGGAGTCACTTTGCCACCGCCATCCTGTGCTGGCAATGCTCCGGGGCCGGCCGCCGGCAATGCTCCAAGGCTGACCGTTGGCTATGCTCCAAGCCCGGCCGCCGCTGCCGTTCCCGCGCGTGACCTAAAGTCGGCGCGACTGGAGGCCGAACAACCAGGTCAGGAGGGCGCTGAGCAGCATCCCGGTGCCGGTGATCAGGCCCATGCCCGCCCAGAAAAACAACGGGAGCCTGCCGGTGCCGGGGACAGGTGCGGCGCCGGCCTGTTGCGCGAGCAGGTATAGTCCCGCGGCGGCGCCGATGCCCAGCACGGCCAGCAGCCAGCACAGCCGCGGCCACCAGGCGGACGCCGCCCAAAAGCTGCCGTAGCCGGACCAGATGTTCCAATCGCTGCCGCGCCGCAGCACGACCGGGCCGGCGGCCAGCACCCAAAAGCCGGCCACCAAAAAAGCGGCCACCACGTCTGCCGGGCGGTGCCAGCCGTTGATCAAGGTAGCGGCACCGGCCAGCACGGCATACAAACCACCCGCGGCCGCGGCGAACGGCCGCCAGCGGGGCGAGGCCACCAGGAAGATGGCCAGGGCGGCAGCCGTGGCGATGGTGGTGTGCCCCGACGGCAGCGAATTGTGTTCCAGCGTGGGCACGCCGCGGTCGGGCCGGTCCAGAATAAGGTTCTTCAGAATCCACGTGGTCGCCGCCGACGCCGCGACCACCCCGACGCCGACCACCGCCGGCCCCCACCGGCGTCGTACCAAGGCCGCCACCAGCAGCACCACGGCCGCCACGGCGACGGAGATATCCGGCAGCAGGTCCAAAAAGTCCAGGAAAACGCCGCGGCCCAGCCGCCAGCCGGAGTCCGCCTCCGCCCAGGCCGATTCGTCGGCGAACTGCCCGGTGGTGGTGCGGACGAAGGCGTAGTAGTTCAGCACAAAAGCCCCCGCGCACAGCAGTGCTCCCAGCCAGAACAGGGCAGGAGCGTGGGCCGCCGGACGGCTGGAGGCGGGCCGGGAGCGGACACGGGAACGCTGCGGAGTCATCGATTCTAGGGTCGCACACAATGCTGACAGCTTCCGGGAAGGGCGCCCGCCGTACAGTTGGAGGTGATGACACCGCACCAGATTCCCGATGTTCCCGGGCTTTCCGACCGGCCGGAGCTCCCGGACCTCGCCGACCTGCTCGCCACCGCACGCGTGGTGTCGCTGCCGATGAAGGTCCGCTTCCGCGGCGTGATGCACCGCGAGGTGCTGCTGTTGGAGGGCCCGGCCGGCTGGGCGGAGTTCTCGCCCTTTCTCGAGTACGACGACGACGAAGCCGCCGCGTGGCTGGCGGCCGCGGTGGAGGCGGGTTGGCGGGGTTTTCCGGCGCCAATCCGGGACAGTGTCCAGGTCAACGCCACGGTGCCCGCGGTGGCGCCGGCGGAGGTACCCGGGGTGCTGGCCCGCTACGACGGCGCCCAGACGGTGAAGATCAAGGTTGCCGAGACCGGACAGGATGTGGACCAGGACGTGGCCCGCGTCGCGGCGGTGCGTGCCGCAGCCCCGCACGCTGCGCTCCGGGTGGACGCCAACGGCGGCTGGGACGTGCCCGCGGCGGTGGAGGCGTTGACCCGACTGGCCGGATATTCGCTGGAGTACGCCGAGCAGCCGGTCGCCGACATCGCCGGGCTGCGCGCCGTGCGGACCGAACTGAGGCGGCGCGGCATCGCCACCCCCATTGCGGCCGACGAAAGCGTGCGCAAGGCCGCCGACCCCCTGCGGGTGGCCCGCGAAGACGCAGCCGACCTGATCGTGGTCAAAGTACAGCCCCTCGGGGGCGTGCGGCGGGCGCTGGAAATCGTCGCCCAAGCCGGGCTCCCCGCCGTCGTCAGTTCCGCCCTGGACTCCTCCGTGGGAATCCGCGCCGGCGTGGCCTTGGCGGCGGCGCTGCCGGAACTTCCGTATGCCTGCGGATTGGCGACGGTGTCCCTGATGGCCGCGGACGTGGCGGCGGAACCGCTGGTGCCGGTGACCGGCAGCCTCCCGGTGCGCGACGTCGTGCCCGACCCGGACCTGCTGGACCGTCTCGCTGCGCCCGAGGACCGGCGGCAGTGGTGGCTGGAACGGCTCACGCGGACGTACCGGCTGCTGGAGCGGTGATTTAGGGGCGGGGAACGGCCGTCGGCGCGGACGTCTGCGGCCGGGGACATGCCGAATGCTCTGCCGCTCGAGGCTGCATCCGCGGCTCAATCGTGCGGTGAGCCCTGTCTGGCCTTCCCGATTCCCTGCACCGCTGGCACTTGGAACGAGCCCCTAAACTGTCCGATGCGGCCGGTAGCGTTTGGATATGGAGGGCGAGGGCGACGAGCTTCGGTTCCCGGTTCCGGGACAGGGACTGGTGATGGACCTTGGTGTGCCCTCGCGTCCGGACAGTTCCCTGCTGGAAGCGTTGCTGCAGCACGTGGTGGCAGAAGCACTGCTCCGGCGTTATGGCATCGGGTCTGATCGCGCCGGACTAATTTCGGTGCCCACTGACCCTGGTGCGTCTAGCACGGTCGACTCCGCCAGCTCGGCAGAAATTCCTTCGCCACCGGAAGCCACCGAAGGCGGGCAGCCAGCCATGCCCGAGGACGCCGAAAGCATGCCTGTGGTGCCCGAGGGCGGGGTGGGGGTGCCTGCCGTGCTGGCCGGTTTGTTGGCCGTGGTGGAGCCGGCGGAACTGGATGACGTGCAGACCATGGATTATCTTTTGGCTGCGGCGCGGGTGGAGGCGTGGGTGCAGTCCTGCCGGGTGAAGGCATTGGACCGCTTCGCCCGGCTGCGTCCAGGGATGGGCGGGGACCGCGACCCGGAAGGCTTTTCCCGCTTCGCGCACCAGGAGATCTCGGCGCATCTGTGCACCGGTGACGCCGCGGCGCGGGCCATGCTGGCCGATGCCCGGCAGATCTGCACGCACCTGCCGGGCACTCTCGAGGCGATGGGCCGCGGCGACCTGAACTTGCCGCGGGCGAAGGCGCTGGCCCGCGGCTGCGCGGACCTGCCGGCCGAATGCCTGCAGGATTTCGAGGCCGCGGTGCTGCCCGGCGCCGGGGACGTCACCCTGGATACGGCCCGGGCCCGGCGGATGCGCGACCGTCTCCACCCGGAATCCCTGGCCCAGCGGCACCGGCGGGCGAACGAGTCCCGCGACGTGCAGCTGACCGACCAGGAGGACGGGATGGCCGAGTTGTGGATCCGGACCAGCGCGGACAAGGCGCATCTGGTCTTCGACCGGATTCAGGCCACAGCCCGCTCTCTCCAGGGCCCGGGCGAGGCCAGGACCCTGCCCCAGCTCCGCGCCGACGTGTTCTGTGACCTCATGCTGACCGGCCGCACCTGCCCGGCCGGCGGGGCGGACACGACGACGGCGGACGACACGGGGCAGGCAGCGCCGGCCGCGGCACAGCCCGCCGGCAGCGGCGCCTTCGTTGGATGCGAGGCAACCGCCGTCAGCGGCAGCGGTAACTGTGGCGGTGCGTTCGGGGCCGGGGCCGTCGCGGTCCCACGGCCGACACCCGTAGGCACTGCGGCTACCCGGGCCGCACCCGGCGGCGGTAACTGCGGCGGTGGTGCGGGGCCGGGGATGCTGGTCACGGTGCCCCTGGCCACGCTGCTGGGACTGAGCGAGGAGCCCGGAGACCTGGCCGGGCACGGCCCGATCCCGGCAGACATGGGACGGGAACTGGCGCAGCTGGCCAGGTCCTGGTTGCCGGTACTCACCGACGACCACGGCCAGGCAATCGCAGCCGCACGGAAACTGCGGACTCCGCCCGACTGGCTCAAACGCCTGGTCCGGGTCCGGGACCGGCACTGCCGCTTCCCGGGCTGCCGCCGCGCGTCCAGATACTGCGAGATCGACCACGTCCAGGGGGGGGAGGACGGCGGGCCGACTGTGCCGGAAAACCTGCAGTGCCTGTGCAGCGCCCACCATGCGGCGAAGACCGCCGGGCACATCCAGGCCGAGGCCGGCCCACACGGTCAGATCACGTGGACCACGCGCACCGGCCACCGCAAGACCACCCACCCGGACGAGGGCTGGGACACCCTCCTGCCCCGGCCGAAGGAAACGGAAGCGCCAGCCACCGGCGAAAACGAAGACAACACCGACGGCGCCGCAGATGCAGCCGGAGACACCGACGGCGCCGCACCCGCCGCGGGAGACGCCGCCGCCCGCGACATCAGTGACCGCGGCGACCAGCCAACAAAACGTACGCTCGGCGGCATCGAACTGCCCGACGACAACACCGACCCCAACGCACCACCCCCATTCTGACGCCGGCGCTGCACTGCAAAAGCCGTCTGGGGTGACACTTCTGACGCCGGGACCAGCCGTGAAGAAACTCAAGCCTCACCCTGGAAGAACGCGAAGCCTCGCGGCCCCGGCCCAGCCCGGCAAGGTGTTTTGCCTGTCGTTGGCCAAAAATTCACCACTGCTCGGTCTGCCGGTCGACTTCGATCAGCACACTGGAGGACGATCCCACAGTTCAATGCAGAAGGTGAAAACGTGACCGATACCAAGAAGCGCTACCTGCCGATGCTGGGCCATGTGTCCGGAAAACGCAGCGCCGTGACCTGCGCGCTCAAGTGCGACAACGCCTGTGCCAAGGGCGTCTGCAACACCTCGGACAATAACTACTTCCGGGACATCGTCTCCGCCGAGTACTCCCGCCGCCGGATGATGGGGTTGGGTGGCGCCGGCGCGCTGGCGCTGATGTTCGGCGGCGGGGCCGCCGCGGAGGCACAGGTCGGGCTGGCCCCGGCCGCAAAGGCCGGGCGCGGACCGGGCAACCCAAGCAAACTCAAGTTCGACGGCATCAAGGCCGTGCCGAACAACGTGGACGACGTCGTGGTGCCCAAGGGCTACAACTGGGATCCGGTGATCCGCTGGGGCGACCCCCTGTTCCACGGCACCCCGGAGTTCGATCCGGAGAACCAGACCAAGGAGTCCCAGTCGGGCCAGTTCGGCTACAACAACGACTACCTGGACATCATCGAGATCCCGGGCAGCAACGGCAAGCGTGCGGTCCTGTTCGCCAACCACGAGTACACCAACGAGGGCATCATGTTCCCGCCGGGCATGCCCGTCGAGCGCCAGCGCGAGGTAGCCATGGCCGCCCACGGGCTGTCCGTCGTGGAACTGGAGCGCAAGGGCAAGGGCCAGCCGTGGACCTACGTCCGCGGGGCCAAGCTGAACCGCCGCTTCCTGATGGACACCGAATACGAACTGACCGGACCGGCTGCCGGCTCCGACCTGCTGAAGACGCAGGCCGATCCCGCCGGCCGCACCGTACTGGGAACGCTGAACAACTGCGCCGGCGGCACCACGCCGTGGGGGACGGTACTCTCGGGCGAAGAGAACTTCAACCAGTACTTCAAGGTGTCGGCACCAACCGCCGAGCAGCGCCGCTACGGCCTGACCAGCGCCAACCCGTCGCGCGGCTGGCACATCCCGGAGCCGCGCTTCGACACCGACCGGCCCGAGGGCAGGAACGAAGACAACCGGTTCGGCTGGATCGTCGAGGTGGACCCGTTCGATCCCACCTCCACCCCGCGCAAGCACACCGCCCTGGGCCGGTTCAAGCACGAGGGCGCCAACGTGACCATCGCCGCCTCCGGCCACGTGGTCTCCTACTCCGGCGACGACGAGCGCTTCGACTACCTGTACAAGTTCGTCTCCAAGGGCACCTACCGCGAGGGCGACAAGAAGCACAACATGACCCTGCTGACCGAGGGAGACCTCTACGTGGCCAGCTTCAAGGGCAATTCCCCGCAGAACCAGATCGACGGCTCCGGCGTGCTGCCCTCCGACGGCGCGTTCGACGGCACCGGCCACTGGATACAGCTGACCCGCGACGGCAAGTCGCTGGTGCCGGGCATGCGCATCGACCAGGTGCTGGTGTACACGCGGCTCGCCGCCGACGCCATGGGTGCCACCAAGATGGACCGCCCGGAGGACGTGGAGATCAACCCGGCGACCGGCAAGATCTACATGGCCTGCACCAACAACACCGCCCGGACCCGCGCGCAGGTGGACGAGCCGAACCCGCGGGCCAACAACCGCCACGGCCACATCGTGGAAATGACCGAGATTGGCGACCAGACCTCTACCGAGTTCATCTGGCAGCTGATCCTGGTGGCGGGCGATCCGGCAGTGGACGAGTCGGTCTACTTCAGCGGCTACCCGGCCGACCAGGTGCAGCCGATCTCCTGCCCCGACAACCTGGCGTTCGATTCGGCCGGAAACCTGTGGGTCTCCACCGACGGGCAGCCCGGCACCATCCAACGCAACGACGCACTCTTCCGCGTCACGCTGGAAGGCCAGGAACGCGGCAAGGTGGAGCAGTTCATGGCCGTCCCGATTGATGCCGAGACCTGCGGTCCGCTGATCCACGACGACGACGGGATGGTGTTCGTCGCCGTCCAGCACCCGGGCGAGGACGGCAGCTGGGGAGCCCAGCGCTCGCTGTTCCCGGACTACGTCGGGGACGGGCGCCGCGCCAAGCCGGGCGACGCCGCGCTGCCCCGGCCGGCCGTGATCCAGATGTTCAAGGGCAAGAACGGGCACCTCAAGCGCTAGCCCGGCCACGCCGACGGAAGGCAGGCGGCCGCGTCCCTCGGGGCGCGGCCGTCTGCTTACCATGAGGGGGTGACTGCGCAGCTGAGCTCGATGGATACCGCCCGACTGGCCGTGAAGGCCTTGGTCTGGGGCGGAGTGCGCGACGTCGTCATCGCGCCGGGCTCGCGCAGCGCCCCGCTGGCGTATGCGCTCGCCGAGGCCGAAACACACGGCGGCCTGCGGCTGCACGTGCACATCGATGAGCGGGGCGCGGCGTTTACCGCGCTCGGGCTCTCGCTGGGCTCGCTGCGCCCGGTTCCGGTCGTCACAACCTCCGGAACGGCGGTGGGCGAGCTGTTGCCGGCGGTGATGGAAGCCAATCACGCCGGCGTGGAACTGGTGGTGCTCTCCGCCGACCGCCCGGCCGAAATGCGCGGCACCGGTGCCAACCAGACCACGGTGCAGCACGGACTGTTCGGCGTCCACGTGCGCTCGGCCGTCGACATCCCGGCCGGCGACGACCCGACGGACGCCATCCGCACCAGCCTCCTCCACGCGAAGGGCATCCAGCCGGCGGCCGCGACGGACGACATGCTCTCGCTGGCGGCCACGCCGTCGGCGGCGAACGCCGCAGCGACGGCGGCCGAAACGGCGGCGCACCCGGGTGCGGTCGGTCCCGTGCACATAAATCTCGCGTTCCGCGACCCGCTGTTCCCGGATACGGATACGGATACGGATACGGCTACGGATAGGGCCACTGATCACGCCACGGCGCCGGTGCGGGCAACGGACGACGGCGGTGCCCCGGCACCCGCGGCGACGACACTTGGTGCCGCGGCACCGGCGGCGACGGCACGGGACCGGGCCGCCGCCTGGCCCGCGGGCCAGGCGGAACCGCCGATCCACGGGACCGAGGAACGCCGCACCGTGGTCGTGGCCGGACACGGTGCGGGAGCCAGGGCCGAAGCCTTCGCGCGTGCACACGGGCTGCCGCTGCTGGCCGAACCGTCCTCCAACGCGAGGTTCGGCCCCAACGCCATCGGCCCCTACCGCCTGCTGCTGGGCCACCTCGGGACGCAGATCGAACGGGCCGTGGTCTTCGGCCGCCCGACGCTCTCGCGGCCGGTGTCTGCCCTGCTGGCACGGGAGGACGTCCAGGCCGCGCTCTTCCAGCCGGACCCGGTCCCTTGGTACGAGCCCGGGCGCCGCCGCGAACGGGTGATTTCCGTGCCGGCGGACCTGTCGATCTTCTCCGGCCAGGGGCCCGGCGCGTGGCTACGGCTCTGGCGGGAGGCCGCCGATGCGGCCGATGCGGCCCTGATTAAACGCCTGGACGCCGAACCGGAGCTGACGGGCCTGCGGGTCGCACGGTCAGTCTGGCTCCATACCCGCGGCCGGCTGGTGCTTGGTTCGTCCAACCCGATCCGCGACGTGGACCTGGCCGGAACGCCCATCGACATTCCGGACGCTTTCGTGCACGCCAACCGCGGGGTAGCCGGCATCGACGGCACGGTGGCGACGGCGGCGGGCATCGCGCTGGGAGCACGAACCGGAACCCGGGCCCTCATGGGCGACCTGACCTTCCTGCACGACGCCGGATCGCTGCTGCTCGGACCCGGGGAGCCCGAACCCGACCTGCAGATCGTGGTGGTCAACGATTCCGGCGGCGGGATCTTCTCGACCCTGGAACACGGAAAGGTGGGGGAGCACGCGGCGTTCACCTCAACCGTCGAACGCCTCTTCGGCACCCCGCACCGCGCGGACCTCGCCTCGCTGGCGGCTGGCTACGGGGTCCGGCACCGGCTGGTCAAGGACGCGGACGAACTGGACGCCGTCCTCTCCGAGCCGGTGGCCGGGCGGAGCGTGGTGGAGGTGCGCACCGACCGAAGCCGGCTGCGGGCCGTGCACGCGGAAGTGGCGGCCGCCGTCGCGACCGCCACTGCCCGTTTGTTAGGGTGAGCTGCTCAATTTGCTGGGCTGAGCCTGCCCCAGTTAGCTGGGGCGACTCTGCCCAGATTGCTGGGGTGAGCCCGCTCAGAGGACCTTCGAGAGGAACGCCTTGGTGCGTTCGTGCTGCGGGTTGGCCAGCACGTCCTCGGGCTTGCCCTGCTCCACCACTACGCCGCCGTCCATGAAGACCACGCGGTCACCGACCTCGCGGGCGAAGCCCATCTCGTGCGTGACCACCATCATGGTCATGCCCTCGTCGGCCAGCTTGCGCATGACCTCCAGCACGTCACCGACCAGTTCGGGGTCCAGCGCCGAGGTGGGCTCGTCGAAGAGCATCATGTCCGGGTTCATGGACAGCGCCCGCGCAATGGCCACCCGCTGCTGCTGCCCGCCGGAGAGCTGGGCGGGGTAGGCGTTCTCGCGGTTTGCCAGCCCCACCTTCTCCAGGTTCTTCCGGGCGACTTCCATGGCTTCGGTCTTGCCGCGCTTCTTGGCCCGGCGCTGGGCCAGGGTGAGGTTGTCCAAAACGTTCAGGTGCGGGAACAGGTTGAACTGCTGGAACACCATGCCGATCCGGGTGCGGACCCGGTCCAAGTCCGTTTCCGGGTCGGTGATGTCCACGCCTTCCACCAGGACGGTGCCGCTGGTGGGCTCCTCGAGCCGGTTCACGCAGCGCAGCAGGGTGGACTTGCCGGAGCCCGAGGGCCCGATCACGCAGACCACTTCACCCTGGTTCACGTGGAAGTCGATGCCCTTGAGGACCTCGTTGTTGCCGAAGTTCTTGCAGAGGTCCTTGACCTCGATGGCCGGCCTGTCGTGGCGCAGCGATTCTTCAGTCATGGGTTACCGGCTCCTGTTGTTGCGCTTCTCCAGCCAGGCGACCAGCTGGGTGAGCGGCAAGGTGATGATCAGGTACATGAGTGCCGCGGCGACCAGAGGCGTGGCATTGGCGAACTGGGAGACGCCGTCGCGGGCAAAAGTCGTGAGTTCCCGATTGGCCAGGGCCATGCCGGCGATAAAGAGCAGCGACGTGTCCTTGATCAGGATGACCAGCTCGTTGGTCAGCGGCGGCGTGACGATGCGCACCGCCTGCGGCAGCACCACGGAGACCATGGTCCAGCTCGGGTTCATGCCCAGCGAGCGGGCCGCCTCCCGCTGGCCGGCGGGGACGGCCTCGATGCCGGCTCGGAGCGTCTCGGCAATGTAGGCAGCCGAGACGACGATCAAACCGATCAGCCCGGCCCCCGTGCTGCCTCCCGGCGGACGCCACTGGAACGCGATCGGGACCGCGAAAGCGAAGCCGAAGATCACCAGCAGGGCAGGCAGGCCGCGGAACAGCTCGATATAGGCGGTCGCCACCCACCGGTAGGGCGCCACGGGCGAGAGCTTCATGAGCGCCAGGAGGAGACCAAAGAGCAGGCCGCCGACGAAGGCGATCAGGGTGTAGACGACCGTGTTCTTCGCCGCCGTGACGATGATGGTGGGGAACTGCTCACCCAGGACTTCCGGGTTCAGGAAGCTCGTGCGGATGGCCTCCCAATCGGCCACCAAGGCGACGGCGGCGACGGCGGCGATGAAGATGGCGTAAAGGACCCCGCGGAAAAGTCGGCGGCGGGTCGAAGGTTTCACTGGTGATGCCTTCCAGCTGTAAGTCGGCGGCCCCCGTTCCCGCTGCTTCACGCACGGGAACGGGGGCCGGAGGGCTTGCTACTCGGTGAAGTACTTGTCGTAGATTTCCTGGTACTTGCCGTTGTCGCGCAGCGTCGAGAGGGCATCGTTGACGGCCGAGATCAGGGCCTCGGACCCTTCCTTCTTCGCCGCGAAGCCGTAGGACTCGTCAGTCTTGTACTCCTCGACGATGGTGAACTTGCCGTCCTCGGTGTGGCCGATGTTCACCGGCAGGTCCTGCAGCAAGGCGTCGACCTGGCCGGCCTGGATGGCCTGGTACATCTCGGCATCGGACGGGAATGCGACGACTTCGGCGTCCTCCGGGGCGTTCTCGCGGGTGTAGGCCTCGCCGGTGGTGCCCTGCTGGACGCCCACCTTCTTGCCGGAGAGATCGCCCACGGCCTTGATGTCGGAGTCCTTCGGGACCAGCAGCGACTGCAGCGAGTCGTAGTAGGGGTCGGAGAAGGCGATGTTCTTCTTGCGGTCTTCCGTGATGGTCATCGCGCTGGCGCCGAGGTCGCACTGGCCGGCGGCCAGGGTGACGCCCGACTGCAGGGCGTCGAAACCGACGTCCTGGATGGCCACCTCAAGGCCCATCTCCGAGGAGATCTCCGTGATCAGGTCGATGTCGAAGCCCGTGTACTCGCCGCCCTCTTCGAATTCGAACGGGGGGTAGGGGATGTCGGAGCAGACGGTCAGCTTGCCCTCCTGGACCAGGGGCAGCTCGGATCCCGCGCCGGCGGTGCCGGTGCCGCCGTTGCCGCCGGCGTCGTCCGAGCCACCGCAGGCGGTCAAAGCGAGTGCCGCCACGGCCAGAAGGGAGAACCCCTGGACCGCCTTGGATGCGTTTTTGCGCATAGTTACTACCTTTGTCTCGTTGGAAATCCGGCTTAAGTGTAACGGGAATGCCCGCAACACGTGATATGCACCACAGGCTACAGCCATTGCCTATTGGAAAACAGCGTAGTCGGCTGGAGGATGGTTTGCCCCCGGCCGTGCCGATTGTCGGTGAATAGTTATCTGCGGCGCAGGCCGAGCGCCTCGATCATCGGCCTGAACTTGGCCCAGGTCTCCGCCAGTTCGGCCTCCGGATCGGAGCCGTCCACGATGCCGCAGCCGGCATAAAGCCGGACCCGCTGCGGCCCCTCCACCACGGCGCCGCGCAGTGCGATGCCCCATTCACCGTTGCCGGCGCCGTCGGTCCAGCCCACCGGGCCGGCGTACGGCCCGCGGTCCATCTGCTCCAGTTCGCGGATCAGGGCTCCGGCAACCTCGGTGGGGGTGCCGCACACGGCCGCGGTGGGGTGCACCGCTTCGGCCAGCTCCAACGACGACGGCGGCTGCCCGCCGTCGTGCGCCAGCTCGGCCGAGACGTCGGACGCCAGGTGCCAAACGTTGGGCAGCTCCAGCACGAACGGCTCGCTGTGCGAGCTCATCGCGGTGGTGAAGGGCTCGAGTTTGCGGGTGAGCGAGTCGATGGCGATCCGGTGCTCGTGCAGCTGCTTCTCGGAGCCGGCCAGCACGCGCTGGGCGTAGTCGGTGTCCGATTCGCCGGCGTGGCCGTGGGTCCGGGAGCGGTCGAGCGTGCCGGCCAGCACGCGGGCGCGGGCCACATTGTTCTCCACTTTGATCAGCATCTCCGGCGTGGAGCCGATCAGCCCGTCCACGGAGTACGTCCAGCAGTCCTTGTACCGTGCGGCGAGTTCGCGCAGCACCTGGGCGGTGGCGATGGGCGCGGCGAGATTGGCCACCACGTCCCGGGCCACGACGAGCTTGCTCAGGTTCCCGGCCTGGATGCGCTCGACCCCGGCGGCGACGGCATCCATGTACGCCTGCTCCGACACCTGTCCCGGAACGAGGGAGTCGGCGGGATCGGGGCTGCGCTCTACCGAGATCTCTTCCAGCCAGCCCGCGAGCACGGCCTCGGCCGTCTCGGCGCTGAGGTGCGCATCGGCGTCGTACGTCAGATAGGTGAGCCAGGCGCGGTCGCCATCCAGGCCCACGAGCACCTCCGGCACCACCAGGCGGGAGCTGTGGGAGGAGGTGTAGGAGAACGCGAAGGAGCCGAAGGCGACCGGCCCGGTTCCGGGGCCGCCCACCCGGTTGTCGATGTCGGCGGTGGCCTGGATCCCGCGCCACCACGCGGCCGCCCGCCGGAAGCGGTCCGGCCCGCTGGCCGTGAACCGCGCGATCTCGCCGAAGCCGGCGAGCCCGCCCTCGCGCCGCACCCAGCAGAGCACATCGTCGCGCACCAGATACTCCGTGAGCCCTTGGGTGTCGGGCACCGCGGGCCACTCGACCGTGATGCCGCGCAGGGTCCCGCTGGGCAGCTGGTCCGCGGCCTCCGGTTCCGTGCGGCCGGCCGGCGCGGCAGGCCCGGTTCCGGGCAGGCCGGACGAGGGGGACAGGGGGGAGGTCATGGTCATTAAGCCTACTCTGCCCGGCAAACGCCACCGCCCGCGAAAGCCCGGGTTCGCGGGCGGCCGCCGGTCTTTGAGACAATGGCCCAGTGAATCGTGCATCGCTGGAGAAGCGCCCGGATGAAGTAGCCGCCATGTTCGATGACGTGGCGCCGAAGTACGACCTCGTCAACGATGTGCTGTCGATGGGCCAGACCCGCCGGTGGCGCCGCATCGTGGTGGACGCGGTGGGCGCCGAGCGTGGCCAGAAGGTCCTGGATTTGGCCGCCGGCACGGGCACCTCCAGCGAACCCTATGCCGATGCCGGCATCCACGTGGTGGCCTGCGACTTCTCCCTGGGCATGCTGCGCGTCGGCAAGCGCCGCCGCCCCGACATCGACTTCGTGGCCGGTGACGCGACCAATCTGCCCTTCGCGGACAACTCCTTCGATGCCGTGACCATCTCCTTCGGCCTGCGCAACGTCAGCGATCCGAAACTGGCGCTGCGCGAGATGCTGCGCGTGGCCAAACCCGGCGGCCGGCTCGTGATCGCCGAGTTCTCCCACCCCACCCTCCCGGTCTGGCGCACCGTCTACACCGAGTACCTGATGCGCGCGCTGCCGGCGATCGCGTCCAAAATTTCGTCCAACCCCGACTCCTACGTCTACCTGGCCGAGTCCATCCGCGCCTGGCCAAACCAGGACCAGCTGGGCGAGTGGATCACCGGCGAAGGCTGGCAGGACGTGGCCTACCGCAACCTGTCCGGCGGCATTGTCGCCGTGCACCGGGCCGTGAAGCCCGGCCGCGACGAGGCGGCCAACGCCCGGGCGCAGGCCGCGCTGCGGCGCCAGAGCAGCAGGCACACCCTGTAGCCATGTCAGTTCTCATTGTTGGGGCGGGGCCGGCCGGATCCACGGCCGCGTACTACCTCGCCCGCGCCGGCGTGGACGTGACCGTGCTGGAAAAGACGGCCTTCCCGCGCGAAAAGGTCTGCGGCGACGGCCTGACGCCCCGCGCCGTGCGCGAAGTCCAGCTGCTGGGACTGCCGCACGAGGAATCCTCCGGCTGGCGCCGGAACCGGGGGTTGCGGCTGATCGCCGGCGGCCGGCAGCTCGAGTTGCCCTGGCCGGAACTGAGCGACTTCCCGGACTACGGCCTGATCCGCACCCGCATGGGCTTCGACGAGCAGCTGGCCCGTCACGCGGCGGCCGCCGGCGCCGTCGTGCTGGAACGCCACTCCGTCTCCACCGCCCTCCGGGACGAGGCCGGACGGGTCACCGGGGTCCGCGCCAACGTGTTGGACGGGCGCGGACGCAAGACCGGGGAGACCAAGGACTTCTTCGCCGACGTGGTGCTGGCCGCCGACGGCAACTCCACCCGCACCGCCCTGAGCCTGGGCATCGAGAAACGCGACGACCGGCCGCTGGGCGTGGCCGTGCGTACCTATTTCACCTCCCCCCGGCACGACGACGACTGGATGGAGGGGTGGCTGGAGCTCCCCGACGCGGCCGGCAACCCGCTGCCCGGCTACGGCTGGGTCTTCGGCGTCGGCGACGGGACGTCAAACGTGGGCCTGGGCATCCTCAACTCGTCCAAGTCCTTCGGCAAGCTGGACTACCGGCAGGTGCTGCGCGAGTGGACCGCCGGCATGCCGGCGGAGTGGGGCTTCACCGAGGAAAACCAAGTGGGGCAGGTCCGCGGTGCGGCCCTGCCGATGGGGTTCAACCGGACGCCGCACTACAGCCCCGGCCTGTTGCTGCTCGGCGACGCCGGCGGCATGGTCAGCCCGTTCAACGGAGAGGGCATCTCCTACGCCATGGAGTCCGCCCGCTACGCGGCCGAGCTGATCGCCGAGGCGCACGGCCGCCTGTCCGGAACCGGCGGGCAGCTGCTCAGCATGGCCGGCTTCGACGCCGCGATGGCCCGCTACCCGGACATCATCCGCGGGCACTGGGGCAGCCACTTCACCCTGGGCCGGATCTTCGCCCAGCTGATCGGCAAGCCGGCCATTATGAAACTGGCCCTGCGGACCGGAATGCCGGTCCCGCCGTTGATGCGCTTCGTGGTGCGAATGCTGGCCAATTTGACCGACTCGGGCGGCAAGGGATTTGAGGATAGAGTTATTCATCTGCTGGAGCACCTGACGCCGCCGGCATCGAACCAGGCCGGCGGCCACAAACCGGCCGGCCATACCGCCCCCACGATTAGTTAGTGTTGAACAGTGACTGACGCCAAACCGAGTTGGACTCCCGCCGGCCAGAACCCGCCGGAGTCGCCGGAGCTGGATACCGCGACTGCCGCCCTTGCCACCAGCCTGAACCTGCCGGATGGCTTCGCCCCGGTGGCCCAGGACCCCGAGCTCGGTCCCGCGGTTTCCACCGCCCTGGCACGGGTGGAGAAGCAGTTGCGCGCGGCCATCGCACACTCCGATCCGTTCGCCGATGCCACCAGCCGCCATCTCGTGGAAGCCGGCGGGAAGCGGATCCGGCCGCTGCTGACCATCCTGGCCGCGCAGCTGGGCAACGGCTCGGTTCCCGACGTGGTGCAGGCCGCCGTCGTCGTCGAACTGACGCACCTGGCCACGCTCTACCACGACGACGTGATGGACTCCGCGCCGTACCGCCGCGGCGCCCCGACCGCGCACGAGGTGTGGGGCAACCAGGTGGCCATCCTGGCCGGCGACCTGATCTTTGCCCGTGCCTCGCTGCTGGTGTCCCAGCTGGGGCCCGAAGCAGTCGGCATCCAGGCGCGCACCTTCGAGCGGCTCTGCTTGGGCCAGCTGCACGAGACCGTCGGCCCGCGCAAGGACGAGGATCCGGTGGAGCACTACCTCTCCGTGATCGCGGACAAGACCGCCTCGCTGATCGCCACCTCCGGCCAGCTCGGCGCCATGTTCTCCGGAGCCGGCGAACAGGCCGTGAACGTGATGCTGGAATACGGCGAGAAGGTGGGCGTGGCGTTCCAGCTGGCCGACGACGTGATTGACGTGACCGGGCTCAAGGCCAAGTCCGGCAAGACCCCGGGCACCGACCTGCGGGAGGGCGTCCCCACCCTGCCGGTCCTGCTGCTGCGCCAGGCCGCCGCCGACGGCGACGCGTCCGCCGCCGCCGTGCTGGAACTGGTGGACGCGGACCTGACGTCGGACGAGGCCCTGGCCGACGCCGTCTCCGCGCTGCGCGGGCACCCGGTCACCGCCCAGGCCTGGGCCATCGCGGGTGAATGGGCCGACGCCGCCAAGGCCTCCCTTGCCCCGCTGCCCGAGAGCACGGTCAAGGCCGCGCTGACGGCCTTCGCCGAGGCCGTCGTGGACCGCGAGGTCTGACGGGCCGGTCCACCTTGACCATGTCAACCGTGCCGGCGCCGTCCTTCGGGGACTAACGGGTGACCGTAGAACAAGCACTGCTGTCCTTCGCCCTGGTGGCCGGCCTGCTGACCCTGGTGCCCGGGATGGATACCGCCTTGGTGCTGCGCTCGGCCGTCAGCCAGGGCCGGGGCAGGGCGTACGCGACGGCGTTGGGCATCAACACCGGCGCCTTGGCCTGGGGCATCGCGGCCGCGGTCGGGGCGTCGGCCCTGTTGGCCGCCTCGGAAACGGCGTTCACGGTGCTGAAGGCGGCTGGCGCCGCTTACATGGCCTGGCTGGGGTTCCGGATGCTGTGGCGGTCGTTCCGGCAACCGGCCACGCGCCTCGCAGACGCCGGCGCGCCGGCCGCTCCGGCGTCGTACGTCAGGGCGTGGCTTACCGGTGTCGGGACGAACCTGTTGAACCCGAAGGTCGGCGTCTTCTATGTGGCGATGATCCCGCAGTTCATCCCGCCGGGCGTCTCCCCGGCGCTGATGGGCATCCTGCTGGCCCTGGTGCACAATCTGGAGGGGCTGGTGTTCTTCTCGGCCATCATCTGGGGCACGCATGCGGCCCGGAAGTGGCTGCGCACGCCGGCCGTGACGCGTTCCATCGACCGGATCACGGGCATCGTGCTGGTCGGTTTCGGCGTCGCCCTGGCGGCCGAGAGCCGCTGAACCCGCCGGCGGCTCAGTCTTCCTCGTCGTCGTCGTCGCCGAAGACCCACTCGAACATCTCGAAGACGAACTCGCTGAAGGTCGCCTCCTCGCTCTGCCATTGCGGCTTCGGGCCGTTCGTGCGGATCCAGACGATGGGGTCCGGCACATCCAGGTGTTCGGTCCTGAAGCCCCAGTTCGCTTCTTCGTCCATCTCGTCCAAGAACAGCAGGTAGCCGCCTTCGATTTCCAGCTCGTCCGGGTCGAAGAAGAAGTCGTGCGCCTCCATCAGGTCTTCGCAGCCGCCGAGCGCGTGGTAGAACTCCACCAACGCCTGCGGGACCTGGAACTTGTGGGCGCCCAGCAGCCCTTCGAGTTCGTCGTAGGAGATGCCGTCGTCCTCGGTCCACTTCCGCTCCAGGTACTGGGGCACGAGGGCACGGAATTTGTCCACGAACATTTCGGGCATGGTTTCTCCCTGGAACGGTTGATTGGAGGGCTTGGTCCCATCCTATGCGGCGGCACCGACTGTGCTGAACGGCGACGGCGGTGCTTACCCCGCGCGTCAGTCCCGGCGGCGGGTGGCCAGGCCGGGGTAGTCGATGACGATGCCGTCCGAATCCACCACGATCTCGGCGCTGAAGTCCCCGGAGGTGTAGGTGACCGCGGCGGCACCCGTGCGGTCGTCGTGGGCGCGGGAGCCGCTGTAGATCTGCTGTTGGCCGAGCACCCGCAGGCTCGGCATCTCCACCCACGCGACCGTCAGTTCCGCGGCGGCCTCGGCGTCGTGAACCAGGCCCAGCCGCAGGATCGGCATGGTGTTGGTGGCCGGGCACAAACCGAGGTCGCAGTCCACCGCCCCGACCAGCGATTCCGGGTCGGCGATCCCCGGTTCCGGCAGGCCGCTGTCCCCGGACACCCTGGTCGCGGCGCTCCAACTGCCGTCGGGCGCGCGGTCCAGTTCCAGATGCCGGCTCCAGCCCCGCCCGTGGACGGACACCGTGAGGTTTTCGGTGAACCAGTTGCCGGTGGTCGTGAGGGACCAGCTGGCGGCGTAGGCCGCGGTGCGGGAGGCGCCGTGGGCACTCAGACGTTCCGGTTCCAGGTTCAGGGTCGCCGTGTCGGCGCGCTGCGGATCGTCGCTTCCCAGCCAGGTGACCGTCCGGCTTTCGTGCGTCTCGTGTCCCATGCCCCCAGCCTTGTGTCTGCGCCGGGTCTTGGCAAGGGACCGGCCGGCTAGCTCTTCGTCCGGGACACCGAACCCAGCCGCCGCACCGTCAGGGCCAGCCACAGGTGCACCCGGTCCGCGGTGAGGGCGGGATCGTAGCCGGTCAGCTCCACGATCTGGGACAGCCGGTAGCGCACGGAGTTCCGGTGTAGGCCCAGCTCCTCGGCCACGGCCGCCACCGAGCCGTTCAACTCCAGGTAGGCCTGCAGCGTGGGCAGCAGCGCCGCGTCGTGGGCCGCGTCGAACTCGGCCAGCGGGTCGAGCGCCTCGGCCGCAAGATCGGCCAGCGGCACGTCTTCGGAGGCCAGCAGCAGGGAGGTCAGGGACAGCCGCTGCGGCACGTTCAGCCGCTCGCCCCGGCCCACCGCCTCCTTGGCCTCGAAGTAGCTCCAGCGCAGCCCGTTCGCCTGCGCATAGCTGCCGCCCACCCCGACCGTGGCGGAGAAGCCCGCGTTCTGCAGGTACGCACTCAGCTCCCGGCCCAGCGCCTCGCCCGATTCGGCGCCCTGCACCACCAGCACCAGCCGCTCGTCGACCAGGCCGGTGACCACGCCGTCGAACGCGGCGGGCAGCGGCAGCGTGGGCAGCGCGCGGCGCTGGGCGGCGGCCACCTGCACCATGACCACCAGCTGGCGCCGTCCGGCGTCGATCCCCACGTTGCTCAGCCGCAGGGAGGCGTCGCCGCCCTGCAGCACCCCGCGCACCACGTCCAGCAGCACCTGGCCCACGGAGCTGCGGTCGGCCGCGCGGCGGTGCGCCTGGTTGCTCAGTTCCAGGCTGATCAGGCTCTGCGCGTAGTCCACGATGGCGTTGCGCTCGTACGGCTTGCCCAGGGCCAGCGTGCAGCGGTCCTTCAGGCCGGTGGCGATGGGAAGCTCGTGCCAGCTGGTTTCCCCGTCGCCGCCGGTGCCGTACAGCCGGGTGCCGTATTGCGAGAGCACGACGTCGGTGCCCACCATCTCTGCCAGGGTGCGCAGGAGCGCTGGGAGGCCGCCGCCGCCCAACAACGAGGCGGCCAGCGCCTGGTGGTCCTTGAGCAGGTGCTCCAGGCGGTTGTAATGGTCGGCGGAAATGGCGTCGGCGACCATCTTGCTGATCGCCACGAACGGGGTCTCGTAGGGAACTTCGAAGACCGGAAGCTCCAGCTCGTTGGCGGCGGCGAGCACGCCCGCCGGGACCCGGCGGTGCGTCAGCCCGAGCGCGAAGCCCATGCCGACCGCACCGGCCTCGTGCACCCGCTCCACGAAGCGGCGCTGCGCGGCCGCGGTCTTCTGGCGGAGGCCGGTGGTCAGCACCACTTCGCCGCCGGTCAGGAAGGGCAACGGGTCCTCGAGTTCCGTCGAAGCCACCCAGGTAATGGGCGCGTCCGGGTCGCCCTGCGCGGTGCCGACCAGCTTCAGGTGCAGCGCGGGGGAGGCCAAAAGTTTGGCAAGAGTGACAGCCATGCCTTCACTATACGGGCGGCTGTTGTGCAGCTGCACTATTCGCCGGAGGGCGGGGCGGGGCGCTCTCCGGCGCGGGCGGGCGGGCCCCAGGCGTTCGTGCTCTTGCGTTGCGCCCGGGCCCGCACCCGTTTTCGGGGCAGCTGCCCCGCGGCGCTAGGATGGTCCGCGGCGTCACGTGCGTCACACCCCTGCCAGCCCTACACCGTGAGGTCCCTTCATGAGTACCCCTACCCCGCAGGCAGCGTCGGGCGCCAAGCCCAAGCGCGAGATGTGGTCCACCCGCAAGGTGTTCATCCTCGCGGCGATCGGCTCCGCCGTCGGCCTGGGCAACATCTGGCGCTTCCCCTATGTTGCCTACGAAAACGGCGGCGGCGCGTTCATCATTCCTTACCTGGTGGCGCTGTTGACCGCGGGCATCCCGCTGCTGTTCCTGGACTACGCCGTTGGACACCGCCACCGTGGCTCCGCCCCGCTGGCCTACCGCCGGCTGGCGCGCGGCGCCGAAGGGCTGGGGTGGTGGCAGGTGGCCATCTGCTTCGTCATCTGCGTCTACTACGCCGTCATCATCGCCTGGGCGGCGATGTACATGATCTACTCCGTCACCGAGGAGTGGGGGGACGACCCCGCCGGGTTCTTCATGGAATCGTTCCTCCAGGTGAGCAAGGACGTGAACATCGGCTTCGACTTCGTGCCGACGGTCCTCATCCCGCTGGTGGTCGTCTGGGCGGTGGTGCTGCTGGTGCTCGCCGCCGGCGTGCAGAAGGGCATCGGACGGGCGAACATCGTGTTCCTGCCGCTGCTGCTGGTCATGTTCCTGCTCCTGGTGGTCCAGTCGCTGTTCCTGCCCGGTGCAGCCGACGGGCTGAACGCACTGTTCACTCCCGACTGGAGTGCGCTCACGAACACGACGGTGTGGGCCGCGGCCTACGGCCAGATCTTCTTCTCGCTGTCCGTTGCCTTCGGCATCATGGTCACTTACGCGTCCTACCTGAAGCACCGGACGGACCTGACCGGATCCGGGTTCGTGGTGGGCTTCGCGAACTCCGGTTTTGAGATCCTGGCCGGCATCGGCGTCTTCGCGGCCGTCGGCTTCATGGCCTTCAGCGCCGGTGCCGAGGTCGGCGACGTTGCCGCCGGCGGGATCGGGCTGGCGTTCATCGCGTTCCCCACCATCATTTCCGAGGCCCCGCTGGGCGGACTGCTCGGCGTGCTCTTCTTCGGCTCGCTGGTGTTCGCCGGATTCACCTCGCTGATCAGCATCATCGAGGTCATCATCTCCGCAGTCCAGGACAAGCTGGGCATGAGCCGCATCAAGACCACCTGGTGCGTCGGCATCCCGCTGGCGTTGATTTCCATCCTGCTGTTCCCGACCACCACCGGCCTGAACCTGCTGGACGTCACCGATGCGTTCGTCAACAGCTTCGGCATCATGGCGTGCGCCCTCGCGACCGTGCTGCTGGTGACCTACGGATTCCGCAAGCTGCCGCTGCTGGGCGGACACGTCAGCGAGGTCTCGTCCATCAAGCTGGGCCTGTGGTGGCGCATCATGGTCGGCATCATCGCGCCGATCGTGCTCGGCTACATCCTGATCAGCGAATTGATCAAGCGGATCCAGGAAGGCTACGGCGACCCGCCCATGCCCGACTGGTTCGTGAACGTCTTCGGCTGGGGCATGGCCGGTTCCCTGATCGTGGCCGGCTTCATCCTGTCGCTGATTCCCTGGAGCAAGAAGTCGGCAGCCAACGACCCGGAACTGGATGCCCACACCCTGAAGGAGACACAGCCATGAGTACCGCAGCGATTGTCATGCTGATCATTTCCATCCTGACGGTGTGGGGAGGCTTGGCGCTGGCCCTGGTCAACCTCAGCCGCCACCCCGAGGACGAGGGTGCCCTGCCGACGGAGCACGCACCGGAGCTCTGAACCCGCAGCTCGCCGCGGCGGCGTCCTGCGGCCTCCATGCCGCCGGGCGCCGCCGTCGCTCCTTCTGGCCATATGCACGGCAACATTGCGCATCTGCTGTGCGGGGCGCCATAGGCAGCTGCGGGCCGGGAACCGTAATCTCGCTGTAGAGCTCGGCTTCCCGTGGCCCGGCGTATCCGCCGGTCCCCGCGCAGCTGCCGCTGCGATGCGAGTGTGCGGATCCTCCGGGCTGTCCGCGGCATTCCCACCCTCAACGTGAAAGGCACATCATGACCACTCAGACGACCCAGCCCCAGTTCCGGCTGGAGCAGAAGCGCGACGTCTCGGCCGGTTTCCCCGGCCCGAAGTCCGCCGAACTGGCCGCCCGCCGCAGCGCCGTGGTTGCCGGCGGCGTCGCCTCCGGCGTTCCGGTCTACGTGGCCGACGCCGACGGCGGCATCATCACCGATGTGGACGGCAACTCGTTCATCGACCTGGGCTCCGGCATCGCCGTGACCAGCGTCGGCGCCTCCGACCCCGCCGTCGTCGCCGCGGTGCAGGAGCAGGTCGCCAAGTTCACCCACACCTGCTTCATGGTCAGCCCCTACGAGGGCTACATCGCCGTGGCCGAGAAACTGGCCGAGCTGACCCCCGGCGACCACGAAAAGCGTTCCGTGCTGTTCAACTCCGGGGCCGAAGCCGTGGAGAACGCCGTGAAGGTGGCCCGCATCGCCACCGGCCGCACCGCCGTCGTCGCCTTTGACCACGCCTACCACGGCCGCACCAACCTGACGATGGGCCTGACCGCCAAGGCGACCCCGTACAAGTCCAGCCCGGCCGGCAGCTTCGGCCCCTTCGCGCCGGAGATCTATCGGGTGCCGATGAGCTACCCGTACCGCGAGGAAGCCGACATCAAGGGCGAGGACGCGGCCCGTCGCGCCATCACGATGATCGAGAAGCAGATCGGCGCCGAGAACGTGGCCGCGATCCTGATCGAGCCGATCCAGGGCGAGGGCGGCTTCATCGTCCCGGCCGAGGGCTTCCTCCCCGCGCTGGCCCAGTGGGCCAAGGACAACGGCGTGGTGTTCATCGCGGACGAGGTCCAGTCCGGGTTCGCGCGCACCGGTGCCTGGTTCGCATCGGAGCACGACGGCGTGGTGCCCGACATCATCACGATGGCCAAGGGCATCGCCGGCGGCATGCCGCTGTCCGCCATTACCGGCCGCGCCGAGCTGATGGACGCCGTGCACCCGGGCGGACTGGGCGGTACCTACGGCGGCAACCCGGTGGCTTGCGCCGCCGCGCTGGCTGCCATCGACACCATCCAGACCCAGGACCTCAACGCCCGGGCCCGCCACATCGAAGAGCAGGTCATGGGCCGGCTGCGGAAGCTGGCCGAGGAAGTGGACATCATCGGCGAACTGCGCGGCCGCGGCGCCATGCTGGCGCTGGAGTTCGTCAAGCCCGGCACCGGGCAGACCACCAAGGAGCCCAACGCCGAGGCCACCAAGGAGATCGCCGCCGCCTGCCTGCAGGAAGGTGTCATCATCCTCACCTGCGGCACCTACGGCAACGTGGTGCGACTGCTGCCGCCGCTGGTGATCGGCGACGAACTGCTGGCCGATGCCCTGGACGTGCTGGAAGCAGCCATCCGCAAGGTGGCGGCGGCCTAGTTACCCGGGCAGCGTCCGAGCGGGCGGCTGCCGGATCCCCTGGTCATGCGGGCGGGTCCGGCGGCCGCCCGCCGTCCTTTTAAGGCCGTTCCGGCCGCCCGCCCCGTCCTGCTCCCGGCCTGTTGCCGCCGGCGGTCTCGGGTTAGAGTCGGAACCATCATCGCGTCACGGGGTGCGGATGTGCCGGCGCCGTCGCATCCGCTGCTCCACGGACAGGGACAGGGGTAGTTTGCATGCGTTATGTGGTGGGATACCAGCCGGACGAGCGGGGAGCCGATGCCGTGGCATTGGCCGTGGCGATCGCCCGGACGCAGGGGACGGGGCTGGATATCGTCTATGTGGTGGCAGACAGCGCCCCCTACGTGGCGTTGAACCCCGAAGGCAGCCGCGTCAGCGCCAGCGAGCAGGAAGTCCTCACCGCCCGCCGCGAGGCCATGAAACTGGTTCCGGCAGACGTCAACGCCGAATTCAAGGTACGGTCCGCCGAATCGTTCGCCGAAGGGCTGATCGCGGCGGGCGAGGAAGCCGGCGCCCGGTTGATCGTCATCGGCGCCAGCAGCAACAGCCTGTTCAAACGCTTCACGGTGGGCAGCGTGGCAAATGCCCTCCTGCACGCCTCGCCGATTCCGGTGGCGTTGGCGCCCCGCGGGTATCAGCGGACAGAGCCGCTGACCCGGCTGACCGCGTTCATCGGCGAGCGGCAGGGCGCGCAGGCCGCCCGGGACGTGGCCCTGAACGCTGCCTCCCGCCGCGGCCTGCAGCTGCGCCTGGTGTCCCTGGTCTCCCTGGACACCCGTGAAGAGCCGGACAGCGGCGAGGCTATCCACAGTGCCCACCTGCACGCGAACTCCGTGCTGGCCCAGGCCGCCACCGAACTCCCTCCCGGCAACGCCACGGTGACCGTGGCCCATGGGCGCAACATCGAAGAGGCCATCGATTCCCTGGACTGGGACGACGGCGAACTGGTGGTCATGGGATCCAGCCGGCTCGCCCAGCACAACCGCCTGTTCCTCGGTGCCACGGCGTACAAGGTCCTGCGCTCGCTGCCGGTGCCCATGGTGGTGGTTCCGCAGGAAGTGGACGGGGTGCGGGACTAGCCGGGCAACATCCGGCTGCCGTACAGGTTGGTGCCGGCGCCGAGTCTGGAGCGGCCGTGTCTTGGCCGGTCGCCATCATCCGACACTGGTAACCTGCGTCACAAGCGGGTGTTTGTCTCACGTCCTGTGTCAACCTTCCCGCCGTCGCGCCGTAGGGCGCACGTCGACGAGGGGGATCCTGCATGAGTGCTGTGCGCCGTTATGTTCTGCCGGTGGTTTGGCTGGCGATTTTCGCCGTCATAGCTGCCGCGCTCTTCAAGCTCGCCTTCGTGGATGGCATGCGCGCGGAGGCGGTCGACCAGCAGCCTTCGGCCCGCCTGGTCACGCCCAGCGTCCCCGCGGCCTTGGGCACCGTGACCAACGTGGTGCAGCTCGAGGGATCGGTTGCCGGCGACCCGGCCGTGACCGTGCGCAGCACGGCGGAAGGCACGGTGAACCACCTCTTCGTAGAGGCCGGTGCGAACGTGGCCAGGGGTGACGCGCTGTTCCAGGTGCAGAAGCCGGTGGAACCCGACGCCGTGCAGCAGATTCCGCTCGAACCGGATCCGGAGGACGAACCGGCCCCACCGGCTGCCCCCGTGTACACGTACGTGAACGTGGTGGCCCCCGCCGCGGGCAAGCTGACCGACCTGTCCGTGCTGGTGGACCAGCAGGTCTCGGTCGGCGCCGAAGCAGCCGTCATTTCCCCGGGCACCTTTTCGGTGACCGGGACACTGACCGCCGACCAGCAGTTCCGGCTGCTCGACCGCCCCAGTTCCGCCACCGTGACGGTCATCGGCGGCCCGGCGCCCTTCGAGTGCAAGGCCGTGACGGTCGGGGAGAGCCCGGCAGCCGGCGCCCCGGCACCGGGGCCGGAGCAGCCCGGGGACCCGTTTGGGCCGGCGGCCCCGGCGGCGACGGGCACCGTCAACTGCGCCGTACCGGCCGATGTCAGGGTCTTCCCCGGGCTGGGCGCGACGATCGACATCACGGCCGGAACCGCAGAGAACGTGATCGTGGTACCCACGACGGCGGTCCGCGGATCGGTGGACACCGGCCTGGTGTGGGTCGTGGAGGACGACGGCGGGGCACCGGTTGAGCGCCCGGTCGCCCTGGGACTGACCGACGGGATGCAGGTGGAGATCGTGGAGGGGCTGGACGAGGGCGATCTGGTCTTGCAGTTCATTCCCGGTGCGCCGGGGGACCAGATGATGCCCGGGATGGAAGGCGATTTCGGCATGGTGGGCGGATGAGCGCTGCGGCGGCGGGGGCCCCGCTGCTGGAGCTGCAGGGCGTGACGCGGAGCGTGCACATCCCGGACCGCGGCCCGCTGCACATACTGCAGGGCATCGAGCTGAGCATCGGTACCGGCGAGCACGTGTCGATAGTCGGCCGGTCCGGGTCGGGAAAGTCCACGCTGCTGAACATCCTGGGCCTGCTGGACGTGCCGAGCACGGGCGAGATGTTTTTCGAGGGGCGGGCGGTCTCTTCCCTGGGGGAAAAGCAGCGCGCCATGGCCCGCGGTGCGCGAGTGGGATTCATCTTCCAGCAGTTCAACCTGTTGCCGGGCCGTACCGCACTGGAAAACGTCATGACCCCGCTGCTCTATGCCCGCGGCCGGCAATTCTGGCGGCGCGAGCGGTTGGCCGCGGAAATGCTCGATCGGGTCGGCCTGGGCGACCGGCTGGGGGAGAAACCGCACAAGCTCTCCGGCGGTGAGCAGCAGCGGATCGCCATCGCGCGGGCGCTGGTGCGCTCGCCCAGGCTGATTCTCGCCGATGAGCCTACCGGTGCCCTGGACATCGAAACCGGGCAAAGCGTGATGGCCCTGCTGGGCGACGTGGTTAAGGAGTCGGGTGCGGCCCTGGTGACCATCACGCACGATGCGAACGTGGCGGTCCTGGCCCAGCGGCACTATCGGCTGGGTGACGGGATTCTGCACGCTTCGGAGCTGGCGGCATGACCGGCGCCGTTGCCCTCCTGGTCGAGGCATGGGCCGAGCTGCGCATCCACAAGACCCGGGTCCTGCTGGCCTTGAGCGGCGTGGCGCTGTCCGTCGCGGCCCTGACCACCGTCGTCGGGCTCGGCAACATGGCCAGGGAAGGCATCGTGCAGGGGCAGGAACAATCCGGAGGCCGCGCAGCCACCGTGACCGCTGAGGTCTACACGCCGACAGGAACCGAAGAACCGGCGGTCCTGCACGCCGCCTTCGAGGGGCTCGTGGAACGCTACGGCGTGGAATACGCGAGCCGCCGAACCTTCGCCCAGGTCCCGTTCCAGTTCCCCCGCGGCGTCGTGACGGCCGAGACCACGGTGGTGGACCGCAGCTACGGCGAGATGCGGCGGGTCGATCTGGTCGCCGGCCGCTGGTTCACGGAAGCCGACGCCGCGGCGCTTGCGCCGGCGGTGATTATCAACGAAGCATTCCACCGCCAGCTGGGCGAACCAGACCTGGCGCTGAACCCGGTGGTGCAGATCTTCCAGCAGCGGCCGATCGCGGCCACCGTGGTGGGAGTGATGCCGGACTTCCACCAGGAAGCCATGGCCCAGGCCATAATGCTCGCCAACCAGTACGAGCGGTGGGGCCTCGGCGGGCAGGCAGGTCCTCCTCCCGTCCTGGAAATGTGGCTCCCGGTCGAACTCGAGCCGGGCCTGAGCGCGGCGATCGCCGGTGACCTCCAGGCCCAGTTCCCCGATGCCCAGGCGAATGTGTACCGCAGCGACTATGCCGCTTGGGGCGACCCGTTCGAGGGCATCCAGTGGGCGGTGGGCGGCGTCGCCGGACTGGTGCTGCTGCTGGGCGCCGTGGGACTGCTCAACATCTCGATGGTGACGGTCAGGTACCGGGTGCGGGAAATCGGCATCCGGCGCAGCTTCGGGGCGACCTCCGGCCGGATCTTCTTCGGCGTCATGCTCGAATCGGTGGTCGCGACGTTCGTAGCCGGCGTGGCGGGGGTGATGCTCGCCGTCGCCGTGGTGAAGAGCCCGTGGATCCAGGACCTGATCGCCCAGGGCATCAGCGAACTGCCGCCGTTCCCGGTGGAAGCGGCGCTGCTGGGCATCGGCGCCGCGACGGCCGTCGGCGCGCTGGCCGGCCTGATCCCGGCGGTGGTGGCCGTGCGGGTCAAGGTGATCGACGCGATCCGCTACTAGTGTCGCCTCCGGTTATGCCTCTCATCAGTCGTGCCGTCCACGCGGCGAAGGGACACGTGTCCCACAGGTGGTCCATGGCAGTGCCCGCAGCCCGTCTGTGGTGGGGTCTGACAGACCCGGAGGCGTTGCCTCATTGGCTGGGGAAGTTGACGTCCGGGCGGTTCGTCGGCGGGGATGTGGTGACCATCCAGCACGCGGAAAACTATGTCTGTACCAGCCGGATTCTGGCATGTGACCCGGAAAAACTGCTGCACATGACGTGGGACTTTCCGGACGAGCCGGCTTCCCAAGTACGGATCACCCTCACCCCGGTTGGCAGTAGCACCAACCTGGACTTGGCGCACGACGAGCTGGAGAGCGAAGCCGCCAATTACCTGCCCGGCTGGCACGCGCATCTTCTCTACCTGGAAGACTTGACCATGGGCCGGCCGCGACCCATGTCCGACTTCTGGTCGACGTACGACCGGCTGTCCGGCCTCTAAGCCGCGGCGGGCGGCTAGGGTGCTTGGGCGGCCGCGGGCTCGCCCCCGGCCTTGGGCGCCCGCTTGAGGGCCACGGCCATGTCCGTGCTGAGGATCGCCAGGGAGAACCAGACCAGGCCGAAGCCGATCCAGCGTTCCAAGGGCATGGGCTCGTTCAGGAAGACGAGGGCGATGATGAACTGCAGGAGCGGGGCCAGGTACTGCAGCATTCCGACAGTGCTCAGCGGCAGCCGGCGGGCGGCGGCGCCGAAGAACAGCAGGGGCAGCGCGGTGATCAGGCCGCTTGCGGCCATCAGCCAGAAATGCCCGCTGCCCTCGGAGAGCAGGGTTGCCTGGCCGCCGGCCATCAGGATGAGCATGATGGCCACGGAGACCGGGGTCAGCACCAGCGTTTCTACGCTCAGGCTGGTGACGGCGTCGACGCGGCCGCCGATGTTCTTCTTGACCAGGCCGTAGAATCCGAAGCTGAGCGCCAGGATCAGGGCAATCCACGGAACGTTGCCGTACCCGAAGGCAAGCACCAGCACAGCGGCGAAGGCAACGCCCATGGCGGCCCACTGCGCCGGGCGCAGCCGTTCCTTCAGCAGGATGACCCCCAGCAGCACGGAGACCAGCGGGTTGATGAAGTATCCCAGCGCGGCCTCGATGGCGTGTCCGTTCAGCACCGCGAACACGTAGGTCAACCAGTTGACCGCGATGAGGCCCGCGGCCAGGGACAACGTCCCGAAGGTGCGCCTGTTGCCCAGCGCGGCCCCGAAGGTGCGCCAGCCGCGCAGCGCCGTGATCAGCAGGAAGCAGAACAGCAGCGACCAGACAATCCGGTTGGCGACGATCTCCAGCGGGCCGGCGGGTACCAGGGCGGTGAAGTACAGGGGGAGGATGCCCCAGAGTCCGTAGGCCGAGAGTCCGTAGGCCATGCCGGCCCGGGTCTCGGTGTCCCGCCGCCCGCGGGACGCAGCGCTGGCGTCGCCATCGGGGCTCCCGGCCACGCCGGCGGGGGAAGAGGGCTCCGAGGTGGCACCGCCGTCGTTCTTGGACACGCTGGCGACAACCTCCGGTCGGTGGGTTCTATTCCACCCACCGTACCGCTGTGCAGCCGCGTCCGTCAGAACTTCCCGCCGGCCAGCTTTCCCACCAGGTCGCTGAACTCGTCGAGCGGATGTTGGCGGCCCCCGGAGGGATCGCGGTGGTACGTGACGGCGAGCGACTGCAGCGGCGGGACGCCCACCAGCCGCGCGCGGTCGCCGGCGGCGGCCAGGGCCTGCTGCGGGCCGAACTGCGCCAGCGACTCCGGCCCGAAGAACGAGCACGCGGGGACGCTGACGCCGGTGAAGCGCGCGGGAAAGGCCAGCCGGTCCAGCAGCATGGTGTGCCCTGCCAGCGCGGTGCGGGCGTGGGCGCGGTGCATGGCCGAACCGAAGGAGGCCAGCTCGTCGTCGCTGAGCGGGTCCACCGATTCGCAGAACAGCTCCACCGACTCGTGCACACCCGTCGACGAGCGCGTCACGGTGAGCACGCCGATGGACGGCACCTCCGTGCCGGGGCGGGGACGGCCGACCACGACGATGTTGCCGGTCATCGGCGCGAGGCGGAAGCAGTAGTCGGTGAGTTCGGCAACGTCCCACGGTTCGCTGACCGGTTCGTGGATGCCCCAGCCCACCGGCCCGGCGCCGGTCAACTCGGTGAACAGCGCGGCGGTGAAGTCGCCGATGCGGGTGGATGCGCTGGCCGGATGCAGGATCTCGCCGCGGGCCTGGATCACGCCGTCGGATCCGGCCGGCGCCTGGAGGTAATCCGGTGCCAACTGTTCCTCGGCGGCGAAGACGTCCCCGCCCCAGCGGTACTGCTGGCCGGTGAAGCCGTTGTAGAACGTGCCGTCCGCGGCGCTGGCCATCCAGATGCAGCCCTCGCGCTGCAGCAGTTGGTACAGCGGCAGCGTCAGCTTGCCGGTGCTGGGCGTCATCACCACGAACTGGCGCTCCGATGCGCGGGCGGCCACATAGGCGCGGGTGAGGGCGGGGGAGAGGAACGCCAGCGGCTTGTCCTGGAAGACGACGGCGGTTCGTTCGGTGTGGAAATCGAAGGCGGACGCGTGCATGCCCATCCCTATTCTCCGGATCCGGGCAGTTGGTGGGCGACGACGGCGCCGCGGCACCGCACGGCGATATTCTGCGCCACCCGGTAGCCGAGCGAGTCGCCGTCGGGGATGCCGTTGCGGACGGTGATTTCCTGCCACCACAGGTCCTGGTGCTCCGGCTCGGCGAAGTCCGGGTCGTCGGAGAAGATCGACGGGATCGGGGTGCCCTCGATGGCGTTCACGGTGGCGCCGGCGAGCAGCCGGGACACCTCGCCGGGAACCCGGACCAGGCGCGGCAGTTCGACGGCCAGCAGGGTGGTGCCGTTGCCGTCCTCGACTTCCAGCAGGGCGTTGCCGGCGGCCTCGCGGACGTACTCCTGCGGCACCACGGCCAGCAGCGAAACCATGACCACGTCCTGGTCCGGCTCATCGAGCGCGACGACGGTGACGGTGTTAGACATTGGCGGTCGCCTCCAGCGGGGTCCACAGGGTCTGCACGGTCTGCACGGGGCCGCCGGAGCGGACCAGCAGGCCGCGGCCGGGCGGCAGACGGCGGGCGCGCACGTTGTTGAGCAGCCCGCCTTCGGAGCGGTCGCCGGAGAGGATCAGGCCGGTGCTGCCGGAGTCCCGCAGCGCGGCGAAGAACTGTTCGTACATGCCGCGGCCGGCCCCGCGCACCCGGCGGGTGAGGATCACGTTCAGCTGCAGTTCCGGGCCCATCGGCAGGTACTCGATCAGCGAGCGAAGCGGGCCGGCGCCGCCGGCCGTGAGGATGTCGTAGTCATCGGCGAGCAGGACGATCCGGGGGATGCTGTCCGCCTCGCCGATGCTGTCCTGCATCGCGTCGCCGCCGGCGGTCCGTTTGGACAGTTCCGAGGCGATCGCGTTGGCCAGTGGCTCGGCCTGGGCGGCGCTGGGCGCGTAGCCGCCCAGGTAGGCGTCCGGGACCACGTCGGCCAGCGCCCTGCGGGGGTCGAAGACGGCGAAGACCAGGTCCCGGGACGGGTACTGCGCCACCAGCGAGGCAACCAGGGAACGGACCAGGTTGGTCTTGCCGGACTGTTCGTCGCCCATCACGATGAGGTGGTGCTCGCCGCGGACGAGGTCCAGCATTTCGGGGCCCAGGTCGGTCTCGCGCAGGCCGAGCGGCAGCAGGCCCGGGAGCGCCGGGACTTCGAGCTGGGCGGCTTCGACCACCTGCGGCAGGATGCGCACCTGCATGGCGCGGGCATCGGTGGAGGCGGCGACGGCGGCCACCATGTCACGGGTGCCCTGCGTGGCCGTGTCCGCGTCGGCCACGCCGTCGATGCGCGGGAGCGCGAAGTGGCCGAAAAGCTTGGCCTCGGTCAGCGCGCGGCCCGGCCGGTCGGCGGGCATGGTCTCGGCCAGTTTGCGGCCGTAGGAGGAATCTGCCGGATCGGCCAGGCGCAACTCGATCTTGGTGCCGAAGAAGGACTGTTGGGCCAGCCGGATCTCGTTCTGCCGGTTGGCGGTGGTGATCACGTGGATGCCGTAGCCGCCGCCGCGGGCGATCAGCGCGTGCACGGCCGGTTCGATGTCCTCGAACTCGTCGGTCAGCAAGCCGTAGCCGTCCAGGACCAGCACGACGTCGGCGCTGGGCAGCTCGGGAATCTTGCCCTGGGCGCACAGCCTGCGCAGGGTGGCCAGCGAATCCACCTGGTACTTCTCGAAGACGATCTCACGCTCGCCGAGCATGGCCAGCACTTCTTCCACCGTGCGACGGACTACCTCGCGGTTGGTCCGCACGGCCACGACGCCCACGTGCGGCAGGCCCTCCAGCGGGATCAGCGAGTTCCCCAGCAGGTCCACGCAGTAGATGCCCACCTCCTGCGGGCTGTGGGTCAGGGCCAGCGAGGCCGCAATGGTGCGCAGCGCGGTGCTCTTGCCCGACTGCGGCCCGCCGATGATGGCCACGTTGCCGCCCGCCGACTTCAGGTCCAGTTCCCAGACGCCCTGCCACTGTTTGGCCGGGTCATCGAGCAGGCCGATCGGGACCTTCAGCGCGCCGCCGGAGGCGAGCCGGATGCCCTGGCTGGTGGTGGTCACCGAACCGGCGGCGGTGTCCAGTGCCAGTGCCGCCGGCAGCGGCGGCAGCCAGATGGGATCCACGGCGCGCGGGAACCCGGCCAGGGTGGCCATCAGGGTGGACAGGACGGTCGGGCCGGTGGTGCGCTTGGACGCCCCGGTACGGGCCGGCCTGGCGGCAGCGGCGCCGGCGTCGTCCGCCCGCTCCAGGCTGGCCGCATAGGTGGGCATCGGCAGCACCCGGGGGCCGTCGTCGCCGGCGGTTTCCTCCGCCTCCAGGGCCTGGACATCCTCCAGCGGGCCCGACACGTAGCCCGCCTTGAACCGGGTGTAGACGGTGGTATCCACCTTCAGGTAGCCGTAGCCGGGGACCGGCGGCAGGTGGAAGGCGTCCGGCGTGTCCAGCACGGTGCGGGATTCCGATTCGGAGAGCGTGCGCAGCCCGATCCGGTAGGACAGGTAGGTCTCCAGCCCGCGCAGCTTGCCGGACTCGATCCGCTGGCTGCTCAACAGCAGGTGCACGCCGATGGACCGGCCGATCCGGCCGATGGAGAGGAACAGATCGATGAAGTCCGGCCGGGCGGTGAGCAGTTCGCCGAATTCGTCGATGATCACCACCAGGTGCGGCAGCGGCTCCATGGCCTTGCCGCGGGCGAGCCGTTCCTGCCGGTGCAGCTGGTAGTCGGTGATGTTGGCGATGTTGCCGGCGGCCTTGAGCACTTCCTGCCGCCGGACCACCTCGCCGTTGAGGCTGGAGTAGATGCGTTCGATCAGGCTCGCGTCATCGGCGAGGTTGGTGATCACGCCGGAGACCTGCGGCGCGTCGGCGAAGGGAGCGAACGTGGCGCCGCCCTTGAAGTCCACCAGCACCATGGACAGCAGTTCCGGCGGATGGGTGGCCAGCAGTCCCAGCACCAGCGACCGCAGCATCTCCGACTTGCCGGAGCCGGTGGCGCCAACGCAGAGCCCGTGCGGGCCCATGCCGAACTGCGCCGATTCCTTCAGGTCCAGCAGGGCGGGCCGGCCGCGGTCGTCGGGGCCCAGCGGGATCCGCAGGAAGTCCACTTCGCTGCGGGGCTTCCAGAGCCGCCTGATGTCCGCCTCGTCCAGCGCCGGGCTCAGGCCGAGCATGTCAAGGAAGCTGTCCGAGCTGGCGGCGGTGTTGTGTTCCAGCGAGTCCGCCGAGAGCCGCATCGGCGCCAGTTCCCGGGCCAGCGCCTCGGCGGTGGGCACGGCCAAGGGGTCCAGGGTTCCCTGTTCCACCACCGGTTCGACCGGATCCTCGCGGTAGTTCTGGATCGTGAACCCCGAGTCCGACGGCGGGGCGCCGGAGGCCGCGGAATTCGCGGCAGCACCGGCCTGGGTCACGCGCACGCCGACCTCGCCGGGCTCCTGCCCGCGGTCGGCCACCAGGTACACCACCGTGATGCCCAGGTGGGCCAGCCCGGCGTGCCGGTCCGGCAGCACGAGTTCTTCGGGGAGCCCGCCGTAGCAGTCGGCGAGCACCAGCAGCCGCGGCAGGTGCTGGCTGGCCCCCCGGGCGTTCTTGGAGGATTCGGCAGCCACCACCGCGCGGCGGTTCAGTTCGTCGGCCAGCACGGCACCGAGTTCGTCCAGGGACCGGGCCACCCGGCGGACCGGGCCGGTGGCGTGGGCCTGCTTCTGGTCCGCCAGATGCGGCAGCCACAGGGCCCAGTCCCAGTCGCCCAGCCGGTCTTCGCCGGCCGCGATCCCCACGTGCAGGTCCTCGGGCGAGTGGAAGGCACAGGCCTCGGCGAGCAGGTTCCGGGCGGCGTTGAGCACGAACCCGCGGGAGCCGATGATGCTGACGTTGCCGGCCGAGTCCAGCGGCAGGGTCAGCGGCAAATCCGGCGACGTCTCATACCGCCGCTGCAGGATCCGGACCTCGTTGTCCATGAAGGTGTCGCGCTGGGCCGTGGCCGGGCCCTGCTCGTTGATGGTGATCTGCCGGCTGATCCGTTCGCCGGAGCCGATCCGCACGTGCAGGAAGTCCTCGTTGCCGCGCCGCCGCTCCCAGAGCCGTTGGGTGTTGCGGATGATGTCGAAGAGGGCGGTGGGCTCCGGGTTACTGGTGCGCGCGGTGGTGATGGTGCGATGCTCGTCCGCGCGGAGCGTGGCCCGGGACTCCTCCAGGTATTCCAGGTAGCGGTCGCGTTCTTCCGCCCGGGCGCGGGCCGCCCGGCCGCGCTGCCCCAGCATCATGACGATGGACGCGACAACGGTCACGATCATCGCGATGGCGCCGACGGCGGCCAGGCTGTTGCCGCGGAAGAGCATCATCACGGTCATGGACAATCCGGCGCCCAGCAGCGGGATCAGCGCCATGGCGTTCATCCTGCCGGCCTTCTCGCCCATGGGCGGCGGAGCCTCCAGGCTGAAGGGGGCGGCCTCGCGCGCCGGGGCGGTGGTCCGGGCCGGCCGGTGGAAGATCTTCACGCTCATCGGCCGGTGTGCTCCATCGCCAGGGCCAGCGCGGTGGAGGCCAGCTCGGCCGCCTGCAGCCGGACGGCGCGGGACATCAGGCCCGGGTCAAGTTCCACTCCGCCGGCCAGATGCCGGTCGTATCCCAGGGGCAGCACGGAGATTCCGTCCCGCGCGAGCAGCTTGGCTTCGGCCATCGGGTCCAGCGGGGCATCGGCATCCGTGCGGGTCAGTACGGCCAGCAGGCCGGTCCCGGCCAGCTCAGGGGTGGCCGCCCACGCGGCCGCCGTGCGCCGCACGTCCTGGACCCCGGCCACCGAGGCGGGGGCCACCAGCACGGCCAGCTGCGCGACGCCGATGGCCCAGTTGGTGTCCGGGTTCTCACCCGGGCCGGTGGCGCAGTCGTAAACCGCCACCGGGCAGTACCGGGAGATGTTCTGGCCGGCCGCGGAGAGCGCGGCATGGCCGGCGTGCCCGCCGAGCGCACGTTCCCCGGCCACCCAGAGGTTGGGCCCGGCGGCGGCCAGCTGCCGGCGCAGGTCCTCGGCGCCCGCGGCGGGGGAGTAGTGCAGGACGGCCGCGGCGTCGTCGATCGCCGGCGCCTCCGGCACCCCGAGCCGCAGCGCCAGGGTCCCGCCGGCGGGCGCCAGGTCGACGGCCGCGATGGTGTCCTGCCGGGCCGCCGCGTACAGCGATGCGAGCAGCGCCGCCGTCGTGGTCTTCCCGGCCCCGCCCCGGCTGCCGATCACCGCGATCCGGCGCCCCGTGCTGACGGCGGCCTGCGCGCCGGCCGTGGCGGCGACCAGCCGCCGCGGGTACTCGTCGGAGGAGAGCAGGCCCCTCGCCGCCAGAACGGTGCGGACCAGCCAGGGCTCGCCGCGCCGGCCGCGCAGGCGGCGGCGGCGCTGTTCGGCATCGGACTCGAACGGGCCGGGCCCGGCGGGTCCGGCGGCCGGAGCCGGCGTGCTCCACGGGTCGGCCACCTGTGTCCGGCCGGGGCGGCCCGCACCGGACGGGGCGGCCGGGGACACGGGAGCGTGCGGGGGCGGGCCCGCCGGGACGTGCCCGGTGGCGGTATTCTCCCGGGCGATCAGGTCCCTGCGCGACATCGGTTCCATGGAATCGGTTCCAACCTGTCTCAGTCGAAGGTGGTCAGCAGCGAGGCGAAGACGCCGAACAAGCCGATGACCAGCGGGACGGCGGCCAGGATGGCCAGCGTCTCCAACCGGTTGGCCAGCAGGCGCAGTTTCGCGGCGGAATGGTCGGCCAGCGTGACGGTCAGCGAGATCACCACGGCGATGGCCAGCACCAGCAGGCCGGCCGCCACGAACCAGCCGTGCCCGGGAGAGAAGGCCAGCACCGAGCGCGCCAGGGCCAGCGTGCCGGCGGCGGCCGCCAGGTACAGCGCGATCCGGTCGGTGGCCAGCGGAAAGGCGCGCGCCCGCAGCCCGGTGGCCAGGGACAGGCAACCGATCAGCGGCATCGTCCAGGCCTGCCACTCGGTATCCGTTCCCAGGATCCACAGTCCGGCGGCCACGGAGAGCGCCGCCAGCGCGGTGCCGAAGCTGAGGCCGCGGTGCGCCGAGCCGATGGCCACGTGGACGTCGGTGCGGCCGATGCGGCCGCCCTTGGCCCGCCGGTCGTCCAGCGTGGCCAGTCCGGAGGTGGAGAGGGCGATCTGCGGCAGCAGGCCGAGGGTCGCGCAGCTGAGCAGCGCGGCCACGCCGGCGGCCCGCACCGGGTCGCCGAAGAGAGCCAGCGAGGCAGCCCAGAAAACGGTGAGCAGGGCGAGCAGGCCCGCGGCTGACATCAGCGCCCGCGGACGCTGCGAGATCAGGCCGGCACCGACCAGTGCCACGGCGCTCGCCGCGGCGGCCAGCAGCACGTGCGTCCCGGGGTCGGCAGGCAGGCGCAGCACGCCGCCCAGGGCCAGCAGCCAGCCCGTGCCAACCAGCAGCGGGCCCAGCACCGTGGCGGTTACCCGGCCCAGGTAGATGCCGGCGCCCAGCAGCACCGCGGCCAGCGCGAAGAAGACGGCCGCGGCCATGGCGGCGGCGGCGCCGTCGAGCAGCAGGTGCACGCCCAGATACAGTCCGGCGGCGGCGAAGACGGCGCCCGTCCCGCGGCGGACCCGCTCGGTCCAGCGGCCGCCGATGTCCTCGGTCTGTTCCACCACGGCGTCGGTGATGTCGTACACCACCGACGCCGGCGGGGCCTCGGAGACATTCACCAGCCGGAGCATGGCGCCGTCGGCGATGCCCGCGTCCGTCAGCGACGCGTCCTCGCGGACCGGATCGCCGGCGGGGGTAATCAGCGTTTTGACGGCGACGGCGGCGGCCGGCTGGTCGTCGAGCAGGTCCAGGACCTGCGGCAGCAGCAGGCCGACGGGAGTTTGCGACGGGAGCAGGACGTCTACATGGCGCTGCGGCCCCGCCACGGTGACGCGGGTAAAGGTTTCGGCCATGCTCAAGCGGCTCCTCGGTGGGGGACGGGCGGCAGGCGGGCACCGTCGTCGTCCGCGGGATGGCCACCGGGGTGGAGGACGACGGCGGACTGCGTCCGCTGCTGCCGTTCCTGCCGCAGGTCTTCCAGCAGGTTGGTCACGAACGAATAGCCCACGCAGACGGCGGCGATGACCGCCGCCATGGCGATGCTGAAGAAGAAGGTGCGCACGCTGGACTTCCAGCGCCGCTGGAGCGGGTTCGCGCCGTACAGCAGCGCCGTGGTCAGCCGGGCACGCCGGACGGCCACTGACTCAATGAGCTGGTTGTCGTAATCGTGGGCCACGTCTCTCCTCCCGATCGGTGCGTCGCCTACCGAGCTTATCGCTCCAAACGCTGGATAAATTCTCGCGTGTCCCGCGCAGGATGGGGAGATGTACCCATTAAGTTCGATTGACGCGGTGCGGGCCAGCGCGTTCTATGGTAAAGGCGGGGAACCGCTCGAAGACAACCGGCCGGGCGGCAACCCGGCGCACTCGGACGCAGCAGGCGTCCGCCGGCGGAAGCAGCAGCTACAGCCCCGTGACGGGGCACGGAGGTGGAGCAATGAGCGGCAACCAGTTCATCAAGATGGAAAAGAGCGCGTTTGTCGACGCCGGGAAGGCCAGCGCGGCGGCCGATACCGAACTCCAGGCGCTGATGAAGGAGCTCGAGGCAGTCCCCGAGCCGATGCGCGGCAACACCGCCGGCGACTTCTGGGAGAAGTTCAAGGGCATTATGGGCCGGGCCAACATGGTGGCGTCCGGGCTGCAGAAATCGCTGGTCTCCATCCAGCAGGGCCAGTCCGAGGTCAACACCACCATGCAGCTGGGCGAGCAGCAGCAGGCCGACGACGCCGATGCCACCGAGGGCAAGGCGGCCTGGGACGACGCCGTCTTCCGCAACCGCGGCTAGCCTGCACCGGAAGCAGGCAAGCGGCACCGGCTCAGGGCATCAGGGCCCCGCAGCCCCGCCCCTCACGCGGCACTGACTCACAGACGATCTTTTTCCGGCCGAGGCCGGGCATGAGGAAGGAAACATCATGGCAGACCAGAATTCATACGCCTTCTCCGACGGCGGAGCATCGCAGGCCCAGGACAACCTGGACCGGGTGAAGAAGAAGCTCAACGCGCTGGTGGAAACCCGCAAGAAGGACGCCGCGGACCTGCAGGCCAAGTTCCAGGCCACCGACATCGCAGAGCAGTACGACCGGGTGGAGCAGGCCTGGGCAGACGCCGGGTTCGCGTTCGCGGGCATCATGGCGGACGTGCACAAGCTGCTGGAGGACGCCAAGAGCACCGCCGGCAACACCATCAAGACGGCCGGCGCGAAGATCGCGAACATCTAGACCGGCAACATTCAGTCCGCCAACGTCCGGCACGAAAGGCAATCAGCAGTGGCACTCGACGGCTGGGACATCGAACCCACCAAAGTCCAAACAATCGTCACCACCGCCAGCGGGCGGGCCGACAGCTTTGAGAAGGATTTCCCGGCCTTGGGTACCGCCGTCAGCGACATCATGGCTGCCGCCAAGTCCGGCCCGGTGATGGACGCGCTCAACGGCTGGGCGGAGAAGACCGTCCAACCGGGCCTGAACAGTGTCGCCGGACGGCTGCAGACCACCTTCCAGGGCACCATGGACGCGGTGAATTCCTACGTCATGGGGGACGCGCAGATGGCCGGAGACGCCCAGAACCTGATCGGTACGCTGCCCGAGGAGGGAGACTCCTCGCGTCCGCACCGGCCGCACGGACCCACTCCGCTGGCGCTCTGATCGACCGGTCCCGCCACTTTCACGAACATCAAGTCTCACGCACCGAATAAGGGGAAGCAATGACGGCCTGGGATCCCTACGCCGAGGAATACCCGCAGCGGCCCGACGCGGAACTGCTGCGCACCCACGCCAAGGCGCTGGACGACAAGGCCGAAGACATTGACGACGCCGTCGAACTGATCGAGAGCGACTGGAGCGGGCTGGAAGCGGTTTACAAGTCGCCGGAGGCCCCGCAGGTCTACGTCGCGGTCAAACCGATCAGGACCACCACCGAGGACATCAAGTCCGACACCGCGGCCATCAAGTCGGCCATCGAGGCGTTCGCCGACTGGGCGGACACCTTCACCTCGCGCTACGACGCGCTGGTGGCCCGCTGGCACGGCGTGCGGGCGCGGATCGCCGACGAAGGCAGCGACTGGCGCAAGGACGAGGACCTGGTCAACGACGACAACCGGATCCTCAGGGACGCCAACGCGCTGGCGGCCGAGCACATGGCGGCCGAGCGCACCTGCGCCAACGCGATTGCCGCGCTCTACGGCGGCATCACGCTGGTCGAAACCACGCAGGACGGGCCCGGCACCGGCCAGCAGGCCTACGGCTACTCGGCAGAACAGCTTGATTCGGCGACCGGCGAGGGCCACATTCCCTGGGGCAAGCCGACCGAGTGGGACAAGCCGTGGTACGCGGACGTCTGGGATGGCGTGGTGTCCTTCGGCAAGGGCGTCTGGAGCGGGATCACCGGCACGGTGACCGGCCTGTGGAACATGGTCAACTTCACCGACGGCGAGACCTTCGCCGCCACTTGGAAGGGCATCGGCCAGATCGCCCTGAACGTGGCCATCGTCTCCAGTCCGATCTCCGCGGTCGTGGCCGAGTCGATCGGCGGCCCGGGCACGGTCAAAAAGGCGGGCGAAGAACTGCTGGCCGTCGGCAAGGCGGCCATCCACTGGGACGACTGGCAGCGCGACCCGGCCTACGCCGCCGGCGCAACCGCGTTCGACCTCTCCGCCATCCTCCTGACCGCCGGCGGCGGCGCCGTGGCCAAGGCCGGCGGCGTGGCCAACAAGGTCACCGCGGTCAGCCGGGCCGGCGGGGCAGCGGCCAAGGTGCTGGACTTCTCCGGCCTCTCCAAGACCGCGGGCCTGACCACCCGCGCCATCGACTTCTCCACCAACTTCAAGTTCACGGCCATCGACGTCACAACCAGCGGCTTCAAGACGGTCACGGGCACGGTCCGCCCCTACGTCAGCACCGCCGGCCACGCTTTCACCGACGGGCTGCGCAACGCCTCCTCGGGCCTGCGCGCCGGCGCGGACAACTTCACGACGTCGCTGCGCACCGGCGCGGACAACCTGGCGAACGCGCTGGGCGGCCCTCGCCTAGCCGCCGCCGGCGGCGGCCACACCACCGGGCACCGGTTCGATGTGGAGACGCCGTCCGGCCGGAACGCCAACACCAACACCATCATGAACTTCGACGCGGACGGACCCAAACCGCCGTCGCGCACCGGCGGCTACACCGTGCCGGAACGTTCCGGCCCGCCGCAGTACGGCCAGCGGATCGAGACCCCGGAGGCCAACCCGGCGCCGGCACGCACCCCCGACGCGGAGGCGCCGGCACGCACTCCCGACGCCGAGGCGCCGCGCCAAACTCCGGACGCGGAGGCGCCGCGCCAAACTCCGGACGGCGAAGCGCCGGCACGTACTCCCGACGCGGAGGCGCCGCGCCAAACTCCGGACGGCGAAGCGCCGGCACGTACTCCCGACGCGGAGGCGCCGGCACGCACGCCCGACGCGGAGGCGCCGGCACGTACTCCCGACGCCGGAGCCGATGCTCCCGCCTCCAGGGCCCCGGCCCCGGAACCCGATCCCGCCACCTCCAAGGCGGCCGCTGCGGGGGCCGGCGACGGCGTCAACGGCTATGACGTGAACGGACAGCGAGTCGACGACGGCTTCCGCCATCCGCAGGAACCGCAGCACGGCACCGCTGTGCCCGACGCGATCCAGAACCCGGAGGCACACGCCAGGTACGGCCAGCACCGGGCCGATGACCTTTACCAGGACGTCGAAATACCGGACTGGGCGGACCTGCCCAAGGACCAGCACGGCCGCCTGGACATCAACAGCGACCTCGACGCCATCGTGGACCGCTCCCAGCCCGCCTATGGCACCGACGAGCTCGGGAACCCCTTGGAGCGAGCCGAGTACGCGAACCGGTACAGCGAGTTGGACGAGTTCCGGCCGGACGAGTACCGGGCGGCCTATCCGGACAACGCCGGGGCGGTCGAGGGAACCATCCGGACGTACTCGTCGTACGACGAGCTGCAGGCAGACTTTGGAAATGTCCAGCTGGACCGGATCGGTCCCAACGGCGGAGCCTACCTCGCCATCGAGGGAACCCCGTGGCACATGCGCGGCCTGCCGGTCGATACCCTCGGCAAGGAGCTGCACCACTTCGAGCTTGACCGCCTGCCCGAGGGCGTCAAGATCGAGGTCTCCGAAATCGCGCCGGCCTTCGGCCGCCCGGGCGGAGGAACCCAGCTGCGGTTCCTCGACACCACCCACGGGCCCGAAGCCAAAGCCCTCGGCGTCGACGAGCTGATCCGCAGGGAAGGCGTCCGCGAGACCGGACCGCGCCAGTTCGACCCGCCGTGGGCGCGCAACGCGGGCGACCCGGTGGACCTGCTGGCCAAGCACGACCTCGACTTGTCCGCACGGAAATCCGTCGTTGACGCGGTCGAAGAGCAGGGCATCACGCTGAAACCCACCATGGTCTACGAGGTGGATGGCCGCGGCAAGTTCTACACGAACTCCGCCGGCCACATCCAGCAGATCGAGGCTCCCAGCGGATCCAAGGGCAACTGGAATCCCGAACTGAACAACCCGCGGCCCAACGTCCGCTACCACATCGACGGCAACATCGTGATCCACACCGACGGGTTCGGGCGCCCCACGGCACTGCACGCCCACGACCTTGAGTACTTCCCCAAAAACCAGGCCGACACCTGGCGGCATCCGGGCAACCAGACCCACGTTGGAGGGCACGGCGGCGGCGACTACGACGGCGGCCACCTCCTCGCAGCCATGTTCGGCGGACCGGGGGAGAAGATCAACCTGATTCCCCAGCTAAACATCCAAAACCGGAACCTCGGCCTGGGCGCCCTGACGCCCATCGAGCGGTTGCGGGTGACGGGTGCCGCCGACACCTGGTATGACACCGAGCTGTGGATCCGCGACCGGCTCCGCAACGTGCCTCCCGGGGGCAGCAAGCCCTCGGTCACCTGGGACGTCCGCCCGATCTACGATGCTGGTGGGGGAAACCGTGTTCCACATATGGTGGAACTCAAGGTAACGGTTAACGGCCAAACCCGGCGCTTCGACTTCGAAAACTAAGGAATGTACTTCCCGTGACATCACAGCTGCTCTCCGACGAGTTCTTGTCGGCCATGGCAACCGCGGCCTCTTCGCGGTTCCGGACCTATCAGGAGATCCGGCTGGAGTTCGAGATCTACGGTGCAACCGTCTCCTGGACGGAGATGGCACAGACGGCTGAAGGCGCATGGGTCAGCATTGACTTCTCCGACGCCGTGCCGCTGGACCGCAGGGCGCTGAAGTCGGACAAAGCCGCCAGCTACACCAAGGGCAAGGGCACATGGTTCGCCGCCCGGCTGACCCTGGTCCCTGACGAAGAGCCGCGGTTCGAACGGTTCGACACTGAGCCGTTGGAACCTGCCCCGGGCGCCCTCCAGATGCCGGTACCTCCCGCTGCGGTCCAGGCCGAGCTGGCCCTGTTTCCGCGCGAACGGGAACGGGTTCCCGGCTGGATGCGCGACATCCTCGAAAGCAACGGTTTGGACGTGCCGTATCTTGACCCGGCAACCGAAGAGCTGGTGCTTGGCAGTGAACGGGCTCCCTTCCAGGATCCCGCCCAGTAGCTCCCCCGCACCCTCCCGGAAGAAGGAACCCACCCCATGTCCGAACAGACGCCTGTGCTGCTCCGCCAACAGCAGTTGGCCGAGATACTCGCCGGCTGGATGCTGCAGGCGGTCAACTCCGAGCCCGGCTGGGACCGGATGGTGCTGGAGCTGAAACCATCCGCCGACGCCATGCTCATGCGCATCACCCAAGACCGCGGGGGCATGGCCGCGGCCAATGCCGGCGCCCTGCAGCCCGGCACCGCGCCCTTCGACGCCGCCGTCGAACTGCACAGCCTCAGCGCGGGGGAGAACGGAGAATCCTGGCGCTCGGCAGCCGTTAACCTCTCCGCACGGGACTGGCCGGAACCGAAATACTCCCTGGACACCTACTTCAATTTCGACCAGCCCGCCCCCGATTTCGGTCTGGGAGAACCCGCCGACCAGGGGCCCGCACCAGAAGCGGAGCAGGAACAGGACGGCCGGCGCGGGCTGGACAACCGCCTGGTCGCCGACGCCGTGGCGAAATTCAGCGAGAATCCGGGGAAGGCGGCGGCAGTCAATGTGTTGCGCCACCTGATTGGCAGCGAAGTGTTGCTCGATGCCACCGACAACCCCGGGCGCCCAGGCATCAGCGTCGTCGAAGTCCACGGTTCGCCGGCCGTGCTCGCCTTCACCTCACAGGAGAAGCTGGCCGAATTCCGTGCCTCTACGGGCAGGCCGGGGGCACCGGTGTCCTGGGTCCAGCCCGGCGAGGACCTGTTGACGTTCGTCGACGGCCACCGGGATATTGCCTACCTCTACATCAATCCCGCGGGTCCCGCCTGCGCCCTCGGTCGCCCGGAGATCGGCTTCGCGGCCGGGAGCCTGGCCAATGTCGGCCTCAAGCGGGCCGTGGCGGGCCAGGGCGGCACCGACGCCGTCGCGGAAGAGCTCAAGCGGCCCGGCGCCGTCGTTCTGGCGGTTGACCGTTCGGGCGAGGGTGGCTCCGACGGGGGCCCGATCCTGCTCAAGGGCCAAGACGGCGGGCCGATTCTTCCCGTGTTCTCGTCCGGGCCGGAAGTTGCCGCTTTCCGGCCGGCGGCGCAATTCAGGGAAGTGCCGGCAACCTGGGCCATCGACATGCTGCGCCAGAGGCCCGAACTGTCGATGGTGGTGGACCCCGCCGGCCCGGAAGCGCTGCTCCGCGCCTCGGACTTCTGACATGGCCGCCCATCTGGGGCAGCTGGACGAAGCCCTGCTGACGACGGCCGCAGAGTGGTTCGGGGGCCGCAGTTCCCTGGAGGACGGCGCCTGGACCGTGCGGAACGACTACGGCGTCCGGATGTCCGTCGCGGCCGAGGCCGACGGTTTCGTCTTCCGGGACGTCATCGCTCCTTACTGGCCCGGGAGGCCGGAATACGTCCGCACCACGGACCCGGGTGCCCTGCTGCGCTGCCTGTTGTTCCGGGCGGCGTTCTGGCAGCGCAAACGCCGCGGCCTGCGTTTTCTGGCCCTGTCCGACCAGGGGATGGACGACTCCGGCGGCTGGACGTTTCGCAGCAAGCCGCAGAAGTCGCCTGCCGTGCTCGAACGTACGGGACCCGGCGGCACCGTCACCGCCGGCTTCCCGGTGGCACGGGATGCGCGGATCTTCACCCGGTATGCGGCACTTCCGCTGGAGTCCCTCGTAGTGTCACTCGTCGCGGCGGACGGTGCCCCGCTGTTCGGGCCGGGCAGGCCGGGCCACGTGCTCCAAGGTCTGCCGGGCCGGCTGGCGGAACTGCCGCCCGAACGGATGGACAAGGCCGCAGAGTACGCCGCCATAGCCGAACCGCTGATCCGTGACGATCAGTGGGCGTTCATGAACGCGGCCGGAGAGCGCACGACCGTCAGCGCGACCGCCGGCGGGTACATCCTGGACTTTGAAATGCCGCACGACAATGCGGACCGGAAGAGGTCCTACGTGCGCACCGAGGACCCTGACATCCTCACGCGTTGCCTGTTGTTCCTCAGCGGCCGGGCGAACCGGTTCCTGGAGGCAGCGGACGCCGGGGACGGTTTCCTGCCCTACACCGACCGATACGGTTGCCGGGTCGAGGACCCCGACCAGGCCTACCCCGTCACCCTCACCGGCACCAGCGAGCGGGGGGAGTTTCGGGCCTTCTTCCCGGCCGGCACCGGGGCGCGCCACCTGACCTACTACTCCGGGGCGCCCATCGATGAGCTGCTGGCATCGATCGAGTCGGACGACGGCTCGCCGCTGTTCGGCCCGGACCGGCTGGGAGCCGGGAGCCAGTGAGATACGCGGCACACTGTTAGGAGGGAAACCGGCGGGGCATTTAGAATAGGAAACTGTGCGCTTATTGCGCAGGAGGATTCCCGAAGAAGAAGGACTGCCCGTGTCTAACTCTGCCGAGGCCATCACCCAGCGTCCCCTGAGGGTGGCTATCGTCGGCGCCGGACCAGCCGGCGTTTACGCCGCTGACATCCTCACCAAGGCCGAGCGGGATTTCGAGGTCAGCATCGACCTCTTCGACCGCTACCCGGCGCCCTACGGCCTGATCCGCTACGGCGTGGCCCCCGACCACCCTCGGATCAAGGGCATCGTCAACGCCCTGCACAAGGTGCTGGACCGCGGCGACATCCGCTTCCTGGGCAACGTCGACTACGGCCGGGACCTTACGCTGAGCGACTTCCGGCACTTCTACGACGCGGTGATCTTCGCGACGGGCGCCATCCAGGATGCCGAGCTGGACATCCCCGGCGTTGAGCTCGAAGGATCCTTCGGCGCCGCCGACTTCGTGTCCTGGTACGACGGCCATCCGGATGTGCCCCGCGACTGGCCGCTGGAGGCCAAGGAAATCGCGGTCATCGGCAACGGCAACGTGGCCCTGGACGTGGCACGCATGCTCTCCAAGCACGCCGACGACCTGCTCAGCACCGAGATCCCGGAGAACGTCTACCGCGGCCTGAAGAACTCGCCCGTCACCGACGTGCACGTGTTCGGCCGGCGCGGTCCGGCGCAGGTGAAGTTCACTCCGCTGGAGCTGCGCGAGCTTTCGCATTCGCGCGACGTGGACATCGTGCTCTACCCGGAGGACTTCGACTTCGACGAGGGCTCCGACGAGGCGATCCGCTCCAACAACCAGACCAAGACAATGGTCAACACCCTCACCAACTGGCTGGTGGAAGAACAGGACACCGGCGCTTCCCGCCGCCTGCACCTGCACTTCCTGCACACGCCGGTGGAGATCGTGGAAGGAAGCGGCGACGGCGCCGGGCACGTGGCGGCGATCAAGTTCGAGCGCAACGAGCTGGACGGCACCGGCAACGTCCGCGGCACCGGCGAAATCGTCGAATACCCGGTCCAGGCCGTCTACCGGGCCATCGGCTACTTCGGCTCCGAGCTGCCCGAGGTCGGCTACGATGCCCGCCGCGGCGTCATCCCCAACGAGGGCGGGCGCGTGCTGGACGAGGACGGCAACCCGGTGCCGGGCATCTATGCCACCGGCTGGATCAAGCGCGGGCCGGTGGGCCTGATCGGCCACACCAAGGGCGACGCGCTGGAGACCATCGGCTTCCTGCTCGAGGACCGGCTGGACCTGCCCGCCGCCTCCAATCCCGCCGAGGACGCCATCATCAAGCTGCTCGAGGAGCGAGGCGTCGCCTACACCACGTGGGAAGGCTGGCTGAAGCTGGACGCCCATGAGCGTGAGCTCGGGGCCTCCTTCGTCCCCGAAAACAACGACGGCGATGCTCCCGCCGTCGAGCGCGAGCGCGTCAAGGTGGTCCCGCGCGAAGAAATGGTGAAGATCTCGCAGCACTGACCCGCGGAACCGGGTACCGCTGCCCAGCGCGGGGGACTCGCCCGACCCGCTGCCGCGTCGCCGCACCGGCGCGCGGCTAGCGCTTGAGGTAGAAGCGCAGGACGTCGCCGCCGGGAAGCTCCACGCGGACCTTGTCGTCGCCGGGCGTGCTGAGGCGGGCTTCGGGATAGGTGGAACGCAGGCTGCTGAGCAGCGCCTGGTAAGGATCCGGGAGCGAAGCATCCGGTCCGGGCGGGCTTCCCGATTCCGGGCGGTGGAGCCAGGTCCGGAAGCGGCCGCCGCACCGCTGCAGCAGGGACTGTACTGGTGCCACCATCGCCATCCTCGCCCGCTTCACTGCCGGCGGCTGGCCGGTCCAATTCCGCGTTTCTGCCCTTTCACCCAGTATGGGAGCCGGCGGCCCTTTATCTGCGAGGCGTTCCGGCATGTCGCGGAAGGACGGTGCTGCCCGCTGCAACCTGGGGGCCACCCCCGGAGTAGCCCCGCCCCGGCGGGGGCGATCCGGCGCGCGGGCGATCAGCCGCCCCCAACGACTATGCTGAAGCCGAGCCGATGGCCGGCCGCATCCAGCAGCGCCCCACCCGCTTCGGCGCGCTTCAGGTTCACGCAGAAGGAGGCAGGGCACCCCGCATGGCCAGACCGCAGAACCCGCAGCGCAAGCCGCAGCTGCTCGAGGACATCCTGGCCTACCTGCAGGACAAGAACCTGGCGGATCTGTCCTTCCGCCCACTAGCCGAAGCCCTGGGCATCAGCAGCTACATGCTGGTCTATCACTTCGGGCACCGGGAACAGCTGCTCGAGGAGATTGTGCAACGGGTCGAGGCCGATCTCTCCGCGCCGTCGCCCGAGCAGTTGGCCGGCCTGGCCGTTCCGGAGCTGCGGCAGTTGCTGCTCCAGGTGTGGGAGCACTCGCAGACGCCGCACAGCCGGGCCCTGCAGCGCCTGGGATTCGAAGCGGCCATCCAGCAAGCGGCCGCCAGGCACACCACCGATCCGGCGCCGCCCTTGCGACCGCCCGGGTTCGTCCGCTGGCGCGATGCCGCCACCGGGTGGCTGCGGGCCCGCGGGGCAGGGGAGCAGACGGCGGCGGCCGAAGGAACGCTCTTCGCCGCCGGCGTGTGCGGCCTGTGGTTCGGGCAGGTGGTTGCCGACCAGACCGGAGAGCCGGCGGCGGCGTTCAACCTGCTCCTGGAACGTTTCCTGGCGGCCGCCGCCTGAGGAGTCCGCGCGGTGCCGTGGTGACACCCTGCAGGATCCGCCGCGGGACGGAAGGGGCGCTCCGCCGTCGTGATTCGGCAGGGGCTCGCATACTCTGGGGGAGTGACGAACGATATACCGCTCAATGAAGAACAGATCCGACGCGTGGTTGCGCTCGCCATGGACCTGGCCCGCGAGGGCAAGACCGGCGAGCTCGCGGAGTTCCTTGACCACGGGCTGCCCGTGGATGCGCTGGATTCCGACCACAACACCCTGCTGATGCTGGCCGCCTACCACGGACAGGAAGAGACCGTGGGCATGCTGCTGGAACGCGGGGCAAACCCCGATATCCGCAACGTGCGCGACCAGTCCCCGATCGCAGGTGCCCTGTTCAAGGGTGAGGACGCCGTGGTGTCCAGGCTGCTGGCGGCCGGGGCGGACCTGGATGCCGGCACGCCGAGCGCGCGCGATGCCGCCAAAATGTTCGGCCGCGAGCACCTCCTCGAGAAGTAGGGGCCCGCAACAAAAAACTGCCCGGGACCGGCCATTGAGGCGGTCCCGGGCAGCTTCATGCCGTCTGGTGAGACTGGGGTGTTACGCCGAGTCGGTGTTCACGTCGACCGGGGAGATCTTGCCGGCCTGCAGGGCCTCGATGGCCTTGCGCACGCCTTCGCCGTAGGCCGGGTCGGCCTTGGTGCAGTTGGCGATGTGGCGTTCGATGGTGGCCTCCGAAGCCCCGTCGATGGCGCGGGCGGTGTTCTCGAAGAGCACCTGCCGCTGCTCGGCGGTCATCTTCTCGCGGAAGAGGATGCCGGGCTGCTCGTAGTAGTTGTCGTCGTCCTCGCGGAAGTTGAACCGGTCGGCGACGGCGCCCACGGCCTCGGCGGGGTCGCGGTAGGCCGGCTGTTCCTGCCAGCGTCCGTAGCCGTTCGGATTGATGCCCGGGGTGGCGCCCTGGTTGCCGTCAACGCGCATGGAGCCGTCACGGTGGAAGGAGTTGACCAGCCCGGCACCGCGCGGGTAGTTCACCGGGATCTGGTGGTGGTTGACACCCAGGCGGTAGCGCTGCGCGTCGCCGTAGGAGAACAGGCGGCCCTGCAGCATGCGGTCCGGCGAGAAGCTGATGCCCGGAACCACGTTGGCCGGGGTGAAAGCGGCCTGCTCGACGTCGGCGAAGTAGTTCTCCGGGTTGCGGTTCAGCTCCCACTCGCCAACCTCGATCAGCGGGTAGTCCTTCTTGGACCAGACCTTGGTCAGGTCGAACGGGTGGTACTTGTAGGTCTCCGCGTCAGCCTCGGGCATGATCTGGACCATGAGCTTCCACTTCGGGAAGTCGCCGCGGTCGATCGACTCGAGCAGGTCGCGCTGGTGCGACTCGCGGTCCTCGCCGACCAGCGCTGCGGCCTCGGCGTCGGTGAGGTTCTTGATGCCCTGCTGCGTGCGGTGGTGGAACTTCACCCAGTAGCGCTCGCCGGCGTCGTTGATGAAGCTGTAGGTGTGCGAGCCGAAGCCGTGCATGTGGCGGTAGGACGCCGGGATGCCGCGGTCGGACATGACGATGGTGACCTGGTGCAGGGCCTCCGGCAGGTTGGTCCAGAAGTCCCAGTTGTTCTCCGCGCTGCGCAGGTTGGTGCGCGGATCACGCTTCACTGCGTGGTTCAGGTCCGGGAACTTCAGCGGGTCGCGGAAGAAGAACACCGGGGTGTTGTTGCCCACCAGGTCCCAGTTGCCCTCTTCGGTGTAGAACTTGACCGAGAAGCCGCGGATGTCGCGCTCGGCGTCGGCCGCGCCGCGCTCGCCGGCGACGGTGGAGAAGCGGGCGAACAGTTCGGTCTTCTTGCCGACCTCGGAGAAGATCTTGGCCTTGGTGTACTTGGTGATGTCGTTGGTCACCGTGAAGGTGCCGAAGGCACCGGAGCCTTTGGCGTGCATGCGGCGCTCGGGGATGACCTCGCGGTCGAAGTGGGCCATCTTCTCCAGGAACCAGACGTCCTGCAGCAGCATCGGGCCGCGGGGACCCGCGGTCAGGCTGTCCTGGTTATCGGCTACGGGCGCGCCCGCAACAGTTGTCAACGGCTTGGTGTTATCAGCCATTTAGTTATCGCTCCTTGTCGGATCTTCCAATTGAAGGTCTTTCGTGGCAGTGCAGGCGGGGCAGGTGCCCCAGAAGGTGACCTCGGCTTCGTCGATCGCGAAACCGTGGTTGTCGGCCGCCGTCAGGCACGGTGCCTCGCCCACGGTGCAGTCGACGTCGGCAATATTGCCGCACGACCGGCACACCACGTGGTGGTGGTTGTCGCCGACCCGGGCCTCATAGCGAGCCGGGGACCCCGAGGGCTCGATCCGGCGCAGCAGCCGGGCGTCCGTCAGCGCCGCCAGCACGTCGTACACGGCCTGCTTGGAGACGCCGCCGAGTTCGTCCCGCACCACACCGATGATGGTGTCGGCGTCGGCATGCGGGTGCGCGCGGACTGCTTCCAGCACCGCCGCACGCGGACGGGTCACGCGCAGCGACGCCTCGCGCAACAAGTCCTCCGGATCCCTCATCTCGACCATGAAACGATTCTGTCACCTTTTTTGGACTGAGTCCAGAAAATTATCTGGACTGAGTCCAATCATGACGACGACGGGTCCGGCCTCGCCGGGCGCGCTGCCCGCCCGGCGCGCTGCCCGCCCGGCGCGCTGCCCGCCCGGGCGCCACGCCGGCTGCCGGGTGCCGTCGGGCTCGCCTCGCCCGGCGCGCTGCCCGCCCGGGCGCCACGTCGGCTGCCGGGGCTCGAACCGCCGGGGAAAGGTGCTGCGGGCAACTAGAATCTCCGCCATGCCCAAGTTATTCGCCGATACGGCGCCGCTCAAGGAGAGCCCGGATTTCCGCCGGTTGTGGATCGGAACATCGCTCTCCGCGATCGGGGCGCAACTGACGGCAGTGGCGGTAAGCCTGGAGGTTTACCAGCTCACCGGGTCGACCTTGGCCGTGGGCGGCGTCGGCGTCGTCGGGCTGATCCCGCTGGTGCTGGCCGGCCTCTACGGCGGCTCCGTGGTGGATGCCTACGACCGGCGCAAGGTCGCGCTCTATTCCGGCCTGGTGTTGTGGGCCTGCACGGCCGTGTTTGCGCTGCAGGCGTGGTGCCGGTTGGAACAGGTGTGGCTGCTGTACCTGGTGATCGCGGTGCATTCGGCCGCGGCCGGGCTCAACCAGCCGGCCCGCAGCGCCATCGTGCCGCGGCTGGTCCGGCGGGAGATGCTGCCGGCCGCCAATGCCCTGACCATGATGACGTTCGGGCTGGGCATGACCATCGGCCCGCTGGCGGCCGGGGTGCTGGTGGCAGGTGTGGGCTTCGGCTGGACCTACACCCTCGACGTCCTCACGTTCACGGCGGCCATCTGGGCGGTGGTCAAGCTCCCGCCCATCCCGCCCGAAGGCGAGGTCCGGAAGGCCGGCCTGCGCTCGGTGGCCGAAGGCTTCCAATTCCTGCGCACCCGTCCCAACATCCGCATGACGTTCCTGGTGGACATGGCCGCGATGGTCCTGGCCCAGCCGCGCGCCCTCATGCCCGCCATCGGTGCGGTCATCATCGGCGGCGGCGAGGCGACGGCGGGCATCCTGCTGGCCGCTGTCGCTGCCGGGTCGTTCATCGCCGCGGTGTTGTCGGGGCCGTTGGGAGGGGTCCGCCGGCAGGGGCTGGCGGTGCTGTGGTGCGTGGTGGTGTGGGGGATCGCCGTCGCGGGGTTCGGCGCCGTTGTCGTCATGGCCGGGCGGACAAACGCCGCGGCCGCCGGGGACGTGAGCGGATGGCTCGTGCCGGCGGCCCTCTGCCTCGCCGCGGCGGGAGCCGCCGATACGGTCAGTGGGGTCTTCCGCAACACCATCCTGCAGGCGGCGACGCCGGACGCCATGCGCGGCCGACTGCAGGGCATCTTCATCGTGGTGGTGGCGGGCGGCCCGCGGCTCGGCGATGCCGTCGCCGGCGGCGGCGGTCAGTGGCTGGGCGAAGGTTTTGCCGCGCTCGCCGGCGGTGTCGCGTGTGTGTGCGCCGTCGGGCTGCTGCACAGGTTGCAGCCGCGGTTCTCCCGCTACAACGACAGACACCCCGAGCCCTAGGTGCCAGGCCGTCCCGACCGGGGCGGCGGAACATGGCGCCAGCGTCCAGCGTTGGAATAAGTGACCGGTGGATACACTGAAAGATGGAGCCCTGTGCCTGCATGGCACGGGGCCGATGGGCGCGGGAGAGGACTCATAAGCGGTGCACAACCACTTCAATGGATTGAAAACGGCCGGCCTGCTCGGTGGGCTCTTTGCCCTCCTGCTGGCAATCGGCGCGCTGCTGGCCAGCGGGACCGGCAGTGCCAACTGGATCTGGATCATGGCTCTGATCGGCGTGGGCACAACCGCCTACAGCTACTGGAACAGCGACAAGCTCGCCATCCGCAGCATGCAGGCCTACCCCGTGACCGAAGCCGACCAGCCGGGCATGTACCGGATCGTCCGTGAACTGTCCGCGCGGGCGAACCAGCCGATGCCCCGGCTCTACGTGTCCCCGACGATGGCCCCCAACGCCTTCGCCACCGGCCGCAATCCCAAGAACTCGGCCGTCTGCTGCACCGAGGGCATCCTGCGCCTGCTGGATGAACGGGAACTGCGCGGGGTGCTGGGGCACGAACTGATGCACGTCTACAACCGCGACATCCTGACCTCCTCCGTGGCCGCGGCGGTGGCGGGCGTGATCACGTCGGTCGCGCAGTTCCTGTTGTTCTTCGGCGGCCGCGACCGCAACGCCAACCCGCTTGCGCTGATCGCCATGTCGCTGCTGGCCCCGCTGGCCGCCATGCTGATCCAGATGGCAGTCAGCCGCACCCGCGAGTACGACGCGGATGAGGACGGCGCCACGCTGACCGACGATCCGCTGGCCCTGGCGTCGGCGCTTCGCAAGCTGCAGTACGGCACGCAGCAGGCGCCGCTGCCGCAGGACCAGAGGCTGGTCAACACCAGCCACCTGATGATTGCCAACCCCTTCAAGGGCGGCGGCGCGAAGAAGCTGTTCAGCACCCACCCTCCGATGGACGACCGCGTGGCGCGGCTGGAACGGATGGCCGGACGGCCGCTGGGCTACTGAGGCAGGCATGCGGCTGCTGCTGATCCGGCACGGGCAGACCCACTCCAACGTCCGCGGGCTGCTGGACACGGGTGCCCCCGGGGCCGAGCTGACCGACCTGGGGCACGCACAGGCGCGGGCCTTGCCGCAGGCGCTCGACGGCGAGCCGATCGACGCGCTGCTCGCATCCACCCTCGTGCGCGCGCAGCTCACGGCGTCCCCGCTGGCCGCCGCCCGCAGGCTTGAGACGGACGTGCGCGACGGGCTGCGCGAGATCTCGGCCGGCGAGCTGGAAATGCGCGGCGACCGCGATTCCATCATGGCCTACATGACCACCGTCTTCGCCTGGGCGGCGGGCGACCTGGCCCGCCGGATGCCCGGCGGGCCGGACGGCCACGAAACATTCGGACGCTTCGATGCCGTCATTGAAGAAGCCCGGACCTCCGGCATCGGCACCCTGGCGGTGGTCAGCCACGGCGCCATGATCCGCAGCTGGGCGGGCGCCCGGGCGTCCAACCTGACGGTCCCGTTCGTGGCCCGGAACCAGTTGAGCAACACCGGGGTGGTAGTGCTCGACGGCGGTCCCGACGGTTGGGAGGCACTCACCTGGATGGGCCAGGCCGTGGGCGGGCCCGAACTGGCCGACCCGCTCACCGACGGCCCGACCGCCGATCCGATCAACCCCGGGAGCGTCCCCTCCGGCCCCGACTCCCGGGACTGACGAGCAAAAAAACCGCGCGGACCCGGAGCGGCCGCCGGCCCATGTCACACATCTGCCGCCGGCGGTGTCCTATCTCTGTAACCACACACGAGAGGGAGTTCGCGGTGAGCGCTAAGCATCGGATTGTCATCATTGGGGCCGGCTACGCCGGAGTCATGGCCGCAAACCGGCTCGCCGGCAGCAAGGAGCTGGCGGGCAGGACCTGCGTGAGCGTCGTCAACCCTTCGGCCGACTTCGTGGAGCGGATACGGCTGCATGAGGTCGCGGCGGGAGGCCGGGAATCGGCCGCCGTTCCGATGGACTCGCTGCTGCACCCGGAGGTCGCCCTGGTGGTCGGCACGGCCTCCCGGATCGATCCCCGGTTGCGCACCGTCCACTTCGACCACGGCCGGGCCGCGCTGGACTATGACTTCCTGGTCTACGCTCCCGGCAGCGCCAGCCAACCCGTCCCCTCGGGATCAGTCGGCTTCACGCTGCAGGACGCCTCCTCCGCCGCCCGCCTGCAGCGCGCGTTGCAGCAGTTGGCTCCCGGCGCCGTCGTCAGCGTTATCGGTGGTGGCCTGACCGGCATCGAGGCAGCTGCCGAAATTGCCGGGGCGCTTCCGCGGTTGAAGGTGCGGCTGGTTTCGCGGGGGCGGACAGGTGCGGACCTGTCCGAGCGGGGCCGCCGGGCCCTGCTGGCACAGCTGGGGGACCTCGGCGTCGAGGTCATGGACGGAACCCGGGTGGACCGGTCCGACGCGCAGCGCATCATCCTGTCGGACGGTACGGCCCTGCGCTCGGACTGCACCGTCTGGGCGGCCGGTTTCAGCGCTTCCGGCCTCGCCGAAGCGAGCGGGTTGGCCACCGATGACCACGGCAGGTTGCTCGTCGACTCAACGCTGGCCTGCCCGGGGTACCCGGAGATCGTAGGTGCCGGAGACGCAGTCCGTGCCCAGGACATGGTGGCCTCGCATCTGCGGATGGGCTGCGCGGTGGCCATGCCCATGGGCGCCCACGCCGCAGAGAACGTCATCGCCCAGATCCGGCAGCGCTCCCCTCGGGAGTTGTCCGTCGGGTTCCTGGTGCGCTGCATCAGCCTGGGCCGGCGGTCCGGGCTGGTCCAGCCGGTGCATGCGGACGACACCCCGCGCCGCGTCGCCCTGGGCCGCACGGGAGGCGCCCTGGTCAAGGAACAGGTGTGCCGCCTGACGCTGTCGTGGATCCGGGGCGAGCTCAAGCGCAGCGGTTCGTACAGCTGGCCCCGCGGCCCGCGCACCGCCGCGGCACGGTAACCGCGGCACTCGGAGGCGGTCCGAGGGAGGGGACCGCGTACTCGGTTTTGCCGGCCTGGATACCGGCGGGGCGGGGCAGTTACCCTGCTTCCGGACGGGCAAATACGGGGATGTATCTGGCCCACTACTCGACTCTTTCGGATCCGCCTGGGTTTCGTTGCCCGCGGTTTAGTCCGCCTGTTAGTGTCACCGCATCCGCGCCGCGCGGGGTTCATTTGGGGGAAAGAGTTCATCATGCGTTTTTCGTCATTGGTGGCCGCGACGACGTTGGGGCTCGTCGTCGCATTGGCACCAGCCGGTCCGGCGCTCGCCGGTCCCGCCGAACGGCAGGCCGCCTGTACAGCGCTAGGCGGAACGCTCAGCGGCAACGGCGCTAACCAAATCTGTACGGTCAGAACCGTCGTCGTGGGTCCGGATGTTCCATCAGGCACTGCAACGACCACGTTCAGTTCGGACCGGCCCGTGGGCGATCCTGTCACCGTGGACACCTCGCTTCCAGCCCGGCAGCCGGATCCCACGGTGACAACCGAGGAACGCAACGTCGGCGACGCGACTGTCGTCAGGACCGAGCGCGCCGGCACCCCGGTAGTAACAGAGGAAGAGCGCAATGCCGGCGAGGCCGTCAGCGAGGACGTAGTGGTTCCGGGCACGCCGACGTCGACAACCCGGACGGAGCGGGGCACGCCGACGAGCACCGAGACGCCCGCGACCACCAACTGCCGCAGGGTAAACAACGAGCGGGCGGCAAAGCCCGTGGAGAAATGCGAAAGGGCCGTCCTGACCACGACGACGACGCCCACAACGATCGTCACCACGACGACCACCCCGCAGGAACGCGTCACCACGACGACCCAGCCGCGGGAGACGCTGATTACCACGACGACGCCGTTCACCGAGATCTTCACCAGCACCCAGCAGCGTGAAATGTGCACCACCACGACCTACCAGACGGTGATCGCCACCGCGACGACGCAGCAGACGGAGCGCACGGCGACGACTACGCAGCCGACCACGCGGACCACCACGACGACGACCACCACGTTCAACTTCCCGCGCGGCACCGACGTCCCCACCCCCATGGGCACTCCGGCGGTGGAGACATCATCGGTTCCAGGGACTCCGGTGGTGACGGAAGCAGTGGTTCCCGGCACTCCGATCGTGACCACCGGAACCCGGCCGGGCGATGAGGAATCGGAGACCGAGTGCGCGCCGATCGCCCCGGTGGTGACGGTCACCGAAGGCGAAACGAGGCAGGAGGTTACGACGGCGACCGTGCCCGCAGAGCCGGTTGTCACCGTGACCCGTGAGGACATCGAGCCGCTTGTCGTCGAGACCGAGGCCCCGGGGGCGCCGATCGTGACGACCGGTGTCCGCAGCAACGGCGAGACCTGCTACAACAATCCCTCCAACGCAGAGCAGCGGGGCAACCGCTGCGCGGCCTAGCCCCGAACCGGTTTCACTGACGCTGCCGCCTTCTCTCCGGGAGGGCGGCAGCGTCATGCGGCCATGCCAAGCCGGACGGCTACTGTAGGCGGCTATAGTCCGTGCACCAGGAGGTTCCGGTGCGGTTGCGCCCAACCCTTGGCCAGTGCTGTGCTCGCGTCATATCCATCGGCGATCAGTTTGGCCTTGATTCCGGAGGCTTCGAGTCCAAGTGGGCCCGTATGCTCCAGCCGGCCACACCCGGCGGCGTAGAGACCGGCTGCCGGGTTGTCCACGATCAAGCACATCTCGCGGGGATCAGGGGTGTCCATCGAGGCGGCGTAGAACGCGTAGCCGTCCATGTCCGTCAGGAACCGCACGCTGTCCGGGACTACGTCCAGGTGTTCCAAGCGCTCCGCCGGTATGGCGTCCGCGGTACTGGATGGGGATGAAAGCGCCGACACCCGGGGAGGCTGGTGGCTGGTGCAGCCCGCCAGCGCCAGCAGTACCGCGGCTGCAACGCTCAGTTTGGTCAGCGTGCGCATGATCTCCCCGCCTCTGGTGAAACAACGTTTGCCTCACGCTAAGCGGGAAATGATCAGCACAGAAGGAAATGAACGTTGCGAAGCAGTAACTAAACCGTCCTCGACGTTCCTGCGGACTAACGCCTGGTAACCACCAGGGCCAGGCGTTTCGTTCCCGGACTACCGGTAGTTGATGAACTGCAGGTCGACGTCCAAGTCGGAGCCCTTGAGCAGCGATATGACTTCCTGCAGGTCGTCCCGGGACTTGGAGGTGACGCGCAGTTCGTCGCCCTGGATCTGGGCCTTCACACCCTTGGGTCCCTCGTCCCGGATCATTTTCGAGATCTTCTTGGCCTGGTCCTGGGCGATGCCCTCCTTGACGCCGGCCTCGATCCGGTACTCCTTGCCGGAGGCGAACGGCTCGCCGGCGTCCAGCGACTTCAACGAAATGCCGCGCTTGACCAGTTTCGACTGGAGCACGTCCAGAACGGCCTTGACCCGTTCCTCGGAGTTGGCCTTCATCAGGATTTTTTCGCCGCTGAAGTCAACCTCGGCGCCGACTCCCTTGAAGTCATAGCGCTGCGCGATTTCCTTCTGCGCCTGGTTCAACGCGTTGGCGACTTCCTGCTTGTCCACCTTGCTGACGATGTCGAACGAAGAATCGCTGGCCATGGTTCCTCCTGGGTCGGGGCGTATGTGTCTTGGCACCAGCCTACTGAATCGCACCCGGACACGCGGCGTTCCCAGCTGGGACGCAGGTTCCGTCCACCGTTCCTTCATCCGGACCCGCGAGAATCACAAGGCCGTATGAACCACCGAATTTGCAGGAGAAGCACGCATGAAAGCACGCCCGCGGTACATCGTCACGTCGATAAGGGTTGCCGCGGGTTCGATCCTGACCGTGACGACCGTCGCCACCGTGGTCGTGATGGGCACCGCGCCCGCCCTGGCGGGCACCGCCTCCCTCGCATCCGTCCAGGCGCCCGCCGCGGCGGTTGGCGCTGCCTCTTTGATCCGGCGGGACACCCACGAGTTGGAGCGTGGACTCGACGCCACGGCCGGAACCCTGCTCGGCGGTGCCGCCGGCGACCATGACGGCGTCGCCGCCGGTGCCGCGGAAGCCGTGTCCGGCAACGAGCCCGCGGGCCGGTTGGACGGCATCCGCCGCGAGATGGATCAGGCGGTGCGGATGCAGCTGGTCACCGCGGAGCAGGCAGAGCGGTTCGTCGGACAGATGGAGGAGCGGATTTCCCGGGGTTTATAAGCCCCGCGGAGCCCGATTCGATTCTTGGACCGATCTTTGTGTAAAGTTGTCTTGCTTCCTCACGGGGAAGCGGTCTTCTTCTGAAGAAGGCGTTCGGCAGATTACCCGAGCGGCCAAAGGGGGCTGACTGTAAATCAGCTGGCATTGCCTACGGGGGTTCGAATCCCTCATCTGCCACAGGCTGTGATGAGTCGGGACATCCTTTCCGGATGGGCTGAATCATCGCAGACACCCCGGTCTTCGGACCGGGGTGTTTCTTTTCTTCGCTGGACCAACGCATGACTTCACGTACGACCCGGGACGGACATCACCACTGAATGGCTGCGCGCCGGGAACAGTTCTGTGGCTGCTATCCGCTCGTAACACCTAATCTGTGGCTGCCCCCCCGCAACACTTGATACTGGCCGCCCCGCCCGAGGCTAGCTACGGAATCCGCACCACAATCGGTCTACGGTCGAGGACGCATGTGTCCTTGCCATTGGCCGTACCGTCGACCGTGGAAAACCAGCCTGCGTCGACATAGACCCATTGCCCTTGCTCCGCCCGCCAGAAGTGATTGTAAACCCGAACTAGGACCGGGCCTGTGCCGTCGGGAATCCCCGCGATGGTCGAGTAGTGCCTATCACCGTCGGCATCCAACCACGGGCCGGCCGTGACGTAGACCTGGTCCGCCGTGTTGGTGTAGTAGGGGCTCTTGTAATTGACCTCCCATTGGTTCGTCGCCGTGTTGTAGGACTGCATCTCTGCTTGCCAAAGTACTGCACCAATAACCGGCACGCTGGTTGGTACGTCGACGACGACATGACCCGCAACGCAGGTCATCGCGTTCGGCCTATCGTAGGGTGGAGCCGCGAGGGCGCTGGACGGAGCAAATGTAATCAAGGCGAGTGCGATTGCAGCAGCCCCTGCAAGTACTCTTCTGAGGAAAGCGGCCATGGTCATGATCTTTCTAATTGGCTATGCAGTGCAACCATCGTTGTTCCCTGTCCCGCGTAACAGTGATCACTCATGTCACGCACTTCCAAACCAGAAGAAGCGCCCAACGCTGGCGCATCCGGGTCGCGGTGCCGAGGGGATGGTTTGGTACAGTCGGACGGTCCGGGCTACCGCCCACTGACATAACGCCCACATCTGTTCGCACTGCCGCGGGCAGGGCGAACCACACGATGCAAATAGGCCCTTAGCGGGCCGCCAACACAAGGGCAGGATAGGCCGCTGCTTTGGATCGCACAAGAGTTAGGCGTCAAGCGGGACCTATTTTTGGCTGATCCGGCGTGAAAAGGTTTCGCTGAATAATGGTGATGCACCCTTCCATGTGCAGAATTGGGAGGCTTCGAATCCTTCATCTGCCACCGAACGGGAAACCCCGTCTGACCATGTGAATTACTGGTGGGACGGGGTTTTTCCGTACGTGCCGGCCATGCCGGCCGCCGCTGGTGCACTGCCCGGCACAGTGTCTGGGGCCAGCGTCGATAGACTTGACCGCGGATGTGACCCGGCGGCGACCAGCTGCCACGACGAGGAGTTCTCTTGCGACAATTCACCGCCCGCTTCGCGACGCCGGAGGAAATCGAGGCATGGGACAGCCATGTCACGGCCAATCCCAACGGCGGCAACATGCTCCAGGCCAAGGCCTACGCCCAGGTCAAGGCGGACCACGGGTGGAAGCCGCTGTACCTGGCGTATGAGACCGAGGACTACACCAGCTACAACCTGGTGCTGGAAAAGCATGTTCCGTTGCTGGGCAACTACTGGTACATGATCAAGGGCCCCGACGTCGCGTCGCCCGAGGACCTGCCGGGCATCTTCGAGGCCAACCGCAACTTCTGCCGGGAGCAGGCGCGCGGCGTCTTCGCGATCCGGATCGAGCCGGATGTCGAGGCCACCGACGGCACCCGCGCGCTGCTGGCGCGCGAAGGCCTGGTCAAGATGCCCGACCTGCAGCCGAACGACCACACCGCAATCGTCGACATCTCCCCGGAGCCGGACGTCGTCCTCAAGAGCTTCTCGTCCCGCGGGCGGAATGCCGTGCGCCGCGCCATCCGCGAGGGCGCCGAAGTGGTGACGGCCGAACCGACGGAAGAGAACTTCCGGGCCATGTTCAACCTGATGGGACAGGTGCAGCAGGGCCAGAAGAACGTACAGGTCCGCTCCTTCGAGTACTTCAAGGCGTTCTGGGGCAACTTCATTGCCGCCGGGCAGGGCCGGCTGCTGTTCACGTACGAAGACGGCAAGCCGTCGGTGGGCGCGTTCGTGGTCAACTACGGACGCAAGGGCACCTACAAAGACGGCGGATCGCTGCCGCGCCGCAAGCAGTACGGCGACTCCCACCTGATCCAGTGGACGGCCATGAACCAGCTCAAGGAGTTGGGCATCACCAGTTACGACCTGTGCGGAACCCCGCCGTCGTCGGAACTGAAGAACCCCGAACATGAGTACTACGGGCTGGGCCTGTTCAAGACCAGCTTCACCAAGACCATCACCGACTTCGTCGGCTGCTATGACCAGGTGATCTCCCCGTTGAAGTACAAGCTGTGGTCCCCGGCCGGGGAAAAGATTGCCCGCGGGCTCTACGTGCGCCGCCGCCACCAGCCCTTCTACTGAGCGGCGCCGCCGGCGCCAGCCCGGCCCCGGCCGCCGCGCCCGGGCAGCCGGCACCTCGCAACAGCCCTTGCCGGTCCTGCCGCCCCGGGCAGCCCGTGCTCAGGCCGCTTCGGCCAGCGGCAGCGGGTAAATGTCCCAGAGGAAGCAGTACGTTTTCGGCCCGGAATTGTGCATGACGTTGTAGTACAGCCACTGCCAGGCAGTTGCGCCGTTATGGTCTGCCGGAGCAGGCGGACAGTCGGCCGGCGTGTACCACCGCCCTGCGCTCCAGATGCAGTGCAGGTCGCCCACATAGGTGGCCGCCGGGCCGGCGCCGGGCCTGCCGTGCGGCAGCCCGATCCTGCCCTTCAGCGCGGCGCCCTCGCCCACGGCGTACAGTTCGTTCCGTGACGGGTCGTGGGCAAACGGCAGGTGCTCCTCCAATTCGTCCATCACGGCGATGCTCTGGGAAATGGCGGCGTCGAGTTCCAGTCCGTCGGTGACAATCAGGACGGTGAAGCGGTTCATGTCGAATCCTCCGGTCGCGGTTTCTGGTGGAATCGACCTTAGGGATCCGGCCACGGCGGCCGGTAGCCCCGGCGGGGGATTGTGGATAACGGCCGGGGCGCCGGCTCATGCGCTGAGCGAACAGGGGGCGACAGGCCGCAACCCGGCACGTTAGCGTGGAGGTATGGCAACCATCGATATCACCGAGGCCCAGTTCCCGCAGACCATCGAAGAGAACGACATTGTGTTCGTTGACTTCTGGGCCGACTGGTGCGGCCCGTGCAAGCAGTTTGCCCCCGTCTACGATGCCGCGTCCGAGGAACACGGCGACATCGTCTTCGCCAAGGTGGACACCGAAGCCGAGCAGGGCCTGGCCGCCGCGGCCGGCATCACCTCGATTCCGACCCTCATGGCCTTCCGCGAAAAGGTGCTGGTGTTCTCCCAGCCCGGCGCCCTGAACTCCAGCCAGTTCGGGCAGTTGGTGGACGCGGTCAAGGGCCTGGACATGCAGGAAGTCCACGCCCAGGTGGCCGCCCAGCAGCAGGCGGCGCAGGACGGCCAGGCCTCCGAATAGCTACAACGGTCAGGACTCCAGAGGGGGCGGGGCGCTGGCCCTGCTCCCTCGGGCTTTAAGGCGAGCGGTGTTTCCGGCGGTAGTGCCGCGTCAGCGCCGCATTAGTGCCGGCGGTGGTCCTGCGGCGCCAGCCGCGGCCCGAAGGCGGGCTTGCGGAAACCGCTCAGCACCAGCATCCGCACCACCCGCTGGCGGTGGCCCCGCCACGGTTCCAGGAGCTCGAGCATGCCGGCGTCGTCCGTCTTGCGCCCGGTCAGGGCGTAGCCGACGAACGCCGCCAGATGGAAGTCGCCCACCGACACCGAGTCCGGATCCCCGTGCGTGCGCTGCGCGGTCTCGGCCGCGGTCCACGGCCCGATCCCCGGGACGGTGCACAGCTTGCGGGCCAGTTCTTCGCCGGCCGGCAGCGACGCCAGCCGTTCCAGGGCGCCGGCCGAGGAACAAGCCCGCATGATGGTGCCCGAGCGCTTCGAGTCCACCCCCGCCCGGTGCCAGTCCCAGGATGGGATGCGCCGCCACCCCTGCGCCGTCGGCGGGACCATGAGCCCGCTCGGTGCGGGCCCCGGCGCCGGAGACCCGTGCCGGCGGACCAGGTATTTGTAGGAGTAGCGCGCCTCGATGGTCGTGATCTTCTGCTCCAGGATCACCGGCACGAGCGCATCGATCATCCGCCCGGTCGCCGGCAGCCGCAGCCCGGGATGCCGCCGGCGCGGTTCACGCACCAGCCGCGGCAGGCCAGTGTGGAAATCCGGGGTGTCGAACCCCGACCAGTCATCGCCGGCGCCCAGCAGCGCCGGGAGCCCGGCCAGCGCTTCATCGGCACCGGGCCCCCACGCCTGTCCCATCACGACGGCGGTGCCCCGGCTTCCGTCGTGCCCGTCCGGCCCGCGGGTGAGGCGTAGGGTCGCCGCGCCGGAGGAGGTGTTCAGCGTCAGCCAGGCACCGGCGTCGTCAATCAGGGCGGTGGGATCCTGCGTGCCGCGGGACAGGATGGACAGCGTTCCGCGCAGGTCATACGGCTCCGGAAACTCCACCCGTGCGGTGAGCCCGGTGCCGGGCGCGGTGGCGGTGGACAGCATGGATTAATCGTCCCACGCGCTCCCGACACTTCCTGCACCCGGGCCCGTTCCAGCCCGGCCCGTCCGGGCAACGGCCGGCCGCGCAGGAGCGGCACCCGGCCGCCGCCCGCGGGGTCCGGCATGAAGCCGTCTTACGCCGGATGTGCCCCCGGATACGCTGGCGGGTAGATTTGGGCCCATGAAATATGCCAATTCTGTTCTGGACCTGATCGGCAACACCCCGCTGGTCAAGCTGAACAAAGTGACCGAAGGTCTTGCCGCCACCGTCCTGGCGAAGGTGGAGTATTTCAACCCGGGCGGTTCGATCAAGGACCGCATCGCGGTGAAGATGATCGAAGAAGCCGAAAAGGACGGGCGGCTGAAGCCCGGCGGCACGGTCATCGAACCCACCAGCGGCAACACCGGGGTGGGCCTGGCCCTGGTGGCGCAGCAGAAGGGCTACAAGTCCATCTTCGTGACCCCGGACAAGGTGGGCCTGGAAAAGCGCGACGTGCTCAAGGCCTACGGCGCCGACGTCGTCGTCACCCCGACCTCCGTGGCGCCGGACAGCCCGGAGTCCTACTACGGGGTCTCCGACCGGCTGGTGACCGAGGTCGACGGCGGCTACAAGCCGGACCAGTTCAACAACCCGGCCGCGCCGGCCAGCCATTACGAGTCCACCGGCCCGGAGATCTGGCGCGATACGGACGGCCGGGTCACCCACGTGGTGATCGGCGCCGGCACCGGCGGAACCATCACGGGAACCGGCCGCTACCTGAAGGAAATTTCCGCCGACCGCCCCGGCGGGCCCGTGAAGATCGTCGGCGCGGACCCCGAGGGCTCGGTCTACTCCGGTGGCAGCGGACGGCCGTACTTCGTCGAGGGCGTGGGCGAGGACATGTGGCCGGACAACTACGACAAGTCCGTCCCGGACGAGGTGCTGGCCGTCAACGACGCCGAGGCCTTCGCGATGACCCGGCGGCTGGCCCAGGAAGAGGGGCTGCTGGTCGGCGGTTCCTCCGGCATGGCCGTGGTGGCCGCGCTCAAGGTGGCCGAGGGGCTGGGGCCTGACGACATCGTGGTCGTGATCCTGCCGGACTCCGGACGCGGCTACCTGGGCAAGATCTTCAACGACGACTGGATGAAGTCCTACGGCTTTATCGCCGACGGGGACGAAGCGACGGTGGGCGAGGTGCTGCGGGGCAAGAACGGCACGCTGCCGGACCTGGTCCACACCCATCCCTACGAGACGGTGCGCGACGTCATCGAGATCATGAACGAGTTCGGCGTCTCGACCCTGCCGGTGCTCTCGCAGGAGCCGCCGGTGGTGATGGGCGAGGTGGTCGGCGCCGTGAATGAACGCGAGCTAACGGCCAAGCTGTTCAAGAACGAGGCGAAGCTGACAGACAAGGTCGGCGACCATCTGAGCGCGGCGATGCCGCTGGTCGGGGCGCTGGAACCGGTCTCGGCCGCGCGCGAGAAGCTGCAGGCGGTCGACGGCGTGCTGGTGACGCTGGCCGGTGCCCCGGTGGGCGTGCTGACCCGCCACGACCTGCTGTCCTACCTGACGAGCTGAAGGAGAGAAGAATGAGCGCAGAGAACACCCAGGGCTTCAACACCCGCGCCGTGCATGCCGGCCAGGTGCCGGACGAGGCCACCGGCGCGGTGGTGCCGGCGATCTACCAGTCTTCGACCTACGCCCAGGACGGCATCGGCGGGCTGCGCAACGGCTACGAATACGGCCGCGGCACCAACCCGACCCGCGATTCCCTGCAGGTGCAGCTGGCGGCGGTGGAGGGCGGCAAGCACGCCTTCTCCTTCGCCTCCGGGCTGGCAGCCGAAGACGCGCTGATCCGGGCCCTGCTGTCCCCGGGCGACCACATCGTGCTGGGCAACGACGCGTACGGCGGCACCTACCGGCTCATCAGCCGCGTGCTCGGTGCCTGGGGGATCGGCCACACCGTGGTCGACATGTCCGACGAGTCGGCCGTGGCCGCAGCGGTCAACGAGCACGAGGCCCGGTTCCTCTGGGTCGAGACCCCGTCCAACCCGATGATGAAGGTCACCGACATCGCCGCCCTCGCCGAGCTGGCCCACGCCGCCGGCGCGCTGCTGGTCGTGGACAACACCTTCGCCTCGCCGTACCTGCAGAACCCGCTGGCCTTCGGCGCCGACGTCGTGGTGCATTCGACCACCAAGTACATCGGCGGACATTCGGACGTGATCGGCGGTGCCGTGGTGCTCAACGACGACGCGCTCGCCGAGAAGGTCGGTTTCGTGCAGTTCGCGGTGGGGGCCGTCTCCGCGCCGCTGGACGCTTTCCTGACCACCCGCGGGCTGAAGACGCTTGGAGTGCGGATGGACCGGCACTCGGCGAATGCCCAGGCCGTGGCCGAATGGCTGCAGGGCCGGGCCGAAGTCGAAGCCGTCTACTATCCGGGCCTGCCCGAGCACCCCGGCCACGAGCTGGCCAAGAAACAGATGCGCGGCTTCGGCGGCATGGTCTCGGTCTCCTTTGCGGGCGGTGAGGCGGCGGCCCGCAAGGTGGCCGAGTCCACCGAGGTGTTCACCCTGGCGGAATCGCTGGGCGGCATCGAGTCGCTGGTCAACTACCCGTCGGAGATGACCCACGCCTCGGTGAAAGGCACCGAACTGGCGGTGCCGGAGAACCTGATCCGGCTGTCGGTGGGCATCGAGGACATCGATGACTTGATCGCAGACCTGGAAAAGGCCTTCGGCCAGCTCTAGGCACCCATAGAGGCGGCGGTACCGGCAGGCCGGTCCGCCGCCTCTGGCGCGTCCGGGGCCGGAAGAGAATACTGTGTCCATGGATGCGAACAAGCAGTACCCCCCGGCCAGCGTCGTCGCCGGTCTGCAGTCGCGCAAGGCCCACGAACTGATCGAGTTCCTGACCGGGACCATGGGATTCATCGAGCACGCACGGTTCGAGGAGCATGGCCTGGTGGTGCACGCGGAATTGCTCTGGCCCGAGGGCGGGATGGTGATGGTCTCCAGCCACGCGGAGGGGACCCTGTGGGCCAGGGAACCCGGCTCGACCCAGCTTAACGTCTACACCCGCGACCCGGACGGCGCGTACGAGCGCATGAAGGCAGCCGGGGCGTCGATCATCCGGGACCTGCAGGACACCGACTACGGCGACCGCGGCTTTGGCATCAACGACCCGGACGGGAATCTGTGGGCGATCGGAAAATACCGCGGGCAACCGCTGTCGGCCGACTCGGCCAAGGAACAGGACATCAGCTACGAGGGCCACGCCTGAGCGAGCATCCGGCCAAACATATGATTGCCCCATGACTTCCGGATCCCTGCTGGCCCTCTGCCGGCTGCACGCCTTAAAACCCGATGCCAGCAAGGTGGGCATCACCGGGATCGATAAGCGCCCGGTGGACGAACGGGTGCCGGTCCACCCGATGGGGCTGCGCGCCGATGTCCAGGCGGACCGCAAAAACCACGGCGGAGAGCTCAAGGCCCTCTACGCCTATGCCCAGGAGGATGCCGACGCGTGGTCGGCCGAGCTCGGGCGCGACATCCCGCCGGGGCTGTTCGGCGAAAACCTGCGGACCACGGGCCTGGACGTCAGCGGCGCGCTGGTGGGGGAGCGGTGGCAGGTCGGCCGCGACGTCGTCGTCGAAGTGACGATGCCGCGGACACCCTGCGCCACCTTCGCCCGCCACATGGGCGAGCCCCAGTGGGTCAAGCGCTTCCTGCGCAGGGGGCTGCCCGGCGCCTATCTCAAGGTCGTCACCCCCGGTTCCCTCGCCGCCGGTGACAGCATCCACGTCCTCTTCCGCCCCGCGCACGGCGTCAGCGTGGCGGAATTATCGCTGGGGCTCAGCCCTGGGCAAGCGCAGGCGCTGCGGGCTTCCGAGGCCACCGGCGAGATTGCGCTGCACGGCACTGTCGGCAAAGCAGTCCGGAGGGTGCTGGACCGGGGCCGCGTCCACGCCTGAGGACACGGCGGTCCGCGGTCCGCCCGCGCTGATCTCTTTCCCTCTGCCGGTTGTCCGCCGGGCACTCCGGCCGTAGGCTTTATGCAACTTGTTGTGCAAAGGAGTGCATCGTGGCGGTGGCCTACCCGAAGCTGTTTGAACCGCTGGACCTCGGCTTCACGGTCCTGCCCAACCGGGTGCTGATGGGGTCCATGCACGTCGGGCTGGAGGAGCTGCCCGGCGGCTTCGAGCGCATGGCGGCCTTCTACGCCGAACGCGCGCGCGGCGGCGTCGGGCTGATCGTGACGGGCGGCTTCGCCCCCAACGCGGCCGGCAGGCTGCAGCCCGGCGGCGCCATGATGACGACGGCGGAGGAGGCCGCCCGCCACACGATCGTCACCGGCGCCGTCCACGCCGCCGGAGGGCGGATAGCGCTGCAGCTGCTGCACGCCGGACGTTACGCCGCGCATCCGGAGCCGGTAGCCCCAAGCCCGCTGCAGGCTCCGATCAGCCCGTTTACGCCCCGCGGGCTCAGCGAACCGGAGATCGGGCAGACCATCGAGGACTTCGCGAATGCGGCCGCGCTGGCCCGCGACGCGGGATACGACGGCGTTGAGATCATGGGGTCCGAGGGATACCTGATCAACGAGTTCATCGCCGCCCGCACCAACCAGCGGACCGACGGCTGGGGCGGCAGCTACCGCAACCGGATCCGCTTCCCGCTGGAGGTTGTCCGCCGGACCCGCGAGCGGGTGGGGGAGGACTTCATCATCATCTACCGCCTGTCCATGCTGGACCTGGTGGAAGGCGGCTCCACCTTCGAGGAAGTCGCCGAACTGGCCCGCGGAGTCGAAGCCGCAGGGGCCACCATTATCAATACCGGCATCGGCTGGCACGAATCCCGCGTGCCGACCATCGCCACCTCGGTCCCACGTGCCGGTTTCTCTTGGGTCACCCGCCGGCTGATGGGCGCCGTCGGAATTCCGTTGGTAACCACCAACCGGATCAACAACCCGGATACCGCCGAGCAGCTGCTGGCCGGCGGATACGCCGACATGGTGTCCATGGCCCGCCCGTTGCTCGCCGACCCGACATTCGTGCTCAAGGCCTCGCGCGGACGGGCGGACGAGATTAATACCTGCATCGCCTGCAACCAGGCCTGCCTGGACCACACCTTCGTCGGCAAAACCACCTCCTGCCTGGTCAACCCGCAGGCCTGCCACGAGACAGAACTGCTGATCGCTCCCGCCACCGCGCCCAAATCGCTGGCCGTGGTCGGGGCGGGGCCGGCCGGGCTGGCCTGTGCGGTCACCGCGGCCAGGCGCGGGCACCGCGTCACCCTCTTTGAAGCGGCGGACGGCATCGGCGGCCAGTTCAATTTGGCCAAGCAGATCCCGGGCAAGGAAGAGTTCCACGAGACCATCCGCTACTTCAGCCGCCAGCTGGAGCTGCTCGGCGTCGAGGTGCGGCTGAAGACCCGGGCCACCGCGGCGGCCCTGGCCGAAGGCGGGTTTGACGAGGTCGTCCTGGCCACCGGCGTGGTGCCCCGGCTTCCGGACCTGGACGGCCTGGACCACCCGAGTGTGCTCGGCTACCTGGACGTGCTGCGCGACCATCGGCAGCTGGGTGCAACGGTGGCGGTGCTGGGCGCCGGCGGCATCGGCTTCGACGTCAGCGCATACATCACCCAGTCCGGTCCCAGCGCCACCCTGGATCCGGACCGGTTCCGCGAGCATTGGGGGGTCGACGACGACCCGGCGGCGCGCGGCGGCCTGGCCGCTCCCCGGCCAGAACGCCCGGCCCGTACCGTTTACCTGCTGCAGCGCAAGGAATCCAAGCTCGGCGCCGGACTGGGCAAGACGACCGGGTGGATCCATCGCGCCGAGCTCAAGAGCCGCGGGGTGCAGATGATCCCGGCCGTGACCTATCGCAGGATCGACGACGACGGACTGCACCTGACCGTCGACGGCACCGACACGGTGCTCGCCGTCGACAACGTGGTGCTCTGCACCGGCCAGGAACCGCAGCGGGAGCTGCAGGAGGAACTGGAAGCGGCGGGGCTGCCGGTCCACCTGGTCGGCGGCGCCGACGTGGCAGCCGAACTCGACGCCAAACGCGCCATCAACCAGGCGACCCGGCTGGCCGCGGCGCTGTAACGGGAACGAGCTGTCATGTCCTTGCCGCACGCCATCCTCACCGCCCTGCTGGAGCGGCCCGGATCCGGGGCGGAACTGGCCCGCCGGTTCGACAAGTCGTTCGGCTTCTTCTGGCCGGCGACGCACCAGCAAATCTACCGCGAGCTCGCCAAGCTGGAACAGAACGGCCTGGTCGAAGCGACGGGCCGCGACTCCAGCCGCGGGCGCGCCAAGGAGTACCAGGTGCTTGCCGTCGGCCGGGAGGAACTGCGGCGCTGGACCGACGAACGGCAGAACCCGCGCCCCGTCCGGGAGGAGCTGATGATCCGCCTCCGCGCCTCCTCGGTGCTCGGAGACGTCCCGATCCACGGCGAAATCGAACGGCATCTGAGCCTGCACCGCGCGCAGCTCGCGGCCTACCGCCAGCTCGACCAGCGGGGCACCTGGACCGACGCCAACCGGCTGCAGCGGGCCGTGCTGCAGGCGGGCATCATGTTCGAGCAGGCCTGGATCGAGTGGGCCGAGCAGACCCTGCAGGGGGAGTAGGAACACGAACCGGCACACGGCGCCGGGTGGCCCGCTGTGCCAAAGGTCACCGCCCGCCGTCGTGCTCCCTGTCCCCGGCCAGCCGGAGCGTGCCGTACACTGGATACATCCCCCACTGTCGGTATTCCCTTAGTTCTGCGCGATAATGCCGTTTACGGTCTTGTCGAAGCGTCTGATTGTGTGTGGGCCCGCCTCTATGCGGCGGGCAGTTTCATGTTTGGGAGCGCCGGCTAAAGAAAACGCCGCCAGGTCTCTCCGCAGCTTGCGGGTGGCCAGCGAAGCGGCGGAAAGCCCTGCCACGGGATTGGAATAGCGCCGGGCTTTGAGTCAGAGGACCGCGGACATTGATGTGCCGCGGCCACCGGTCCCCAGCTGAATACGAGGAACTGCCCCGTGTCCGAAAACACTGTTAACACCCTGCCCGAAAACACCGACGCCGCCCCGGCCGTCGAAGACGAGAACACCGTACTCTTCACCGACTTCGGCCTCGACGGCCGTGTCCTGGCCGCACTGACCGACGTCGGCTACGAGAAGCCCTCGCCCATCCAGGCCGCCACCATTCCCGTCCTGCTCGAAGGCCGCGACGTCGTCGGCCTGGCGCAGACCGGCACGGGCAAGACTGCGGCGTTCGCGGTTCCCGCCCTCTCCCGGATGGCCGAGCTGCCGGCGACCAAGAACACCCAGATCCTGGTGCTGGCCCCCACCCGCGAGCTGGCCCTCCAGGTGGCCGAGGCCTTTTCCTCCTACGCCGCCCACATGGACGACTTCACCGTGCTGCCCGTCTACGGCGGCTCCGCGTACGGGCCCCAGCTGGCCGGCCTGCGCCGCGGCGCCCAGGTGGTTGTCGGTACCCCCGGCCGCGTGATCGACCACATCGAAAAGGGCTCGCTGGACCTGTCCGAACTCCAGTACCTGGTGCTGGACGAGGCCGACGAGATGCTGCGCATGGGCTTCGCTGAAGAGGTCGACCAGATCCTCTCCAAGACCCCCGAAAGCAAGCAGGTTGCCCTGTTCTCGGCGACCATGCCGACCGCCATCCGCCGGATTGCGAAGAAGTACCTGAAGGACCCGGCCGAGATCACGGTCAAGGCCAAGACCACCACGGGCACCAACACCCGCCAGCGCTACCTACAGGTCATGGGCCCGCACAAGCTGGATGCCATGACCCGGATCCTGGAAGCCGAAGATTTCGACGGCGTCATCGCCTTCGTGCGCACCAAGATGGCTACCGAGGACCTGGCCGACAAGCTGAAGTCCCGCGGCTACCGGGCCGCCGCCATCAACGGCGACATCCCGCAGCAGCAGCGTGAGCGCACCGTCGAGGCCCTGCGCGACGGCAAGATCGACATCCTGGTCGCCACGGACGTCGCCGCCCGCGGGCTCGACGTCGAGCGCATCACCCTCGTGGTCAACTACGACATCCCGCACGACACCGAGTCCTACGTGCACCGCATCGGCCGCACCGGCCGCGCGGGCCGCTCGGGCGACGCCATCCTGTTCATGACCCCGCGCGAGAAGTACCTGCTGCGGGCGATCGAGAAGGCCACGCGCCAGCCCGTCGAGCAGATGAACCTGCCCTCGGCCGAGACCATCAACAACCTGCGCATGCGCAAGTTCGCGGAACAGATCACTGAGACCCTGGCGTCCGAGGACGTCTCGATGTTCCGCGACCTGATCGCGAACTACGAGACCGAGCACGATGTGCCGGCCGCCGAGATTGCGGCCGCGCTGGCCGTCATGGCCCAGGGCGGTCGCCCGCTGCTGGTCCAGGACCTGCCCGAGGCACCCAAGGGCCAGCGCGAGCGTGCCGGCGGCGGGCGCGACAGCATGAATTCGCGCGGCCCGTCCCGCACCCTGACCGAGGGCAATGCGACGTACCGGATCGCCGTGGGGCGTCGGAACCGCGTGATGCCCGGGTCGATCGTCGGCGCCATCGCCAACGAGGGCGGCCTGTCCGCCGCGCAGATCGGCGGCATCGACATCCGCTCGGACCACTCGCTGGTCGAGCTGCCCGCTGACCTGAGCAAGGACCAGCTGCGCGCGCTGTCCAAGACCCGCATCGGCGGCGAGCTGATCCACCTGGAGCTGGACGGCGGCCGCAAGCCGCGCCGGGACCGCGACGACGTCGCCGGCGGGCACCGCGGCGGCTTCCGCAGCGACCGGGGCGACCGGCCGTTCAAGAAGAAGTTCGAAAGCGACCGCCCCTACAAGAAGAAGTTTGAGGGCGACCGTCCGTACAAGACCGATGGCGAACGCAGCTTCAGCGGCGACCGCAGCTTCGGTGGCGACCGCTCCGACCGTGGATTCGGCGGGGAGCGCAGCGACCGCGGCTTTGGCGCCGCACGCAAGCCGCGCCACACCCGCGGCTGACCCGGCCGGACTGGCTCTCAGCTAGGAACCGACCTCCGGGGCACTTGTCATTGGACAGGTGCCCCGGAGGCATTTAACGTCCCCCTGCGTTCAACCACCCGGGCGGGTGCCGGAAACCACCGTGGAGGCGTGCTCCTCGGAACGCGCGATGGCCGGCACCAGTCCGCGCGCTTCGAAGGCCCCGGCCGCTGCCTCCGCCTGCCGCTCGCTCGTTTCCACCAGCACAGACCCGCCCGGTGCCAGCCAGTCCGGCGCCCCGTCCGCGACGCGCCGCATGAGCGCCAGGCCGTCAGGGCCGCCGTCGAGCGCCCACGGTGCTTCGTGGAGGCGGGCTTCGGGCGGCAGCAACGTGATCTCCGCCGTGGGCACGTAGGGGACGTTCGCGGCCAGGACGTCGACGCGGCCGCGCAATGCCGCTGGCAGGGCCGCGTACAGGTCGCCCGCGTGCACCTGTGCCGCCGGCAGGTTGGCGCGCGCACAGGCCACCGCCGCAGGATCCACGTCCGCGGCGTGCAGTTCGGCGGGCCTGAGCAGTGCACCCAGCGCCGCCGCCACGGCCCCCGAACCACAGCACAAATCGACGACGACGCCGACGGGCACCGGGGCCAAGGCCGCGGCCTGCCGGACCAGGAACTCGGTCCTCCGCCGGGGGACGAAAACCCCGCGGGCAACGCGAATGCGCAAGCCACAGAACCCGGCCCAGCCCAGGACTTGTTCCAGCGGCGCCCCGGCCGCCCGCTGTTCCACCCTGGCGGAAATTTCTTCCCGGGGACCGCCCTCGGCCAGCAGCAGGTCGGCCTCCTCCTCGGCGAAGACGCAGCCTGCCGCGCGCAGCCGGGAGGCGATGTCGTCCCGGCCCCATGGCTGGGAAACCTGCATGTGGAGTCCTTTCGAATGACGCCAGAGTACCCTTTCGTCCGCGTCCGGTGGCTGCCTCGGTGTGATCTTGGCTGCAGTCCATGCGCCCGAAACGCCACCGGGGACAGGCCGCCCGGGCTGTCCGCGGAGGGGATCGCCGTCGGACGTGTGGCCTTCACCACGGGGCACGATTCCGATTTCTTATAGGGGCAAATTGCTGGTAATGTATTTCTCCGTTGCCCCCCTAGCTCAGTGGTAGAGCGCGTTCTTGGTAAGAACGAGGTCACCGGATCGATTCCGGTGGGGGGCTCGGAATGGCAAAGCCCGCGTCTGCGTCGCGAGACGCAGCGCGGGCGCTCCCATTCGTGGCGGTGTAGCTCAGCTGGTTAGAGCGCACGACTCATAATCGTGAGGTCCCCGGATCGAGTCCGGGCACCGCTACCGAGACCCTGAGGGGCCCGATCGGAACTATGGTTCTGGACGGGCCCTTCGGCTGTTAAGGCGCCCCTCCACTGACCCCCAAGGCCGGCCTGGGCCGCAGCCGGCGGGTCAGGGGACCTCTCACTTCCTTTACTAGAGTGGACGCCATGCCCGCCCTGTATCTCGCCCACGGCATCGCCTGGACCCCCAGGGGCCCCCGGCTGCGCCTGGCGGCTCCGGACGGCACGCCGGAGGACCTGCCCGTGACGCAGGGGTCGAGGCTGGGCTTCCGGGTGGTGGACCCCCAGCGCTACTGCCTGGGCAGCCACCGGGTATTTTCTGCCGCGGAGCGCACGCATGTGCCGTGCCGGCTGCAGGCTCCGGCGGAGCGAGGTCACCAATGTGTGAACTGCTTCCTCAATGACGACCTGCGCTTCATGCATGACAGCCACCGCAGCGGCCGGGCTCCCGAGGGGCTGCTGGACTACCTCGCCCAACCCCATTGGCTGTATGTGGCCACATTCGCCAACGGGGCCAGCAAGGTGGGCACGGCGGCCCATGTGCGGAAATCGTTGCGGCTGGCCGAACAAGGCGCAGTGGCCGCGCGTCCGTCGCCCGGACGCGCGACGGACGGGTGGTGCGGGTACTCGAGGACGCGGTCTCGGGAAACACCGCCCTGACGCAAGCCGTGCGCGGTGCCGCCAAGTTCGCCGGGCTGCTGGCCCCGCTGCCGCTGCCCGAGGTGGACCGGCTCAACTCCGGCCATGCTGCCACTGTGCGCGACCTGCTGCCTGCCGTTCAACTGGAGGGCTTCGACGTCGTCGACGAACAATGGCAGGTTCCCGCGATGGCGGCACCGGTTCTGCAGGACGGCGTCAAGAGGGGCTACCCGGGCAGCTTTGCCTCGGGCGACCACGGGTTCATCGTGGAGGGCCTCCTCGGCAGCGTCGCGGCCGCGCGGCTGCAGGATGGCGGACCGCTCTTTCTGGTGGACCTGGGCGGGGTGAAGGGCCGCCGGATCGCCGTCGGCGACTTCGCCTCGGAGCAGCCCGTCATTCAGGAACAGCTGTTCTAGGCAATCCGTGGCGGGCGTTGCCCGGAGCCCGGGAGCCCCGGAGTCTCGCACGGCTCCGCGGTTCGGCCGGCAGGGGGCGTGGCCGGTAACCTTGAGGTATGAATCCTTGGGACCTTGGCTCGCCGCTGTACCGGAAGCTGGTCATCTCTGCGATGGTGCTGATCGGCGTCGGGATCCTCCTGTCCGTCATCGCCGCGTCGGCGAGCATCCAATGGCTGATCTGGGCTGCACTGGCCGCCATCATCACGGGCTTGCTGACCCACTTGGCCGGGCTGCTGGTCCGGTTCCGCGACGCCCGGGCCCGGCAGGCAACCGCCCACCCGCGGGACACACGACCAGCGAAGCGTCGATAGTCCCATCCACTCCATCCGAAGGAGATCCATGTCCGAACATGCCGGGGTCAACCCCGACCTCGCCGGCCGCACCTACCCGGCCGGCGCCGCCTATACCGTGGGCCGCGAGAAGATCCGCGAGTTCGCTTCGGCGGTCAAGGCCACGCATCCTGCGCACTTCAACGTCGAAGCCGCGCAGGAACTGGGCTATGGCGACTTGGTGGCTCCGCCCACCTTCGCCATCATCGTGGCCCAGCGCGCGGATGCCCGGCTGATCGAGGACCCTGATTCCGGCATCGATTTCTCCCGCGTGGTCCATGCGGACCAGCGCTTCGTGCACCACCGGCCGATCGTCGCCGGCGACGAACTGGTGGCCGAGTTGCACGTCGACCAGGTGCGCGCAATGGGCGGCGGGGCCATGATCACCACCCGGGCGGAAATCAGCACGGTCGCCGGCGAGAAAACGGCCACCACCACGTCGTCGATCCTGGTGAGAGGGGAAGACCAGTGAGCGTTGAACTGAACGAACTGACTGTTGGACAGGACATTGGCTCACGGAGCATTGAGGTTTCCCGCGCTGACCTGGTCAGGTACGCCGGAGCGTCCGGCGACTTCAACCCGATCCACTGGAACGGACGCTTCGCCGAGCAGGTAGGCCTCCCCGGCGTCATCGCGCACGGCATGTTCACCATGGGCGCCGCGGTGCAACTGGTGACGGACTGGATCGGCAACCCGGCCGCCGTCGTCGACTACCAGACGCGCTTCACCAAGCCGGTCCTCGTGGAGGATCTTGACGGACCCGGCGCCACGATCGACGTCAGCGGCGCCATCGGGGCCATCGACCAGGACAACGGCACGGCGCGGGTCGACCTGACCGTGACCGCAGCAGGCGTGAAGGTACTGGTCAAAGCCCAGGCGGTCGTCAAGATTTGGTAAACCGCACCGCGCACACGGCGGCGGAGAGGCCCGCCCCGTGACTGAAACGATTCTTGCGCCGCTGACCACGGTCGGTGTGGGCGGTCCCGCCCGGCAATTCATCGAAGCAGGCTCCGAGTCCGAGATCATCGAGGCCGTCCGTGCCGCCGACGAGTCCGGAGACCACCTGCTCGTTATTGGCGGCGGGTCCAACCTCGTGATTTCCGACGACGGTTACCCCGGCACGGTGGTGGCCATCGCCAACCGCGGCTACAGCGTCCGGGAGGATGACGGCGCCGTCGGACTCACTGTGCAGGCGGGACAGCCATGGGACGAGCTGGTGGCGTCGACGGTCGACAACGGATGGGCAGGGCTGGAAGCGCTCTCCGGCATTCCCGGACTGACCGGGGCCACGCCTGTTCAGAACGTCGGCGCGTACGGATCCGATGTCTCGCAGACCATCGTCCGGGTCCGCACCTGGGATCGCAAGACCGGGTCCGTCCGGGAATTCGCGAACCGCGACCTCACCTTCGGCTATCGGGATTCCGTCCTGAAACAGAGCACGTCCAATGGATCTCCGCGCTTCGTGGTGCTGGAAGTCGAGTTCCGCCTGGCTCCCAGCCGTCAGAGCCTTCCGGTCCGTTACGCGGAGCTGGCACGCGTGCTGGGTGTCGACGTCGGAGCCGTGGCCAAGGCCGCCGACGTTCGCCGTGAGGTACTCCGGCTCCGCGCCTCCAAGGGCATGGTCCACGATCTAGCCGACCGGGACACGTTCAGCACGGGCTCGTTCTTCACGAACCCCATTGTCGACATGGACACGGCGGCGAAACTGCCGGCTGACGCGCCACGCTGGCCGGCCGAGGACAAGGCCAAGCTGAGTGCTGCCTGGCTGATTGACCACGCGGGCTTTTCGAAGGGCTTTGGACTTTCCGGAACGTCGAACGGTCCCCTCAGCGGCTACGAGGTGGCGGGCGGCCGCGCCTCGCTTTCGACCAAACACACGTTGGCGATTACCAATCGCGGCGGCGCCAGCGCCGAGGATATCCTCGCGGTTGCCCGGGCAGTCCGCGACGGAGTTGAACGGTCCTTCGGGATCCGGCTTCAGCCTGAGCCGCTTCTGATTGGCTGCAGTCTGTAGCTGCAGGCCTCTTGGTCGCCTAGTCGCTTGGGCTCCCTGGTCTCCTGTCTGCCGGTTTAGTCCACCGCGGCTTGTGAGCGCCGGGGGCAGCCGGTGTCCGGCCGTCCGCACGGGGTGCCCGGTGCCGGCAGGAGTGCGCGCCCTACGAATGCCCGGGCACCTCGGACACGAGGTCGTCGTCCGCCGGCGCAGGTTCTTTCGGGGTGAGGTGGGTGAAGTAGGCCGCTGTGCCTGCCAAGGCCACGAGTCCTCCGCGTGCGAAGGCTTCGCGCTGCAGCCGGGAGCCCGTGCCTCGCGCCTGGACCTCCTGGCATAGGAGCCTGATGCTGGTCTCGTCTCCGGCGTCGGCAAGGGCTTGTCGGGTGTGCTCGAAGAGCAGGGAGATCACGGTGCCGGCCGGGCAAGGCACGCCGCTGAGGGGATGCAGGAGATTACCGGCGATGCCCCAGCGGCTGGCTTGCCAAGCGGACAACCGGAGTACCGACGCCGGAACCGGTGCAGGGGGCAACCCGGACCTCCACTCTCTCGCCGCCGTCTCCACGAGTGCCCTCGACAAACCGGCGATCAACACGGGGTCGCTGGCCTGAAGGCAGACATCGGCCACCCGGATCTCGACAGTGGGGTGCTTGTGGGACAGCCGCGCATCGAGATAATGCATGGCGTGGTCGAGTACGACGCCGCTGTCCAAGGCACGCCTCCGCGAGCGGTAATACGCGGCAGCGGAGCCGAAGATTTCCGATGGCCCGGTGCCCGGCCAGCGCAACCAAGCCTGGGTTCTGTATCCGGCGTACCCGGTGTCGCGGCCCTGCCAGAACGGGGAGTTGCTGCTGAGGGCGGCGAGGACGGGAAGCCAGATCCGGATGCGGTCCAGCACGGCCACGCCTTCCTCTTCAGAATCCACGCTGACGTGGACATGGCAGCTGGAGGTCAAGGACTCTTCTGCTGTTAGCCCGAACTGCGCCCTCAGCGCTTGGACGCGGGTATCAGGAGCTGGATGCGGTGCGGCCGGGGACGGTGATGTGGCCAGCGCGACGGCCCTGGCTCCGGAAGCGCGGGCACAAGCGTCGGCCAAGGCTCGTCCGGCTAGTATTTCGGCTTCCAGGTCGGACAAGGTTGCGCGGGGCGGGGAGATGACCTCGATCTGTTCCTGCTGCAGTTCGGTCGCGAGCGTCGGCCCGGTGGAGGCAGAGGCAGCGGCGGATCCCTTCTGCCCGGGTTGATGGGTGTTTGCCGCTGGGAGGCGGTACCGGTCCATGACGGCTGCCGCGCGCGGCACCGACAGGCCCGTGGCGGGGTCGACCAGCAGTAGCTCCTCTTCGACACCGAGAGTGCGCATGCAACCACCTTTCGCCGGGCTTGTGCCGGTGGTAACGGCCGGGATGCCGCTGCAAGCCGGGCTCACCAACGAGCGTAGGGGCGGGAAGCCTGGCGGTCCACAGCGGCAATCGTCCCTCGCCCCGATGCACTGGCGATTCACCAAGAGGGGCAGACGCGGCGTCGTGCGTCCAGGCCGCGCCGTGCGGGAGGCCATCGGACATCCGGCGACCCTGTCTGGCGCGGACTGCTCCTAGGGAAGGTCTTCCCGTCTGATCGCCGCGTCAGCTTGCGGAGCGTCGACCTGCGGTGCTCCTGCCGGTCGTGGGATGCGCTGCCGTTCAACGCGGCGCCTCGAATGTGCGGAAAGCTCGTCATGCCGAAGCATGAAGCGGATGATGCTCGGGCGAAGCGCACGAAGATTGACCAGCCCGCTGGCGCAAAGCCAGCAGACCAGGCGGTAGCTGTGGTTCACCTGGACCAACCGGTCTGTACCGTGATCCATGAGCCAGTCAGGTGACAAGAACTCATGCATCGGTGGCAGCAGATGATCGGCGGGCAGGAGCCGTGCGAAGGCATCGTGCGGCTCGAAGCACTGTTCCAACTGGAGCATCATCCACCATTCTTCGGAGAGGTAGGCAGGACCGCGGGTCTCCAGAAAGCGCCTCAGGTGAGACTCCAACCTGAGTGAGCGGTCGAGCTGGATTGGTCTTACCTGACGTTGTTGGACGAAGAACTCCCGAAGCGCATCGTCGATTCGTGCCTTGGGCCTCGCATACCTGGTCACTGTTGAATCCTCTTGCTATGGGTTTCGCTTTACGTCAATAAGAACGGTGGCGGGGTGTCTGTCTAGAACGGTGGTTGGGTGTTGTCCCACGGGCCGTCCGTGGCTTCGTCTCCGCCGCCGTCGCCGTCGCCGCCGTCCTCGCCGCCGTCGTCGCCCCTTGGCCCGATTGCCGGTTCGTCCGGGCTTTCCGTGGCTCCGCCGCTGGGTGCCGAGGGGAGCGTGAGTGTCCACCCTTCGTCGGGGGTGGTGGTGTGGGTGTGGCCGGAGCGGGTCGTGAAGTGCAGGGTCCCGTCGGGGTCCTGCGTGACGGTTCCGCCGCCGTTGTGTTTGGTTATGTGGCCGGGTTTGCACCTGGCACTGAGATTTTCCAGGACTGTTTTGCCGCCGTCTTCCCAGGCGATCGTATGGTCGATCTCGCATTGGTCCGCCGGGACTGTGCAACCGAAGTCGCGGCAGTGGCGGTCGCGTAGCCGGACGAGGCGTTTGAGCCATTCGGGTGGGTGGCGCAAGTCTTTGGCGACGGCGGCTGCCCTGCCATAGTCATCGGTGAGCACGATCAACCAGGACTTGGCCAGCGCGGCAAGGTCGCGGGTCATGCCCGGCGGGATGGGCCCGTACCCGGTGAGGTCACCGGGTTCTTCGGAAAGCCGCAGCAAGGTTGCAAGGGGCGCGGTCACGGCGACGGAGGCGGTCACGTTCCCGGAACCGCAGGTACACGGCCCCTGCCCTGCCGTCCCTCCGGCTGCCGTGTTTCGGGCGGTGTCCGCCGCAACTTCCGCGTCTGGGATGTGGGAGCCGGTTTTCTTGGGGGCGCCAGGTGGAGCGGCTGCCGTTTCCGTTGCCGTTGCGGGGCCGGGGGCGGTCCCGGATCCGGCCGCAGTTCCGGAACGGGTCGGTGGCCGCGGGCCGGCTGCCGCTGGGTGGGCCGCTGTTTCGCCGTTGGCGGTGGCTGTTTGGGTGGCGACTGTGCCGCCGGCGGCGGTTCTGGTTGGTGTGGCGGTGGCCGTGGGCTGGTAGGCGTGGCCTGGGTAGCGCAGGAGCATGTCGGTGAAGACGTCGGCGCGGAGCTGGCCCAGGGTTCGGGTTTCGTCAACGGTTTGGAGTTTGCGGGCGTGGGCCTGCATCAGGTTGTAGGCGAGCAGCGCCTTGTCCGCGCTGGTGCGGATGTAGAGTTCGGCCATCCCGTCGTCCTGGGGCTGGTAGTGGACGGTGCGGCGTTCCATCGCGGCCCGGTGCCGGGTCTCGAGGGGTCGGGGTGTAGCCGGTCGCGGACAGTGCGTGCCCGGGCCTGGACGGATTCCAGCGTGATGGCCCCGGCGCCGGGAACAACGCGGGCTTCGTAGCCGGCCAGGACCTCGGGCGGCAGGTCGGCGCCTTTGCGGGCGATGGCGGAGGCGCGGGGCAGGTCGAGATCGCCGTTGTCGAGGGCGGCGAGGGTGGCGGGCAGGCAGGTGGCGATCTGGTGTGCGTCGGCCAGTTCCGCGGCAGCGCGTTGGCGGGGCAGGGCCAAGATGGGTGCGAGCTCGTTCGCGGCGTGCCGGCAAATCCCGTCCGGTGCCCCGGCATCGGCCCCGGTGGCCGGGCGGAGTACCACCAGGCGGTGCACGGCCCGCAGCCTGCGGGACTGGGTCCAGGCCTCGTGTTTGCGCACCGCCTGGAGGTAATCGAGGGTCGACCAGTCGTCCAGGGCCGCGGGGTCGGTGCCGGCGAGCAGGCCGGCCAGTTCCGCCGGTCCCAGCTCCTGCCAATCGTCCGCCCAGCCCCGCGGCACCGGTACCGGCTCGGCGGAACCATCCTCGGGCGCGACACCGTCGTCGGGCGCGGCAGGGGTGCCGGAGGATTCCTCCGGCTCCTGCGCCTCGTCGAACGGTTCCGCTGCCATACTTCAACGCTACGCAGCCCACACCCGGGGTAGAACGGGTCTTCGAGGAAAGTGCAAAACCTGCCCCCGACGCCTGCCTGTGGAGGACAACTCAGCAGGCGGACGGCTGAACGGGGGGACCGTCCTTCCCGGTGCAGGACAAGTCGGAGGCGAACGATTCGACGCGGAGCCGTCACCTGCCGGTGGAGGACGGGGTCCCCTGCATAGGGTCCTGATGTTGACAGCTCAGGATACGGCGTAGCGGGACTTTCATGGGCAGCATGCGCCGCCGGAAAAGCGAACTGCCAACAGCGGGAGCCCACCCCTAAACAGCAGGAGCCCGACCCCAAAGGGACGGGCTCCTCATGGCTCATGGCCTCCGCCGGCACTCCTGCCGACCGGCAAGCCCTAGAGGTTGCCGGTGGCGATGCGCAGCATGCGGCGCAACGGTTCCGCCGCGCCCCACAGGAGCTGGTCGCCCACGGTGAAGGCGCTGATGTACTCGGGACCCATTTCCAGCTTGCGGATACGGCCTACCGGGATCTCGAGCGTGCCGCTGGCCGCCACCGGCGTCAGGTGCTCCATGGTGGCTTCCTTGGTGTTGGGAACCACGCGGGACCACTCGTTGTCGGCGTCGATGATCCGCTCGATTTCGGCCACCGGCAGGTCCTCGGTGAGCTTCAACGTCAGCGCCTGCGAGTGCGACCGCATGGCCCCGATGCGGACGCACAGCCCGTCGAACGGGATCCGCTTGTCGTCGCTCAAGCCCAAAATCTTGTTGGTCTCGGCGGGGGCTTTCCATTCTTCCTTGGACTGTCCGTTGCCCAGGTCCTTGTCGATCCACGGGATAACGGAACCGGCCAGCGGCACGCCGAACTGGGAGGCATCCAGTTCGGGGCTGCGCTGCTGGGCCAGGATCTTGCGGTCGATCTCCAAAATGGCGGAAGCGGGCTGCGCCAGCTCGTCGGCCACCGCGGCGTTCAGCGTACCGAACTGGTTCAGCAGTTCGCGCATGTGCCGGGCGCCGCCGCCCGAGGCCGCCTGGTAGGTCATGGACGTGCCCCACTCGACGAGGCCGTTCTTGAACAGCCCGCCCAGGCCCATGAGCATGCAGGAGACGGTGCAGTTGCCGCCGATGAATTCCTTGACGCCCCGGGCCAGGCCGGCGTCGATCACGTCGCGGTTCACCGGGTCCAGCACAATGATGGAGCTGTCCTGCATCCGCAGCGTGGACGCCGCGTCTATCCACAGGCCGTCCCAGCCGGCGTCGCGCAGCTTCGGGTACACCTCGGCGGTGTAGTCGCCGCCCTGCGCCGTCAGGATGATCGGCAGCTTTGCCAGCGTCTCGATGTCGTACGCGTCCTGCAGCTTGCCTGCACCCGCGGCGAAGGATGGGGCGTCGCCGCCGGCGTTCGACGTGGAGAAAAACACGGGGTTGATGAGGTCGAAGTCGCCTTCATCCTGCATGCGCTGCATGAGGACGGAGCCGACCATGCCGCGCCAACCGATCAGGCCGACGGACTGGGCAGATGAAGTGGCTGCAGGGGAAGTCATGCAGTCCATTTTACCGGCCGGGTCAATTTGGGCGCTGTGAGCTACGCAGCACTGGCGGAAAGGACGCGTCACACGTACGACGACGGTGCCCGCCGTCGGCGTTACCCTCGCCGGGCATGCGCAAGCCGGGCACGCCCAAGCCGGGCCTTAATCGGCCGGGCCCACTTCCGGGCCGCGGACCCAGAGCGAGATGCGGTAGCGGGTGCCGTTGGCCGCGGTGTGCCAGTCCTCGGTGGGGGTGACGCCCTCGAACGTCCATTCGGGGCCGAGCTGCGGGGCGTACGTGTCGCCGTCCGTCTCCATGTCGATGACCGTCACCGAGGCCGCGTTCGCGTGCTGCCGGGCCAGGTTGAAGATCTCGCCGCCGCCCAGGATCCAGATTTGGTCGCCGCCCGGGCTGGCCGCCGCCTCCGCCAGCGCGTCCTCGATGGTTTCGACGACGACGGCGCCCGCCGCGGCCAGCTGCCCGCGCAGGTCCGGCCGCCGGCTGACCACGATGTTGGTGCGCCCCGGCAGCGGCCGGTACTTGTCGGGAAAGGACTCCCAGGTCTTGCGTCCCATGATCACCGGGTGGTTCAGCGTGGTCCGCTTGAAGTGTGCCAGGTCCTCGGGCAGGTGCCAGGGCATGCCGCCGTCGCGGCCGATGACGCCGTTGCTGGTCTGAGCCCAAATCATGCCGACCACCGGAGCGGCGAGGGCCCCGGACCGTCCGGCCCCGAGCACAGCTTCGGCGACGCTGTCCGGGTACGGGCGCGCGGCCAGGTGGTCGGCGCTCATACGGCCACCGGTGCCTTAATGGCCGGGTGGTGCTGGTAGCCGGCCACCTCGAAGTCCTCCAGCGAGTAGTCGAAGATGCTCTCCGGCTTCCGCAGGATGTTGAGCGTGGGGTAGGGGTAGGGCTCGCGCGACAGCTGCTCGCGGACCTGGTCCACGTGGTCGTCGTAGACGTGCACGTCGCCGCCGGTCCACACGAAGTCGCCCGGCTCCAGGCCCACCTGCTGGGCCAGCATCAGGGTGAGCAGCGCGTAGGAGGCGATGTTGAAGGGCACGCCCAGGAACATGTCCGCGCTGCGCTGGTACAGCTGGCAGGAAAGCCTGCCGTCCGCCACGTAGAACTGGAAGAACGCGTGGCACGGCGGCAAGGCCATGTTCTTGATCTCGGCCACGTTCCACGCGGAGACGATGTGCCGGCGCGAGTCCGGATTGTTCTTCAGGTCCTCGACCAGCTGGGCGATCTGGTCGATGTGTCCGCCGTCGGGCGTGGGCCAGGACCGCCACTGCACCCCGTAGACCGGGCCGAGCTCGCCGTCGGCGTCCGCCCATTCGTTCCAGATCTTGACCCCGCGTTCCTGCAGCCATTTCACGTTGGAGTCGCCGCGGAGGAACCACAGCAGCTCCAGCGCCAGGGACTTGAAGTGCACGCGCTTGGTGGTGATCAGCGGGAAACCCTGGGTTAGGTCGTAACGGAGCTGGCGGCCGAAGACGCTGCGGGTGCCGGTGCCGGTGCGGTCGGATTTGGCCGTGCCGTTGGCCATGACGTCGCGCAGCAGGTCCTCGTACGGGGTGGGAATCGCGTTCACAGCGTCCAGTGTAGTTGAGGGGTGCTGCGGCGGCTGCCGACGGATGGCAGGCTCACGGTGCGTCCGGTGCCAGCCCGCGCGGGCGCCGCAGCTGGCCGCGCACCAGGTTCAGGACCGTCTCATCGTCCAGTCCCGCGTCCCGGGCAGCGCGCACCAAATGTACGACGGCGAGGCCCACCTCGGCGGAACCCGCTGCGGTTTGGTGCCTGGCGGCTGCCGTGTCAGCCACGGTAGTGCCATGACGCCGGCGGCTGACGAGCAGGCCCGCGGCCTCAAGCTCCTTGTACGCACGGGCCACGGTGCCGGCGGCCACACCCAGGTCTGCGGCCAGGCTGCGCACCGGGGGCAGGCGTTGTCCGGCAACCAACGTGCCGACGGCGATGAGCGAGGCAACCTGGCTGCGGATCTGTTCGTACGGCGGAGTCGGTGCCGCCAGGTCCACCCGGATCTGGGTGCTCACGGTGTGCGGTCCTGGTGGACGGCGGACTCGTCGCGGTCCCGGCCGAGGCCGGGAGGCCCGCCGACGGCGTTGCCGGAGTGCTGCGTGACGGGATGGCCGATATAGCTGGCCATCGAACGGCGCGGTCGCGATGCTCCCGGTAGAAGCGCCAGCACGATGGCGGCCAGGTAGAGCACGGCCGTGGTGATGCGGAGCGCCGTATGCAGGCCGGGAGAAAGCTGGTGGAGGTAGAACGAGATGCCGCCGTCCAGGAACCAGCCCCAGGCCGCCGGATGTGCGTTGAGCAGTTGGGCGGTCAGGGCGAACAGCCCGGCGGCGGTCATCCGCGCAACGCGGAAGCCGGAAACGCAGCGGAGCAAGTTGTCCGCCTCCGGGGTTGCCTCGAACAGCGGGGGACGGCGGTGCACCAACAGGACGACCGCTGCGCCGAGCAAGGGCAGGGCAAGACCGGCCACGGCGAAGGCTGCCAGCAGGTCGGGCTGGCGGCCCGGGGCGGCGGCATTGAAGCCGACGGCGACGGCCAGCAGCACCGCCCCGGCGGCAACGGCGGCAAGGAGCGGGCGCGGAACCAGCCGGGTCGCAGGCACCATCCGGTAGTAAGAGGGCGACCCGGAAGTGGCTTGGCCGGACGATCTCGTGTGGCCGCGCCAGAGCCGAACTTCCCCGGCTGCGACAACGGCCAAGAACACGGCCACCGGCACCGCAAACGCCAGAGGCAGCAATAGTAAGGGCGAGGCAGGGAAGATGGGGTTCCCGTCGCCGGAGACGGTGGCCGGCTGGACCGCGAAACCGGCCCACCCACCGACAGCAACCAGCGCAACTGCGGTGAAGACCATCGCGAAAGTATGCATGGTCTCCGTAATCTCCTGCCCCGCGGCGTAGCTGCCGCGGTAGATGACCGGACGGCCCGGAGTGCCGTCTGGGGCCAACAGGGGAGGGCGCCACAGGGCCATGGCGATCATCAGCGCGACCGTGAGCCAGCCTGCCAGTTGCTGGGCGGGTTCCCAGCCCGTGGCCGGTGCTGGTCCGTCGAGGATGAGGGCCGGCGCCTGGTGATTGGCGAAGCTGACTGCCATGGTGCCGAGCGAGGCGAAGAGCAAGGTGGCCGTGCGGAACAATCGATTGATGAGGATGCACCGCAAGATGTCGTTGTCCCCGCGGTTGAGCGAGTCCACGGAGCGTCTGCGCACGATGACCGCCGTCGCTGTGGCGACGCCGGCCGCGAGCGTCAGGATGCCGATCAGCAGGATCGGCGCAAAGTAGCTGCCGGGCTGGCGGCCGTCGTGCTCGCCGGAGACCTCAACACCGGCGACGGATTGGGAACCGCTGAATCCTTCGATGCCCGGCAACTCCCGGACGGCGATCGCCGCGATCACGGCCAGCACGGCCGCCGCAATCATGACCGAGAGCAGCGCCGAGGGGATGTAGTCGCGGATGCGCCGGATAGTGATGTCGGCGCGTCGGACCCTGCCGCGGGGCTTGGGCCAGGTGTATTGGCCGATGATGTAGATTCCGGCCAAGCTGATCAGCGGCACCAGGACGGTCAGCAGGTCCGCCAGCCAGGAAGGCGTCGGTGTATGTCCGGCGTAGTAGGCGGCCGGAATGTCGCCGACCTTCGAGGCCGCAGACAGCCCGCTGGCGAAGAACGCGATGAGGGCCGTCCAGAACGCATGCATCCGGGCGGCGTCACGGGTGGTGTCGGGCGCGGCGTCGCTGCGGCCCGCGATGATCCGCAGCACGCCGTAGATGATGACGGCGCCGAACAGCAGGCCGGTGATGGTGCTGGTCAGTAGGTCCACGATCCCCCTCGTGCTGTATCAATGGCTCAAGTATTTGATACAAAGCGGCCACGGGTCAAGGGTGGGGGTTGCCGGGCGGCACGAGCACTCGTCAGGTGCCGCTAGTCGTCGTAGGCGTCGAGGATTTCGAGCGCGACGATCCGCCCGCCCCGGTGCTTGGCGATGTGGCAGACCAGCACGGCTCCCGGCCGCAGGTAGGGATCGTCCGTGGGCAGCTGCGCGGCGAGTTCGGGATCCATCCGGTCCGCCAGCACCTGAAACAGGTTCGGCAGCACCGGCCGGTGGCTGCAGACGGCGGTGGGCTTGCCCTTGTCGAGCATCTGGATGAGGGCGGCCCGGGCCTTCTTCGGGTTGCGCTCGTTGTTGTGCTCGGTGATGGCCTCGACGGTCCGCAGCTTGGTCTGGGTGTGCAGCACGTACGGGGTGACGGTCTGGACGCAGCGCAGCCAGGGGCTCGAGACGATCCGCTTCGGTTTCCAGGCGGACAGCATCCGGCACACCGCCAGCGCCTGCCGCCTCCCGGTGGCCACCAGCGGGCGCTCGCCCTCGGCCTGCGACCAGGCGGACCGCGGTTTGGCCTTGGCATGGCGGACGACGACGAACGGATAGGTATCGAGTTCGTTCCGCTGATGCGCGGCCTCCAACGCGTCCAGCGGTTCCACATCCGAACGGTTGGTCAGAAGTTCACGGGCCGTGGCGGGCGGACACCACAGCACGCGGTCCACCTCCTCGCCGTCGGGCACGGGGTCCTGTTTCTCCAGCTTGGCGGCCCAGTACACCACCTGCTTGAGTCCGGCGTTGACCCGGTAGCGGATGGTGGGCAGCGGGATGCCCAGCCGCACCTGCACGCCGATTTCCTCGTGGACCTCGCGGACCGCGCACTCGGGGGTGGTTTCGCCCCGGTCCAGCTTGCCCTTGGGCCAGGACCAGTCGTCGTAGCGCGGCCGGTGGATCAACAGCACCTCCAGCCGGCCCTGGCGGACGCGCCAGCACAAAGCCCCGGCGGCGGTGATCCTGACGCCCGGGGGAGCGCCGGCGTCGCTGGTCTTGCTCTGCGTCATCAGCGGCGGGTGACGGTGCGCTGGCGGGAGCGGGAGGCGAGCAGCCAGGACTGGATATCCGAGAGCGGGTTGCCGTCGTCGTCCTTGTGGTGCCTGGTCCACGCGCCGTCGCTGTCCAGGTGCCAGCTGGCGGTGCCGGGGTCCATGTAGCGGTCCATCACGGCCAGCAGGTCGTTGATGTCCTCGCGGGAGTTCAGTTGCACCAGCGCCTCCACGCGGCGGTCGAGGTTGCGGTGCATCATGTCGGCGGAACCGATGTAGACCACCGGTTCGCCGCCGTTGGCGAAACCGAACACGCGCGAATGCTCCAGGAACCGGCCGAGGACGGAGCGGACCCGGATGTTCTCGCTCAGCCCCGGGACGCCCGGCCGCACCGCGCAGATCCCGCGGACAATCACGTCCACCCGCACGCCGGCCTGCGAGGCGCGGTAGAGCGAGTCGATGACGGCCTCGTCCACCATCGAGTTCACCTTGATCACCACGCGGGCGGCGCGGCCGGCCTTGCTGTTGGCGATCTCCTTCTCGATCCGGTCGATCAGCCCGGAGCGCACCGACCGCGGGGCCACCAGCAGCCGCTTGAACGTGGACTTCGGGGCGTAGCCGGAGAGCTGGTTGAACAGCTTGGACAGGTCCTCGCCCACCTGGTAGTTCGCCGTCAGCAGGCCCAGGTCTTCGTAGTAGCGGGCGGTGCGCGGGTGGTAGTTGCCGGTGCCGATGTGGCAGTAGCGGCGCAGCCCGTCGCCTTCCTGCCGGACCACGAGCGAGAGCTTGCAGTGCGTCTTCAGGCCCACGATGCCGTAGACCACGTGGACGCCGGCCTGTTCCAGCTTCCGCGCCCAGTCGATGTTGGCCTGCTCGTCGAACCGGGCCTTGATTTCCACCAGCGCCAGCACCTGCTTGCCGGCCTCGGCGGCGTCGATCAGCGCGTCCACGATCGGGGAATCACCCGAGGTCCGGTACAGCGTCTGCTTGATCGCCTGCACCTTCGGGTCGGTGGCGGCCTGCTCCAGGAAGGCCTGCACGGAGGTGGAGAACGAGTCGTACGGGTGGTGCAGCAGGATGTCGCGCCGGCGCATGGCCGCGAAGACGTTGGCCGCCTTGGACGTTTCGCTTTCGTTCAGGTGGCGGCTGGTGTGCGCCAGCTGCTTCGGATACTTCATGTCCGGCCGGTCGATCTGGTAGATCGCCTCCAGCCCGCGAAGGTCCAGCGGCGCCGGCAGCGCGTACACCTCGGATTCCTCGACGCCGAGTTCGCGCACCAGCAGTTCGCGCACGCTGGGGTTGATGTCCGTGGCCACTTCCAGCCGCACGGGCGGCCCGAACCGGCGGCGCAGCAGTTCCTTTTCCAGTGCCTGGAGCAGGTTCTCGGCGTCGTCCTCTTCGACTTCCAGGTCCTCGTTGCGGGTCACCCGGAAGGTGTGGTGCTCCAGCACTTCCATGCCCTGGAAGAGCAGGTCCAGGTGCTGGGCGATGACGTCTTCCAGCGTGATGAACCGGGCCGTGCGGCCGGGGATCGAGCCGGCGCGGGGCCCGTCGACGGGGATCAGCCGCGAGAGCTGGTCCGGGACCTTGAGGCGGGCAAAGAGTTCCTTCTCGCTCACCGGGTTGCGCACGATCACGGCCAGGTTCAGCGAGAGCCCGGAGATGTAGGGGAAGGGGTGGGCCGGGTCCACGGCCAGCGGCGTCAGGATCGGGAACACCCGCTCCCGGAACATCACGGACAGTTCGGTCCGCGCCGCCTCGTCCAGTTCGTCCCAGCGCACGATGTGGATGTGTTCGTAGGCCAGCGCCGGGCGGATCTGCTCGGCGAAGATCCGGGCGTGGCGCTGCTGCAGCTTGTGCGCGGCGACCTTGATTTGTTCGAGCTGCTCGATCGGGGAGAGCCCGGCGGCGGACGGCACGGCCAGCCCGGTGGCGATCCGGCGCTTCAAACCCGCCACCCGGACCATGAAGAATTCGTCCAGGTTGGAGGCGAAGATGGAGAGGAAGTTCAGCCGCTCCAGCAGGTAGAGGTCTTCGTCCTCGGCCAGTTCCAAGACCCGTGCGTTGAAGTCCAGCCAGCTGATTTCCCGGTCAAGGAAACGTTCCAGCGTGAAGTCCCCGTCGGGCGCCAGCGAGGGCGCGAACTCGGGAATGTCGATGCGGTCCTGGGTGGCGCGGGCAGGGACCATTTCCGAGGAACCCAGCCGGGGAATGGCTGCGGTTTCGGGTTCGATGACCATGCTCTCTCCTGGGGCGTTGGGGCGGGCCGGACTCACCTCATCGTAGAGGCGTCCGGTAGCTATAAGGTTACCGACTGTTGCCCGCCGGCCTGCTCCTGCGGTGCGTACATCACATCCGCATCCCAGCGGGTGAAACCCAGCTTGCGGTAAAGCCCGACGGCGGGCTCGTTGTCCGCGTCGACGTAGAGCATGATGGCGTGCTCGCCGGCGTCCTGCAGGTGCTTGATGCCGGCGATGGTCAGCGCCTTGCCCAGCCCGGTGCCCTGCGCCTGCGGCGTGACGCCCACGACGTACACTTCGCCGATGGACGGGTGGCTGCCGGAGCGCGGGTGGACCTTGGTCCAGTGGAACCCGACCAGGCCGCCGCCGTCCTCGCGCTCGGCCAGCAGGAAGCCGGCCGGATCGAACCAGTCCTCGGCCATCCGCGCCTTCAGGTCGGAGAGCGTCATCGCGCCCTGCTCGGGGTGGTCGGCGAAGGCCGCGGCGTTGGCGGCCAGCCACGCCTCCTCGTCCCTGCCGGGCACGAAGGAACGGATGGCCACGCCGGGCGGCAAGTCGGCGGCGGGCAACCCAGTCGGGTGGGTCAGGCGCATCCGCCACAGCTCCCGGACCGGGGCGAAACCGAAGCGCGCGGCCAGCCGTCCGGCGGCCTCGTGGCCGCCGTGCGACCAGGCCTTGAGGCCGGGCAGTTCGGTGTGCTGCTGGACGGCCTCGACCAGCCGGGTCCCCACGCCCTCGGCGCGGTAGGAGGGGTGCACCACCAGTTCCAGGACGTTGTCGGTGCCGGCAGCGGTGGCAAGGCTGACGACGGCGACCCCGGCCAGCGCCGTCGCGGTGGCGGGATCCGAGCGCTCTTCGCCGGCGTAGGTTGCCAGCACCAGCACGTCGGCCGACTCCGGGGCCCGCAGGTTCACCCACGTCTGTTCGGAGAGCGGGGGATTGCCGTCTGACTCTTCGGCGGCGGCGGCCAGCGCCTTGATGTCCGCGAGGGTCTCGGCGTCGGGGGCGCCCTTGATGGTCAGTACGGGCCAGAGGTCCGAATCCGATGCAGTCATGAGCACAGACTATCCGAGCGGCCTTCGACGGCGGGAGGGCGCCGCGGTCCGGTGCAGACCCGGCTGCCTCAGCCGACGCCGCTGGGTTCTTCTTCCGCCTCGCGCACCAGCGTGAACCGGTAGCCGACGTTGCGGACCGTGCCGATCAGCTGCTCGTGGTCCGGGCCCAGCTTGGCCCGCAGCCGCCGCACATGCACGTCGACCGTGCGGGTGCCGCCGTAGTAGTCGTAGCCCCAGACCTCGTGCAGCAGCTGGTCGCGGGTGAACACCCGGCCGGGGTGCTGGGCCAGGTACTTGAGCAGTTCGAATTCCTTGTAGGTCAGGTTCAGCGGCTGTCCGCCGACGCGCGCACTGTAGCTGGCCTCGTCGATCACCACGCCGGAGGCGTGGATTTCCGTCCCGGTGTCCTGGTCGCCGGCACGGGCGCGGGCGATTACCAGCCGCAGCCGCGCCTCGACCTCGGCCGGTCCGGCGGTCACCAGCACCACGTCGTCGGCAAGCCAGTTGGCGCTGACGGCGGCCATGCCGCCCTCGGTGAGCACCAGCATCAGCGGTGCCCCCAGGCCGGTGGCCTTCAGCAATTGGGTGAGCGAGCGGGCCCCGGCCAGGTCCTTGCGGGCGTCAACCATGACCACGTCGGCCGGATCGGTTTCCAGCAGGGCGGTCGGTTCGGCCGGCAGGATGTGGACCTTGTGGTTCAGCAGCTCGAGGGCAGGCAGGACGTCGATCGACGAGCCGGGACTGTTGGTCAACAGCAGAATGTGCGGCATGGTTCCTCCAGGGGGGTTTCGCGGCGCACATCATCGGGCCGGGCCCGGTACGTCCTCACACACGCAGGCGAAGCCTGCCGGACGGTGGCATAAGTATAGCGCCGCGCCCCGCGGGCCGCGGTTTCTCGCCCCGCCCCTGCGTCATAGGGCAGTATGACTAGCGTGAAAACGTGGATCGTCGCCGCAGCCGCTGCCGCCGTACTGTGCGCCGTCATCGGCGCCTCCTACCTCTCCCTCCCGGTGCTGACGGCGGCGGTGTGCGTCGCCGCGGTGGTGATCGGGGTCGGTTGGCCGGTGTTGCTGGGCGTGCCCGCCAAGAAGACCCTTGCCGCCGTCATCTCCCTGGCCGGGATTGCGACGGCGGTGCTCGCCGGCCTCGCGCCCGCCGGCATGCCGCTGCTGTGGATGGCCGTGGTGATTGCGCTCGGCGTGATGGCCGTCTTCCTGATCCAGCTGCTCCGCGGCACCGGCCAGCCCCGGCGGCTCGAATCGACCTTCGGCGCCAGCGCCGGCGTGGTGCTCACCTCGCTGGGCGCCGGCTGGGTGGCCGCCGACCGGCTCTCGGCCAATGCAAACAACGGCGGAATGATGCTGGTGACCGGGATCAGCATGCTGGTGGCCATCGGCGTCTGCCTGCTGCCCTGGCCCGACCGGATCGTCGCGCCGCTGGGCGTGGTCCTGGCCCCGCTGGCGGGGGCCCTGGCGGCCCCCTTGTTCTCCACCGTCTACATGCTGCCCGCCGCGGCTGTGGGCGCCGTCGCCGGCATCGTCCTGGTCAGTTTCCGCCGGCTCGTGTTGGCCGACGGCGGTCCCACCCGGCTGCCGGCGATGCTCGCCGTCGGCGCCGCCCCAGTCATGGCCGCCGGATCGCTGGTCTACTTCCTGGAGCGGATGCTGCTGCGCTGAATGGGCGAGGCCGCTGAATCAGCGGGGCCGCTGAATGATCGAGGTCACAGTGCGGGCCGGCGTCACGGGCAGGCATCCTGTGGCCGGGGCCGTTACTATGGAGCCATGTCGTATCTCGGTCTTGAAATTTTCTACCTGTCCCTGCTGGTCCTCGCCGGCCTTGGCATCGCGGGCTTTGCCTCGCTGGTGGTTTACCGCCTGTTCAAGGGCCAGAAGTAAGCGACCAAAGCTTAACAATGCCGATTGAACTCCCGACGGAGCTGACCCCGGAACTGGTGCCGCTGTCCTGGCTGCTGGGTACCTGGGAAGGTGCCGGCCGGTTGGGTGCGGGCGAGGAGGGGGACGAACATTTCGTCCAGAAGGCCACGTTCACCCAGAACGGCCTGCCCTACCTGCAGTACACCGCCGAAAGCTGGCTGACCGACGAGGATGGCAACCGGCTGCGCCCGCTGTCGGTGGAAACCGGCTTCTGGGCGCTGGACCGCAAGCTCAACGACGCCGACGTCGGCCCGGGCCTGGTTCCCGCCGAAATCGTGCCGGCCCTGAAGTCCGCGGACGAGGTCGAAGAGCTGCGCAACTCCGACGGCGGCTTCGACATCACCGCGACCATCGTGCACCCCGGGGGCATCTCCGAGCTCTACTACGGCCAGATCAAGGGCCCCCGCGTGCAGTTGAGCACGGACATGGTGATGCGCGGTTCGCAGTCCAAGGACTACAGCGCGGCCACGCGCATCTTCGGCTTGGTCAACAACGATCTTTACTGGCGCTGGGACGTGGCCGAGGCCAAGGGCAAGGACCTGGCCCCGCATGCCTCGGCGATCCTGGCCAAGCGCGCCTGACCGGCCGGGAATTTGCCACGGCCGCCGGGAGTTGACGCCGGTATGACCTACCGCAGCCCTTTGCTCCTGCAGCCCGGCGCCGTCGAAGCCTCCGGGGCCGACGCCGGCGTCGCCTCCCACTACTCAGACCCGCTGCGCGAACAGCGCGCGCTGGCCCGCGGCGAGGCCGTCACGGACCTTTCGCACCGCGGGGTGGTGACGGTGGCCGGCGAAGACCGGTTGAGCTGGCTGAACACGCTCTCCTCGCAGCTGCTGTTGAACCTGCGCCCGGGGCAGTCCAGCGAAGCGCTGCTGCTCACGGTGCAGGGCCGGATCGAATACGACGCCCGCATTATCGACGACGGCGAACGCACCTGGCTGATCGTCGAATCCTTCGAGGCGGCGCCGCTGGCCGCATGGCTGGACAGAATGAAGTTCATGCTGCGGGTAGAGGTTGCCGATGTCTCCGCCGACTGGGCCGTGGTGGGGTCGGTCAAGCCGGTCCCGGCCTTCGAGGGCAGCCTCGTGTGGCAGGACCCGTGGCCGCAGATCGGTGCCGGCGGCTATGCCTACACCGGCATCGAGGAACCCAAACACCCCGGTCTGGAACGGTCCTGGTACGAATACCTGCTGCCGGCGGCCGACCTGGAAGCGGCCGTCTCCGGGCTGCAGTTGGCCGGCGTCTGGGCCGCCGAGGCGCTGCGGATCGCCGCGTGGCGGCCGCGGGTCGGGGCGGAGACCGACGAGAAGACCATCCCGCACGAACTGGACCTCATTCGTACCGCCGTGCATCTGGAGAAGGGCTGCTACAAGGGTCAGGAAACCATCGCCCGCGTGCATAACCTGGGCCGCCCGCCGCGCCGGCTGGTGTTCCTGCAGCTCGACGGCTCGCAGCACACGCTGCCGGTCCCGGGCAGCGACGTGATGCTCGGCGACAAGCGCGTCGGCGCGGTCACGTCTGCGGCGCAACACTACGAGATGGGACCGATTGCGCTGGCCGTGGTCAAGCGCTCGGTCGATCCGCAGGCCCAGCTGACCGTGCTGGACGACGGCGAGAGCTACGACGCCGCCCAGGAAGTGATTGTCACCCCCGACGCCGGCCAGGTGGTCGGCCGCCAGACCGGGTTCCTGCGCCCGCCGCGCTAAGCCGCCGCGGTCACCTTTGCGTCTGCAGGATCACCGAGGTCTGGGTGCCCGCGTCCCAGAACCCCAGGCTCGCGGCCAGCGCCCGGGAGGCCCTGTTCTCTTCGTGCGAGCGCCACTGCGGAATGAGTCCGGAGGAGAGCGCCTCGTGGCCGGCGATCGCCGCGATCAACGCGCCGGCTCCGCGGCGCCGGTAGGCGGGCGCGGTTAACACGCCCACGTGGCCGAGGATCTGCTGCCACTCCTGGTAGCCCGCGCCGGCCATCGGGGTGCTCCCGTCCAGCAGCACAAACGACTTGTCCATGCCGGCCAGCCCCGCTTCGTGCGTGTCATCGGGCGGGCACCTGTCTTCCAGCCGGGCGACGTCGCTGCCCGCGGTGGACACCAGGGCCTCCCGTTCGGGCTGGACCACCGGCAGGTCTTCGGCGTAGGACAACACGGCCTTGCCCAGCCCGTGCCCGCCGTGCTCCCGGCTCAGCAGCATCAGCGTCTGGTGTTCGGCCAGGTCGTCGTCCGAGTACCGGTCGGCCGCGGTGACGGCCCATTCCGGCCCCACCAGCGCTGAGCGGCCGAACAAGCGCACGAAGGTGAGGGTTCCGGCGTCCTCGTTGATCCTGGTCAGCCGGTCGCCGGCCGCGGTGAAGGCGTTGTCGGAGAATCCGAGCAACCGCGCCCACGCCAGCAGCACAATGTCAGCCGTCCCTGCGTCCAATCGCATACCTGCCACACTACTGAACGCTTAGCCGAAGAGAACCCTTGCCTCGTCGTAACGATGCTGGGGGACGGTTTTTAGATTGTTCAGCGCCGACTCGAAGCCCACGTGCACGACGTCCGTGCCCTTCAGGGCCACCATGGAGCCCCAGCGCTTCTCCACCACAGAGTCCACGGCCGCCATGCCCAGGCGGGTGGCCAGCACGCGGTCGTAGCCGGAGGGGACCCCGCCTCGCTGGATGTGCCCCAGCGTGGTGGCGCGCGTTTCGATCCCGGTGCGCGCCTCCAGTTCGGGGGCCAGCCGCTCGCCGATGCCGCCAAGCCTCGGCCGCCCGAAGCTGTCCACGCCGCGCTCGGCGTGCGGGCCCAGTTCGCCGTCGGGGACCCAGCCCTCGGCCACCACCACCAGCGGTGCGCGGCCGCGCTTCTGCGCGTGCAGCACCCAGTCGGACACCTGCTCCATGCTCACGCTCTGCTCGGGGATCAGGATGGCGTGCGCGCCGGTGGCCATGCCCGCGTGCAGCGCGATCCAGCCCACGTTGCGGCCCATCACCTCGGCGATCATGCAGCGGTGGTGCGATTCGCCGGTGGTGCGCAGCCGGTCGATCGCCTCGGTGGCGATCTGCACCGCGGTGTCGAAACCGAAAGTGTAGTCGGTGGCTTCCAGGTCGTTGTCGATGGTCTTGGGCACGCCGACGATCTTCAGCCCGCTCTGGGTGAGCCGGTAGGCGCCGGCCAGGGTGCCCTCGCCGCCGATCACGATCACCGCGTCCACGCCCAGCCGGTCCAGCGTCTGCTGGATCTTCTCCGGCCCGCCGTTGGGTCCCTCGAACGGGTTGGTGCGCGAGGTGCCCAGGATCGTGCCGCCCTGCTTGGAGATGCCCCGCACCTGGTGCCGGGGCAGTTCCATGATGTCGCCCTCCAGCACGCCGCGCCAGCCGTCGCGGAAGCCGACAAACTCGTGCCCGTGCACCGTGATGCCCTTGAGCACGATGCCGCGGATCACCGCATTCAGGCCGGGGCAATCCCCGCCGCTGGTCATGATGCCAATCCTCATGGGTACTCCTTCTCGGGTGCTGGCCGGTCGGCGCGAGCACCCCATTGAGCCCGCCTCAATCCTATGCAGGAACCGGGCCCGAGTCATTCCGGCCGCGAGCGGTTCCGGCGGCGGGGAGCCCCGGCCGTGCGGGACGGCGCCTCAGGCGCGCAGCAGGCCGTGCTGCATGGCGACGACGACGGCGCGCGTGCGGTCGTCGACGTCGAGCTTGGCGAAGATCCGCAGCAGGTGCGTCTTCACCGTGGTCTCGGCGATGAACAGCCGGGCGGCTATTTCCGGGTTGCTCAGGCCGTCCGCCACCGCCCCCAGCACCTCGGTCTCCCGGGCCGACAGCGCAGGCGGCGCGGGCGAGCGCAGCCGGGAGACCAGCTTCGCCGCGATCGGCGGGGCCAGGACCGTTTCGCCGCGGGCGGCGGCGAAGACCGCGGCGATCAGCGCGTCGCCGGGGGTGTCCTTGAGCAGGTAGCCCACCGCGCCGGCCTCCACCGCACGCACGATGTCGGCGTCGCCGTCGTACGTGGTCAGGATCAGCACCTTGGTGTCCGGCCGGGCGGCAACGATCCGCGCGGTCGCGTCGGCGCCGTCCAGCCGCGGCATCCGCAGGTCCATCAGGACGACGTCGGCGCCCGGGTCCAGCGCGGCACTCACCGCCGCGTCGCCGTCGGGAGCCTGGGCCACCACCTCCAGCCGGTCCTCGGTGCCCAGCAGGCCGGCCAGCCCGGCGCGGACCACGGGGTGGTCGTCGGCGATGACGACCCGGATCCGGGGGACCCCGGTGGCGGCCCCGGTGTCCTTGGCCGGGCTGCCCGGGCGGGGTTCAGCGGACAATGCCGGCTCCTTCCAGCTGCAGCGGGATGGTCATGGTCAGCCGGGTGCCGTCGCCCGGCGCCGAGCGTACGTCGAGGCTGCCGCCGATTTCGGACAGTCGCTCGGCCATGGCGCGCAGCCCGTAGCTGTCGCCGGAGGTCCCCGCCCCGGGGACGAAGCCGGCGCCGTCGTCGTCCACGGAGAGCAGCAGGGACGGACCGTCGAGGTGCAGCCGCAGCCGCGCGGAGCCCGCGCCGGCGTGCCGGCGGACGTTGTTCAGGGCCTCCTGCGCGGCCCGCAGCACCACCACCTGCTGCGCCGGCGTCAGCTCCGGCAGCGCCGCGGGCAGCTCCACGCTTAGCCGGGCGCCGCCCAGGCCGGTGGCCTCGAGCCGCCGCAGCGCGCCGAGCAGGTCGCCGCCGGCCAGCTGCGCGGGGCCGGAGGCCGCGATCAGGGCCCGCGCTTCCTGCAGGTTGTCCCGTGCGGTGTCCCGGATACCGGCCAGGGCGGACGCCAGCACCGCCGGGACCGGGGTGCCGGCCTTGCGCAGCTGCGCCTGGGCCGCCTCCGAAAGCATCACGATCGAGGTGAAGCCCTGCGCCAGCGTGTCGTGGATCTCGCGGGCCATCCGCTCCCGCTCGGCCATGGCGCCCTGGCGCTCGTGCGCGGCCCCCAGTTCCGCCCGGGCGGCGTTGAGCTCCGCGATCAGGTCCGCCCGCTGCTCGCTTTGTTCGATGATCTTGTAGATCCACAGGCCCAGCAGCGTGCTCGCCAGGAAGGAGATCACCGCCTGCAGCCCGGCGGCCAGCAGTCCGGCGGCGCCGGTGCCGAACAGGTGCAGCTGGCCGGCGGCCACGAGCACGCAGATCAGCGCCGAGGCGGCCACGCCGTTGCGCTCCGACCCCGCGAACATCCACACCTGCGGGAACGCGATGAAGAGGATGATCGAGCCCGCGCCGGAGAGGAACGCCAGGTAGGTCACCACGGCGATCAGCAGCACCACGTACAGCTTCGGCTTCCAGGTGTGCAGGTCGTTCGCCCGGGTCAGGAACGGGTAGGCGGCTCCGAGCAGGACGAGGGCCGCCACCGCCGATGCCTTGGCGGGGTCCGCAGCGTCGGCGCTGACCCAGACGATGACGGCGACGGTCGCCAGCGCCACGTAGAACCCGAGGTGCCACCACTTCAGGCCGCGGAACCAGATCGAGTCCCCGACGGGCAGCGGGGCCGGCGCCAGCGGGACCGCGGATTCACTCATGGCTTCACCTTACGACGGCCCTGCCGCCCGGCCTGCGCGGCGGGTTGCGCGGCGCCCTGGCAACATGCGACTACTTCTGCGGCGGCCAACGGAACATCAGCCGGGTCAGCACCAGGCCGGCGGCCAGCCAGCTGAGGATCACGACGGCGGACATCCCCAGGTTCCAGGCCCCGCCGGGCTCCACGGCCTCCCAGCCCTCCGGCAGGAACACCGAGCGCATGCCGCTGGCCGTCCAGCGCAGCGGCGTCAGGTCCGCGAGGCCGCGCAGCCAGTCCGGGATCTGCGAGAACGGGAAGTAGATCCCGGAGATGAAGGACAGAAGCAGCGGCGGCACGGCGGCCATGGTGGAGGCGGAGGGCCCGGACCTGGCCAGGCAGGCGAAGGCGATCCCCACCACCGACCAGGCCGCCGTGGACCCCAGGAGCAGCCACGCGAACGTCAGCCAGGCCTCCGCCGTCGCCGGCAGGGGCACGTCGAACAGGAACCGAGCGCCCAGCAGCAGCAGGGCCGTTTGCGTCAGGATCAGGACCAGCGTCATGCCGGTCTTGCCCAGGAAGTAGGACAGGCTGGGCAGCGGCGTTCCGGCCAGCCGCTTGATGCTGCCGTTGAACCGTTCGGTGGCCACGTAGGCGCTGAGGTTTTGGAAGCCGCTCAGCACCGTGCCCAGGGCCAGCATCGCGGGCAGGAAGTACTCGGCCGGGCGCAGCAGCGACTCCGGCCGCGCCGGATCGCCCATCGACGCGTCCTCGCCGAAGACGGTGCTGAACAGGCCCATCATGATCAGCGGGAACAGCAGGGTGAAGACGACCGCGGCCGGGTCGCGCGAGAACATCCGCACCTCCACCAGCGTCCGTTTCCAGCCCAGCAGCAGCGCGTTCGGCCGCCAGGCCCGGACTGCCCCGGATCGGACTGCCCCGGATCGGGCGGTTGTCGAGGGGCCGGACGTTGAGGGGCCGGTTGTCGAGGGGCCGGATGTCGAGGGGCCGGTTGTCGAGGGGGACGGGGCGTTCATGAGGCGTCGGTCCTGTCCGTGGCGTGCTGCTGCAGCAGCTGAAGGTAGATGTCCTCGAGGTGCGGCACCCGCACCTGCAGGTTGGCCGGCTCGCGCCACCCGCCGCCGCTGAGCCGGTGCACCAGCGCCGCCGGTTCGTCGGTGGTCTCGAGGTGGTCGCCGGCCCCGTCCGTCCAGCTGACCCTGGGCCGGCGCAGTGCCGCCCCGCCGATCGTTGCGGGCGTGCCTTCGGCCACCAGCCGGCCCGCGGCGATGACGCCCAGCCGGTCCGCCAGCTGCTCGGCTTCGTCGAGGTAGTGGGTGGTGAGCACGATCGTGGTGCCGTCGGAACCCAGGCGGCGGATCAGCTCCCAGAAGGACCGCCTGGCCTCCGGGTCGAAGCCGGTCGTCGGTTCGTCCAGGAACAACAGTTCGGGATTGCCGATCAGGCCCATGGCCACGTCCAGCCGCCGGCGCTGGCCGCCCGAGAGGGCGCCGATCCGTGCGCCGGCCTTTTCCTCCAGCCCGACGGCGGCGATTACCTCGTCGACCGGGCGCGGGGCGGGGTAGTAGGCGGCGAGGGCGCGCAGCGATTCGGCCACCTTCAGCTCGCCGGCATCGGTGGCCTCCTGCAGCACGATCCCGATGCGGGCACGGAACGACGGCGCCGCCCGGTACGGGTCGACGCCGAGCACGGCGGCGCGGCCGGAGGTCGGCTTCCGGTGGCCCTCCATCATCTCGATGGTGGTGGATTTGCCGGCCCCGTTGGGCCCGAGCAGCGCGTACGTTTCGCCCGTGTGGATCTGCAGCGTGATGCCGTCCACGGCGCGAAAAGTTCCGCCGCCGGGACGGGGGTACTCCTTCACCAACCGGTCGAGGACGACGGCGGTGCCCGGCGGGGCCGGATCGGAGGCGGCTGGCTCCGGGCGGCCGGGGGCCGGCGCGCCCGGGGCGTCCTGAGCCGCGCGGGCGGTGGCGGGTGTTCTCATGCTTCCAGCATGCTCCGCCCGGGGCCGTGGCCGGCACGTCCGTCCTGCCGACTCTCTTGTCCTCCGGCCGGTGGACAGCGGATCAGGATTTGCCGGCGAGCAGCTTCTCCAGCGCGATGCTGCCGTCGTACTTCGGCAGCAGCAGCCACAACACCAGGTAGGTGCCGATGCCGACGCCGGGGAAGAGGAAGACCAGCAGGGTGGCGATCCGCACCCACATCACGTCCCAGCCGAACCTGGCGGCGATGCCGCCGCAAATGCCGGCGACCCAGCGGTCGGGGCCGCGGCGGACGGGGCTGGAGCGGAGCACTCGGTAGAAGGTATCCATGGCACCATGCTTTCGTGTTCGGGAGCTGTTGTCACTGCCGGTTCGTGGTAAGCGGCCCGCGCGGGTGGCGCGGGCCGCCTTGGTTGTTGGTTTTGGGCAGACGCTGTGGGCTTGGGACGGGGGATCTTGGGGGTCTTCGGCCGGCGGTCCCGGGCTAGCGGTCCCGGTTGCGGGTGGCGCTCAGGACGCCGGCGACCACCAGGGCGATGCCGGAGCCGATCAGCAGGGCGATCAAGACGTAGGCCCAGTTGAAGCTGATGTCCCACCAGGTCCCGGCGAGCACCAGCAGGCCGACGGCCACGGCGATCAGGCCCCAGATGATGGTGCCCACGCGGGGACGGCGATCCTGGTCGCGGTTCAGTTGGCTGCTCATCGGATTTCCTCCAGTTCGCTGACGGTCACGATGTCGACGTTGCTGGCCACGCCGCGGACGGCCAGGACGATTTCCGGCGCCCCGCCGTCGTCGTTGATGGTGTAGCTTCCCGGCTGCCAGAACCCGGACTGCCGGCCGCTGTCCGCGCCGGTGACGTATTCGACGTTGCCCAGCGCCATCTGCGTTTCCACCTTCACCGGGACGTCGTCGGGGATGATGACGGTGATGGAGGAGGCCACGGCGTTGACCGGGACGACGGCCGGGCCGCCGAAACGGGAACCGGAGACGGCGCGCAGGTCCACGGTGCCGTCGCCGGCCACGACGCTGTAGCCGTCGCCCTGGGCCGGGGCCGCGGCCGAGGTCCAGGTGCGGCTGGAGGCGATGGCGTAGTTGGAGGCCGTCCACTGCGTTCCCGCGGAGAAGGCCAGCGCCAGGACCAGTCCGACGGCGGCCAGGAAACCGAGGACGCCGGAGGTGCGGCCGACGGCGCCCATCACCACGACGCCGATGCCGATCACGACCAGCGCCGCGGCGATGGCGACGGGCACGACATTCCGGCCCAGCTCAACAAATTCCAGCGCGTTGAGCCCCAGGACCACGCCGGCGGCCAGCATGGCGGCGCCCAGGGTCAGGGCGATGGCCGCACCCGAGGGGCCGCGGGGGGCGGGCTTGTAGGGCCGCGGCGCGGGCTGGGGATACGGGCGCGGCTGCGGGTAGGCCTGCCGCGGCGGGCCCTGGTGGCCGCCGTGGCCCGCGTTGCCGTACCCGGCCGCGGACGCCGGCGTCGAAGCGTAGGAGGTACCGGTGGTTCCGGTGGTTCCGGTGGTGCCGGGGGCGCCGTAGTAGGCGGAGGCACCGCTGCCGGTGGCCAATGCGGGCGGGAAGCCGTCCGCCCCGGTCGGCGCCGAATCCGGTGCGCCTGCCTTGTTGCGCGTGGCGAGCCAGTAGATGAAGAACCCCACCGCGCCCAGCCAGATCACGGCCCAGACGAAGCCGCCGAAGCCCCAGCCGCCGTCGTTGTCGAACCCGAAGATCCAGCTGAACGGGCGGCTGAACACGCCGAGGACCGTGAAGATCACCGCGCCGGTCATGCCCGCCGTCCAGTTGCTGCGGCCGGCTTCTTCGGCATGGATCCGGCCGTCCGGCTCGGGCAGCAGGGCCCAGGCCACGCCGTAGAGCAGCACGCCGATGCCGCCGAACACGGCGAGCAGGATGAACAGCCCGCGGACCAGGATCGGGTCCAGCCCGATCCGGTGCGCGACGCCGGAGGCTACCCCGCCGATCCAGCGGTCCTGCCCGCGGGAAACGCCGAGGTTGCGGAACCAGCTGAAGAACGCGTTGCTGTGCGCCGGGAAGCCGCCGGCGGGCGGCGGCGGGTAGGCGCCGGCGCTGCCCGGAGGCGGCGGCGGGAAGTTACCGCTGCCTCCGTCATGGCCGGCGTAGCCGGTCCCGTCGCCCCCGGCCGCGTGTGCATAGCCGGGATCGCGGTAGCCCGCGCCCAGCGGCAGCGTGGGATTGGTGCCCGGGAGGATGGGCTGGGTCGGATTGGCGGGTGCGTCGTCGTCCCCTGCCGCCTGGACGGTCTGGGGCTCGTCGGGAGCGGGCGCCTGCGGCGCCGCCGGGGCGGATTCCTGCGCTGCGTCCTGCCCTGCGTCCTGCACTGCCGGTTGCTGGTCCGGTTCGTCTGTTCGGTCGGTGCCGTCGTTATCCGACGGGATCGGTGCGTGTGAGGTCATGGTTTGATCATTCCAACCGGCAGCCCTCTCCTCTATGGGGTGCCACCCTGACCCTTCCCTGACCGGCCGGCCGGGTTCCCCTGATTCGGCGCCCGGCGGTAGGTCGGGTGCGCCCGCGCGTGCTTGGATTGACCCATGAGAGAACCGCTCGTCCGCTCCACCGAGGACCGCATCATCGCGGGCGTGTGTACCGGCCTGGCCCGGCACCTGAACACCTCGGTCGGGATCGTCCGGGTCGGCATGGTGGTCCTGGCGCTCGCCGGGGGAGCGGGTGTGCTGCTCTATGTCTGGCTTTGGCTGCTGGTGCCGACCGCGGCCGACGAGGCCCTGGCAGCCGAGCGCGCCTTCAATCCCCGCGGCATCGCGGAGAACTTCGCGCGGGGATTCGGCGCGCCGGGTCCCGGCCAGGAGGGGAACGGCCGGCCCGCCGGCCACCCGCACGGCCAGCCGGCCCAGCCGGCCGGGCTCTCCGCCCACCCCGTCGCGCAGCCGGCCCCGGCCGCCGGGATTCCCGCTCGCCCCGTCGGACGGCCGGCCGGCCCGCCCCCGGCCGGCCCCGGCGGGCGGCCGGGCGCGCTCCCGCCGGCCGCGGCCGGCGCCCCGCGGCTGATGCAGCGCGGCGGCAAGGAAATCCTGATCGGCGCGGCCCTGGTCCTCGCGGGCGGCGCCGTCGTCGCCCAGCTGGCGGGCATCAACCTGCCGTGGGGGACCTGGCTGCCCGTGCTGGCGATCGCGGCCGGCGCGGTGATCGCGTGGATGCAGCTGGACGATTCCCGGCGCAGCGGACTGATGGACCGCGCCGGGGCAACCGGGGCCCAGGGGGCCGTGCGGTTGCTGGCCGGGCTGGTCCTGGTGGTGGCCGGCATCGTCACCATGGTGTCCGGCTCGATTACCTGGGAGGCCATGTGGCCCACGCTGTTCGCCTCGCTGGCCGTGCTGGCCGGGGTCCTGCTGGTTCTGGCGCCGTGGGTGCTGAAGTACTGGCGGGACCTGGAGACCGAACGCTCCGGCCGGATCCGCGAAACCGAACGCGCGGAGATCGCCGCGCACCTGCACGATTCGGTGCTGCAGACCCTGGCCCTGATCCAGAACCGCGCCGGTTCGGAACACGACGTCACCCGGTTGGCCCGCGCCCAGGAACGGGAACTGCGCGAATGGCTCTACCGGGACAGGCGGCAGGAAGAGGGCAACCTGGTGGACCGCGTGAAGGCGGTGGCCGCGGAAATCGAAGACGCGTACGGGCATCCCGTGGACGTGGTCGCCGTGGGCGACAGCGCCATGACCGACCGGCACGAGGTCCTGGTTCACGCCACCCGGGAGGCCGTGCAGAACGCGGCAAAACACGCCGGCGGCGGCATCTCCGTCTATGTTGAATGCACGCCGGGCGGCAGCGAAATCTTCGTCCGGGACCGCGGTCCCGGGTTCGAGCCCGCCGCCGTGCCGCCGGACCGGATGGGCGTGCGCGAATCGCTGATCGGCCGGATGGAGCGGCACGGCGGCCAGGCAAAAATCCGCAACACCGGCAGCGGCACCGAAGTCCACCTCAGCCTGCAGCACCCCCAGGAAGGAACCGCATCGTGACCGAACCCATCCGCGTGGTCGTCGTCGACGACCACGCCATCTTCCGTTCCGGCTTGAAAGCCGACCTGGACGGGCGGATCGAGGTGGTCGCCGAGGCCGCGACCGTGGAGCAAGCGATCGCGGCCATCCGCGAGCAGCGGCCCGCGGTCGTGCTCCTGGACGTGCACCTGCCCGGAGGCAGGGGCGGCGGCGGGGCCGAGGTGGTCGCGGGCTGCGCGGACCTGCTGGCGGAGACCAAATTTTTGGCGCTGAGCGTGTCCGACTCCGCCGAAGACGTCGTCACCGTCATCCGGGCCGGCGCCCGCGGGTACGTCACCAAGACAATCTCCGGCGCCGAAATCTCCGACGCCGTGGAGCGGGTGGCCGGCGGCGACGCGGCCTTCTCGCCGCGGCTGGCCGGGTTTGTCCTGGACGCCTTCGGCACCGCAGCCGTAGCCAACGTGGACGACGAACTGGACAAGCTCTCCGCGCGCGAGCTGGAGGTCATGCGGCTGATCGCCCGCGGCTACCAGTACAAGGAGGTGGCCAAGGAACTGTTCATCTCCATCAAGACCGTCGAAACCCACGTCTCGTCCGTGCTGCGCAAGCTCCAGCTGTCCTCCCGGCACGAACTGACCCGCTGGGCTGTTGACCGCCGGATCCTGTAGCAGGGGCGCCGGGTCCTGTTGTACCCCCAAGCGCCGGTGGTAGCTTGGTGGCACTGTCAGGACGGACCGCGCAGGAGGATCCATGACCGACTCCCCACGGCACGACGAACTGCCGCTGCCGGACTACGACCACATACCCCTGGGCACGCTCCCGTCCCGGATCACCGGGCTGGACGAGCAGGGAATGACGGCGATCCTGGCCTACGAGCGGGAGCATGGGAACCGGCTCCCGGTCGTTTAGGTCCTCGAGCGCCGGCTCGAGGAGTTGCGCGCCGGAGCAGAGCCGAGCGGCACCACGGTGCCGGACATGCCCGAGGTCGGCCGGAGCCAGGGCGGCTCCGCGGCGCAGCCGGAAACCTCGGGCCCACGGGTCGTGCCGCCGTTCCACGGCAATCCTGCCCACCAATCCCAGCCGGAAAAGTAACCGGAACGCTACGGCCGGCCGGGCTGCCCTCGGCAGCCCGGCCGGCACGGTGTCCGGCCCTGTTGGCGGCCCAGGTTGCGGCACCGGTGACGTCGACCATGGCGGCGG